>JAGBDE010000010.1 GCA_017937655.1 Clostridia bacterium | reverse complement strand
CCAGGGCGGCGACGATTTCGACGAGCGCCTCATCGACTACATTGCCGAAGAGTTCAAGAAGGATCAGGGCATCGACCTGCGTCAGGACAAGATGGCCTACCAGCGACTGAAGGAAGCTGCCGAGAAGGCCAAGATCGACCTGTCCGGCGTGATGAGCACCAACGTCAACCTGCCCTTCATCACCAGCGATGCCAACGGCCCCAAGCACCTGGACGTGACCATCACCCGCGCCAAGTTTGACGACCTGACCCGCGACCTGGTGGAACGCACCATCGACCCCGTGAACCTGGCCCTGAAGGATGCCGGCCTGACCGCTTCCCAGATCGACAAGGTCATCCTGGTGGGCGGCTCCACCCGTATCCCCGCTGTGCAGGCTGCCGTGAAGAAGGTTACCGGCACCGATCCCTTCAAGGGCATCAACCCCGACGAGTGCGTGGCCGTGGGCGCTGCCATCCAGGCTGGCGTTCTGGGCGGCGAAGTGAAGGACGTTCTGCTTCTGGACGTTACTCCCCTGAGCCTGGGCCTGGAAACCGAAGGCCATATCTTCACCCGCCTCATCGACCGCAACACCACCATCCCCACCTCCAAGAGCCAGGTGTTCTCCACCGCTGCCGACGGCCAGACCACCGTGGAAATCCACGTGCTGCAGGGCGAACGTCCCATGGCTGGCGATAACAAGACCCTGGGCCGCTTCCAGCTGACCGGCATCGCTCCTGCTCCCCACGGTGTGCCTCAGATCGAAGTTACCTTCAACATCGACGGCAACGGCATCGTGAACGTTTCCGCCAAGGATAAGGGCACCGGCAACGAGCAGAACATCACCATCACCGCCTCCACCAACATGAGCGAGGAAGAGATCAACCAGCGCGTGAAGGAAGCCGAGCAGTATGCCGAGCAGGACAAGAAGCGCAAGGAAGAGGTGGAGGTCAAGAACCACGCCGACACCCTGATCTACGAGATGGAGAAGCAGCTGCGTGAGAACGGCGACAAGCTGACCAACGAGGACAAGGAAACCGTCCAGAAGGAAATTGACCAGCTGAAGTCCGTCAAGGATACCGGCGATACCGAGTCCATCAAGTCCGCCATGGAAGCCATGACCCAGAAGGTTTACGCCATCTTTGGCAAGCTGTACCAGCAGGAAGGCGCAGACGCCGCCGGTCAGCAGGGCCCCCAGATGAACGACGACGGCACCATCGACGCTGACGCTGACATCCACTAATCAGCCATTTGTAAGGAATGCCGGAGCATTTTGCCGGGCGACTGAGAGGGTCGCCCGGCTCGCTTCCGGTTTATGAGAATTTTTTAGAAAGTTAAGTAGGTGAGCTTTTGGCAAAGCGAGACTATTATGAGGTGCTTGGCGTGGCGAAAAACGCCACTGAGGCCGAGATCAAAAGCGCATATCGCAAAAAGGCCAAGGAGTGCCACCCCGATCTGCATCCCGATGACAAGAACGCAGAGGAGCGCTTCAAGGAGCTGAACGAGGCCAACGAGGTGCTCAGCGACGCGGAAAAGCGCGCCCGGTACGACCAGTTCGGCTTTGACGGCCCGCCAATGGGCGGCGGTGGCTTTGATTTCAACGGCTTTGGCGGTATGGGCGGGTTCGAGAGCATTTTCGATTCCTTCTTTGGCGGCGGCTTCGGCGGCGGACGCAGAAACGGCCCCGTTCAGGGCAACGATCTGCAGCACCGCCTGCAGATCACCTTTGAGGAAGCCGCCTTTGGCTGCGAGAAGGTCATCGACTTTTTCCGCAACGAAAACTGCGAGACCTGCGGCGGCAGCGGCGCCAAGAAGGGCACCCAGCCCCAGACCTGTCCCACCTGTAAGGGTTCCGGCCAGGTGCGCGCCAGCAACGGTTTCATGATGACGGTGCAGACCTGTCCCAACTGCCGGGGCGAAGGCAAGATCGTCAAGGAAAAGTGCGCGGACTGCCACGGCTCCGGCCATGTGCGCAAGAAGCGTACCCTGACCCTGCGCATCCCCGCGGGCGTGCAGGACGGCGTCAGCCTGGTCAAGCGGGGCGAGGGCGAGCCCGGTATGCGGGGCGGCCCTGCCGGCGATCTGTACATCACCGTAACGGTAAAGCCCCACAAGCTGTTCAAGCGGGAGGGCAACAACATCCTGCTGGATATGCCCATTAGCTTTACCCAGGCGGCCCTGGGCGCAGAGATCGACGTGCCTACCCTGGAAAAGCCTGTCAAGCATCGCATCCCCGAGGGCACCCAAACCGGCACCACCTTCCGCATCAAGGGCCAGGGCATTCCCTCCCTGCGCGGCGGCACAAAGGGCGACTTGCTCCTGACCGTGAACGTAGAAACCCCCCAGCGCCTGAACGACAAGCAGAAGGAACTGCTCCGTCAGCTGGAAACCAGCATGACCGGCAAGGAATACGAGAAAAACCGTTCCTTTGCGGAAAAGCTGCGCAACCTGTTCAACAATTGATTTTCATCCATCTCCCTGCCAAAGTGCAAGCCCGCACTCCGGCAGGGTTTTTTCTTTTCTGGAAATCCCTGCTTTGCGGCTTTTTTTATAGACTTAACAGGCATAAATATGCTATAATTGAACAGCTTGGCAAAACGCGAAGTTTGTTTTTGTTACCCTGAAACGGAGAGGACGGCTGATGATGAAACGTAGAATCCTGGCCACCGTATTGACCCTTGGTTTGCTGCTTTGCGGCATTACATTTCCGGCAGCCGCAGAGGAATATGCCAAAAACCTGCAGTCCGTCACCGTTTTCGACGCCTCAACCACGGAGGATATGCGCTATCTGACCAACGGAACCTCCCGCAGCGCATTCACCACGGAAAAAAAGGGAGAGGCATTTATTGAGCTTCACTCTCAGGAAACCATCCACGCGCTGTACATTCAGTGGTTTGGCCCCCAGGAACCCTGGACGCTCCAGACCCTGGAAAACGACCAGTGGGTGGACGCAGGGGAGTACGGCCTGGACGGTTTTGCCCAGGAAGTGGTGCATCTGGATGGGCTGACGGATCTGCGCATCGTCCGCCGGGCGGAGAAAGGCAAGGCTAGCCTGAGCATGCTGGAGCTGACTCCCTACGGCCAGGGCACTCTGCCCCCGGAAGTCCACGAGTGGAAGACCATCGACCGCTGCGACCTGATGATCCTCAGCGCCCACCCGGACGACGAGTACATCTTCCTGGGCGGCATGATCCCCACCTACGCGGCCCGGGAGGACGTGGACGTGCAGGTGGTCTACCTGACCTACTCCCGCCCCCTGCGCATGGAAGAACTGCTCAACGGCCTGTGGACGGCGGGCATCCGCAACTATCCTATAGCGGAGAACCGCAAGGACTTCCGCGCCAGTACCGTCCGCCGCTTCTACGAGGTGTGGGGCCAGGAGGAGCTGGAAAGCTACTTCATCCGCCTGGTGCGGCAGTATCAGCCCCAGGTGATCGTGACCCACGACATCAACGGCGAGTACGGCCACGGCGCTCACAAGACGGCGGCCGAGCTCGGCATGTACATTTATGACAACGTGGGCAACCCGGACGTCCGCCCGGATTGCGGCCCGGCCTGGCAGCCCGCCAAGCTGTACCTGCACCTGTGGGAGGAAAACCAGCAATCCTTTGACTGGAACATCCCCCTGGACTATTTCGGCGGACGAACCTCCCTGGAGGTGGCCAAGGAAGCCTTTGACTGCCACGAAAGCCAGGTAGGGGACTCCATCAAGGATACCAAGGGCCGCGTGTTCCGGTTTGTGGTTCGCAACGGCGGCCTGTACGATAACGCCATCTTCGGTCTGTACGGCTCCACCGTGGGCGAGGATGTGATAGGCGGTGATCTGTTTGAAAACATCCCTCTGGATTAAGCTTTGCCTTGCTTTGCTGCTGATGGTTCTGCCTGTTGCCGCGTCGGCGGATTTTGACACCGCGGCCGATGTGGAAGCATGGATGGCGGATCATCCCGGAGAAAAGGTGGAACTGACCGGCGATATTCTTGCGCCGGAGACGCTGACTGCCCTGCTGGAGAAGTACCCCGACGCGGAGTTTGGCTACACCCTGAACGTCTGCGGCGTGGACGTTTCCAGCGATGCCACGGAGCTGGTTCTGGAGGGCGAACTCACCCCGGAACAGCTGGAAGAGGTCAGGCAAAAGCTGCCCTGCCTGCCCGCCCTCACCAAGGTGGACATGTTTGACAACGAGCTGCCCGATGAGTACATGGCGGAACTCTTTGAATCCTATCCGGACATTCGTTTTGGCTGGACGCTGCACGTGGGCCGCTGGTTTGTCCGCACGGACGCTTCGGTCTTTACCACGCTGAAGACAGAAGACAGCCGCCGTTTTAAGACGGAGCATTTTGAGAATCTGCGTTACTGCTACCAACTGAAAGCCCTGGATTTGGGCCACAACGCCATTAAGGACATCAGTTTCATCGGCGAACTGACAGAGCTGCGCATCCTGATCCTGGCGGATAACAAGATCACGGATATTTCTCCGTTGGCAAATCTGAAACACCTGGAATACGCAGAACTGTTCATGAACAGGATCAGCGATTTGACGCCCCTGTCTGGTAACCCCAACCTGCTGGATTTGAACCTGACCTACAACAAGGCCAAGGATTGGACGCCCCTCAAAACCTGCCCTAACATTGAGCGGCTTTGGTACGGGGAAAACGGTATCACCAAGGAAGTCCGCAAGGAAATTGAGGATGCATTTCCCAATACCGAGATCATTTATTCTACCGGAAGCACCGGATACGGTTGGCGTAATCATCCGCGGTACGAAGTGCTTTACTATGTTTTCCATTCCAACGAATATATCACTTTTGACGAAACCGTACCCGAGTAAATCCATCAGAATATACGGAAAGGATGATCTGAATGTTTCAGTTTTCCATCGGTGAACCCAATATGACCGCAGTGATCATTACGCTGGTAGTCGGCCTGGCGCTGGCGCTGGTCCTGGCTGCGCTGCTGATGCGCAAGGAAGGCGTAAATGGTAAGGGAATTGTCCTGGCTGCCGTGCTTTCTCCGGTGCTTGGTTGCCTGTTTTCCCATCTGTTTTACTGCCTAATGCAACTGAGTTTTGTGATTTCTGATCTGGGAATTGCTGCATTTTTCGACTTCTCCGCTGGCAAGCACATGCTCTACGGCGGCATGTTGGGCGTGTTCCTGGCGCTGATCATTGCTGCTAAGGCCTCCGGCGTGAAGCTTGGCAAGATCGCCGATGGCTTTGCTCCCGCCGGTTTCCTGTTCATCGTGGCGGTTCGCCTGGCGGAAGGCTATTTTGGCCAGGGCTACGGCGAGTACATCGAGGAGATCAATGGCTTCTGCCGTTTCCCCTTCGCTACGTATGATCCCTACTACGAGAGCTGGAACTGGGCCCTGTTTGCCGGTGAAGCTGTATGGGCGCTGCCGATTTTCGTGATCACCCTGTGCATGAAGGGCCGTCAGCCTGCGGGCGATCGGGCGCTGCTGGGCTTGGGCATGTATGCCAGCGCACAAATCATCTTCGAGAGCCTCCGCCGGGACGACTTCCTCCGCTGGGGTTTCGTGCGTTGCTCCGAGCTGTTCAGCGGCGTGTTGCTGCTGACTGTGCTGGTCATCTACCTGGTGCGGGGCAAAAATACCGGCCACAATCTTGCCAAGACCCTGTGGATGGTGCTGTTCTTTGTAATGGTGGCCCTGTGCCTGCTGCTGGAGTTTGCCACCGAGGGCCGTATTCCCTTCCTGCAGTTCTTGGAGACCCCTGCCCAGTGCTACCTGGTCATGACCGCCTGCTGCGCCGTCATCCTGGGATGCGTGCTGGCCATCCGCCATCTGAGCTACTCCAAAGAGGAAACTCTGGCCGCTTAACCTCCTTTGTAACGAAAACGAAAGGAAATGCTATTTTATGAAGAAACTACTGAAACGGAGCCTTGTCCTTGTGATGCTGGCAGTTCTGTTGATTCCGGCCCTGCCCGCCGTTGGCGAGGAACTGGAAGACACTTATCCGCTGCCTACCATGACTCCCGTGGAATTTCCGGACTATGTTCAGCCGCTTCCTATTAAGGAAGACATGAAATATGTTGGAAATCCTGCTTGTTTTTCCGAGGATGGTTTTTCTTATCATGATGATTCCTTGGATGTAAAGGTTCATAAAATTAGAGTATATGATACGCCTGTGGCTGTCGCTTTTGTGCAAATTGCACATCCCAGTCAGCTCCGTACGGAACAGGCACGAAAATATCCTTCCCAGACAACCATTGGCGTCAGCGAGATTGCTCGTAGGGTAAATGCGGTTTTCTGCACAAATGCTGACTGGTTTGTCTACCATAATGCCGGTGTTATTTACCGTAAAGGAGAGCTTTTGCGCGATCGTCCGAATGAAGAATACGATGGACTCTTTATTGATGTGAACGGCGACTTTCACATTGTTGCGCCTCTCACCCGTGAAGGTGTTGACGCGCTTGATGAAGAGATTGTAACATCTTTTTGCTTTGGCCCTGCGCTTGTGATTGATGGCGAAATGTGCGAAATTGACCGCAGGCCGAAATATAAGCAGCGCACAGCGTTTGGTCAGCTTGGCCCGTTGCAGTATGTTCTTGTTGCCACAGATGGCCCCATGGAGAAAAACTCTGTGGGATTCACGCATCAGCAGATCGCTCAGCTGATGTATGACCTGGGCTGCATCAACGCATACAACCTGGACGGCGGCACCTCCACCACCATGCTGCTGAACTACACCAAAATGAATGGCCAGAAGGCGCTGAAAATGCGCTCCGTGGGCGATATTCTCTATTTTGCCACCGCAATCCCCAGCGAAGGTGAGGAAAAGTAAGATGAAAAAGTTGAATCATTGGATTGCCCTTTTGCTTGGCGTGATACTGCTGTTTTCTGCAAGCATCGCTAGCGCCAGCATTACGCCCCTGCCCCTGGACAGCGATGTGGGCGCCACCCATCCCTGGAAGAAGGAAAATCGGTTGGGCGAGGATAAGCTGGAGTACAAGGATGAGTCCATCCATGTGAAGGTGGAAAGATTTCGTCATAACGGCCTGAAGTACATCGTGGCATATGTGGACATTGTGGATCCCTCCCAGATCCGCACCGCCGCCAGCTATGGCACCTACGATGACCACCGCTATGTGAAGACAAAGATTATTGCAAAGAGTGTGAATAGCATCGTCTGCGTTAATGGCGATTTCTTCAAGTATAACGATTTTGGCTACCTGGTTCGCCAGTGTCAGCTGCTTCGTGAGCGTCCTGATGCTGAGCACGATGTGCTGCTCATTGACAACATGGGCGATTTCCACGTTCTTACCCTTCCTACCTTGGACGATATCAATCAGTATATCGCCAATATGGAAGAAGGCCGCTTTGTGGTCAATTCCTTTAACTTTGGACCCATTCTGATTCAGGATGGCGTTGTGCTGGAACCTGAAACCAAATTCTATCAGTCCACCAAAAAGCAGCAGCGCGTTGCTATCGTGCAGCGGGGCCCGCTGAGCTATGCCATTGTGCAGGCGGACGGTAAGACCGACTCCACTGTGGGAATCAATCTCAAGAAATTTGCCGTTGCCATCAAGGAGATCATCCCTGATGCGCAGATCGCCTACAATCTGGACGGCGGTGGATCGGCCCATGTGGTTTACTTGGATAAGACCCTCAATTCCAACAGCAGCTCCCGGTCTATCTGCGATATTCTTTACTTTGCTAGCATCGCCGACGAATGATGCGCGAATGGAGGAACAAACATGCAATGGCGTGAAATCAGCGTACATACCACCACCGAGGGCGCGGATCTTGTCAGCGGCGTGCTGATGGAGCTGGGCGCTCTGGGCACGGAGATCAAGGATCGCAATGACGTTCCCGATCCGGACAAGCCCGGCGTGTACTGGGAACTGTACGATAAAAAGCTGCTGGAAAACATGCCCGAGGACGTTGTGGTCAAGGGATGGTTTGAGCAGGATTCCGATGTGGACGAGACCGTGGCCGCGCTGAAGGAGCAGCTTCAGATGTATGCCGCCATGGATTTGGGCGTGGATCTGGGCAGCCTGAAAATTGACCAGGACAACGTGAAGGACGAGGACTGGGCCGAAGAGTGGAAGAAGTATTATAAGCCCTTCCGCATCGGCAGCCACCTGGTGGTGAAGCCCACCTGGGAGGACTACGCCGTGCAGCCTGACGACCTGGTCATTGAGCTGGATCCCGGCATGGCTTTCGGCACCGGCACCCACGAAACCACCAACATGTGCATGCAGCTGCTGGAACGTTATCTGGCCGACGGCATGCGGGTGATGGACGTGGGCACCGGCAGCGGCATTCTGGCCATCGCCGCCGCCAAGCTGAACGCCAAGGATATCCTGGCCATTGACATCGACCCGGACGCCGTGAAGGTGGCCAAGGAAAACGTGGCCCTGAACGGCGTGGAGGAACAGATCCGTGTGGTGGTGGGCGACCTTTGCAAGAGCGAAGCCATGCCCTGCGACCTGGCTGTGGCCAATATCGTGGCTGACGCCATCTGCATGCTGGCCGGCCCCATGACCCGCCACCTGGAAAAGGACGGTCTGCTCATCTGCTCCGGCATCATCCGGGAGAAGGAACAGCAGGTCATGGACGCCGCTCTGGAAGCGGGTTACACCCTGCATGACCGCATCGAGAAGGGCGAATGGGTCGCCCTGTGCTTGAAGAACGAGGCTAAGTAAACCATGCATCGCTTTTTTGTGGATCTGCCCGTGGAAAACATCGGGCAGGAAATTGTGCTCAGCCAGGAAGAGAGCGACCACGCCGCCAAGGTGCTGCGGCTGAAAGCGGGGGAGGAAGTCCAGCTGTTGGACGGCCTGAACCGCTACAACGCCGTGCTGACCGACGTTTCTGCCCAGGTTACCGCCAAAGTGACGGAGCTTTGCCCCTCGCCGGAAGCCCCCGCCAAGGCAGTGCTGTTCCAGGGCCTGCCCAAGGCCGACAAGCTGGAGATGATCGTCCAGAAGGCCACGGAGCTTGGCGCCTGGGAGATCTGGCCGGTGGAAATGCTGCGCAGCGTGGCCCGGGCGGACAAGGGCATGAAGGACGCCCGGAAGCGGGAGCGGTTTCAGCGCATCGCCATGGAGGCTGCCAAACAGAGCGGCCGGGCCCATGTACCGCAGGTCAGCGCCACCGCCACCATGAAGGACGCCCTGAAGCGCATCCAGGAGGAACAGTTCGACCTGATTTTGGTTGCCTGGGAGGAAGAGCACGCTCTGCCCCTGAGCAAGGCGGTAGGGGAATACTGCCAGGAAAACGGCACTCCCGGCAAGGTGCTGATCGTCATCGGGCCGGAAGGCGGCATCGATGAGAGCGAGCAGCAGAAGCTGGCGGAGCTTGGCGCACGAAGCGTCACCCTGGGGCCCCGCATCCTCCGCACCGAGACCGCCGGGCTGTGCGCCCTGTCGGTTTTGTGGACGGCCCTCCATGAAATGTAATTGATCAAAAGGAACGAAGCAAACACATGCAGAAAACGGTTTCCTTCACCACCTTGGGCTGCAAGGTGAATCAATATGATACCCAGGCCATGCTGGAGCTTTTTGAACAGCATGGCTATTCGGCTGTTTCCGGGAATGTTCCGGCGGACGTGTACGTGGTCAACACCTGCACCGTCACCGGCTCCGGCGACAAGAAGAGCATGCAGCTCATCCGCCGCTGCCGCCGCCGAAATCCCCAGGCAGAGCTGATCGTCTGCGGATGCCTGGCCCAGCGCATGGGCGCGGAGCTACTTCCCACCGGCGCACGGCTGATCCTGGGCAACCAGTACCGGGGCCAAGTGGTTGAACTGCTGGAAGAAGCCATCCGGGAAAACGTGCAGAAGGTGGCCGTGGGCGACATCCAGAACGTGCCCTATGAAACCCTGACCATCCACGCTCACGAGGGCCACACCCGGGCCGTGATGAAGATCCAGGAGGGCTGCGACAACCGCTGCACCTACTGCATCATCCCGTCTGTGCGGGGCAATATCCGCTCCCGGACGCTGGAGGATATCCGCAGGGAAGCGGAGGCCCTTGCAATGGCTGGCTTTCAGGAGCTGGTGCTCACCGGCATCCACCTGACCAGCTACGGCCGGGATCTGGAAGGCCGCCCCTCTTTGGCCGACGCCATGCGGGCCGCCAACGTGGAGGGCGTCAGTCGCATCCGCCTGGGTTCTCTGGAGCCCCGGGTGGCCAACGAAGCTTTTGTGGCCGCTGCCAGGGAAATGCCGGAGCTTTGTCCCCAGTTCCATCTGGCGCTGCAAAGCGGAAGCGATCAGGTGCTGCGCCGCATGAAGCGTGGTTACAACACCACCCAGTTTTTGGAGGCTGTGCAGCGCATCCGCGCCGCCTGGCCCGACGCCGCCTTTACCACGGACGTGATCGTGGGCTTCCCCGGTGAAACCGAGGAAGAATTTCAGGAAACCATTGATTTTTGCCGCAAGGTGGGCTTCTCCAGGCTGCATGTTTTTCCCTTCAGCCCCCGGGAAGGCACCCCCGCCGCCGAGATGGACGGTCAGCTGCCCGAGCACGTGAAAAGCCAGCGGGTCAACCGGCTTATCCAGGTGGGCAATGAACTGGCGGACGACTACCGGCAGCGGTTTATCGGCCGGAAGGTGTCCGTGCTGGTGGAGGATCCTGCCCCCGACGGCGGCATGACCGGCTACACCCCGGAATACATCCACGTGGTCATGGACAGGGGAGAGACCGGCCGGCTGGTGACTGTGGAACTTCGCGCCCTGACGGAGGAAGGCATGTCGGGCGTTGTGGTAGATTGACTCTGAAAGGAAGTACGAACATGAACGATTGTCTGTTTTGCAAGATCGTGGCGGGAGACATTCCCTCCAAGAAGGTCTACGAGGACGAAAACACTTACGCTTTCTGGGATATCGCGCCCCAGGCTCCTGTGCATGTGATCGTGGTGCCCAAGAAGCATACCCCCGACGTCGCCCACAATGAGGACCTGACCGACGCCCAGCTGGCTGCCTGCATCCGCGCCTGCGGCAAGGTGGCCCGTGAACTGGGCATTGAGGAAAGCGGCTACCGCATCATCAACAACTGCGGCGAGCATGCCTGCCAGACCGTCAAGCACCTTCATTTCCACGTGCTGGGCGGCGTGCAGATGTCCGAGAAGGTTCTCTAAGCGCCAATTTTGCTGAAAAATCAGGGCAAAACCCTGTAAAAACTGCAAAATAAGCGTTTACAAACCCGCAAGGGCGTGGTATAATAATTTTCGCGTGTGACCACGCAGGATGAACCGTGTGCGCAGCTTGCTGAAAGCCAACGGCTGGCTATGTTCACGGCGATTACCAACGGAACGGCATCGCCGTTACCATGTTAAGGAGGCAAACCCAAATGACCAAGACCGAAATCATCAACACCTACGCTCGTCACGAAGGCGACACCGGTTCCCCCGAAGTGCAGATCGCTCTGCTGACCGCCCGCATCAACCACCTCAATGAGCACCTGAAGCTCAACAAGAAGGACCACCACAGCCGTCGTGGTCTGCTGCTGATGGTCGGTAAGCGTCGCGGCCTGCTGGATTACCTCAAGAAGACTGACATCGAGGGCTACCGTACCCTGATCGCTCAGCTGGGTCTGAGAAAGTAATTTCGGAAATGCAACCGTGTTTGGCGGGGCTATCCCTCCAAACACGGCTGTTTTTGCAATCAGGAAAAATGCCGCCAACATGGCTTACGGCGGCAGGAACGCAATGCGTTCATCCGGCATCTGCGCTGGGCGCGGATGTGGATTGAGGCCCGGAGAGAATTCCGAGGCCGGAAGGAAGAAGAGGAGTAAGAAAAAAATGGAGTACAAGGTCTTTACCACAGAACTGGCGGGTCGGCCGCTCAGCATCGAATTTGGCAAGTATGCCCAGCAGGCGGCTGGCTCCGCCTTCGTCCGCTACGGCGATACCGTAGTCATGGTCAACGCTACCATGAGCGAGCAGGCTCGTGACGGCGTCGATTTCTTCCCCCTGTCCGTTGACTTCGAAGAAAAGCAGTACTCTGTCGGCAAGATCCCCGGCGGTTTCATCAAGCGCGAAGGCCGCCCCACCGAGAAGGCCACGCTGACCTGCCGCCTCATCGACCGTCCCCTGCGCCCCCTGTTCCCCAAGGGCATGCGCAACGACGTTCAGGTTGTGGCTACTTGCCTGAGTGTTGATAAGGATATTCCCCCGGAAGTGCCCGCCATGATCGGTTCTTCCGCTGCTCTGGCTGTGAGCAACATCCCCTGGAACGGCCCCACCGGTACCGTGGTGGTTGGCTGCGTGGATGGCGAGCTCATCATCAACCCCGATGAAGCCCAGCGCGCCAAGAGCACCCTGCACCTGACCGTCAGCGGCACCCGCGATGCCGTGCTGATGGTGGAAGCCGGCGCCGAAGAAGTGACCGAAGAGCAGATGCTCCAGGCCATCATGCTGGCTCACGACGAGATCAAGAAGATTGTTGCTTTCATTGACAGCATCCAGGCCGAGATCGGCAAGGAAAAGTCCCAGGTCACTCTGGTTGTGACCGGCGACGACATCAAGGCTGCTGTTCGCGAATACGCCTATGACAAGTGCTGCTGGGTCTTTGAGACCACCGACCGCCACGAGCGTCAGGCCCGTGAGGCTCAGGTGAAGGCCGAGACCGCCGAGCATTTTGCCGAGCAGTTCGAAGGCCGTATGTCCGAGGTTTCCGATGCGCTGTACTACCTCAACAAGGAAATCATGCGCAAGAAGATCCTGGAAAAGGGCATCCGTCCCGACGGCCGCGGCCTGACCGATATCCGTCCCATCTGGTGCGAAGTGGGCGTCCTGCCCCGCACTCACGGCAGCGCCATCTTCACCCGCGGTGAAACCCAGGCCCTGACTGTGACCACTCTGGGTTCCATGAGCGACGTTCAGATCCTGGACGGCCTGGGAACCGAGGACAGCAAGCGCTACATGCACCACTACAACATGCCGCCCTACGCCACCGGCGAAGCTGGCCGCATGAAGAGCCCCGGCCGCCGCGAAATCGGCCACGGCGCTCTGGCAGAGCGTGCTCTGCTGCCCGTCATCCCCTCTGAGGAAGACTTCCCCTACGCACTGCGTCTGGTGAGCGAGATCCTGTCCTCCAACGGTTCCAGCTCCATGGCTTCCGTTTGCGGCAGCACCCTCAGCCTGATGGACGCCGGCGTGAACATCAAGGCTCCCGTTGCCGGTGTGGCCATGGGCCTCATTAAGGACACCGAGAGCGACAACGTTGCCGTTCTGACTGACATCCAGGGCCTGGAAGACTTCCTGGGCGACATGGACTTTAAGGTTGCCGGTACCATCAAGGGCATCACCGCCATCCAGATGGATATCAAGATTGCCGGTATCGACCGCAACATCCTGGAGCGCGCTCTGGAGCAGGCCCGCATCGGTCGTCTGAAGATCATGGAGATCATGCTGCAGACCATCGCTCAGCCCAGAGAGCACCTGAGCAAGTACGCTCCCAAGATCGTCCGCTTCACCATCAATCCCGAAAAGATCCGCGAGGTCATTGGACCCGGCGGAAAGATGATCAACAAGATCATCGCCGAGACTGGCGTGAAGATTGACATCGAGGACGATGGCCGCGTCTACATTGCCACCCCCGACGAAGCTGCCGCCACCAAGGCCCGCCGCATCATCGAGGGCATTGCCAAGGATGTGGAAGTTGGCGATGTATATTTGGGCAAAGTTGTGCGCATCATGCCTTTTGGCGCATTCATTGAGCTGACCCCCGGTAAGGACGGCATGCTCCACATTTCCAAGATGGCCGACCATCGCGTGGAAAAGGTGGAAGATGTGATGAACATTGGCGACGAAATCGAGGTCAAGGTCAATGAGATCGACTCTCAGGGCCGTGTGAACCTGATCCGTACCGACATTGTTTATCCCGCCGCTCCCGAAGGCGGCGCCCGCAGCGGCGGCCGTGGCAATCGCCCGCCCCGCAGAGACGGACGTCCCTTTGGCGGCAACAATGACCGTACCTAAGGAATAGAATTGAGAAAGCCGCCGGTTGCCGGGAAATGCCCGACAATGGGCGGCTTTCGCCTTAAGGAAAGGAAACGAAATATGTTTGATCAAATTACGCTGCCCTCCGGCCTCCGGGTCGTGGGGGAGAGGCTGACCCATGTGCACAGCTGCACGGTAGGTGTGTGGGTGAAGGTTGGCAGCATCAATGAGTCTGCCGCCGAGAACGGCTTGAGCCATTTTATCGAGCATATGGTATTCAAGGGCACCAAGACCCGTAACGCCCGGCAGATTTCCGAGGAGATGGACATGGTGGGCGGGCAGCTGAACGCCTTTACCAGCAAGGAATGCACCTGCTACTACGCCAAGGTGATGGACAACAATCTGCCCCTGGCGGTGGATATCCTGTCCGACCTGGCCCTGCGCCCGGTGTTTGACCAGACAGAGCTGAGCAAAGAGCGGGGCGTGGTGCTGGAGGAGATTGCCATGGTGGAGGATACGCCGGACGACCTGGTGCACGAGCTTTTGGCGGAAGCACAGTTTGACGGCAGCCTGAGCCGACCCATCCTGGGGCCCAAGGAGCAGATCTCCGCGTACAGCCGGGAGGATATCATCAGTTTCTGGCAAAAGCATTACCACGCGGAAAACATGGTGGTGTCCATTGCCGGCAATTATGACTGGCAGCAGTTCCTGGAATTGATCGGCCAGTATTTCAAGGATTTCCCCAACCCGTCCGCCGGTGAAAACGAGAAAAAGCCCCAGCAGTTTGCCTTCCGCAAACTCAGCAAGGTGAAGGATACGGAGCAGCTGCACATCTGCATGGGCTTCCCCGGCGTGCCTGCGGGCTGCGATAAGGTGTACGCCATCTCCATTTTCAACAACATCCTGGGCGGCGGCATGAGCAGCAGGCTTTTCCAGCGCATCCGGGAGGAACTGGGCATGGCCTACAGCATCTACACCTACACCAGCGGCTACAACTCCATCGGCAGCTTCAATCTGTACGTGGGCACCACCCCGGAAAACGGCGAGACCGTGATCCGTGAAGTGCAGGAGCAGCTTCGCCGCTGGAAGGACGACCCCATGACCGAGAAGGAGTTCCTCAGCGCCAAGGCCCAGCTGCGCAGCGGCTACGTCATGGGCCTGGAAAGCTCCAGCGGCCGGATGCAGTCCATCGGCCGGAGCATGCTGCTCCGCAATGAGCTGAAATCCCCGGAGGAAATCCTGGAAAAGATCGACGCCGTCACCCCGGAAATGGTGCTGGACATCGCAGAGAAGATCCTCTGCAACGAACCCTGCGCTGCGGTGGTGGGCAAGAACGCGGATCAGATCCTGTATTTGATTGGAGGCGAAGCACTTGGATAAGCTGGAACATATTTTTGAACTGCAGAAGGGCTTTCAGGACAAGCTGAGGCGGGAGCGCAATTTGGGCGACATCTCCATGGAGCAGTGGCTGCAGAAGCAGACCCTGGCCATGATCTCCGAACTGGCCGAGCTGCTGGAAGAGGTCAACTTCAAGTGGTGGAAGAACCCCCACGAGCTGAACCGGCAGAACATCCACGAGGAACTGTCCGACATTCTGCATTTCTTCATTGCCATGTGCATTGAGAGCGGCATGACCGCCGACGACCTCTACCAGGTGTACCTGGGCAAAAACAAGGAAAACCACATGCGCCAGGACGGCCAGAGCCAGAAGCACGGCTACGAAACCGGCCTGCAGGCATGATTTACAAGGGTTTTGACCTCCCTTTCCGGACAATCTATCCGGGAAGAGGAGGTTTTTTTGATGCAGAAAAGGTTTTGGAGCCTGGGGGCTATCTCCCTGGCGATCATGCTGACGCTGAATGGCTGCGCGGCCCAGGCCACGGAGATCCCGGAAAAGACAGCGCCGCTGAAAAAAGAGGTGCAATGGTCAAAAGACAAGCTGAAGATGGGGGAGGACGGCGTGCCGCTTCTCCGGGTGTACGTGGATGGAAACATCGAAACCATGGATCTGGAAAGCTATGTGGAGGGCGTACTGGCGGGGGAGATGAAGAACGACTGGCCCATGGAGGCGCTGAAAGCCCAGGCCATCCTGGCCCGGACCTTTGTGCTGAAGTTTGTGGAGGAAAAGGACAGCAAGTACGAAGGCGCGGACATCTCCACGGACATTGAGGAAGCCCAGGCGTATGACGCATCCGGTGTCAACGACCGCATCAAGCAGGCGGTGGGGGAGACCAAGGGACAGGTGCTCAGCTGGAACGGGGAACTTCCTTACAGCTGGTTCCACTCCCACAGCGGCGGCAAAACGGACTATGCGGTGGAGGGCCTTGGCTGGGACAAAGACGAACCTGGGTATACGAAAATCGCCCAGGGAACGGAGCCGGAATCTGTGGAGGATGAGAAGGAAAACGCGCAGCTGAAGGAAGCGGCGTCTTGGAAAGCCACATTCACGCTGGACGAATTTGAAAAAGCCTGCAAAAAGGCAGGCGCTGAGGTGGATGTGACAGGCAGCACCAAGCTGAAAATCGGCCAGAAGGGGGAAAGCGGCAGAGCGGTCACCCTGCTGGTGGACGGCACGGAAGTGGACGCGGCGGAACTCAGGATTGCCATCGGCAGCAAGGAGATGCGCTCCACCCTGCTGGTTACCCTGGAGATCAGGGACGGCAAGGTATACATGTCCGGCAAAGGCTACGGCCACGGCGTTGGCATGAGCCAATGGGGCGCATATGGCATGGCTCAGGACGGAAAAACCGCCGAGGAAATCATCCGGCATTATTTCCAGGACACGGACGTGCAGAAAATCTGGTAACAAAAAACTCCCGGAAGCATTTGCCTCCGGGAGCGTTTTTTGTTAGGGATGCAGGCGGTTGGGGCCGCGGAACAGGAACATGGATTCCTTGATGTGCAGGCCCAGCAGCAGCATGGTCAGGCGGTCAACGCCCAGGCCGAATCCGCCGTGGGGCGGGCAGCCGTACTTGAAGAACTCAAGGTAGAACTTCACGTCGTCGGCCAGGCCCTTTTCTTCCGCCTGCGCCTTCAGCACGTCGTAGCGGTGCTCGCGCTGTGCGCCGGTGGTGATCTCCACGCCGCGCCAGATCAGGTCGTAGCCCTGGGGCACGCCGTTCTCGTCACGCATGTGGTAGAAAGCACGCTTCTCTGCGCCGTAATCGGTGATGAACAGGAACTCGTGGTCGTAGTGCTTCTTCACCCAGTCGTAGCTGAGACGCTCGGCCTCGGTGGTAAGGTCGTTCTTCTCTTCGTCGGGCAGGATGTAGCCAAATTCCTTCTCCAGAGCATCGTACAGCTCGGCCAGAGTGACCACGGGGAAGGGGGTGGTGGGGACGATCACTTCGATGCCGAACTGGTTCTTGATCTCCTCGCCATAAGCTTCCTTCACGGCCTTCAGGGTATGGGTCAGCAGTTCCTCTTCCATCTTCATGACGTCACGGAAGGACTCGATGTAGCTGAACTCCAGGTCAAAGCCGGTAAACTCGGTGGTGTGCTTGGAGGTGTAGCTCTTCTCGGCGCGGAACACCGGGCCCACCTCGAAGATGCGGTCAAAGCCGCTGGCCATGGCCATCTGCTTGTAGAACTGGGGGCTCTGGGCCAGGTAGGCCTTGCGGTCGAAGTACTTGACCTCAAACACCTCGGAGCCGCTTTCGCTGGCGGTGCCGATCAGCTTGGGAGTGTGGATCTCCATGAAGCCCTTCTCCACCAGGAACTGGCGCATGGCGTTGACCATCACGGTCTGGGCCTTGAAGATGAGCTGGTTGTTGTCGGTACGCAGGTCGATCCAGCGATAGTCGATGCGCTGGTCGATGCTGGAGCGTTCCACAGCCTGGCGCTTCTTGGTGGCGGGGATCTCCTCGCGGTTGATGGGCAGCGGATCGGCAATGCTTTCGATCACGATGGATTCAGGCAGCAGTTCCACGCCATTCAGCTTCACGTACTCGTTGGGGTTGATCTTGCCGATGACGGTGATGACGGAGTCGCCGGTCAGCTGGTCGATGGTATCGCACAGATGGGGGCAGGCTTCCTTTTCCACAGTGATCTGCAGCTTGCCGGTAATGTCCTTGAGCACGATGAAGGCCATGGACTTGCCGTTGCGGTTGTTTTCAACAAAGCCCTGCACCTTCACGGTTTCGCCGGTCATGGCAAGAGCCTTGGCAATATATGTTCTCTCCATACTGGTATCCCTCCTACAGTAATAAAACCATCATACACGCATTTTTAGCAAAATACAATGATAAATTACAAATCCGGGCAAAAGGAAAGCCGCTCCAATAAGCGGAACGGCTTTCCCGGGAAAGCGTGGGAATTATTCCTCGGTCTCGGCGGCCTGGGCTTCAGCTTCCAGAGCAGCGCCCATCGCTTCGATATCCACGGCAACGGCTTCTTCGCCATCGTCGATGGTGGGAACAACTTCTTCTTCCTCAACGGGAGCAACTTCGGGCTCCAGCAGAGCGCGGATGCTCAGGCTGATGCGCTTGGCTTCGGGATCGATGGCCAGAACCTTCACGGTCACTTCATCGCCCACGTTCACGGCGTCTTCAACCTTGTTGATGCGGGTGGCAGCGCACTGGCTGATGTGAACCAGACCGTCGATACCGGGCTCCAGAGCCACGAAGGCGCCGAAGGTGGTGATGCGGACGACCTTACCGGTCACAACAGTGCCCTCGGCGTACTTTTCAGTAGCGTTGTCCCAGGGCTTGGGCTGCAGCTGCTTCAGACCCAGCTGGATGCGTTCGCGTTCGCGGTCCAGGCTGAGGATCTTGACTTCCACTTCCTGATCGGGAGCAACCACTTCAGAGGGATGCTTCACGTGAGCCCAGCTCAGATCGGTCACATGGATGAGACCATCCACGCCGCCCAGATCCACGAAGGCGCCGAAGTCGGTCAGGCGGCGGACGGTACCGGTGATAACGGCGCCCTCAGCCAGCTTGCCCCAGGCTTCTTCCTTGCGGGCTGCATTTTCTTCACGAACCACGGCACGACGGCTGCAGACGATGCGCTTCTTCTGCTCGTCCAGTTCGATGATTTTGAGTTTGAGATCCTTGCCGACGAATTCGCCGATCTTTTCCACGTAACGGCCGGAGAGCTGAGACGCAGGCACGAAAGCACGAATGCCGTTCACGGTGCAGATCAGGCCGCCCTTAACGACTTCCTTACCGGTACCTTCAACGTATTCGCCCTTCTCATGCTTTTCGACAAGCTCGGCGAAGGCCTTTTTGTTCAAGATGTTGCGCTGAGAAAGCAAAACGTTGCCTTCGCCGTCGTTAACCTTGACGACCTCCACTTCGATTTCGTCATCCAGCTGCACATCCTGGGTTACCAAGTCCTCGCGCTTGATCAGTCCGTCAGCCTTGTAGCCAATGTTGACGCAGACTTCGTCTTCCGTAATCTGCACAACCTTGCCGGTAACGGTCTGTCCGGGTCTGATCCGGACCAGAGTCGCTTCCAGATCAGCCATAAAGCTGTTCTTTTCCGCCTCCTCGGTGGAAATCTGGTCCAATTGTTCCTTGTCAGTCATGCGTGTGACAACCTCCTTAAGTGACCAATCCGGCGTACTTGCGCCGGCGGTGATTCCAATGGATTCCGAATGGATATTTGCAAAGCACGGCGGGATATCCGCCGCACGCTCTACCATGAGGGTACGGCTGCAAATGCTTTTGCAGGTCTCGTAAAGTTTGTGGGTGTTGGCGCTGTTTTTGCCGCCAACCACCAGCATTGCGTCTACCGACGCGGCCAGCTTCCGGGCCTCGCTTTGGCGAAGGACGGTGGCTGTGCAGATGGTGTCCTGAACGGTCAGGTCGGAAACTTTCTGTTTGAGAAGCTCCAGAATGGTTTCCCAACGTTCATGGGGGAAAGTGGTCTGGGATACGGCCAGGGCCCGTTCCATCCGGGGGACGGAGGCGGTTTCCTCGGCGCTGTTGACGGTATATACAGGCCCCGCTGCGTAGCCGATGGTGCCCACCACTTCCGGGTGATCCTTCTGGCCGATCAAAATGACGGGAGATCCGTCGGCGGTATATTTGGCCACCACTTGATGCAGCCGGTTGACAAAGGGGCAGGTCAGGTCGATGACGGAAACGGCCACTTCTTCCAGCTGGCGGATAACGTCCGGCGCAACGCCATGGCTGCGGATGATGACGGTTTTTCCCCGGGCGCTTTCCACGTCGTGTACCGCGTGGATGCCTTTTTCCTCAAGGGTTTGAATCACTTGCGGATTGTGGGCCAGCTCGCCAAAGGTAACGATCTCGTCACCGGTTTCGGCGGCTTTCAGCGCCTCGTCCACCGCCCGGCGCACGCCCATGCAAAAACCGGCGTACCGGGCCACTGTGATAGCCATCTAACCAACTCCATGTATATACATTATTATCTTGTTCGCCATGAATTTTCATTTTCCTGCTTGTGAAAAAAATGTTTATCAAATTTCATGCATGGAAAAAACATGACATCCAAGAAACGATTCATCAGCCTTTTTTCTTGCCGTAATGGGCTTCGTGTTTTTCCACCATATCCCGGTAGGTCTTGCGGATGGTCTCCAGCAGTTCCTCGCAGTTTTCCTTGTTGATGCCCTTTGCGGCCAAATCAGACACGGAAATGGGCGCGCCATAGTACAGATGCACCTTACGGAACAGCCCCAGGTTGCGGCTCATGTAGGCGGGCAGCAAAGGAGCCTTGCTGCGCAGGGCAATCATGGCGATGCCGCTTTCCAGGTCCTGCATCACGCCCTCCTTGTGGCGGGTGCCTTCCGGGAACACGCCCAGCACATGGTTTTCCTTCAGCACCTTCAGGCAGGAGCGGACGGCGGCCATGTCCATGTTGTGGCGATCCACCGGGATCATGTGAACAGCGCTGAAAACCTTCTTGAGGATGGGATTCTTTTCCAGTTCCTTCTTGCCCAGGAAGCGGATGTTGTACCGCTTGATGGGCACGCCGATGGTCAGGGGATCCATCAGGGAGTTGTGGTTGGAAATGAGAATGTATGGCGCATCCAGCAGGGTGTTTTCCAGGCCGTGCACCTGCACCGGGAACAGGGTTTTGTACAGGAAACCCATGATCTTGAAAGCAACATTGTAAATCTTGGAGAATTTTTCTGCCTTTTTGGGCATCTTGCCCTGCTTCAGCTCCAGCCGGCGGATGATGTTGTCCACCACCTGCTCCTGGGTCATGTCCGTGGAGTCCAGGATCTGGGCGTCCTCGGCGGGGCGCAGGGGATCCACCTCACGGTTCATGTCCTGGTGATCCCTCTTGATCACGTCGGCCAGGATGTCCTCATAGACGCATTCCTCGCCCTTGGCCTGCAGCTGATCAAAGCGGCGGCGGGCACGGCATTCGGGGGATGCAGTCAGGTAGATTTTCAGCGTGGCGTCCTTCAAAACAACGGTGCCGATGTCCCGTCCGTCCAGCAGGATATTCTGCTTTTTGGCAATTTCCTGCTGTTTGGCCACCATAGCCCGGCGCACACCGGCCACCTTGGAGCTGGTGCTGGTGGCCATGCTCACTTCTTCCGTGCGGATCAGGCCGGAAACGTCCTCACCGTCGATCAAAGTACGCTGGACGCCGTCCACGTACTGGACTTCCGGCATGCAGCGCTCGGTCAGGGCGGTGAGGGCCTCAGCGTCCTCCATGGAAATGCCTTCCCGGAGCGCCTTCAGGGCAAACGCCCGGTACATGGCGCCGGTGTCCAGGTGGAGGATGTTCAGCTTTTTGGCCACGTCGCTGGCAACGGAGCTTTTGCCCGCGCCCACGGGGCCGTCAATGGCAATGGTAAAATGACGCATATTCAGTCCTGCCTTTCGTTTGTCAAATGGCCCGGTGTCCCAGACCGATGCAGATCTCATCCAGATGGCCCAGGCCGATGCCGAAGAACACAGCCACAGCCACATGGTCGCCGCTGCGGGCAATGCCGATCTTTCCGCCCACGCTCATGCCCAAAGCCTTGGGGGTAATCTGGTTCAGGGCTTCCCGGGCCGCGCCGGCCACACAGCCCTCTTCCAGATGCTCGGTCTGGATCACGTTTTCCCGCTTAGCGGCCACAACGGCACGCTCCACAATGCGCACAATGCCGGTCAGAAAATCGCCGCCAAAATCGGCCGCAGCGGTGGCAATGCCTTGGTCTGCAAGAAGCTTGCGCCATTGCTGTTCATCTTCCCGGCTGCGGGTCATGGCCAGCTGAATGGCCGCGGTGGCCACTTCACGGCTGCCTGGAACCATCATCTTTTCCACAGCAATCGTTCCCTTCGTTTTTGGTTGCGTGGACACAAAAAAGGACGGGCCACGCCATATAAAAGAATTATACCATGTATTGCCTTGTTTTGCAAAGCAATTTCCGCATGAGGATTGCATTTTTGCGGGCTTTGTGGTTTCATATAACGGTGAACCTGAAAGGAGCGAAAAGCATGCTTTATCGTAATGACCGCTACGGCAACCCCATCTCTGTGCTGGGTTTTGGCTGTATGCGTTTTACCCGCAAGGGCAGCGGCTATGATGTGGACAAGGCCGAGGCGGAGTTCCGCCGCGCGGTGGAGCTGGGCGTGAACTATTTTGACACCGCCTACCTTTACACCGGCAACGAGGCCCTCATGGGCGAGATCTTCACCCGCACCGGCCTTCGGGATAAGGTCAAGCTGGCCACCAAGCTGCCCCAGTACCTGATCGCCTCCGCCGACGCCATTGAAAAGTACTTCCAGGAGGAGCTCAGCCGCCTCAAGACCGACTACGTGGACTACTACCTCATGCACATGCTGACGGATATCGCCGCATGGGAAAAGCTGAAAAAGCTGGGCATTGAGGA
This sequence comes from Clostridia bacterium, assembly GCA_017937655.1. Classification (GTDB taxonomy): domain Bacteria; phylum Bacillota; class Clostridia; order Christensenellales; family Aristaeellaceae; genus Limiplasma. The sequence continues at coordinate 25,324 of JAGBDE010000010.1, read as the reverse complement.
GTGGATCGCCAAAAAGAAGGCGGACGGAAGCATCCGGCAGATCGGCTTTTCCTTCCACGGCAACACGGAAACCTTCCTGGAGATCCTCAACGCCTACGACTGGGATTTTTGCCAGATCCAGTACAACTACATGGACGAGAACAGCCAGGCGGGCCGCAAGGGCCTGAAAGCCGCTGCCGAGAAGGGCATTCCCGTTATCATCATGGAACCCCTGCGTGGCGGCAAGCTGGTCAACCTGTTGCCGGAGAAGGCCAAGAGCATGATCGCCAAGCACGAAAGCGGCAGATCCGCCGCCGAATGGGGCCTGCGCTGGCTGTGGGATCAGCCGGAAGTGACCTGCGTGCTCAGCGGCATGAACAGCCTGGAGATGGTGGAGGAAAACTGCCGCATCGCCTCTGATGCGGATGTGGGCCACCTGACCCCCGAGGACATGCAGTTCTATCGGGATTTGAAAGCCATCATCAACGAAAAAACCAAGGTGGGCTGCACCGGCTGCGGTTATTGCCTGCCCTGCCCCAAGGGAGTGGATATTCCCGGCATCTTCCGCAGTTACAACATCATGTACACGGAAAGCAAGTTTGCCGGCTGGAAGGACTACGTCCAGGCCATCGCGTTCAAGCAGAAGCCCGGCTTTGCCACCCAGTGCATCGGCTGTGGCAAATGCGCCGCCCATTGCCCCCAGCACATCGATATCCCCTCCAAGCTGAAAGAAGCGGAAAAGCATGCCTTCCCGCCGCTGCACCGGGCCGTTGTGTCTATCGCCCGCAAGGTCATGTTCCGCGGCGCAAAGAGCAAGAAAGGATGAAAACCATGGAGTTTGACATCCGGGTCGCATCCCCGGAGGACGCGCCGGAGCTGCTTGCCATCTACGCGCCCTATGTCCGGGAGACGGCTGTCACCTTTGAGTACGACGTGCCCTCCCTGGAGGAATTCACCCAGCGGGTCAGCCGCACCCTGGAAAAGTACCCCTATCTGAAGGCAGTCAAGGACGGGCAGATCATCGGCTATGCATACGCCAGCCCCTTTCACACCCGGGCCGCTTACGCCTGGGGCGCGGAGGGCAGCGTGTACGTGCGACAGGATCTGCGCCGGGGCGGCGTGGGCCGGGCGCTGTATCAGGCCCTGGAGGACGCCCTGCGGATGCAGAACATCTACAACATCAACGCTTGCATCGCTTCCGTGGATGTGGACGACGAATATCTGACCCGTTCCAGCGTGTTGTTTCATCAGCGGATGGGATACCGCATGGTGGGCGAGTTCTTGAAATGCGGCTACAAGTTTGGCCGCTGGTACAACATGGTCTGGATGGAAAAACATCTCTCCCAGCATCCGGCCAATCCGCCCCATATCCGGCGTTTCCCCGACATCCGGGATGCATTTGAAAAGCAACTGTAAAGAAAACCGTCCCTCAGCCAAAAGCCGGGGGACGGTTCGTTTTTGATTGGTTACAGGGCCAGGCGGTAGATGGCCTCCGCGTCGGGCACGCCCAGCTTCACGAAGAAGCCCAGGCTGCCGCCGCCCAAAGCGATGGCCCGCTCTGCCATGCGGGGGATGTCGCTTTCGCCGATGCCGTTTTCGTGCAGCGTGGTGGTCAGGCCGATGGAGCGATAGAACTTCTCCAGCCGGGCGATGCCTTCCAGCGCGGTGGCGCGGTCATCGCCGAAGTTTTCCGGCACCTGCATGACCCGCCGTGCAAACTGGCTGAGTTTCTTCTCGCCGTTCTTTTCCAGAACGTACTTCATCCATGCAGGGAAGATGATGGCCAGGCCCGCGCCGTGAGCGATATCGTACAGGGCGCTGAGCTCGTGCTCCAGCTTGTGGCTGGCCCAGTCGCCGGTGCGGCCGGTGGAGAACAGGTTGTTGTGGGCCAGCGCGCCTGCCCACATGATCTCAGCCCGGGCGTCGTAGTCGTCCGGCTTCTCCATCACGATGGGTGCATTGTTGATCACGGTGACCAGCGCGGCCTCGGTCATGCGGTCGGTCAGCTCTACGTTTTCCTCCCGGGCAAAGTAGCGCTCCATCATGTGGGCCATGATGTCCACGATGCCGCAGGCGGTATGGAAGGGGGGAAGGGTGAAGGTGTATTCGGGATTGAGAATGGAGAACTTGGGCAGATTGAAGGGGGTGTTGCGGCCCCGCTTGCACATGTCGCTCTCCCGGGTGATGACGCTGGAGTTGCTCATTTCGCTGCCGGCGGCGCTCAGGGTGACGATGGTGCCAAGGGGCAGCACCCGGTCATTGGAACCCTTGCCCTCAAACAGATCCCAGGGATGGCCGTCGTAGCAGGCGCCGTTGGCGATGGCCTTGGCGGTGTCGATGGCGCTGCCGCCGCCCACAGCCAGTACCAGCTGGATGTCGTTTTCCTTGCAGATGGCAACGCCCTTTTCTACCAGGCCCAGCCGGGGATTGGGCAGCACGCCGGAGATCTCCCACACCTGGGCGTTTTCTCCGCGGAGGATGTCCATCACTTTGTCATACAGGCCGATGCACTTGATGCTTCCGCCGCCGTACACCAGCAGCACACGGGTACCGTAGCGGCGCACCTCGCCTGCCAGATTGTCAAGGGCGGTGCGGCCAAAATAGATCTTGGTGGAATTCTGAAACGTAAAGTCAATCATTGCTGTTGCATCCTTTCGGGTGGATTTCCGCTTTTCTTTACAATAACCCAGGAAATGGGGGAAAGTCAATCCGTTTTCTGAAGGTTGACATGGGGGAGAGCCGGGAATAAAATGCATAGGGAACCTATTTGGAAAGGATGCGCAGAAGAATGAAGATTGCAGGAAGCGTTTCTGAACTCATTGGCCGCACGCCCCTTTTGCGGCTTCACAATATTGAAAAGGAATACGGCGTGAACGCGGCTTTGCTGGCCAAGCTGGAAAAGCAGAACCCCGCCGGCAGCGCCAAGGACCGCATTGCCGCCCATATGATTGACGTGGCGGAAAAGGAAGGCAAGCTGAAATCCGGCGCTACCATCATCGAGCCCACCAGCGGCAACACCGGCATCGGCCTGGCAGCGGTGGCAGCGTCCCGGGGGTATCGGGTCATTCTGACCATGCCGGACACCATGAGCGTGGAGCGCCGCAGCCTGCTCAAAGCCTACGGCGCGGAGCTGGTTTTGACGGAAGGCGCAAAGGGCATGAACGGCTCCGTGGAGAAGGCGGAGGAACTGCACCGGCAGATTCCCGGCAGCATCATTGCGGGCCAGTTTGTGAACCCGGCTAACCCGGAAGCCCATTATCTGACCACCGGCCCGGAAATCTACGAGGATACGGACGGCACGGTGGATATGTTCGTGGCGGGCGTTGGCACCGGCGGAACCATCACCGGCGTGGGACGCTACCTGCATGAACAGAAGCCTCAGGTGAAGGTGGTGGGCGTGGAGCCTGCCTCGTCGCCTTTGCTGACGGAAGGCCGGGCGGGCAGCCACGGCCTGCAGGGCATCGGCGCAAATTTCGTTCCCGACGCGCTGGACGTGTCCGTCATGGATCAGATCCTGACCATGACCGAGGCAGAGGCTTACGAGTACGGCAAGGCCATGGCACGGAAGGAAGGCGTGCTGGTGGGCATCACCTCCGGCGCAGCGTTGGCGGCTGCGGTCAAACTGGCCAAACAGCCTGAAAACGCAGGCAAGACCATCGTGATCCTGATGCCGGACACCGGCGACAGGTATCTTTCCTCTCCCATGTTTGCAGACTGATTTTTCCGCCTTGCGTGGTTTGGAAATCGGTGTTACAATAGGCAGTGTTTTTTTACAGAGTATGCAAGGGGAGAGAAGATGGACAGCATTACTGAACTGATTGCAGAAGGCAAGGGCAAAAAGGTCTACGCAACGGAAAACCCTGACGAAGCCATCGTCTTCTACAGAGATGAAACCTACGCCTATCACGGCCTGAAGCGTGGCCGCATCATCGGCAAGGGCGAGATCAACAACCTGATCTGCGAGCACATGTTTACCATGCTCAAGGAAAAGGGCGTACCCAATCATTTTATCCGCCGCATTGACAAGACCAGCTCCCTGGTGAAGCGGGTGGACATCATTCCTGTGTCCGTGAAGGTGCGCAACATTGTGGCCGGAAGCCTGGCCAAGCGCATCGGTTACCCGGACGGCACCCACCTGAAAAATACGGTGGTGGAATACAACCTCAAATACCCGGAGCTGGAAGACCCGCTGGTGAACATCACTCACATCACCGCCGTGGAACTGGCCACCCGGGAAGAGCTGGACGTGATGTTTGGTTATGCCCTCAAGGTCAACGAGATCCTGAAGGAGACCATGAAAGAGATCGGCATTGAGCTGATTGACTTCAAGCTGGAATTTGGCCGCTATCACGGTCAGATCCTTCTGGCGGACGAGGTATCGCCCGATACCTGCCGTTTCTGGGATTCCCGCACCCATGAACCTCTGGACATCGACCGCTTCCGCCACGAGCTTGGCAATGTGGAGGAAGCCTACCACGAGGTACTGCACCGCCTGACCGGCAATGTACTGAAGAACAACGAGGAGGAAGCCTGACATGTTTAGCGGAAAAACGCTGATGATCACCGGCGGAACCGGTTCCTTTGGAAAGACGGTTCTGGAAAAGTTCCTGAATACGAATATCAAGGAAATCCGCATTTTCAGCCGCGATGAGAAAAAGCAGGACGACATGCGTCATTACTACCAGTCCGATAAGATCAAGTACTATATCGGCGACGTGCGGGATCTTGCCAGCGTGAAGAACGCCATGCATGGTGTGGACTATCTGTTCCATGCCGCAGCCCTCAAGCAGGTTCCTTCCTGTGAGTTCTTTCCTATTGAAGCCGTCAAGACCAACGTGCTGGGTACGGACAATGTGCTGACCGCCTGCATCGAGGCCGGAGTGAAAAAGGTGATTTGCCTCTCCACGGACAAGGCCGCCTATCCCGTCAACGCCATGGGCACCTCCAAGGCCATGATGGAGAAGGTGTTCATCGCCAAGAGCCGTACGGTGGATCCTTCCAGAACCACCATCTGCGGCACCCGCTACGGCAATGTGATGTGCTCCCGTGGCTCCGTCATTCCGCTGTTTATTGACCAGATCAAGGCCGGTCAGCCCCTGACCGTGACCGATCCCAAAATGACCCGTTTCATCATGAGCCTGGAAGAGGCCGTGGAGCTGGTGCTGTTTGCCTTTGAGCACGGCGTCAGCGGCGATATCCTGGTCATGAAGGCCCCCGCCTGCACCATCGGCGTGCTGGCCCAGGCCGTGAAGGAAATCTTCCATGCGGACAACCCTGTGAAGATCATCGGCATCCGCCATGGCGAAAAGATGTACGAGACTTTGCTCACCAACGAGGAATGCGTCCACGCCATCGACATGGGCCATTTCTATCGCGTGCCTGCCGATTCCCGCGACCTGAACTATGACAAGTACGTGGTGGAAGGCAACGTGAATCGCAACCCGCTGACGGAGTTTGACTCCTCCAACACGGAGCTGCTCAGCGTGGAGCAGGTCAAGGAGCGGCTGCTGGCGCTGGAATACATCCAGAACGAGCTGAAGGATTGGGAAAAAAATAAATAATCTTTCAAAAGAAACGTCTTAGTTGTTTTTGTTGTGATATATGGCAAAAACGCTGGGATGTTTCTTTTTGTTTGTGGCCGGCGGAAAAATTTTGTCAAAATTATCACGAACAAAGAAGGAAAACAGGAAGGATAAGTAGAATGTAAAAAACTGGGCTTAAGTTGGACTTGTCTGACTTGCGCCTGACCAAAAGATTCTTTGATCGCATGGAAGGAGAACGGAAATGCACAATTCTCAAGACCTTCAGAAGGTGCTTCAGCTTCGGGAGACCATTCTGGCCGGAGATGAGAAACGCCTCAAGGAGCAGCGCGATGCCGGAAAAATGACCGCCCGCGAGCGGATTAACCGGATCGTGGATGCAGGCAGCTTTGTGGAGCTGTTTGCCCTGGTAAGCCAAAATGATGAAGGCGCCGGTGTTGTGACCGGTTATGCCACCATCGAGGAAAGACCCGTCTATCTTTTTGCCCAGGACTTCACCGTCCACGGCGGCGCCATGGGCCAGGCCCAGGCTGCCAAGATCGTGAAGCTGCTGGACATGGCCCTCAAGACCGGCGCTCCCGTGCTGGCCATGATGGACAGCGCCGGTGTGCGCATTGACGAGGGCGCCCTGGCCATGAGCGCTTATTCCGAAATCTACCAGAAGATGGCTCGCATGAGCGGCGTGTGCCCCATGGTGGCCCTGGTGCTGGGCCCCTGCATCGGCGGCGCTGCCTTCATCAGCCAGCTGGCTGACGTGACCATTGCTGCCAAGAAGGTTGGCCAGCTGATGGTGTTCGGCCCCCAGGTCATGGCTGCCATGAACGGCATGGAAGTGGACGCGGAAGCTTTCGGCGGTGCCGACGTTGCTGCTGAGATGGGCGCCTGCGCTCTAGTTGCCGAGGATGAAGAAGACGCTCTTCTCAAGGCCAAGAAGGTCCTGGCTCTCCTGCCTTCCAGCAATCTGGAGGATACCGAGATCATCGACAGCGACGACCTGAACCGTCTTCTGCCCGCCATCGACCCCGCTGACGTGACCGGCCTGATGACCGCCCTCAGCGACAATGGCGAAATGATCGAGCTTTATGCCGCTTACGAGCCTGCCGTGAAGGTGGCTCTGGCCCGTATGGGCGGCCACAGCGTTGGTCTGGTTGCCGCCACCGGCAAGCTGAACGCCGGCGCTCTGCAGAAGGCTGCCCGTTTTGTCCGCTTCATGGACTGCTTCGGCATTCCCGTCGTCAGCCTGATGAACACTTCCGGCGTGGAAGTTGGCAGCATCAAGGAGCAGGGCTGGCTGTTCAAGGCCCAGAGCCAGATGCTCTACGCTTACGCCGAGGCCACCGTGCCGAAGCTGGCTGTTGTCACCGGCGACGCCATCGGCCAGGCTTATGTTGCCATGGGCGGCAAAGCCATGGCTGACATGACCTACGCATGGCCCACCGCTGTGATCTCCGCTCTCACTCCCGAAGCCGCCGTTGCCGTTCTGTATTCCAAGGACGTCAAGGAAGATACCGAGCTGAGCGTGGAAGCTGCCCGCGCCAAGTATGCCGATCAGTACATCGCCGACGTTGCCGGCGCTGTGAACGCCGCCAAGCAGGGCATGGTGGACGATATCATCGATCCCGCCACCACCCGCGCCATGCTGATTTCTGCTCTGGAAATGCTGATGAGCAAGCGTGATTCCAATCCGCCTAAGAAGCACGGCAACCTGCCCGTGTAATTTTCTGGAAAGGAGAAACGTTGATGGAAAAGCTTTTGTATGGTTTGGGCGTTGCTGCCCTTGGCATGATCACGGTTTTTGCCGGCCTGGTGATCCTGATCGTGTTTATTAAGATCCTGTCCGGGATTACCAACGCTGGTCAGAACAAAAAAAAAAATAAGCCCAAGTCAGCCCCGGTAAAGGCCGCACAGAGCGCCGATCTGCCGGATGATGTGATGGCTGCTATCAGCGCTGCTCTGGCTGCTTACGATGGTTCCGCCGACCCGGCTGTGGTTGCTGCGATCGTCGCTGCGCTGAATGTGGTGATGGGCGAAGGCAACTTTGTGGTTCGCCGCGTCAAGCGCATCAGCAATGCTCCCAGATGGAGCCGTGCCGGTCGCGAAGAACAGATTTACAGCCGTTTCTAATTTTTCCGTTTCCTGTTTGATCATTATATTTAAGGAGGATATTCTCATGCGTCAGTTCAATGTTACCGTCAATGGTGTTGTGTATTCCGTTTCTGTTGAAGAAGTCAATGGTGCTGTTGCCCCCGTGGCCGTTGCTCCCGTTGCTGCCCCCGTGGCTGCTCCTGCTCCCGCTCCCGTGGCTGCCCCTGCTCCCGTGGCCGCTCCTGCCCCCGCTGCTGCTCCCGCTCCTGTGGCTGCTGCTCCCGTGGCCGGCGGTGAAAAGGTGACCGCTCCCATGCCCGGCACCGTGCTGGACGTGAAGGTTTCTCAGGGCGCTTCCGTGAAGAAGGGCGACCTGCTGCTGGTTCTGGAAGCCATGAAGATGGAAAACGAAATCCTGGCTCCCTGCGATGGCACCGTGGCTCAGATTGTGGTTTCCAAGGGCGCTTCCGTCAACAGCGGCGATGCTCTGGTCGTGATCGGCTAAGAATTGCTGGTTTCCCTATTCTGTAAGAAAGAGAGCTGTAGAAAATGCAGTTTAATATTGGCGAAAGCCTGTTGACACTCTGCAAGGATTCCGGCATCTACGGTCTGGTCACTTCTAATCCCAAGAGCCTGATCATGATCCTGATTGCTTGTGTGCTTCTGTACCTTGCCATCGTGAAGAAGTTTGAGCCGTTGCTGCTGATGCCCATCGCTTTCGGTATGCTTCTGTCCAACCTGCCCTTTGCAGGTATGTACCACGAAGAGATCTATGCCGGCGGCCATGTACACTGGGAACTGCTGGGCGGCCAGGATCCGGCTATCACCCCTGGTCTGCTGGACTTCCTGTACCTGGGCGTCAAGCTGGGCATTTACCCCTGCCTGATCTTCCTCGGCGTTGGCGCCATGACCGACTTTGGTCCCCTGATTGCCAACCCCATCAGCATGCTCATGGGCGCTGCTTCCCAGCTGGGCATCTTCATCGTGTTCATCATTTCCTATTCCGTTCTTGGCTTTAATGCTCAGGAAGCCGCTTCCATCGGCATTATCGGCGGCGCAGACGGCCCCACGGCCATTTACCTCACCGGTAAGCTGGCGCCCCATCTGCTGGGACCCATCGCTGTGGCAGCTTACAGCTACATGGCTCTGGTGCCCGTCATTCAGCCGCCCATCATGCGCGCCCTGACCACCAAGAAGGAACGTTCCATCGTCATGGAGCAGCTGCGTCCCGTCAGCAAGAAGGAAAAAATCATTTTCCCCATCGCTGTTACCATTATCGTCAGCCTGCTGCTGCCCTCTGCCGCTCCTCTGGTTGGCTGCCTGATGCTTGGCAACCTGTTCAAGGAATCCGGCGTGGCTGACCGCCTGTGCAAGACCGCTCAGAACGAGCTGATGAACATCGTCACCATCTTCCTGGGCGTTACCGTTGGCGCCACCGCCACCGCCTCCACCTTCCTGTCCTGGCAGACCATCAAGATCATCGTTGTCGGCGTGTTCGCCTTTGCCTGCGGTACTGCCGGCGGCCTGCTGGTTGCTAAGCTGCTGAACAAGATCACCGGCGGCAAGATCAACCCCCTGATCGGCTCTGCCGGCGTGTCCGCCGTTCCCATGGCTGCCCGCGTCAGCCAGGTGGAAGGCCAGAAGGCCAATCCCTCCAACTTCCTGCTCATGCATGCTATGGGCCCCAACGTTTCCGGCGTTATCGGCTCCGCTATCGCTGCCGGTATGCTGCTGAGCATGTTCGGTTAATTACTGCATTTGAATGAGGTGAAAGATATGCCTAAGGTAGGAATTACCGATACCATTCTGCGTGACGGCCACCAGAGTCAGGCCGCAACCCGCATGAAGATTTCCCAGATGCTGCCCATGCTGGAAAAGCTGGACAAAGTGGGCTATTACTCCCTGGAATGCTGGGGCGGCGCCACCTTTGACAGCTGCCTGCGCTTCCTGAACGAAGATCCCTGGGAGCGCCTGCGCACCCTGAAGAAGGGCCTGCCCAACACCAAGCTGCAGATGCTGCTTCGCGGCCAGAACATTCTGGGCTACAAGCACTACTCTGACGATGTGGTGGACTTCTTTGTCAAGAAGAGCATTGAGAACGGCATCGATATCATCCGCTGCTTTGACGCTCTGAACGACCTGCGCAACATGGAAACTGCCGTCAAGGCTACCAAGAAGTACGGCGGAACCGCTGAAGTGGCCATGAGCTACACCATCAGCCCCGTTCACACCGAGGACTACTTCGTGAAGCTGGCTGCCGAGATCCAGGAAATGGGCGCTGACCTGATCTGCATCAAGGATATGGCCAACCTGCTGCTGCCCTACAGCGCTTACAGCCTGATCAAGCGCCTGAAGGCGGAGACCGATCTGCCCATCGTGCTGCACACCCATGACACCACCGGTACCGGCGCCATGACCCTGCTCAAGGCCGTCGAAGCCGGCGCTGACGTGGTGGACACCTGCCTGAGCCCCCTGGGCAACGGTACTTCTCAGCCCACCACCGAGTCTCTGGTTGCCACCCTGCAGGGCACTGAGTACGATACCGGCCTGGATCTGAAGGCCCTGACCGAGATCGCCGCTTATTTCCGCGGCGTGGCCGATCAGCTGACCGATGACGGCTGGCGCGATCCCGCCCGTGTGCTGTCCACCGACGCCAACACCCTGCTGTACCAGGTTCCCGGCGGCATGCTGTCCAACCTGATCGGCCAGCTGAAGAAGGCCAACGCTATGGACAAGTACTACGATGTGCTGGCTGAAGTGCCCCGCGTCCGCGAGGACTTCGGTTATCCTCCCCTGGTTACTCCCACCAGCCAGATTGTTGGCACCCAGGCTGTGATGAACATCATCGCCGGCGAGCGCTACAAGATGGTTCCCAAGGAGTCCAAGGGCCTGCTTCGCGGCGAGTACGGCCGTCTGCCCGCTCCCGTGAACGAGGACGTGCGCAAGAAGTGCATTGGTGACGCTGAGGTCATCACTCATCGTCCCGCTGACGATATTCCTCCGGAGCTGGAGAAGTACAAGGCAGAAATCCGCGACTTCTATCAGCAGGAAGAAGACGTTCTCAGCTACGCGCTGTTCCCCCAGGTGGCCATGAAGTACTTCGAGTACCGCCAGGCCAAGCAGCTGGGCATTGACAGCACCATGCTGAACAAAGATCAGAACACCATGCCCGTGTAAGCGGCATACCCATCGGGGGCGGCCTGTGCCGCTCCCGTTTTTCTCATCTGTTTCTCATAAAAGGATTAACAAATCCTCAAGCAAAACCTGGCAGGTTGTGCTATTCTGATGATGCAACAAAAAGCACTTGTTTGAGGAGGTGCCAGAATGGCTCGCTTTAGCATTGAAGATATTGAAATTTTGCGCCGCAAAAGCGGCATCACCTACGAGGAGGCTGTAAACCTGCTGGAATACCACAACGGCAGCGTGGCCCGGTCTCTGGTGGACCTGGAAAAGAACGGCAAGCTCAAGAAGGACGCACAGCCCCGGGGCGGAGCTGACGGCGGCAAGGGCATCAAGGGGATTTTTTCCTTCCTGTACTGCCTGCGCATCAAGGCCAACAAGGGCGATGTTCCTGTGCTGAACGTCAGCGCCCTGGCGGTGATCATCACCATGCTGACCGCGCCCCACATCGTCATCGGGGGACTGATTGCCTGCCTGGTGCTGGGCTATCACCTTTCCTTTGAAAAGGACAGCCCGGATTTTGCCGGCGAGAGCTTTGACGACCTGGTTCGCAAGGCCAAGGATACCGTCACCAATACGGTGGATAACATCAGCCGCAGCTTTTCCGGAAAGGAAGAGGACAAGCAGGATGCATCCCGGGGCGCTGCCAGCGGCACCACGCCTGTGAACGTGCAGTTCCCGGACGGCGGCTCCGTGAACGTCCACGAGGACGACGACGGCTACCATGAGGCGGACATCCACTAACCATTGAAACCTAAGGGGGAGAACACCGTGAGCAAGATTCTGATCGTTGAGGACGAGGTGAAAATCGCCCGATTTGTAACGCTGGAGCTGGAGCACGAAGGTTACGAGGTCAAAGCCGCCCACGACGGACGCACCGGCCTGGACACCTGCATTGAATGGCAGCCGGATCTGATGATCCTGGATTTGATGCTGCCGGAGCTGAGCGGTATTGAGGTCTGTCGCCGTTTGCGCCAGCAGCACAACGACGTGCCCATTATCATGCTGACCGCCAAGGACGACGTCAGCGACAAGGTCATGGGTCTGGACATGGGCGCGGACGACTACATGACCAAGCCCTTCGCCATCGAGGAACTGCTGGCCCGCATCCGGGTTTCGCTGAAGAAACACCGGGTGGACGTGCAGCAGACCTCCGGCACCCGCACCGCCGGAAAGCTTCACATCGAGCCTGCCAGCTACAGCGCAGGCTTCGGCGACGAATCCATTTCCCTGACCAAGAAGGAGTTTGACCTGCTCAACTACCTCTGGCAGCACGAGAACACCGCCATCACCCGGGACGACCTGCTCACCAACGTGTGGGGCTATGAGTTCACCGGCGATACCAATATCGTGGACGTGTACATCCGCTACCTGCGCCAGAAGATTGACGATAAGTACGGCATCAAGACCATCCACACCATCCGGGCTGTGGGCTATATGTTCCGCTATGAAAACGCATAAGCAGAGCGTCGCCCTGGATGGCGAACCCTTCGTGGACAACCCGCCCGCCACGGAACGCACCGTGGTGGAGGTGGATATGGAGCCGGAGATGCCGGTTTCGCAGGAAAAGCCATTAAGCGGCCTGAACCGGATTGGCCAGAGCTGGAACGGCGCCATCCGCCGCCTGACCAGCAAGCTGCGGCTTTCGCTGGTGCTTCGGGTGGCCCTGTACGCCGCCGGGCAGCTGATCCGCACCACCATTCCCATGCTGCTGGCGGTGCAGCTCGCCTTGGGGCTGGCCCAGCTGCCGGGCATCAACCGCAGCGTTGCGCTGGTGGCGGCTCAGGAGCCTGCCGACGGCACCGCCTACGCCGCCCAGCAGCTCATGGGCACGCCTTTCACGGAGGTGCATCTTCACACCGAGACCTTCGAGTCCGGCATCCAGACCGTGGCCAAAAGCGCGGCCCTCCTTTTCAGTGATTTCACCCAGGAGGACGGCTCTCATACGCTGCTCATCTACCGCAATACGCTTCATGGCGGCGCTGTGTTCCATTACCCTGCGGACGTCCTCATGCACACCTCCAAAGTGCTGCTTTGGACGCTGCTGTGCTTTGACCTGCTTCGCATCGTGTATTTCCTCCGGCACCGGAACCGGCTGAACAAGAAGGTGCTCAAGCCCATCACCGATATGGCGGAAACCGCCGCCACCCTGGGGGCCAACAACCTCAGCGAGCGCATCAATGTGGAGGGCACCAAGAATGAGCTGAAAGATCTGGCGCTGGTCATCAACGGCATGTTGGACCGCATCGAGCTGAGCTATAACAGCCAGAAGCAGTTCGTCAGCGATGCATCTCACGAGCTGCGCACGCCCATTGCCGTCATCCAGGGCTATGTGAGCATGCTCAAGCGCTGGGGCAAGACCGACCCGGAGGTGCTGGACGAGGGCATCAACGCCATCGCCCAGGAATCCACCAGCATGAAGGAGCTTGTGGAGCGGCTGCTTTTCCTGGCCCGCCACGACAAAAAGACCCTGATGCTGGAAATGGAGGACTTCAACCCCCTGGAAGTGGTCAGCGAGCTGCACCGGGAGGCCAAGATGCTGTCCGATCAGCACGAGTTCTGCCTGAATGTGACCGGCGGCTGCACCCTGCACGCGGACAAGGGCATGATCAAGCAGCTGATGCGCATCCTGCTGGACAACGCCATCAAGTACACCCCGGCCGGCGGGAAGATCACCATCGGCATGAAGTGCGAGGAAAATACCTGCACCCTCAGCGTCCAGGATACCGGCGAGGGCATCGCCGCCAAGGACATGACCAAGATCTTCGACCGGTTCTACCGCTGCGATGAAGCCCGCAAGAGCCAGACCAGCGGTCACGGCCTGGGTCTGAGCATCGCCCGCATCATTGCGGTGGCCCATGGGGGAAAGATCAACGTGCGCAGCAAGGTGGGCGTGGGAACTACTTTCTCCGTCAAGCTTCCTGTGCAAAACATGGAAACAGAATAAAAAAAGCCGCCGCAGAAATGGCCTCTGCGGCGGTATTTGTTTGCAGTTATCAGGCCAGCTTGGCGGCAATGGCATCCAGGAAGCCTTCGCTGCTCAGACCCTTGGCTTCGCCTTGGAACAGGCCTACCAGATCCTTGGTCATCTCGCCGCCCTCGATGGTATCGATGGTGGCTTTTTCCAGCTTGTCCGCAAAGGCGCACAGGTCGGGCAGATTGTCCAGCTCGCCGCGCTTACGCAGGGCGCCAGTCCAGGCAAAGATGGTGGCGACGCTGTTGGTGCTGGTCTCTTCGCCCTTCAGGTGGCGGTAATAGTGACGGGTCACGGTGCCGTGAGCGGCCTCGTATTCGTACTGGCCGTTGGGGGACACCAGCACGCTGGTCATCATGGCCAGGCTGCCGAATGCGGTGGCGATCATGTCGCTCATCACGTCGCCGTCGTAGTTCTTCAGCGCCCAGATCATGCCGCCTTCGCTGCGGATCACGCGGGCCACGGCGTCGTCAATCAGGGTGTAGAAATACTCGATGCCGGCGGCCTCAAAGGCTTCCTTGTACTGATTTTCGTACAGATCGGCAAAGATATCCTTGAAGCGGTGGTCGTAGGTCTTGGAGATGGTGTCCTTGGTGGAGAACCACAGATCTTTCTTCTGATCCAGCGCATAGCGGAAGCAGCTGTGGGCAAAGGAAGTGATGCTGGCGTCGGTGTTGTGCAGGCCCTGCATGATACCGCTGCCCTTGAACTCCAGGATGGTCTGGCGGGTCTCCACGCCGTTTTCATCGGTGAAGCAGATCTCGGCCTTGCCGGGGCCCTTGACGGCGTATTCGGTGTTCTTGTACACATCGCCGTAAGCGTGACGGGCCACCACGATGGACTTCTTCCAGTTTTTCACGCAGGGAGAAACGCCCTTGACCAGAACCGGCTCACGGAACACGGTGCCGTCCAGAATGGCGCGGATGGTGCCGTTGGGGCTCTTCCACATCTTTTTCAGGCCGTATTCCTCCACCCGCTGGGCGTTGGGGGTGATGGTGGCGCACTTGACGGCCACGCCGTACTTCAGGGTAGCATTGGCGCTGTCCACGGTCACCTGGTCGTCGGTTTCGTCACGGTGCTTGAGGCCCAGGTCATAATATTCGGTCTTCAGATCCACAAAGGGCAGGATCAGCTTATCCTTGATCATCTGCCAAAGGATGCGGGTCATTTCGTCGCCGTCCATCTCCACCAGAGGGGTTTTCATCTGGATTTTGCTCATGAGGGTTCATCCCTTTCAAAAAATAATCACGGGTAACATTTTATGGGACAAATGCCCGCAATGCAAGGAAAATGCAGGAAAAGAACAGCTTCCGGCTTTTTTGAACAGCCGGGATACAAACCGCGGGTTTTCTGGTATAATAGGGCCGATCTTTTTGTGAAGGATGGTACGCAGGATGATTCGCCTGATTGCAACGGATTTGGACGGAACGCTTCTGGAGAAGGACGGCACTTTGCCCGATGGCTTTTTTGACGTAGCCAACCGCCTGCTCGACATGGGCATTGCGGTGGCAGCTGCCAGCGGCCGCCAGTATGATAACCTGCGGCGGATGTTCATGCCTATTGCGTCCAGGATGAGCTTCATCTGCGAAAACGGCGGCCTGTGCGCCACCGGGCGGCAGGTGGTGGCCACCAATCCCATTGATCGGGCGCTGGTGATGACCATTGTGGAGGAGCTGCAAAGCCTGGGTATGCGGGTGTTGATCAGCGGTGAAAAATGCTGCTATGTTCTGGACGACGACCGCTGGTTCATGGAGGACATGGCCTTCCGTCTCAGGAACACCACCGCTGTCGTCAGCGATTTTTCCCTGATCGACGAACCTATCATCAAGTTTTCCGGCTTCGCGCCCGACGGCGTCGCCCCGGTGGCGGACAGGCTCACCCAAGAGTGGGCCGGAAAGCTCAGCGCGGTGATGGCCGGCCGCAACTGGTTTGACTTCACCATGGCGAACAAGGGCATCGGCCTGAAAAACCTGATGGACAGCCTGGGCGTTCAGAAGGAAGAAGTGGCGGCTTTCGGCGACCATTTCAACGACGAAACCATGCTGGCCACGGCGGGGCATCCCTTCCTGATGAAAACAGCGGATCCCCGGCTGTTCAAACCGGGAACCCGCTGGTGCGAGAAGGTTCTGCCTGTGCTCAGGCAAATTGCGGAAAATGGGGGAGAGCTGCCGCCCATTTAACGGATGAAGTTGGTGAAGGTACGGGGCTCTTCTTCCGGCAGGGCTACGCCCGCTTTTTTACCCGCGTCGATGCATTTCAGCGTCCAGGCCATGTTCCGGGCCAGGGCGCGCATGGTCTGCATGCCTTCCTTGTCCTGGAGAACCTCGGACGCTTCGGAGCCGTGCACCATGTTCCAGTACTGGCTGGTCACAATCAGCATGTCATTGAGGCCAAAGAAGCGGTTGATATCGTCCAGCGTGGGCGTGGTGCCTGCCCGGCGTGCGCTGGCCACGGCTGCCACCGGCTTGAAGCGCATGTCGTCCCCGTAGGCGCAGAACAGCCGGTCCATAAAGCACTTCAGCTGGCCGGACATGCCTGCAAAATACACCGGCGAGCCAAACACATAGCCGTCCGCGTCCTTCAGCATGGCGCCAATGCGGTTCACCGCGTCGTCGATGACGCAATGGCCCAGCTTTTTGCACTGCCAGCAGGCCAGGCAGCCGTGGATGGCTTCCTTGCCAAACTGGACAATTTCCGCCTCCACGCCGCACTCTTCCAGGGTTTTCTGGATCTCGCTGAGGGCGGTGAAGGTGCAGCCCTCATACCGGGGGCTGGAATTCAGCAGCAATACTTTCATTTGGTGATCCCTCCTGCCCCTTTGGGCAAAATTTGGTTTCATTACGCACATTATGCCATTTTCCGCGGCCGGGCGCAAGTCTTCCTTGACCTTGCCCGGGGAAAAAGGTATGATAATAGCGGAAATATTATGCTTTCAGGAGGCTCTTATGGCCTATCAGGCACTTTACCGCCGCTGGCGGCCCACCACCTTTGAAGCGGTCATCGGCCAGACCGCCACCGTCCGTACCCTGCGCAGCCAGATCGAGTCCGGGCGCATTGCCCATGCGTACCTGTTCTGCGGCTGCCGCGGCACCGGCAAAACCACCATGGCCAAGCTGATGAGCCGCGCCATCAACTGTCTCTCGCCCGACCACGGCGACCCCTGCGGCGAGTGCGACGTCTGCCGCGCCATTCAAGCCGAGAGCACCATGGACGTGCTGGAGATTGACGCTGCCAGCAACAGCCGCGTGGAGGAAATGCGGGAGCTTTTGGAAACCGTGGCTTATCCGCCCCAGATGGGCAAGTATAAGGTATACATCATCGACGAGGTGCACATGCTGTCCACCTCGGCCTTTAACGCGCTTCTGAAAACCCTGGAGGAGCCGCCGAACCACGTGGTTTTCATCCTGGCCACCACCGACCCCCAGAAAGTGCCCGCCACCATCCTTTCCCGGGTGCAGCGGTACGATTTTGGACGCATTCCCGCCTCCCTGATGGTGGAGCGCATGAAGGAAGCCCTGGAGGAAATGAACCTGACCGCCGAGGAAGAGGCATTGCAGATCGTGGCCCGGGCCGCCGAGGGCGCCATGCGCGACGCGTTCAGTATTCTGGACATGTGCGTGGCCGGCGCGGAGAACGGCATCATCACCGCCGCTGCCGTCCGGGACAGCCTCGGCACCTCTGACCGGGACTTTACCTTCACCTTTATGGACGCTGTGGCCGACCGGGACGCCGCCCTTGTGCTGCGCCGTGTGGACGAGCTGATGCGCTCCGGCCGGGAACCTCAGGTGTTTTTGAAAGAGCTGTCCTCCCACACCCGGATGCTTTTGACCGTCCAGGCCGTGGAGAAGGATGCATCCTCCATTCTGGACATCACATCGGAGGACGAGCTGCGCATGCGCCAGCAAGCCGCCAAGTTCTCTTTCCAGCGGCTGCTCCGTGTGCTGGATTGCTTCCTGAAGGCGGAAGGCGAGCTTCGGTTTGCGTCGTCGCCCAGAATTGGCCTGGAAAGCGTCGCCCTTCACGCCTGTGAAGAACAGCGGGGCGAGGATTCTGCCGCTTTGCTGGAGCGCATCGCGGAGCTGGAAGCCAAGCTGTCGTCCCTGCAGGGCGATATTGAAAGCGGCAAGCTGGCGGTGCAGTCCGCCCCCGCCGCTCCCCGGAAGAAACCCACTCTGGATGAACCCGCCGCCTCCGTCAAGCTCAAGGAAAAGCCTGTGCCCGCCGGTGCAAAAGCGGTCTGGGAGGAACTGCTCAAGGAGCTGTCCAAAACCAAGCCCGCCATTTTCGGCCTCCTGCGCAACGAACGGTTCCTGGGCGAGGAAAACGGCGTGTATCGCGTGCGGATCCCCCTGGCCAAGAAGGATTTCAGCTATGTGAAGCTGAACATGCCGGAGCGCAAGCAGGCCATCGAGGAACTGCTCAGCCAGATCGCCCAGAAGCCCGCCCGCTTTGAAGCGGTGTTGGAGCAGGACGCCAGCCAGAAGCAGACCATGAACCTGCTGGACAATGTGGAAAAATCCCTGGTGGATACCTTTGGCCGGGACTTGGTTCAAATTGATGAGGACGGAATGAAACAATGAAGAAATCCTTTGAAAAAGCCCGCTACCGCCGGGAGGACGGCCGGGAATACAAGCACGATCTTGGCCAGCATTTCCTCTACGACGAAGCTCTGCTCTCCCGGCTGGTGGACTCCACCGGCCTGACGGAGGAGGACTGTGTGCTGGAAATCGGCCCGGGAACAGGCATGCTGACCCAGTTTCTGGCCCGGAAGGCAAAGCGGGTCATCGCTGTGGAGACGGACGAGAGCCTGATCCCCTTCCTGAAACTGAAAATGGAGGAATATCCCAATCTGGAAGTCGTCCATGGGGACATCCGCAAGCAGAACCTGCAGGAACTGTGCGCCTCCCTGGGGGAAAACTTCTTCGTGATAGCCAATATTCCTTACAGCATCACCACCGCCATTTTCGATATGCTCTGGCAGAGCGGACTGCCCATTCGTCGGATTTCCGTCATGATTCAGAAGGAAGTGGCGGACAAGCTGATGGCCGCGCCGTCTACGGAAAGCTACGGCCTGACCAGCGTGCGCTGCCAGTATTACTCCGTGCCGGAACTGGAGGAAGTGGTGCCTGCGGAGCTGTTTACGCCCCCACCCAAGGTGGACAGCGCTTTCATCCATCTGCACATGCGAAACGAGCCGCCTGTTCCCGTGAAGGACGAAAAGCTGCTGATGCGCATGCTGAAATCTTCGTTTTCCCTGCGCCGCAAGACCCTTACCAATGCCCTGAAGGGCGTGGTGGAGCCGGACAAGCTGCGTTCCGCCATGGAAGCCTGCGGTCTCAAGCCCACGGCCCGCGGCGAGGAACTGAACGTGGAAAAGTGGATTCAACTGTCCAACGCGGTTTGTGATGCATAAATACGAAATGCCCTGGCACAGTTACCAGGGCATTTCTGTTGCCTTTTTTCGATAGAGAAGCGTTCCCCCAAACAGAAGCAGGCACACCGCCGCCGGAATGGGGTAGAAGGGCTGCCTTGTAACCAAAGCCAGCCCGGCCAGGCCCAGCCCATACCACAGATATCGCTTGCTTCTTGTAGGACTGAGGACAATGGCGGCCCATTGATGCAAAGAGCGCTTGGCCCGCTTTCGGGGTTTCAGCTTGAGCAGATCTTCATCGGTGGCGGGATTGCACGCCCCGGCCAATATGACCAGCTCCTCCCGGGACACGATGCGCACGCCCAGGTCGGCTTCCTCTGCATATTGCCTGGCCGATTTGCTGACCGGCGCGGTCACGCACAGAAACAACCTGACGGCGTTGTGACTTTTGGCGGCACGGACGGCTTCCAGCACATCCTGCACGCCGATTTCCGTGCTTTTATGCCGGGCGATGAGCCAAACCAGCACAGGGTCGCCCCGGAGGGTGCCGGTCACGCCGTGGTCAACGGTGCGCTGCATCTCCACCGGGGCTTTGGGAGAAATCCACAGCGCGGCCTGGAAGGCGGCGTGCCGGTCAGGAAGCATCAGCAGCTTATCCAGAGCCATCTCCCCACCAAGGATGCACCGCATTTCCTTCTCTCGCTTCCTGACCTGCTTTTTGCCCAGCTGCCTCAGGCACAGCCAGAAAAGTCCACCCAGGGCGATGCCCGCGGCCAGCGCCGCCAGGGACAGCCCCCACAGCCACACAAACCACAAAACCCCTGCGCCGATGGCAAGCAGCATCCGCAAAAAATGATCGGACGCTGATGCAAGGGCGGTTTTTTGTCTATACTTCTCCATGTGGCGCTCCTTCTGCTGGCAAAAGCCTGCGTTTACACTATTCCCATTTGGCGGCTTTTTTAGTATAATGTGGGGGAGACGTATGCTTACAGAGGAGGAAACCCCGTTGGCCAAGGAACGAATCGGTATTATGGGCGGCAGCTTCAATCCCATCCACATGCGGCATGTGGAAATGGCAAAGGCTGCCCGCAAGGAATACAAGCTGGACCGGGTTCTGTTTCTGCCTACCGGGAATCCGCCCCATAAAAAAACCGGCCTGGAGGACGCCGAGCACCGCTATGAAATGACCCGGCTGGCCATCTTCGGCATGGAGGGCATGGAAGCCTCCCGGATGGAGCTGGAGCGGGAAGGCGTCATCTACACGGTGGACACCCTGGGCCTGATGCAGAAAAAGTACGCCGGGGCCGATCTGTACTACATCATCGACGAGGACACCATGATCGACCTGCCCAACTGGCGCAAGCCGGAAAAGGTGTTTCAGCTGTGCGATTTTATCGTGTGCTGCCGGGCCACCGACGAGCCCAAAGAACATCCGGTTTACAAAAAGCTGCGCAAGATGGGCGCAAAGCTGCATTTTCTTTCCCTGCCGCCCATGGACGTTTCCTCCACTGCCATTCGGGAAAAGCTGGCGGATGGTCAAGCGCCGGAGGAACTGTCCCCCCAGGTGATGGAATACATCCGCATTATGGGCCTGTACGATGTTCCCCAAAGCCCCAAGGGCGGCGAACTGATCTATGAAAAGCTCCGCAAAGCCCTGACAGACAAGCGGCTGGTGCACTCCCTGCTGGTGGCGCATACCGCCCGGAAACTGGCGGAGGTCTCCCACACGGATGTGGAACAAGCCGGTCTGGCGGGACTGCTCCATGACTGCGCCAAATGCATGCCGCTTAACGAAATGCAGGAAGTGGCCAAGGAGCACCGGCTGCTGGTGGACCGGGAAGTGCTCCAGAGCGAGAACCTGCTCCACGCCTATGCGGGAGCCGCGCTGGCGGAAAGCGTTTACGGCGTGAAGGACTATGCCGTGCTGGCCGCCATCCGCTGCCACACCACCGGGCGCATCGGCATGCTGCCCCTGGACATGGCCCTGTACCTGGCGGATAAGATCGAGCCCTCCCGCCGTTCCTATCCGGTATTGGAGGAGCTTCGCAGGCTGTCCTACGAAGGACGCTTGCTGGAGGCCATGCGTTACTCCCTGGGTTCTACCGTGGAGTATGTGAAAAAGAACAAGGGCAAGCTCCATGGAGCCACCCTTCGCACCGCCCAATGGCTGGATCACATCCACGCCGAATGGCAGAAAAAACAATCCCATGACATTTGATGAAGAACAGGAGAATCAGAACATGAAGAATTTGGCGCAGAACATTGCAGAGATCCTTTACGAAAAGAAGGCCAATAACATCGTCGCCCTGGACGTTTCCCAGATGACCGTCATCACCGACGCCATGGTCATCGCCTCCGGCCGCAACGCCCTGCAGGTCAAGGCCCTGGCGGACGACCTGGAGGACAAGATGTCCGAAATGGGCCTGGAGCCCGCCCGCAAGGAAGGCCAGCAGGACGGCCGCTGGGTGGTGCTGGACTACCGCGACGTGCTGGTGCACATCTTCCACCCGGAAGAGCGGGAATTCTACCGCCTGGATAAGCTGTGGGAAGCGGAAAACAACCGCATCGCCCTGTCCTTTGACGAGGATCAGGAAGACTGATTTTCTTTATCCGTGTTCATGCAGTTTTCACCTGCCCATGGTACGCTTTTTGATATCATAGCACAAAGGAAGTGAGCAGGGTGAAACTGCTGATCGTAGATGACGAAGCCAAGATCCGCGAACTGATCGGCAAATATGCCACCTATGAGGGCTACGATTTTCTGGAAGCCGCAGACGGTCTGGAAGCAGTGGAAAAGGTGCGCACCCATCCTGTGGATCTTGTGGTGCTGGATATTATGATGCCGGAGCTGGATGGCTTTTCCGCCGCCAAGGAGATCCGCAGCATCCGTCCCGATATGCCCATCATCCTGTTGTCTGCCCGTGGCGAGGAATACGAGAAGATTTACGGCTTTGAACTGGGTGTGGACGACTATGTGGTCAAGCCGTTTTCCCCCAAGGAGCTGATGATGCGCGTTCATGCCATCCTGCGCCGCAGCGGTCATGCTCCCGGCGCGGACGCCCACGAGGTGGTCACCCTGGATACCATGACGGTGGACTTTACCGCCCGGCAGGTCTCCATTGACGGGGAGAAGATCGAACTGTCTCCCAAAGAATACGACCTGCTGTTCTACATGGTGCGCAACCGGGGCATCGCCCTGACCCGGGATAAGCTGCTCAGCCACGTCTGGGGCTATGATTTCTTCGGCGACGACCGCACACTGGACACCCACATCAAGCTGCTGCGCAAGCAGCTGGGAAAATACGCCGCATATATCACCACGCTCAGAGGGGTAGGCTATCGTTTTGAAAAAGACTGATACAAAAGCAAAAACCGGCTTCTTTTCCCGCATCGCCCAAATATGGAACGGTGTGGGAATTCAGGGCCGGATTTTTGTATGCTTTTTGCTGTTCATTCTGATCCTGCTCATTCTTCTCTGGCTGTTGCAGATCGAATTTCTGGACGTGTTCTATCGTATGGAAAAAGAAAAAAGCCTGCGCCAGGCTTCTGATTTGATCCTGCGGAACGTACAGCACAGCGAATGCGCCTCCCTGGTGGAGCATGTGGCGGATGAAAACAACCTTTGCGTCCTGGTGACGGACGGGGATATGAATACGGTTTTCTCTGCCGACGGCCTTGCAAACTGTGTGATTCATCGCCAGAATCCAAAGGATTTGAGCCGGTTGATCCAAAACCATGAACCTGTGGACAAATGCCGCTTTGTGCTCATGAGCCGCTTTGCGCGCCCGGGCATTGATGCAGAAAAGTTTGCCGGCCAGATGCCTAAGCCGGACATCAATGATACCCGCAGCCTGATTTCCATTCAGCGTACCAAAACCCCCGACGGAAAGGTTTACTATGTGTTTCTGAACACCTTGGTGGCGCCGGTTCACTCCACCGTGGAAACCATCCGTGCGGAGCTGCTGTTTGTTTCCATCGCGCTGGTGTTTATCGGTTTCCTGCTTTCATCCTTCCTGTCCCGGCAGATCTCCCGGCCCATCGTGCACATTACCCGGGAGGCCAGGCGGCTCAGCCAGGGCGAGTATACGCCGGTGCAGCTGAAAAACGTGTACCGGGAAGTGGTGGAACTGAACAGCCAGCTCACCCAGGCAGCCCACGATTTGCACAAGGTGGAAATGACCCAGCGGGAGCTGATTGCCAATATCAGCCACGACCTGCGCACGCCTCTGACGCTGATTGAGGGCTATGTGGAAGCCATGCGGGACATTCCCGGCGAGAACACCCCGGAAAATTTGCAGATCATTCTGGATGAGACCCGGCGGCTGTCCTCCCTGGTGAACACGGTGCTGGAATACACACGCAGCAAAGCGGTGGAGGACGCGCCTACTGAGGTGTACAGCCTGACCCAGTCCATCCGGGAGATCATCGGCAGGTATTCCAAGCTGATGGACCACGACGGCTACCGCATTGATTTCCACAGCGACGGAGAAGCCTTTGTGGATGCTCATCCCCTGAAGGTGAGCCAGATCATCTATAACCTGATCAACAACGCCCTGACCTACACCGGCCCGGAGAAACGGGTGGTCATCCGCCAGACCATGGGGGAGGGCAAGGTGAAAATTGAGGTCATCGACGACGGCGAAGGCATCCCGGCGGAGGAACTGCCCCAGATCTGGAACCGTTATTACCGGGGCAAAAAGCCGCACGTCCGCCCGGCGGCCGGCGCCGGCCTGGGGCTGAACATTGCCAAGGAGATTTTGGACAGCTACCACATGGAATATGGCGTTTCAAGCCAGCCGGATCAAGGATCCGTGTTCTGGTTTGTGCTGCCGATGGTATAAAGAAAACACCCTTGCGGAAAGCCGCAGGGGTGTTTGTCATTTAGCTCAGGAACAGGGCGCGGATGTCCTCTTCCGTCAGGCTGCCGAGGGAGGTTTCGCCGCTGATGACCACCCGGTCGAAGATGGCCCGCTTGCGCTTGCTCAGCTCCGTGACTTTTTCCTCGATGGTGTCCTGGGCAATGAGTTTGATCACGTCCACGTCTTTGGTCTGGCCGATGCGGTGCGCCCGGTCCGTGGCCTGATCCTCGGCGGCAGGGTTCCACCAGGGGTCGTAGTGGATGACCAGGTCCGCGCCGGTCAGGTTGAGGCCCGTGCCGCCGGCCTTGAGAGAGATCAGGAACACCTTGCCGTCGCCGCCGTTGAAGCGGTCGCAAAGCTGCTGCCGCTGGGCAGGCTTGGTGTCGCCGTCCAGGTACAGGCTCTGCACGCCTTCCCGGGACAGCCGCTTACGGATGATTTGCAGCATGCCCACAAACTGAGAGAAAATCAGCAGCCGCCTGCCGGAGGCAATGGAGGAATGAACGGTCTGCACCAGCAGTTCCAGCTTGCCGCTGGTGCCTTCGTAGTCGCCAAGGAACAGCTTGGGATGGCAGCAGACCTGTCGCATTTTCAGCAGCACGCTGAGGACCTGCATCCTGGCTTTGGCCAAGGAGCCGTTTTCCAGGGCGGGCTCCACGTTCTGCCGCAGGGTTTCCAGCAAAGTGCGGTAGATGCGCTCCTGCTCTGGGGTCATGGCCGCGTAGACGTACTGCTCCCGCTTCTCCGGCAACTGGGTGAGCACCTCGCTCTTCAGACGGCGCATCAGGAAGGGGCGGACGCGCTCGCGGAGTTCCTCGGCCAGTTCACCGCCTCCGTAACGCCGGAGGAAACTGCCCTGGGTGCCCAGATAGCCGGGCAGAACAAAGTCGAAAATGCTCCAAAGTTCGCCGGTGTGGTTTTCCATGGGGGTGCCGGTCAGGGCGATGCGCACCTGGGCGTCCAGTTCCTTGGCGGCAATAGCGCCCTGGCTCTGGGCGTTTTTCACGGACTGGGCCTCGTCCAGCACCGCAAACCGGAGGGGGATGTCCCGCAGGTATTCAATATCCCGCCGCAGCAAAGGATAGCTTGTCAGGATCACGTCCACGGTGGGGTCGTTCTTGATATCCTGGATGGTATGCCGACGCTCTGCCCGGTGGCCCGTAATGACCCGCACGGTGAGGCTGTCGTCAAAGCGCTTCAGCTCCGCCAGCCAGTGATAGGTCAGGGAAGTGGGAGTGACAATGATGTTCTTCTGCACGCCGTCCTTGCGCTTGGCAGCAGAAAGCGCGGCAATGACCTGCACCGTCTTGCCCAGGCCCATCTCGTCGGCCAGGAT
>JAGBDE010000009.1 GCA_017937655.1 Clostridia bacterium | reverse complement strand
TTTCCTGTTCTACAACATTCCCCCGTCTGAAGAGACCTACGAGTCTGTTGTGAAGACCCCCGGCGCCTTCTTCGTTGGCACTCTGCCCCGCGAAGCCGGCGACATGCAGGGCGAAATCCTGGCTGATCTGTGGGCCGCTGATCCCGCCAAGATCGACCTCAACGGCGACGGCATCGTGCAGTTCGTTGAGTTCAAGGGCGTTGCCAACAACCCCGAAGCCATCGCCCGCACCCAGTACTCCGAAGAGACCGCTCGCGACCTGGGCGTGCCGCTGGAGATGGTGACCGACGTTATCGTTGCTGACTGGGATAACGGCAAGGCCAACGAAGCCATGCTGTCCACCTGGCAGTCTCACCCCGAAATCGAGCTGGTCTTCGCTAACAACGACGACATGGCTCTGGGCGTCATCGGCGCTCTGAATCAGTCCGGCTACAACACCGGCAACGAAGGCGATCCCGCCATCACCGTTATCGGCGTTGACGCTACCGACGCTGGCGTGGAAGCCATCAAGGCTGGCAAGATGACCGCTACCGTTAAGCAGGACGGCGACGCCATGGGCGAGGCCAACCTCCGCTTTGCTCTCAACTACCTGATGAACGGCTCCTGGATGGAAGGCCTGGAAGACAAGTATAAGCTGAACGAAGACGGCGTTTCCACCTATATCCCCTACTCCAAGATCACCATCGAGTCCGTGGGCGAATAATTCCTGCGAAATTGATTTGACCTTTGGAAACCTGATCGGTTCCGGCAGCTTCGGCTGCCGGAACTCTTTTGAACAGCGGATATGACGGACGCTGTGCCTTCATACCCCCTCAATTACACGGAAAAGTGGTGAGGATGAGACATGTCCGAAAATCAATTCTTGCTGGAGATGCTGGATATTGAAAAGCAATTCCCCGGCGTAAAGGCATTGGATCACGCCAAGCTGCAACTGCGCCCCGGCACCGTGCATGCGCTGATGGGCGAAAACGGCGCTGGCAAATCCACCTTGATGAAGTGCCTGTTCGGCATTTACACCCGGGACGGCGGCACCATCTCCATGGATGGCAAGCCCGTGACCTTTACCAGTCCCCGGGACGCGCTGGACAACGGCGTGGCTATGGTACACCAGGAACTCAATCAGGTGCTGCGACGCAACGTGATGGAAAACGTGTGGCTGGGCCGATTCCCCACCACCAAGCTGGGTACCGTAGACAGCAAAAAAATGTACAACGATACCAAGGCCGTCTTTGAACGGCTGGAGATCGATGTGGACCCGAAGCAGATCATCGGTGAACTGTCGGTTTCCAAACGACAGATGGTTGAAATTGCCAAGGCAGTTTCCTACAATGCCCGCATTCTGGTGCTGGACGAGCCTACCAGCTCCCTGACCGAGGACGAGGTAGACCACCTCTTCCGCATTATGAACCAGCTGACCAGCGAAGGCGTTGGCATTATCTACATCAGTCACAAAATGGACGAGATCCTGCGCATCTCCAACGAAGTGACCATCATGCGCGATGGCCAGTGGATCGCCACCAAGGATGCCAAGGAACTCACCAAGGCCGAGATCATCCGCCTGATGGTGGGCCGCGAAATGAACAATCAGTTCCCGCCCAAGAACAATCAGATCGGCGAAGTGCTGCTGGATGTGAAGAATTTCTCCGGTATGTACGAACCCACCTGTCATGATGTCAGCTTCCAGCTGCACAAAGGCGAGGTACTGGGCGTAGCCGGTCTGGTGGGCTCCCGCCGTACCGAGCTGCTCAACTCCCTCTTTGGTTACTACACCAAGGGCGGCGGCGAAGTGCTCATGCACGGCAAACCCATCAACAACGTAACCACCGACGAAGCCCGTAAGAACGGCTTCGCTCTCATCACCGAGGAGCGCCGCGCCACCGGTATCTTCGGTGAAAATACGATTCTGTTCAACTCCATCATCGCCAATGTGGACGCGTACGGCTCGCCGTTGCTGAACAACAAGCAGATGGATAAGGACACCGACTGGGTGATTGACTCCATCAAGGTCAAGACCCCCAGCAAGAAAACCCACATCAAGAGCCTTTCCGGCGGTAACCAGCAGAAGGTCATCATTGGCCGCTGGCTGCTCACTCAGCCGGACGTGCTGCTGCTGGATGAACCCACCCGCGGCATCGACGTAGGCGCCAAGTACGAGATTTATCAGCTGATCCTGAATCTGGCGGAGCAGGGCAAGGGCGTTATGATGGTTTCTTCCGAAATGCCCGAGCTGCTCGGCATCTGCGGCCGCATTCTGGTCATGTCCAATGGCCGGTTGGCGGGCATCGTGGAACGCGGCAAGGACTTCGGCGATATCCCCGGCGAACAGGAAACCATCATGGCTCTGGCGGCCAAGTATGTGTGATGAGGTGAAAACGAATGACTAAGAAAAAGATACTCAGCATCATCATGCTGGTCGTGCTGGTGGCCGGCATCGTATGCGCGGTTTACGGCAGCACCGGAACCGCCATCTACAACAATGCTGCTGAAATGCTGGGCGGCGACAAGAAGACCGCCATGGTATACATTCAGGATCCTTCCGAGCTGACCGAGCTTGGCAACATCGGCAAAGTGGGCGCGGACAAGGTGAAGGACTTCCTCAAGAGCCTGGGCGCGGATGCTGCCGCGGTGGATGCCGCCGTGGATCAGCGCATGGCGTATGAAACCGCCACCGCCAACGCCAAGGACCGCGACAAGTTCCTGGTGTATGCCCAGAGCGTGGATCCCACCGTTACCAAGGATAACCTGAACGACCTGATTAAGAACCGCGAAGTGAGCGAGCCCATGCGCAAGGCCATGGCCATGCAGGAAATGGGCCTTGAGGACGAGGCGGCCTTTGATCAGCTGGCCAGCAACGAAACGCTGGTGGGTATGTATCAGCAGGTGCTGCCCAAGCTGCTGGAGAACAAGCACATGACCAGCGCGGTCATCTGGCAGTTCATCGGCATCATCCTGATTGTGGGCGCGCTGGCCTACTTCCTCATTCAGGCCATGGATATCAAGCCCCGGGCCCGCACCAAGGCCATCAACCCCAAGGTGGAAAAGACCACCTCCTTCCTGCTGAACTACGCGCTGTTCATCATCATGGGCCTGATTCTGGTGGTGGTTTCCATCATCCGGATCGACTTCCTGAGCATGAACAACATCCTCAACATTCTGCAGAACGCCTCCACCAAGGGCATTCTGGCGCTGGGCTGCGCCGGCCTGATCGTTCTGGCCGGTACCGACCTGTCCATCGGCCGCGTGCTGGGTATCTCCGCTGCGGTTACGGCTTCTCTGGTCCAGTCCACCTCCTACATCAGCCGTATGTACCCCACCATGGTGGAGCCTCTAGGCGCTTTCGGCCTGCTGATCCCGCTGTTTGCCTCCATCGCTGTGGCTGTGGCCTTCTGTATGATCAACGGCTTCGGCGTTGCCAAGCTGCATCTGCACGCCTTCATCGTCACCCTGGGCACCCAGCTGATCGCTTACGGCGCCAACTGCCTCTACATTGAGTCTCAGCCCTCCGGTACCGCTCAGGCCCTGTCCACCTTCGACCAGACCTTCCTGAACATCGCTGCTGGCGCTATCAAGATCGGCGATGTGCGCATCCCGCTGGTGGTGCTGTACTTCATCGTTCTGGCGGTCATCATGTGGGTTATCTGGAACAAGACCAAGCTGGGCAAGAACATGTTCGCCGTTGGCGGCAACACCGAAGCTGCCGCTGTTTCTGGCGTGAACGTGGCCAAGACCATCATGCTGGTTTACCTGATGGCCGGTATCCTCTACGGCATCGCCGCCTTCCTGGAGGCTGGCCGTATTACCGCCGTTGGCGCTAACACTGGTCTGAACTACGAAACCGACGCTATCAGCGCGGTCGTGGTCGGCGGCGTCAGCTTCTCTGGCGGCGTTGGTACCATTCAGGGCGTTGTGATCGGCGCTGTCATCCTGCAGGCCATCGTCTACGCCCTCCAGTTCCTGGGCGTGAACCCCTACATCCAGTACATCATCCGCGGTTTGATCATCATTCTGGCTGTGTCCATCGACGTACGCAAGTACATCGTCAAGAAGTAAGCCATGAGTATGAATCAGGACGGCCGTCAGGCCCGCGCGCAGATGGAAGCCGCAAAGGCTGAGGTGGAAAAGAAAACCCAGCAGCTTCCCCGCCGGTTTGGCATCTACGACAAAATCAAGGATCATGTTTCTCTGCGCACCATCGATGCGATCATTATCGGCACTTCGTTGCTGATCGTGGTGCTGCTGGTGGTGGGAATCGTTACTGGAAATCCGCAACAATAATAACTGGATGATGAAAAATGGCCCTCTCTGCCGGTCGGTTGGCTGGCAGGGAGGGTTTTTTGTGACAATGAAAAGGGGCTGCGCATTTTTCTGTGCAGCCCCTTTGTATTCCTATCCTTACATCCCTGCAAACACCCGCATGGCCTTCTCCACATCGGCCTCCATGGCCTTCTGGGCTGCCAGCGCCAGATCGTGATAGAAGGTCACATCCCCCTCGGCCAGCATGGCCTTGACGGCGTTCACGCCTGCCTTGGACATGTAGCTGTAGTAGTTCACCTTGCGGATGCCGTTGCGGATGGCGATGCGGTAGTCCTCGTCGCTGACGCCGCTGCCGCCGTGCATCACCAGCGGCAGGCCGGTCTTCTCGGCGATGGTCTTGACCCGCTCCAGATCCAGCACGGGCTTGCTCTTGTAGATGCCGTGGGCCGTGCCGAAGGAGGGAGCCAGCGCATCGATGCCGGTATCCCGGCAGAAGGTCTGGGCCAGATCTGGATCGGTGTACACAGGCCCGGCAGCGTTCTCTTCCTCGCCGCCCTCTCGGGCCGCCAGCTGACCGATCTCTGCTTCCACGCTGGCACCGTACTGCTTGGCCATGGTCACGGCGGTGCAGGTGTTCTTCACGTTTTCCTCATAGGGCAGCACGCTGCCGTCGTACATCACACCGGTGAAGCCCATTTTCAGGGCTTCTTCCATATAGGAAAGGGTCTCGCAGTGATCCAGATGCACGCATACCGGCACCTTGGAGGCTTTGGCGGCCTGCACCATCACCGGGCCGATGACGCTGAGGGGCGCCACTGGCTCGTGCAGCTCCGCATGGCTGATGATGACGGGCACATCCAGCCGCTGTGCCGCATTCAGCACGGCGTTTAAGCATTCCAGATTGGGGGTGTTGAAAGCGCCGATGGCGCAGTTTTTCTCCGTGGCAATAGCCAGAATTTCGTTGAGTGTTACAAGCATGGACTATATCTCCTTATAGAAAGCACGCAGTTGTTTGTACAGATGATACCACTGATCATAGATGGCCTGATGCTCCGGGTTGGGCCGGACGGGTTCCGCATACCGCCAGAAGCCCTCCGCCAGCTTGAGGGGGCTTTCTCCCAGTACCGCCGACAGGCCCAGAATGGCGCTACCCATGGCCCCGGTTTCCTCCTGCCGGACGGGGATGATCTCACAGCCCAGAATATCGGCCTTGATTTGCAGCCACACGGCCGATCGGGCACCGCCGCCGCAGGCCAGCAGGCGGTTGATGCCCACGTTGCCCTCGGACAGTTTCTCCATATTGTAGCGCATCTCGAAGGTAACGCCCTCCAGAATGGCCCGGTAGATGTCCGGCAGGCGGGTCTGGGTGGTGAGCCCGGCGATCAGGCCTGTGGCGTTGGGATCCACATCCGGGGTGCCGCCCATGCCCTGCAGGAAGGGCAGCACCATCAGGCTGGTGGGTTCGCTGGGGGCGGTTTCGTTGAGGACGGCGTAGACGCTCCTACCGTCCTCCTTCAGGTGGTAAGCCAGCGCATCCCGGCACCAGCGCACCACGCTGCCGGCGGAAATATTGTAGGCGTAGGTCACATAGCCCCGGCCCTCCAGATAGGGCACGCAGGCGAAGTTGTTGCGCTGGAAGTCCAGCGTTTCGGGAATGGCGGGATACAGCGGCGTGATGCACTCGCAGGTGCCGGAGGTATCCACCGCGTCACCGATAGAACTCACGCCCGCACCCAGCGCGTTGACGATCTGATCGTGGGTGCCGATGACCACCTGCACCCCTTCCGGCAGACCCAGCTCCCGGGCCATGCCGGGCAGCAGGCCGCCCAGCAGCGTGCCGGGCTGAACAACCTCGGGCAGCTGGCTTTCGCTGATGCCGGCGGCCTTCAGCAGCTCCTGAGACCAGCAACCCTGCTCCACATCATAGAGCAGCGTGCGGCAGGCCAGCGATACATCCGTCATGCACCTGCCTGTGAGCCGGTAGCAGATGTACCCGGCAATGAACAGGAACTTCCACACCGGAGTCTTTTGCTGAGTGTAGAGCATCTTGGCCAGCGAATAGGAGGCATCCGGCAGGATGCGGCAGATCCGCATGAAGGTTTCCTCGCCCACCCGGGATACCAGCGCGTCAAAGGCGGCGCTTTCCGCGTTGCCGAAGTACATCAGGATGTCGTCCACCGGGTTGCCGGCTTCGTCGATGGCCACAAAGGACTCCCCGAAGGAGGATACCGTCACCACGGCGATATCCTCCTTATTTGCAAGGCGCGCGGCGCAGTCCCGGATGACCCGGAACACGGAGGCGGCCAGCACCAGCGGGGGCAGGTTCACCATCCCCGCCGCCAGCGGATATTCCTCATAGCTCATGGCCAGCTGCAGGCCGGTATGGTCGAAGGCGACACATTTGCAGCCGGTGCCGCCAATGTCGATGCCAAGGGAAATCATGGGCTTCCCTCCTTAGTCGATATCCACCCAGTCGTAGCCCAGATAGGTGGTGAAAGCCTCCTGCAGAATAGCCTTGTAGTGGCCTTCGCAGATGGCAGTGTGATGCTTGAAGCCGCCCCGAGCCAGCCGGATGAGCTTGTCCTGCAGATTGTCGATCTCGGCAACGCCGCCGCAGCCGAAGAATTCGGGTTCGATCACATCATCGGTGAACTTGCCTTCGCTGGCATAGATGACGATCTTGCCATCCTTGGTCTGGCAGTTGGAAATGGTGATGGGCATGGCCTTGATGCGGCCTTCGTTGCAGCCCCAGCCGCTGCCGGGATCGTTCTTGGCGAACATCTTGTGCTCGGTGACGGTGCCCTTGCAGGTCATCAGGCTCTGGGCCACGGGGCCGCAGTGGAACAGGATCACCTTGTTTTCGTCGTCGCCATAGTTGTTGTTCCAGTCCAGCACAGCCGTCGCGCCCTCGGAGGCCAGACTCATGGCCCGCATGGTGATAGCAGAGCACATGTCGATCTCGCAGGAAGCGGCGATGCCCCGGTCGTTCAGTTCGCTCAGCAGCACGCAGGGGCAGACCCGCAGGTAGGTCTCCATCTCGTTCCAGCAGCGCAGGGCCAGCGCGTCCAGATGATACTCTTCGATGTACTCGTCGATGACCACAGACACCTTGGCAAGGGTCAGGGCGTTCTCGGCGGGCACCAGAGAGAAGTCGGTGTAGTTCTTGAGCCGCTCCAACTTGGCCAGCACGATGGGGTCATCGTTCTGCTTGCCGCGTACCTTCTCGAACAGCTCGCTCAGGTCGAAGGATTCCACGTTGATGCCGTGCTTCTGCATGGCGATCTCGTCAAAACGCACGGTCTTGAAAGCGGTGGTGCGGGCGCCGATGCAGCCCAGATTGAACCGCTTCATGCCATTGACCACCCGGCAGATGGCAGCGAAATCACGCAGGTTCTGCTGGAAGGCGGGGGTCAGGGGATGCACCACGTGGGGCTTCATCACGGTAAAGGGCACGTTGTACTGGCAGAACACATCCGTTACGGAGAACTTGCCGCAGTAGGCATCCCGGCGGTGTTTGAAGTCCATCTTGCCGATCTCGTCCGGGTAAGCCTGCATCAGGATGGGCACGCCAGCGTCCTGCAAGGCGGTGATGGCGCCGTTTTCGTCCGCGAAAATGGGCATGGAGAAGATCACGCCGTCATACTGGCCCTCGTGCTCCTTGAGCCATTTGGCATACAGACGGCCTTCATCGCGGGTTTCCACGCCGCCGAAGCGGGTCAGTTCCGCATCCATGGCGATGTAGTCGTAGCCAGTATCGGTGACGGCCTTGATCATATCCTCCCGGGCACCGTAGATCAGTTCGCCGGGCATGAAGCCGCGGTTGCAGAAACAAAGGGCAAAGGTCATCTTTTTCATGGGGTCGTCCTCCTTCAGATGGTCTCAAATTGGAATGTGACTTGGGTTTTTACGGTCTCAAAGGGCGCAATCACAGGCAGGGTGCCGTTTTCTCTCTCCTCTTTGCGGCCCTTGATGTAGCAGTTGGTGGGCTCCAGCCCGCACACATAGTCGCCGCTGGCCATGCTGCGCCAATGGGCCAGAATGGGCAGGGTGTCGCTCCAGGTCATGCTCATGCGGGTATGGATGCTTTCATTGACCAAGGCCACCTGGTGCTCCATGTCCTCATGGAAGAACACCCGCTCCTCCTCGCCGGGGGTGGGCTTGTCAAAGGTGGTCTCCCGGCCGATGCCGGTGGCGGCAAAAGGCGTGCGGGGGCTGGTCCTGCGCTTTTCGGGTAGTTCCACACGGGCTTCCTCCGATACCAGTGGCCAGCCAAAGTTGCAATGGTATAAAAGGGCGTATTCCTCGGGTGCATGAGCCAGATTGGTCAGTTCATCGGAGACCATCACCGCCGCGCCCATGATCGGAATGCGGATGGTACGCTTCAGTTGCAGGTTGTGACCGAACAGGGCGGTCTCCCGCATGGTTCCCTTGATCAGGATGGCGTCGTCCGTAACTTCGGTGCAAACCTGTTCTGCCATCAGGCTGTGGTAGCGCCCATGGAGGGGATGCCATTCGTCACCGTCCCGGTGCGCGCCGCCGGTGGAGCGCAGGCCGCAGGTATACAGCATGCCGCCGGGGAAGGTTTTCAGGAACTCGGTCTCATAGGGGCTGATGGCGGCGGGGCTGTCGTAGCCATTCTTGCTGATGAAAGCCACATTCACACCCTTATAGCGCACCTGACCGATATCCAGACCCGCATCGGGCAGGATGTCCAGTTGCAGGCCGCCAGCGGTGCAGACCTCAATGATGCTGGTACCCTTGGCCTTGCCCTCGTCGATGGTGATCCGGCGCAGGGTATACAGCTGCTGGGGATGGCACAGATAGCCGTTTTTTTGCAGCGCGTCCATAGCAAAACTCCTTTCTGGGTGGGGAAGAAAACTTTTGCGGTTGTGGATAGGTGAAACATATACTTTGGGGGTTGTAGCGGTTGTTGATAATCCTATTGTAAAGGAACCATCAACAGAAAACAATAGAACATCGTTTCAAAAATATTGAAATCGTACACATCCGTGTTACAATATTCCTATATTGTTTTATTTGTTGCCGCCATACCATTCTTCGCAGCTTGGGAGGAGTCGGGATGATTTCTGTCTTTGATTTGGAAGAACTCTTGAATGTGCTCAAGGATTTCTATCGTATTACCCGCATCCGCATCGCCGTCTTTGACGAGCAATTCCGGGAGTTGATCGCCTACCCGGAAACCCGCCCTGCCTTCTGCCGGCTGATCCGCTCCTGTGAGGCAGGCCGCCGTGCCTGCGCCGGGTGCGACCAGAACGCGGGCAGGATCGCCTTAAAGCAGCGCAGCGCTTATGTGTACCGCTGCCACGCCGGTCTCACCGAAGCCATCATGCCCCTGTATGTGGGCGATGTATTGGTCGGGTACCTGCTCTTCGGGCATATCTTTTCCTATGGCAGCCACGATGCTGGATGGCAGGTGATCCGGCACTTCTGCAGGGATTACCCGGTGAATGCGGATGAACTGGAAGCCGCCTGCCGCGCCATGCCCCGGCGGGACGCGGATTACATCAAATCCGCCGCCAGGATCCTCCACGCCACCGCCTCCTATCTGGCCTTGGAGCGGGTGGCTGTGCTCCGGGAGGATTCCGCTGCCGCCCGGCTGGATGAATACCTGAGCGTGCATTTTACGGAAGCATTGGATACCAAATCCATTTGTGAGGCATTGGAGCTGGGCCGCACCCGGTTGTTTCAGCTGTGCCGTCAGATGTATGGCGTCGGCCCAGCTGAGCGCATTCGGGCGCTGAGGATCGGGCGGGCGAAGGAATTGTTGGTGGGCCGGCAGGATATGACCGTTGCTGAGGTGGGGGCGGCTTGTGGGTACACGGACGTGAGCTACTTTATTGCGGTGTTTGTGAAGGAGGTCGGGGTGCCGCCGGGAAGGTGGAGAAGGGAACGGGGAAGAGGATGAGATGGATTGGTTGCAGGGAATTTTGAGGTAGATAAAAGCCCATTGCAGCGATGGTGCTGCAATGGGCTTGGAAGGTGTGGGGGTGTGGGATGGAGGAGGAATGGCTGAGTTGTTTCTTGATAAACACGCACCCGGGTGTGGGCATAGCCTCGCCCCCCTGCACTGCAGCGCTTTTCAGCAAGCACCGTAGATGTAAGAGGTGCGGCTTTGATCGACAAGTATGTTTTTTGGCTCCGTCCCAAATTCTGTGTAAATTCCAAAATATGGGATGGAGCCAGGGAGGGCGGTGCCGCTCCCTTCCAAATACGAGACCGTTTCAAACTTTGTGTAAACCTCCAAAATCGTGTAGAATAGAGACACGATTTTGGAAGTATTATTCATGAGACGGAAGCTGAATCGAAGCCCGGAGGAAATGGCCCGGAGAGAAAAGATCTCAGAGATGCTGCAAGCACTGGATATCAGCAGCATGGATGACATCAAAGAACTGTACAGGCAAACCATCGCTCAGTTCATGAAGAACAGTTTGGGAAGCGAACTGGACGAAAGTCTGGGACATGAACGTTACGACCAAGCCAAGAAGGATACCGAAAACAGCCGGAATGGTTATAGCAAGAAAACGCTGAAAACCAGTTTCGGAGATGCAGAAATCGCTGTGCCTCGGGATCGTAAGAGCGAGTTCAATCCGCAGATCCTGAAAAAGAACCAAACCAGTGTGAGCGAAGATATTGAAGCCAAGATCATCTCCATGTATGCCAAAGGGATGACCTGCAACGATATCAACGAACATATCAAAGATATATACGGAATAGAAGTTTCCGAAAGCACAATCAGCCGGATCACCGACAAAGTGCTGGAAGAAGCCAAGGAATAGCAGCAAAGAGCACTGGAAAGTGTCTAAGCCGTTGTTTTTCTGGATGCCATCCACTACTATGTATGTAGTTGGATACGGATCATAAAGAAGACAGTATATATTGCTATTGGGATCGATCTGGATGGCAAGAAGGATGTACTGGGTATGAGGGTTGGCGAAAACGAAAGCGCCTGGTATTAGACGACTGTGCTCAACAACCTGAGAAACCGTGGTGTAGAGGATATATTTATTGCCTGGACAGACAATCTGACCGGATTCAGTGATGCCATCGCTGCGGTATATCCCCATACAGACATCCAGAACTGCATTATCCACCAGCTTCGCAATTCCAGCAAGTACGTTTCGTACAAGGAGTTGAAGCCGTTAATGGCGGATCTGAAGAAGGTATACGCAGCCGTGGATGAACAAAGCGCGCTGGTTGCTTTGGATGACTTTGCTGAAATTTGGGACAAGAAATATCCCAAGATTTCTGAGTCCTGGCGCAAAAACTGAGCGAATCTCAGCACATATTTCAAGTTCCCTGAGGAGCTTCGGCGCTTGATCTACACCACCAACAACATCGAGGGATTCAACCGCAGCTCAGGAAAGTAACCAAGTCAAAATCGATCTTTCCAACCGATGACAGTCTTTTCAAGATGCTGTATTTAGCCATGTGGGATATTACGAAAAAATGGACGGGCCGCAGGATCGACTGAAGCAAGATTCATGCCCAGCTTACTGTATTCTACGGCGAGCGGATTCCTGAATAACAGAAGCCCCGAACGGTGGTCAAGGGTAAAATGAACGGCAGCTTCCGCTGCCGCCTTTGACAACCCTTCAGGTTCCTGTGACTTTGCAGCTAAGGGTGGCTCAGCCACCACCCTTAGATTTCACTTTTCATTTTGCACGATTTTGGGATTTACACAGAATTTGGGACAGAGCCGAGCCACTCGCTTTTGAGCAAACCAAAGAAGTTTTCTATCAAAGCATTGTCAAGGCAGTTACCCTTTCTGCTCATACTTTGAACGACACCATGGTCAGACAGCATTTTCTGATACTGCTTGTGCTGATATTGCCATCCATGATCTGAATGAAGAATGGGAACTGCCCCCGGGGGCAGTTGGAAAAAAACGGCTTCGACCATTTGAGCGACCATAAAAAGTATCGAGCAGTCAGGAATCACGAAACTGACCAGATCGCTTGAGTGAAGAGCCAGAATTGGCGAAAAAGTGCTTTTCACCGAACAAGGAGAACTCCGTAACGTCCGTATCCCATTTCTGGGTTGGAGCAGTTGGCTGAAATCCCGGTTAAGCAGATTAGGCACGAATTTGCCAACCTCACCTTTATCGGGACTGTACTTTCCCATCTTGACACGGTAGATCACTCCTTGTCCTTCGTGAGCCACGGCACCGTTTTGTAGTTTAGGTGAATTTATCGCTCTCTCAGTTCTTCAGTGATTCGCCGATGACCATTGCGGCCTTTGTACTCGTGGCAAATTTCCGTTATCTCTTCTCGTGCCGTTTCATACTTGTCATTCTTGTTCAATTGCTTCAGATGATAATAGAAAGTTACACGAGCCAATTAGCGATTGAAAGCAAAATATTCAACTTGTTCCATCGCCTTAGTTCTTGAACTACCTGCGTTTTTTCTGCGGGCGTCGCTCCTCTTCCAAAACCAAAGCATGAAATTATTTTAGGTATTCGTTCTCCGCCCGAAGCCTCTTCACCTCTGCCAGCAAATCTTCTTCTACCGCTTTGGGCATTTTGCGTGGCCTTCCAGCGCCGCTTCGTCCATGGCGTTCGATCCGGAAACTGCTGAGCATGCTTCCAGATAGATGCGTTCCCATGCCGCTGCGTGCATACAAGGTAACTCAAATCTTCTCTCCGTTTGTCGATAACCTAGCCCTTTTTGGTTCATGGTTTCTACAACATGCTTCTTGAATTCCGACATATACCTTATGCTTGGCACTCGTTTTGGACTACAAAAAACCAACTTATTATTCAGTATATCACACTGTTTAACAAATGGGTCGCAGCTCAACTAAGAAAATAAAAAGACCAAAAGATGTATTGTAGTGCTACAAAACATTTTGAACAGGAAGCTTCATGGGATACCTAAAGAGGAAGAGTGCACAAATGGTATTTGAACATCATGCAAATATAAAAAACAAGCATGAAAATCGACATTTTTGGGCGGAAGGGTACTCTGTATCAACAGTGGGGTTAAACGAAGCAACAATCAAAAAAAACATAGCGGAAAAAGAAAAGCACGATATTGTCCTTGATAAGTTAAGCGTGAGGGAATACGAAGACCCCTTTAGGGGTGGCAAGTAAAACAAACGCCCCTTGAGGGGCACCAAAAGAGGCAAAGGTAATAGGCTTGAACAAAGTGAAAGCCAGCGCCTTTAGACGCTGGCAAGCATTAAAGGCTTTTAGCCTTTGTGCAAACCATCCGTTTGACGGGAGGTTGTGATTTGTTACTTGCGAAAACAGTCCGCCAACTCGTCCGACAATTCCTCCACATGCTCATAAAGCCAGCCAAGCAGCTTTTGAATCAGCGCGGCTATGGGCTGGTAATTGCCCGACAGATGGTCGCTGGACGCAATGGAGGCAAGTTCTCTGGGCGAGTAATTGCAGATGCAGTACCAGAAGTACAGAACGTACGGCAGGGCCTGGATATCGTACTCCGTAAGCGGCGCGTGCTTTGTGTAGGTGCGAATGTAGCGGCTCAGCCCCTCGGCGTCCACCGCGCCTTCGCTGCAGCGAGGGCTGGCGAAGACGTAGGAAGTGGCAATGTCAAGGACAATCGGCAAACGGCAGGCTGAGGCCCAGTCAATCACGGTGATGTCCTGGCCCTTCACAATGGCCTGGCCGATGTGGAAATCTCCATGAGAGTTTGCGTAGGTCAGACGGCCTGTGTCGATCGGGAATTGGGCGATCCGTTCCAGATGCCGTATCTGCGCCTCGTAAATGGGGACGATTTTGTGATCGTCGGGATCGTTGATCTTTTCAAGCTCGCTGATATACTGCTGTTTCTTTTGGAGGGCGTTCTCGGCGGCAAAAAAGTCCCTGCCGAACTGAAGCGGAAGCGGGCTGTAGTCCCTCAGCGCCAGGGTTGTTCGGCCAAGAAAGTCTGCCGACTTTTCCAGGAACCATTCCGGGGCGCTGTTTAGGGGCAGGGTTTGGCCTTCAACAAATTCCTGGACAGTAAACTGGTTTTCCGGAAGCTTGGTAACATAGCTTCCCTGTTTGTTTCGTAGAAACCGCGCCACGCTCATCCCATGGCGATGGAGATGCCCGGCGATCTGGCCTTCGTTGTCCACATTCTGGTAAAACAAAGGCATGACCTTCACAAGATATCGTTCCGCGCCGGTGTGGGCTATGTATATTTCCGTTTCAAAATGCCGGTCGATGAGCCGCAGTTCCGTCACGAGCAAATCGTAATGGCGTTCTATCAGCTGGCAATCCATGCATTCGCCTCCGTTTATTTCAATCCCTCATACCATTCGATCGCCCGCTGGGGCCAGCCTTCCATGCACATGCCTTCGCCGTCGGCAAAGCCGTGGCCGCCGGTAGGGCCGATTTCCAGGCGGCAGGGAATGTGGGCAGCCTCGAGGGACCGGGCCAGGAGCTTGGAATGCTCCGGGTTCACCAGCTCATCCTCCGCAGCAAGGAAGATGGCCGTGGGCGGGAAGCCTTCCACGTGCATGGGGATCTCAAAGCAGCTGTTGCAGGCCTCCTGCATGGTGCAGCCCACGCCGCTCATAGCAAACTCGTCCTTGTCGTCGCCGTCGCCCCAATCCTGCTCGCCCTCGGCGTCCATCAGGCGGTAGGAGGTGACGGGATAAATGGGGAAGCAGGCCTGGGGCTTGGGCAGATGGAAGGCGGGGTAGCCCTTCTCCGTGTTCCACAGGCAGACCACATATCCGCCGGCGGAAAAGCCGCAGGTGATGTACCGGGCAGGATCCACCCGGAACGCAGCCTTCCTGGCGGCGATGATCTCCATGGCCCGGGCCACGTCGTCCATGGCCTTGAGGGCGGCGGCTTCGGTGCCCACCTGGTAGGTCAGGATGAACACATGGTAGCCCAGCTGGTTAAAATGCTGGGCGATGGGCCAGCCCTCGGTCAGGTTCCACACGTTGACAAATCCGCCGCCGGGCACCAGGAAGATGTAGGGCTTGCCGTCGGCGGAGGGGTCGTCGGAGGGGAAATAGACCAGGTTGCGGGCGGCCTTTTCCGGGGCGGCGGCGCACTCCTCGGCGGAGTACAGGGGGAAGTACCACTCGCCCCGGGCGGCCACGTCATACAGCCGGGTAAGGCCCCGGTTCAGATTGCGCCAGCCCATTTTGTCCGCAATCTCCTGCAGGGTCCAGTGGTAGAATTCTTCTTTGGTGAGATCCCATTTGCTGATGGCGTCCGGGCCCAGCACGGAAACCAGGGGATCCTCCAGGAGGGATTTCAGGGTTTTGTTCATAAACATGGTTTTCACCTCGTGATTCTGGTAGGTCAAAGAGCGCTTTCGAAGGCCTGGACAAACGCGTCCAGATCGTCCTGGGTGCTGCAGAAGCGGAAGGCATAGTCGCCATGGTCAAACATGCCGTGCTTTTGCTCCAGCATTTTTTCCACGGGCGCAGGCAGATTACCCCGCATCCGGGCCCGGAACCGCTCCTTGATGGTGGCAAGGTCGGCGGTCACAAGGATCCGGATCGCGCCCTCGGGCAGCAGGCCCAGATGCTCCTTTTCGGAGATGACGTAAAGGATGTTTTCGCCGTTGACGGCGCTTTGCAGCTTTTTTTGGAAGAGGCTTGCGGCCTCGGCG
Organism: Clostridia bacterium; assembly: GCA_017937655.1. Lineage (GTDB taxonomy): Bacteria > Bacillota > Clostridia > Christensenellales > Aristaeellaceae > Limiplasma. Next base: position 69,418 of record JAGBDE010000009.1, on the reverse strand, counting down.
GGGGATTTTGCCATGCGCAGATAGTCCTTGCCGGTCACAATTTCACCGCCGATCTGCTTTTGCAGGGCGTCGGCCAGGGTGGATTTTCCGCAGCAGTTTTCACCAATGATGGCAATGACCAAAGTTTTCCCACTCCTTCCGGGATAAAGCGTAGTTTTTGAAGCCGTCCTGTTCAAACAGGAAGCGGAAGCCCAGCTTTTCCAGCACGTGCTGGCTGCGGGCGTTTTTGAGGATGGTGTCCGCCACAACGGTCTCCATGTGCAGCTCCGCAAAGGCGTGCTGGATGGCCAGCGCCTCGGCCCGGGTGCCGTAGCCCTTGTTTTTGACCGCGTCGTTCTGCATGTGGATGCTGAGCTCGCATTGCTTTTTCTCAGGGTCGATGTGCCTCAGCCCCACTTCGCCGATGACCGCCCCGTCCAGCACCACCGCAAAGGCGATGCTGCCGTTTTCCTGGGCACGCATATCAAACAGCGCGTCCACCTTCTCGGGCTGATAGACGTAGTTTTTCCGCTGCTCAAAGAGGGTCATATCCATGAAGATGTCCGGGTCGAACTGAAAATGCCGGTACAGTTCATGCATTCTTTCCCGGGTCATGGGCTGGAGGGTGATGGACATGGAACGCTTTCCTCACTTCATAAAGGTGAAGCCCTTCAGTTCAAACAGGGGCTTGTCCTGGAAATACCGGGCCATCCAGCCCTCCACGGTCTGCTCGCAGCGCAGGAAGATGGCGTGGCGGCCGGTGAGGTGCTTGACCTTGGTTTTATACACGCCGTCGTGGGTGCCGATATCAAACACGCCGATTTCTTCGCCGTTCTCATAATCGTCCAGGAGGACGTGAACACGGCAGTTGGTGCCCATGCCGCCAATGTCCAGCGCCATGGTCAGCTTGTCGCCAGTGAAGTCCTGGCCAAAGTCGAAGTACTTGTAGCCGATGATGCAGCCTTCGGTGATGCGGGTGATGCGCCGGTCGAAGATATCCTTCTCAATGATGAAGCAGCCGCCCTTGAGCACGCAGGCGATCTCCGCCGGGGTGAGGCGGTAGGGGTTCAGAGCGTCCTCAAAGCCCAGGGAGGTCATCTCCACCGGGGGGATGGTGCCGTCGGGCAGGATGTTGATCTTCTCCACGCAGGCACGGCGGGACATGATGGTGTTGTTGGTCATGCGGTGATAGAACACGTACCATTGGCCGTTGATCTGCATGATGGAACCGTGGTTGTTGCCGGCGGGGTAGTCCACGCCGTTGTCGATGATATACCCGCGGTAGGTGAAGGGGCCGGTGGGGGAGGTGGCGGTGGCGTAGGCCAGGCGGCTGCCCTTCCGGGGGGAGTAGATCAGATAGTAGGTATCGCCCACCTTCCGGGGACTGCTGGCCTCAAAGAAGCACTCTTCCGGCGGCAGCTCCCGGTTATCGTCGATGACGGGATGCTTGTGGGTGCCGGGCAGCACGGTTTGCATATCGGAGCCGTCCAGCTCGTTCATGTTGGAGGACTCAAAGCCGTAGTACACGTAGACCCGGCCGTCGTCGTCCACCAGAACACCCGCGTCGTTGAAGATGCCGTCGTCGCCCACCTTGACGCTGTCGTCATACTTGTACTGGCCCAGGCACTTGAAGGGGCCTTCCGGCTTGTCGCTGACGCCCACCGCGCCCTTGGAACCCACGATGTAGGAGTACAGATAATACTTGCCGTCCTTGCCCACCACGTCCGGGGCAAAGCACTGGGCGCTGGTCCAGTCCGTGTCCGCAGGCCGCTGGCCGTCCCGGGTACGGAAGCTGTCGCCGTGGCAGGTCCAGTTGTTCAGATCACTGAGCGGGGCCGACCAGACCTTCAGCTTGTAGTCACAGAAAGCATGACCCGCCACCCGGTCATGAGAGCCGTAAAGATAGACCCGGTCGCCAAAAACCCGGGGTTCGCCGTCGGGGATGTATTCCCAGAAGGGAAGAATAGGATTTGCCATGAAAATTGCTCCTTTCGGTATGAAGCTGTTTGTTATGGCTATGGTATCACAAACGGGGTCAGGCGGCAAGGGGACACAAATACGGCAGAAAAGTTTTTGCAATATCTGGAAGAAATCAGGGGATCCGTTCGTTATGTAACCAGAGATGCAAAGGAGGATTGCCCCATGAAGAAATACATCGCACTGCTGCTAAGCCTTACGCTGCTTGCCTGCACCGCTCCTGCCCTGGCCGGCGGGATAGAGTATGCGGTGGTAAACAACCCCGATATGGCGGATCGGCTGAATCTGCGTCAGGAACCCTCCACCGATGCCAAGTCCCTGGGAAAATACTATAACGGCGTTGTGGTGCGTGTGCTGGAAAATGTGAACGACAAGTGGGCGAAAGTCCAGGTGGGCGACGTGACCGGCTACATGATGCGGGAATACCTGGCAGACGCCACCGGCTATCCACCCGTTCGCCCGATGGATATTGTTCTGCGGGTAAAGAACCCCGCCTCTGCGGGCATGCAGTGCATCATGGACACTCCGTATGGCGATTATCAGCCCATTGTGAATGTGCCGGACGGCGCCCGGGTGATGCTTCTGGGCTTTTACGGCGATCACGCCCATATCCAGTACGGCGGCATCACGGGCTATATGCCCAATGCGTGCCTGGTGGGCGAAGAACCCTATGAGGAAGAAACCCAGGGCACGGATTCCTCCATGCCCATAGAGCGGCCGGTGAACGCCGTGCCTGTCCGCGCTTTGCTCATCACCGGCGATGGCGAACACGAGATCACCGACCCGGAGAAGCTGCGCACCATCTACAAGCTGATGACCAGCGTCGATTATTGGGGCGAGAATATCGCCGGCTGCCTGTTCGGGGCCAATCTGCTGCTGGAATTCCCGGACGATGTGGTGGTCATGGAACTGGCCACCGATGGCTGCAACATCTGCCGCTATAACGGCCACGACTTCCGCTACGCCTTCGACCTCTGGCAGCAGGACGAAGGCTTAACCAGCGCCGTGCTGTTTGACCTGTTTGGCGTATCGCCGTAAGAAAAAATACGCAAAAAATCCCGCACCCAAGGCACATCGCCCGGGTGCGGGTCGTTTTTTTGTTTGTTATCCCAGCAGCACGTCGGTGACCAGCATCACGCAGAAGCCTACCAGCAGGGCGTAGGTGGCGCCCCGCTCGTTGCCGTGGGCGTGGGTCTCGGGGATCATTTCGTCGCTGACCACGTAAAGCATGGTACCGCCGGCAAAGGCCAGGGCAAAGGGCAGGATGGCGGAGGCCACGCTCACCGCCAGGTAGCCGATCAGCGTGCCCACGACCTCGATCAGGCCGGTTGCCATGGCGCAGAGGAAGGTCTTCTTGGGGCTGACCCCGGCGGCCAGCATGGGCCCGATAATGACCATGCCCTCGGGGATGTTCTGCAGGGCGATACCCCCGGCGATCATCAGCGCCTGGGAGGAATTGCCGGAGCCGAAGCCCACGCCCGCCGCGATACCTTCGGGCAGGTTGTGGATGGCGATGGCCATGACAAACAGGAGCACCTTGTTCAGGCTGTGGTTGTTGTGGCTTTCGATGTCCGGGCCTACCAGCTTGTGCAGGTGGGGGGTCAGCTTGTCGATCAGGTTCAGGCTCAGCGCGCCCACAAAGATACCCGCGATGGTAATGATCAGCCCGAATTTGCCGCCGTAGTCCAGGGAGGGCAGCACCAGGCCCAGCACCGCCGCGGCCATCATCACGCCCGCCGCAAAGGAAAGCACGATGTCCGAAAACTTGTGGGAGATATCCTTGAACAAAAAGCCCAGCAGGGAGCCGAAAATGGTGGCTCCGCCTACGCCCAGGGCGGTCAGCAATACCAGATCCATACTGTCATCTCCTGTGGTTTGGTTTCACAAAGGGCCTCCCGCGTTGGGAGGCCCGGAAATGCTTGCGATCCATCAGCCTTCGCTGAAGCTGTCCTTGCCCACGCCGCACAGGGGGCATTCAAAATCTTCAGGCAGATCCTCAAACTTGGTGCCGGGGGCGATGCCGCCTTCCGGATAGCCCAGTTCCTCGTCATATTCCCAACCGCAAACGTCGCATACATACTTCATAGTGAAAACCCTCGCTTTCTAGTTTGTTATTGATATTATAACCATCACAGCGGAAAATGAAACAAGAATTTTCTACAAATTTTTAACTCTTTCCGGGCATGCGGCGCAAAACCGCCATATTCCTTGGTTTTCTTTGCAAAATATACGGCGGAAAAGTTTGTTTTTTTTCTGGCAAAGTGCTACAATCAATAATGGCTATTTTTTTGCAAAGGAGCCTTTGCTTTGATTACCTTCTGTACCCTGTTCAGCGGTTCCAGCGGCAACGCCTCCGTGCTTCTGACGGACGAGGGCGCGGTGCTGGTGGACTGCGGCATGAGCGGCAAGCAGATCTTCCAGGCCCTGGAAGCGGTGCGTATTTCCCCTGCCGATATCAAGGCTCTGCTCATCACCCACGAGCACAGCGACCATGTGAAGGGCGCGGGCATCCTGAGCCGGAAGCTGGACATTCCCATCTATGCCACCGAGGGCACCTGGGCGGGCATGGAGGCGGCGGTGGGCAGCGTGCCTGGCAGCCACAGGGTCATGATCACTCCCGGGGAGAGCTTTTTTTTGCCGGGAATGGAGATCGCCCCCTTTTCCATCCCCCACGACGCCAACGAGCCGGTGGGATATCGCTTCTACCTGCCCGGGCATTCCGTGGCCATCGCCACAGATCTTGGCTATTTCTCTGATGCCGTCCGGGATGCTGTGACCGGCGCGGAGCTGGTGCTGCTGGAAAGCAATCACGACCCGGACATGCTGAAAGAAAACCCCCGGTATCCCCAGCGGCTGAAAAGCCGCATCCTGGGCCGGAAGGGCCACCTGAGCAACCAGATGGGCGCAGAGGCCGCCGCGCAGTTGGTTCGTACCGGCACCCAGCACATCCTGCTGGGCCACCTGAGTCCGGAAAACAACACCCCGGAGATGGCCTATGCCTCTACCCACTTTGCCCTCACCCAGATGGGCGCCCGGGTGGGCCGGGACGTGAGCCTGTTTGTGGCCGGGCGGCTGAATCCCAGCTATCTTTACACCATTCCCTGAGGAGGATGTTTTTCATGGAACTCCGTGTTCTGGACGATGTTTTTGCCCCGGGTGATGCGGGCGCGGTGCTGCTTTGCATGGACGATGAGAACGCGCCCCTTCTGAAGCCGGGCATGGTTCTGGAGGATGCTCTGGGCAACCGGCACCGGCTGGAATCGGTGCTACTTCAGCAGGAAGGCATCTACACCCTGTATTTTCCGGAAGGGAAGCCGGAGTACTTCGAAAGGCTGTTCCGCAACGTGAAGGTGGACGCCACCTGCATGCACTTTCAGCCGGAGGAGGAGTGACCGTGGCCGTCAGCATTATCTGCGTGGGCAAGCTGAAGGAAAAGTTTTTCCAGGATGCGGCCCAGGAGTATATCAAGCGCCTCGGCCGCCTGATGCCCGTCAATGTGGTGGAGCTGCCTGATGAAAAGGAGCCTGCCGCGCCGTCGCCCGCTTTGTGCGAGGCCGTCATGCGCCGGGAAGGGGAGAATATCCTCAAACATATCCCCCAGAAGGCCTACGTCATCGCCATGTGCATTGAGGGCAAAATGCTGGACAGCGAAAAGCTGGCCGCCAAAATGACCGACCTGTTCACCCAGGGCAAGAGCGACGTGGTGTTTGTGATCGGCGGGTCGCTGGGGCTGCATCCCACGGTGACCGCCCGGGCAGACTTCAAGCTGAGCATGAGCCCCATGACCTTTCCCCACCAGCTGGCCCGGGTGATGCTGCTGGAGCAGCTGTTCCGCGCCGCCAAGATCAACGCCAACGAACGCTATCATAAATAAAGGAGACGATTTTTCCCATGATCCGTTTTGAATGCGACTACGCCGAGGGCTGCCATCCTGCGCTGCTCAAAGCCCTGACCGACACCAATTTTGAGCAGCATCCCGGCTACGGCGAGGACGCCCATTGCGACCGTGCCCGCCAGCTGATCAAGGAGCAGCTTGAGGCCCCTCATGCCAACGTCCACTTCCTGGTGGGCGGCACCCAGGCCAACGCCACGGTGATCTGCGCCGCCCTCCGGCCCCATCAGGGAGCCATCGCCGCTGTGACCGGTCACATCAACGTGCATGAGACCGGCGCCATCGAGGCCCTGGGCCACAAGGTGCTGCCCCTGCCCTCCACCGACGGCCGCATCTCCGCGGAACAGGTGGAAGCCTACTGCGCCGGCCATTGGGGCGACGCCACCCACGAGCACATGGTACAGCCCGGCATGGTGTACATCAGCCAGCCCACGGAGAACGGCACCCTGTACACCCTGGAGCAGCTGACCGCCCTGCGCAAGGTGTGCGACAAGTACGACCTGATGCTCTACGTGGACGGCGCCCGCTGCGGCTACGGCCTGGCTTCTCCGAAAAACGACGTCCTCCTGCCCGATCTGGCCCGGCTGTGCGATGTGTTCTACATTGGCGGCACCAAGGTGGGCGCGCTGTTCGGCGAGGCTGTGGTCATCATGAATGAGAAGCTGAACAAGGATTTCCGCTATTTCATCAAGCGGCAGGGCGGCATGCTGGCCAAGGGACGGCTGCTGGGCGTGCAGTTTGAAACCCTGATGGAGAAAGGCCTTTATCAGCAACTGGGCCAGCACGCGGTTTCCCTGGCGCTGGAGATTCGCAAAACCTTTGAGGAATGCGGCGTGTCCCTCCTGTACGATTCTCCCACCAATCAGCAGTTCCCCATTCTGACCAAGGCCGAGCGGGACGCTTTTGCGGAGAAGTACGCCTTCAGCCATTGGGAAACTTTGGATGATGATCTGGCCGCCGTCCGCTTCTGCACCAGCTGGTTCACCCCCGAAGAAAACGTCCGCCAGCTGATTCAGGACATCCGCCGCATCTGCCGGCGCTGATTCCCGTTTTTTTCCGGGAAACTTGCACGGCATATTCTGGAATGCTATAATAGCGAAGGGCATAACGCCCCAAGGAGGCTTTTCGCTGTGAAATTCGTCAGACTGTTTATTTCCACTTTCAAAGAGAGTTTTAACGTGCCCAATGTGCTGTCGGTCATCCGGCTGCTGCTGGTGCCGGTATACGTGGTTTTCTTCGCCCTGGGCAAGAAGTACCACGCTTTGATCACCTTCATGGTGGCCTGCTTTACGGATCTTCTGGACGGCGCCATCGCCCGGAAGTTTAACCTCATCACCGATTTTGGCAAGGTGGTGGATCCCCTGGCCGACAAGGTGATGGTGGTCACCGCCATGCTGAGCATGTGCATCGGCAACAAGCACATCCCCGGGGTGCTGCCCTGGCTGGCGGTGCTGATCGTCATGGCCAAGGAAGGCTTCATGATCTACGCGGCCACCAAGCTGTACAACAGCGGCGTGGTGGTGTACTCCAACATTGTGGGCAAGGTGGCCCACTGCCTGTTCATCCTGGGCCTGGTGATGAGCTACTTCCACGACAAGTTCGTTGAGTGGTGCCCCGGCCTGCCCACCTGGTTCACCCCCGACCTGATGGTCATCTGGCTGGCGGTGGTCAGCACGCTGGTGGCGCTGAACTTCTACGTGAAGCAGAACGTGCCCATCGGCAAGGCATTGGGCCTGATCAAGGATCACCATCACCCCGCTGAGGGAGAAACTCCTGCGGAAAAATAAAAAAACTGCCGTTGCCAGTTGTTGGCAGCGGCAGTTTTTTTATGTACAAATGCGAGGGGTGCCGGGGGGATCAATCCGCAACCTCCGTCGCCCCCGGCCGGGCATCGGAGGTGAGTGTGTGTCCGGTGGACACTTGTGCGAAGCACAAAACGAACCGAAGATGGGGAGTGAAACGAGTGCGGGGCGCGGGAGCGCCCTGCACGACGATTGAACGACCCGGAGGGGCAGAGCCCACAAACCCCGTAACTCCTTACTGAATCGGCTCGAAATCCGCTGCGCCGTGCTTGCAGAGGGGGCAGATGAAGTCGTCGGGGAGGACGTCGCCCTCGTAGATGTAGCCGCAGATCTTGCAGACGAAGCCTTTCTTGCCCTCGGTCTGGGGCTTGGGCTTGACGTTGGCATGGTAGTAAGCGTAGGTCATGGACTCCCGGTCGCTGATGACCCGGGCCTCGGTGACGGCGCAGATGAACATGCCGTGGGTGCCCAGATCCACGTAGTTTTCTACCTGGAGGGAAAGCATGGCGTTGATGTACTTGGGCAGGAACACCAGGCCGTTCTCGGAACGCAGGGGTGAGCAGTTTTCAAACTTGTTCACCGTGCGGCCGCTCCGGAAGCCAAAGGCCTCGAACACGGAGAAGGGCGCGTCCACGCTGAGGCAGTTCACGTTCATCTTGCCGCTCTGGCGGATGAGGTGATGGGAGTAGTTTTCCTTGTTGATGGTCACCGCCACCCGGTTGGGCCGGTCGGTCAGCTGGGTGACCGTGTTGACGATGAGGCCGTTGTCCCGCTTGCCATCGCTGCAGGTAACCACGTACAATCCATAGCCGATCTTGAACAGGGCGGTCATGTCGTGCTTGTCCGCCAGCTCGTCGGACATGGCGCTGTAGTCCATGCAGAGTTCGTCGGCCATTTCATCCAGCTGAGCCATGCTGTCCGCGTTCAGGGCGGAAAGGATGCGCACGCCGGAGTTCAGCCAGTTGATGTCCTTGCATTCGGAAAGCATTTCCTTCATGATCTTGGCGGCCATGGGGGCCCAGGAGCCATTCTCGATCAGGCCGATGGTGCGCTTCTGGTAGTTGCGCTCGGTCAGGTGGTCAATGAAGGTGCGCATGAAGGGGAAGATGTCTGCGTTGTAGGTGGTGGTGGCCAGCACCAGCTTGCCGTAGCGGAAGGCGTCCTCCACGGCTTCGGTCATCTCGTCCCGGGCCAGGTCGCAGAGGACGACCTTGGGGCAGCCCCGGGCTTCCAGCTTCTCCTTGAGCAGCTCCACCGCCCGGCGGGTGCCGCCGTACACGGAGGTGTAGGCGATCATGATGCCTTCGCTTTCCACCTCATAGCTGGACCAGGTCTGATACAGGCCCAGGTAATGGGCCAGATTTTCTTTCAGTACCGGGCCGTGCAGGGGGCAGATGATCTGAATGTCCAGGTTTGCGGCCTTTTTCAGCAGGTTCTGCACCTGGGCGCCGTACTTGCCCACGATGCCAAAATAGTACCGCCGGGCCTCGCAGTCCCATTCTTCTTCCACGTCCAGCGCGCCGAACTTGCCAAAGGCGTCGGCGGAGAAAAACACCTTGTCGGTTTCGTCGTAGGTCATCATGACCTCGGGCCAGTGCACCATGGGGGCCGCCACAAAGCGCAGCTTGTGCTGGCCCAGATCCAGGGTATCGCCCTCCTTGATGGTGATGCGCTCTTCCGGCAGCTTGTCCGCGCCGAAGAACTGGTTCATCATGGTGTGGGCCTTGGCGCTGGCCACCAGCTTGGCGCCGGGATAGCTGCGCATGAAGTGCAGAATGTTGGCGGAATGATCCGGCTCCATGTGCTGGACGATCAGGTAGTCAGGCTGACGGCCGCCAAGGGCCGCGGACAGCTTGTCCAGCCATTCGTGGGTGAAATGCACGTCCACCGTGTCCATCACCGCGATCTTTTCATCCATAATGACATAGGAATTGTAGGCCATGCCGTTGGGCACGGGATACTGGCCTTCAAAAAGGTCCACATCGTGGTCGTTTACGCCAATGTAGAGGATGCTGTCGGTGATTTTCATGGTGGTACTTCCTTTCAAATTTTCTTGCCCGGGCGGCTTGTCAAAGCCCAAGGTTGTGATATAATGACGGAAATTATGCAGGGAGGGCCAATGAACAGACGACGCTGCCAAGGAGGAACCCTACATGAACCATTATACCCATATGAACCCGGTCACGAAACACCTTTATGAATTTTTGTGTGAAAATTATGGCAAAAAAATGCTCACCGGCCAGCAGGAAACGCCTTGCCGGGGCCGGCATGACGAGGAAGTGGAGTACGTCAAAGAAGTAACAGGCTGCTATCCCGCCATCCGCGGCCTGGACTACATCCATGACGATTTTGCCGGCGTGAACCAGCGCGCTGTGGAATGGTGGCGGCAGGGGGGCATTGTGACCATCTGCTGGCATTGCGGCGTGAACGGCGGCGGCTACCGGGATTCCCAGAACGATCAGCCGGATTTTGAAAAACTGTTGACCCCGGGTACCCCGGAGCAGGAGAAGATGCTGGAAAGTTGGGACCGGGCGGCCAATGCTTTGCTGGAATTGAAGAACCAGAACGTGCCGGTGATCTGGCGGCCCTTCCACGAGTTTGACGGCGGCTGGTTCTGGTGGGGCAAGGACACCGCCAAAACCTTCATCCGCCTGTGGAGGATGATGCACGACCGCTTCACCCGCAAGTTCGGCCTGGACAACCTGATCTGGGTGCTGGGCTATTCCCACCTGATGAAGAAGGGCTGGCATCCCGGCCTCCGGTATTGGGACATCGTGGGTTCCGACGTGTACGACGGCACCACCCACCAGGCCGCCTGGAAAAAGCTGTGGCCTTACCGGCTGACCCGTCGGCCGCTGGTGTTCCACGAATGCGGAAACATGCCCCGCCCCGACGACTACGTGAAGGACAAGTGCCTGTGGGGCTGGTTCATGGTCTGGCACAGCAATTTCATCCGGGACAACGACAAGGAAAACCTGATCGCCACCTATCATCATCCGCTGATGATCACCCGGGAGCAGCTTCCGGATTTGACCAAATAAGGAGGAAGCCCCAGGAGCATGACTATGGCCGCCTGACCCGGAAGTTTGGCAAGTGGTTTTGTTTATTGAAAGATCCCTGGCGTAGGTCAGGGGTCTTCTTTTTTTGTGCCAAAAGAAAACCAGCTCATGCCCACCCAAGCACAAGCTGGCTTCATTATCCTATTTTCTTTACCCCCGGCCATCAACCAGGGCCAGAATGTGCGCGCAATCCTCCAGAATATGCCGCTCTCCTGTGCGGATCTCAATGTGATGCGGAAACCGGTCAAAGGCGCCGTGGCTGCGTTCCAGCCGGCTGGCCACAGCCGCGGGAAGCACGCCGTTCATCCGGGCGGCAAAGCGGCTTTTGATATCGTCCAGGGGCGCGGTGACCAGCACCCGGATGCATCCCGCGGGGAGGAAGTCCAGGTGGTCGGCCTCGCTGATGATATAAATGGTGCTGTCCGGCGCGGAAACGCTTTCCCGGAGCAGCGCGCGGAACCGCTGCTGGGCCTCGGCTTCGTTGCGGGCCAGGCGCAGGTAGTCCTTGCCGGTGTAGACGGCGGCGCCCAGCTTCTGCTTCAGAACATTTGCCAGGGTGGACTTGCCGGTGCAGTTCTCTCCAAAAATCGCAATCAGCATGGTGACGGCACTCCCTTCGTTAGTTCTCCGAAGGATAGTGTAGCACAACCTGCGCCGGATGGAAACCATTTTCTCAGAGCAAAATACAGATCATGCCGCCGCTGCCCTCGTTGATGATCTTGCTGAGGGTCTCCTGCACCTTTTCCTGGGCGTCCACAGGCATGCGCATCAGCTTGTTGCTCAGGCCCTCCCGCACCAGCTCGTGGAGGCTTTTGCCAAAGAAGTTGGTGTTCCAGATGCTCTGGGGGTCGTTCTGGAATTCCTCCAGCAGATAGCGAACAAGCTCCTCGCTTTGCTTTTCCGTGCCGACCACGGGGGAGACCTCGGTTTCGATGTCCACCCGGATCAGGTGCAGGCTGGGGGCGTTGGCCTTGAGTCGCACACCGAAGCGGCTGCCCTGCTGGACAATTTCCGGCTCCTGGAGGGTCAGTTCGCTCATGGTGGGGGTCACCAGGCCGTAGCCCGTCTCCCGCACGCTTTTCAGCGCCTGGGCGACGTGGTCGTATTCGCTCTTGGCGGCCACCAGCTCCTTCATCAGCCGGAGCAGATGGGCGTCGCCCTCGATGGAGGTGCCGCATTCCTCGCCCAGGATGCGGTTGAACAGGCCGTCCTTCAGGGGCAGGGCGTAGTTCAGCCTGCCGGAACCCAGCTGGATGCCGCTGGAAACAAGGCCGTCGGAGTAGGGGCTTTCCGCAAAGGCGGTTGCAAACTGCTGGTGATCCCGCATGCAGCTGACGCTCTCGCCGGCGGCCTGGACGTTTTTCAGCACATGATCCACCAGCCAGTGGCTTTCGTCCAGGGCGTGGAGCCAGCCGGGAACCGTCAGGCGGATCTCCCGCAGGGGAAATTGGTAGAGAACTTCTTCAAACACCTGCTGGATATCGGCCAGGGTCATTTCCTTTACGTTCATGCACAGGGCCGGCACGCCGTACCGTTCGCTGAGGCGTTTTTTCAGCTTCTGGGCTTCGTCGCTCATGGGCTGGCGGCTGTTCAGGATGAGGATGAAGGGCTTGCCCAGCTGCTTGAGTTCCTTCACCACCCGCTCTTCCGGCTCCTGGTATTTCTCCCGGGGGATGTCCGTGATGGTGCCGTCGGTGGTGACCACCAGGCCGATGGTGGCATGATCCTGAATCACCCGCCGGGTGCCGATCTCCGCCGCCTGTTCAAAGGGAATGTCGTAGTCGTACCAGGGGGTGTGCACCATCCGGGACGCGCCGTCCTCCTCCGTGCCCAGCGCACCGTCCACCAGATAGCCCACGCTGTCCACCATCCGTACCCGGACGCTGGTTTGGTCGTCCAGGGAGACGGTTACCGCCTCGCCGGGCACAAACTTGGGCTGGGTGGTCATGATGGTTCTGCCGCTGCCGCTCTGGGGCAGCTCATCGGACAGGCGGTCCTTCCGGGGGCCGTCGGGCATGTCGCCCAGAACCAGGTGCTCCATCATCCGGCTGATGAGGGTGCTCTTGCCCGTGCGCACAGGCCCCACCACGCCGATGTAAATATCGCCCTCCGTCCGCATGGCGATGTCCCTGTAAAGATCAAAGGTTTGCTCGCTCATTGTCATACTCCTCCCTGTGCATTGCTGTTTAGGGATATGCTTGCCGGGGGGATGGTATGACCTGCCAGGGGCTTTGTGAAAATAGGGAATGAAATTTTCTCTGTTTTGCGTTATACTAATAGAAACCCATTTGAGGAGGGATGACAGGTGGATTTTCCTGAGGTGAACCGGGCGGCGGATCAGCTGATGGCGGCCATCCGGGAGACGGAGACCTACCGGGAGTACCAGGCCCTCCGGGAGAGCGTGATGGGGGACGCGGAAAGCCGGGCGCTTTTGCGGCGTTATTCCCAGGCCCAGTCCGGGCTGCAGATGGCGGCGCTGGCGGGCATGGAGCCCCGGCAGGAGGACGTGGAGGCCTTCGAAAGGCTGAGCGCCCTTTTGTATGCGGACGATCTTCTGACCGACTATCTTCTGGCCAAGATGAAGGTGCAGAAGCTGGTGGCGGGTCTGTTGGAACGCATTACCCAGGAAGTGGGGCTGGACGTACCCATTTCCTGACAAAACATCCATTTAGGGGGAAACAGTTTGGCAAGCAGGCGTGATAACCAGAAAATTTATGATTACGAGCAGCTCCGGGACGAGCGGAAATACGGCTTCTATTGGTACAGCGGCCTTTGGAACATCCTCCGGCCGGTGCTGATTGGCCTTTGCGCGCTGCTCATCGTGTTCGGCGTCCTGTCCGGGGCCTATATGAGCCTCAAGAAGAACTATCTGGATCCGGTGGATGCGGCGGACAACACGGAAATCGCTTTTTCCGTGGAAAGCGGCAGCAGCCTGAGCCGGGTCTCCCGGAACCTGGAAAGCGCGGGGCTTATCCACAACAGCTCCGTGTTTAAGTACTACTGTGACTTTGCCGGCATGGGCCAGAAGATTCAGGCGGGGGACTACATCGTCACCCGGAGCATGGACATGTTTGAAATTGCCGAGCTGCTCACTACCGGCGACGGCCAGCCCCTCACCATGGACATCACCATCATCCCTGGCAATACCATCGAGGATGTGGCCAGCTACCTGGTGGCCAAGGGCGTGTTCACTTCCAACGAGGAATTCCTCACCCTCTGCCGCACCGGCGAGGGCGTGACCGATTACTACTTCATCCAGGAGGCCCAGGGCCATGCCACGGGCCGCAAATACCTGCTGGAGGGCTACCTGGCCCCCAATACCTACGAGATCTACCTGGATGCGTCGCCCCTGCAGATTGTGAAAAAGCTGCTGGACCAGACGGACTACGTGTTCAGCGCGGAGTGGCAGGCCCGGGCGGAGGAACTGGGCATGACCATGGACGAGGTGCTGACGCTGGCTTCCATGATTGAGAAGGAAGGCAAGAAGGGCGACTTTGCCAAGGTATCCGCCGTGTTCCACAACCGCCTGAAGACGGGCATGAAGCTCCAGAGCGACCCCACCATCCACTACGTTACCGGCGAAAGGCGCATGAGCCTCCGGGGCAGCGACCTGGCGGTGGAGTCCCCCTACAACACCTACTCGGTGCCGGGCCTGCCTGTGGGCCCCATCTGCAATCCCTCGCCGGAGGCCATTCACGCCGCCCTGTACCCGGACGAGAGCTATGTGGCGGAAAAGTATCTGTATTTCTGCTCCAAGGATCCGGACACCGGTGAATTGTACTTCTCCCGCACGCTGGAGGAGCACGAGCAGGCCGTGTCCATCTATGCGCCGCTGTGGCAGGCCTATGACCAGGAACGGGGTATGTAACCGATGAACACACGAAAGATGGAACTGCTTGCCCCTGTGGGTAAGATGGAGCAGCTGTACGCGGCGGTGCGCTTTGGCGCGGACGCGGTGTACGGCGGCATGCGGCAGTACGGCCTGAGGGCCTTTGCCGGCAACTTTGACCTGGAAGAACTGAAATTTGCCTGCGACTATGCCCATGCCCACGGCGTCAAGTTTTACGTCACCATGAACTCCCTGCTCAAGGACGAGGAGCTGGACGGCTTTGTGGAGGCGGCTCGCCAGGCCAAAGCCTGCGGCGTGGACGCAGCCATCGTCAGCGATATGGGCGCATGCCTGCTGCTCCACGAGAAAGTGCCGGAGCTGCCCATTCACGTGTCCACCCAGGCCAATGTGATGAACACCCCCACGGCGGTGCATCTGCACAAGTCCGCCGGGGTGGAGCGGATTGTGCTGTCCCGGGAGCTGAGCCTCCAGGACATTGCCGCCATGCATGAAAAGCTGCCCCAAACCCTGGAAATGGAAGCCTTTGTCCACGGGGCCATGTGCGTCAGCTACAGCGGCCGCTGCCTGCTTTCCACCGCCATCATGGGCCGGAGCGGCAACCGGGGCGCCTGCGCCCAGCCCTGCCGCTGGGGCTACTACCTGATGGAGGAAAAGCGGCCCGGGGAATACTACCCCATCATGGAGGACGAGCGGGGCACCTACCTGCTTTCCGCCTACGACCTTTGCATGCTGCCTCATCTGCCGGAGCTGCAAAAGGCGGGCGTGGTCAGCCTGAAAATTGAGGGCCGGATGAAGACCGCCTATTACGTGGCGTCGGTGGTGAGCGTATACCGCCGGGCGCTGGATCTGCTGGAAAAGGAGGGCGAGGAAGCCTTCCGCGCCGCCGTGCCGGACATGATGACCGAGCTGGAAAAAGCCAGCCACCGCCTCAGCAACACCGGCTTCTACTTCGGCATGCCGGAGCCTGCCGCCGGAGCCGAGGGCTTCGTCCAGACCATGGAATACGTGGGCGATATCATCGAGGACGCCCCTGCCGGGCAGCCGGCGCTGATCCGCCTGAAAAACCGCTTCTATGTGGGCGACACCCTGGAAGCCTTGACCCCCACCGGTTCTCATCCCTTTGAGGTCAGGGACATGGCGCTGGAGGAGACCGGCGAGAGCGTGAACACCGCCAGCGTGGCGGGAACCCTGCTCCGGGTGACCTTCCCCTTCCCTGTGGGAAAGGGCGATCTGCTTCGCGGCCCCAACCGCAACCACAAGTAAAACGCCTCCCTGCCCGGCCCGGGCGGGGTTTTTTTCTGCCGGTGGGTTCCCGTTTTTGACCGTTGACCGTTTTTTTGTGACAGGCGGAGAAGAATGTGCTATGCTGTGTTTGCGGAAACGAAAGGAGGAAACCAAGTGAAGTTTCAACTGGAAATAGATCAAACAAAGCCGGAGACCGTGGTGGTTACCGCCCACCAGAGGTCGGAGCTGACGGACCAGATCGAGGCGCTGGTCAATCAGGCCGCCGGGGAGGACCATCTGCAGGCCTTTACGGAGGACGATTGGCGGATCCTGAAATATGAGGACATTGAGTACATCATGATGGAGAACGGCAAAACCTTTGCCGTGGACGGGAAAGGGGAAAGCTATCGCTTGCGGCAGCGGCTTTACGAGCTGGAGGAAATGCTGCCCGCCAGCTTTATCCGCATCAGCAAATCCGCCCTGGCCAACGAGAAGCATCTGGTGCGCTTCACCTCCGGGTTCAGCGGCGCGGTGGATGCGGTGTTCCGCTGCGGCAGAAAGGAAAGCGTGTCCAGGCGGTGTTTTGCTGAGATCAAAAGGAGGTACAGGGAGCAATGAAGAAGTTTGCAGCAGAGTTTGTGAAACGGGGCCTGGTGGCAGCCTGGGGCGGCCCGGTGATTATCGCCATCATTTATGGCATCCTCGGCATGAATGGCGTGGTGGAAACCATGACGGTAAAAGAGGTTTGCATGGGTATCCTGTCCTCCACGGTAATGACTTTTGTTGCGGCAGGGATTTCTGCCATATACCTGGTGGAAAAGCTGCCGCTGGCCACCGCCATCCTGATCCACGCCGGCGTTTTGTACCTGGACTACCTGCTGGTGTATCTGATGAACGGCTGGCTGCCCAATCAGCTGGGCCCGGTGATCCTGTTTACCATCATTTTCGCGGCGGGCTTCGCGCTGATCTGGCTCATTATTTGGTGCATTATCCGCCGGCAGATCAAGCAGGTCAACGGCAAACTCCAGGCCCAGGAATGATCGGCCAAAGAAAAAACCCTCCGGGATGGCGGAGGGGTTTTAGGGAACAATTGATGCTTTTACAAACAACCGAGCATCCGGTGAACGTGCCGGATGCCCGGTTTTTTATGCGGATGAACAAACGCAATGCATTGCGTTCTCCCCCAAACAGCGGGGGAATCCTTTTTTTCGCGCGAGCGATAAATTGGAATTTACCGCTGCATTTTGACAATATATTCTGTTGTGCCTTCTTCATATTGTTTTTCTTCTGTAATCACAAAACCGTGCCTTTGATAAAATCGTATTGCCTTTATATTCTTTTCAAGAACCCATAAAAAATCACAATCTAACTGCTCAATAGCATATTTTATCAGTTTGCTTCCAATCCCTTGATTTTCAAAAAATGAATCAACATACAATTCGACAATCTGTTTTCCATCATGATGTATTACTCCTTTAACAAATTCATCATCATAAACCCATATCCCATCCAATTCATCCGAATGATCAATATATTTTTTTGCCAATGGGTATACTTGCATTTCTCCAAATGACACCTTGTCATTCTGAAAAATCTTTCTATAATTCATTCTCTTTGTAAAAATCAATATTTCTGCTATTCTTGATGCATCTGCTATCGTTGCATGTCGTATCATATTATCGTTCCCTTCTACAAATCCAAGTTTATTGCTGACATTCTATCATAGCGCCACAAAAAACCGCAAGCCTTGGCTGGCTTGCGGCAATGGGAAGGATCACTCCCTCCGCGCACTCCCCCTTACTGTTCCGAAGGGGGCTTTTTGTGCTCAGATTTCCAGGATGTACCGTTCCCAGGCGTTGATGATGGTGGTTTCGCCATAGTGGCGGATCCGGGGCACATCCACGCCGTAGTTCATGTGCACATGCCCGTGCACCATGTACTTGGGCTGGTGCTTGTCCATGAAGCGCAGGAAGGCGGGAAAGCCACGGTGGCACATGTCCTGACCGTCGCCCAGGCCCTGGGCAGGGGCATGGGTCAGCAGCAGATCCACGCCCTTGGAGCGATGCAGGGCAAAGCGCATCTTCTTGAGGCGGCGTTCCATCTGCTCGTCGGAGTATTGGTGATCCTTGCCGGAATACAGCATGCATCCGCCCATGCCCATAATGCGCAGGCCGCCAAAGGTGACGATCTTGTCATCAATGCAGGTGCAGCCCTCCGGCGGGTGCTTCATATAGCTGACGTCGTGATTGCCGTGAACGTAAAACAGCGGCGCAGTGCACATGGTAACCAGAAAGCTGAGGTATTCCGCTTTCAGGTCGCCGCTGGAAAGGATCAGGTCGATGTCCTTCAGCCGGCCCGGCTGATAATGATCCCACAGGTAGGGGCTTTCCTTATCGGCAACCAAGAGTATCTTCATGGGATAAATTCATCCTTTTCCAGCGGTATGGATTCCCGGTACACGCCTTGCAGGCGCACAATCTGCCGGGCCTGGGGGATCAGTTCCTCATAAGCGGGGATGTCGCCTTCCACGTTATCGCACAGCCAGTCCATGCGGAGGATCTCGTCCGGGCTGAACCAGCGATGGCCGTCGCTTTGCAGGTTGCCCTGCTGATCGTACAGGCTGCGGTGGAAGGGGCTGACGGAGCCGTCGCCGATGCCGCGGCGCAGGATCCGGGCCAGCTGCTGCACGCCCTCGGGCAGGTCAGGGGAGAGGCGGATGTCCACCACGCCGCTGTTCATGCCCCACCAGTAGTTGATGGCCTTGCAGTTCTCGGCCTGGGGGTCGTCCCAGCCGCCCCGGAGGATGCTGGAGACGATTTGAATGTAGAAATTGCCCCAGTTGCGATAGGGGGAAGCCAGGCTTTCCAGGCTGCCGTCGGGCCGGAGCTGTACCAGGCCCCGGAGGGGATGCTCCAACTCCCGGGTGGTGGTGTCGATGCTGGAAATGATGTCCACGCCTGCGTCCAGCAGCTCCTGCACCGGGTCTCGGCTGACGGCCTTCCATTTGAGCAGGATCCGGGCGCTGGGACGGGTCATCTTGGCGCCCAGGGCGAAAGCGTTGATGCTGGCAGGCGCGCCGTAGATGGGGCTGTGGGCGATGTAGCCGATCACGTCAGACCGGGACATGACGCCGGCGATGGCGCCGGAGACGAACTTGGCCTCGTAGATGCGGCTGTTGTAGGTGCGCACGCCGGGGTAGGGCATGGCCACGGAACAGTTGAGGATGCGGATGTTGCGGTGCTCCGCAGCAATTTTCCGGCAGGCGGTGATCAGGTTGACGGTGGTGGTAAACAGCACCGTGGCGCCGTCGGCAATAGCCTCCCGCATAATGGCCTCCGGGTCGCCGCCGGCGGGCACCCGGTAGGTGCGCACCTCCACTTCCCGGCTCAGGCAGCTTTCCATATATTCCAGGCCTTCCTCATGGGCGGTGATCCAGTCGCCGTTGTTATACTGGCCCTCGTGGATCACGGCGATACGCAGGTGGTTGGGCAGGAGGAATCGGCCCAGCAGGCTGACGCTGGGCTCCTGGGGAGCGGTGCTCACCGCGATGCTTTCCGGCTGCAGCTGGGTCTGCACTTCCGGCCAGATGTTGAGGATGGACTTGTCCAGGGCGGCCTCTTCCAGGGTCAGCAGCTCGTTGAGGGAGTAAACCTGCAGCCAGATCAGCAGCGCCAGGGACAGCTCCTCGGTGGTGCATTGCTTGTTCAGCCGCTCCATCGCCCGGCGGAAGCCGTGGAGGGCGGAGGTGAAGGTGAGACGGTCGTCCTCGGACCATTCGTAGTCCGGACTGTGGCCCAAAGCGGCCTGCAGGCGGGCAAAGCAGCCGGGCCGGTCAAAGTAGATCCAGTACAGTCCGCTGCAGCGGTGGAACTGGACAAACTCGTGGTAGACCTTCACGGCCTCGTCGTCCGTTTCTGCGGGCAGGATGCGGGTCACCTTGGCGGAAATGGCCGCTGCGCCCAGGGACTTCTGCACGCTGACCCGCTTGTTGCCTTCCTGCACGTAAAACCGTCCCATAAATTCAAAGCAGGAAATGGGTTCCCTGACGCCGATCTGCATGGCGGACTCGCACAGGTTGACCCACTTGAGCGCAAACTCCGATTCCGGGGAAAGCAGGGGCATGAAGTTGGCGGCAAAGGCGTTGCGGCGGCCCACATAGCAGGTGCCGGCAATGCGGTCCGCCGGGATATCGATAATGCCCATATCCACCCGGCCGGCGGTGACGGCATCCCGAAGGAGTTCATCCAGCACCTGCAGGTAGGGGTATTTTTTTTCATGGACGCAGTCCCGGTAGCATTTCTGCCCTGCCTTCAGGGCGATGCGGTATTGGGAAAGGGCTTCGGTTCTGCTCATTGTGTTCTCCTTTTCGTCAGTATGGGTTTCAGGCCAGCTCCACGTAGCGGCGGATCAGCTCCAGGGTGTTTTCCACGCCCTTCTTGTGGCTGCGCTCATAGCCGTGGGAGGCGTATACGCCCGCGCCGATCAAAGCATAGCGGATGTCGTGTCCGGCCCGGAGGGCGGTGCCTGCGTCGGAGCCATAGCGGGGGTAGATATCCACCGCGTAGTCGATGCCGTGCTTCTTGCACAGCTGAATCAGCTCCGTGGTCATGGAGTAGTCATAGGGGCCGCTGGAATCCTTGGCGCAGATGGACACCTGCTGCTCCCGGCAGCTGAGGCCCTCGCCCACGCAGCCCATGTCCACCACCAGAAGGTCTTCCGTATCCTGGGGCAGGCCGGTGGACGCGCCGTGGCCCACTTCTTCGTACACGGAGAAGAAAATGGTCAGCTTCCGGGCGGGCTTCACCTCGCCGGCCTTCACGGCCCGGGCCAATTCCAGCAGCATGCCTGCGCTCAGCTTGTCGTCCAGGAAGCGGCTGCGGATGAACCCGGATTCTGTCACCCGGGTGCGGGGGTCCAGTGCCACGATGTCGCCGTTGGCAATGCCCAGCTTTTCCACGTCTTCCTTGGAGGCAACCTCTTCGTCCAGGAGGATTTCCAGGGTCTTGATGTCCCGCTTGGTGTCCTCCAGGTCAGGGTTGACGTGGACGGAGGCGTTTTGCAGCTCGACCACGCCGGTGTACTGCTTATTTTCCCGGGTGATGACGGTCACGTTCTCCGTCTCCACCGCCTGGCAGGAGGGGCCGCCCAGCAAAGCAAAGGAAAGACGGCCATTTGCCTTGATCTCCCGCACCATCAGGCCCAGGGTGTCCACATGGGCGGCCAGGGCCAAAGGCCGGCCTTCCCCGCCGATGCAGCAGCTGACGCTGCCCTTGCGGTTGCGGACGGGCTCATAGCCCATGGCGGTGAGGGTGGAAAGCAGATAATCGGTCACATTGTGGGTAAAGCCCGTGGGGCTGGGAATAGACAGAAGATTTGTGGTCATCTCAACGGCATAATTCACATTCATGGCAGCGCGGCCTCCTTGATGAAAAATACAACTCCATCATACCCCATTTTCCCTTTTTGGGCAACCAAATCTCCCATCCGGGCAAAAGAAAAGCAAAACGCCAGAGTGGGCGTATCCATTGGCTTTTTGGCCGATTTGGACGCCTGGTTTCCAAATGAAAGCTTGCTATCAAATGTATTTTGTTGTATTATGATTCTGGCCTTTTGGGCATCCTTTCAAATCAAAACGCTGAAGGAGCTGTTTTTTGAAGGCAAAATAAAGGAAAAAGATATTTAGCGCCAGGCCCTTTCAGGGTGACGAGGTTGGCAGCGATCGAAAGACTCGGCGGATGCTGTCACGGCGTGCAGTACGTCGTTAGAGGGAAAAGAAAAAGCGGGAGAAATGCCGTAACAGAGGTTCCCTTGTTGCTGAATCAGGATTGATAGGATAGCGCCCCAGCGGGCAGCAGATAGACCAAAAGGCTGATTTTTCCCCAAATAACAAAGGAGGATAACACCAATGAGAGTGGTTATTCAGGACAACTATGCCAAAATGTGCCAGTGGGCAGCAAACTATATTGCTAACAAAATCAAGAATCACAAGGAAGACCGGCCCTTCATCCTGGGCCTGCCCACCGGTTCTTCTCCCATCGGCGTGTACAAGGAACTGGCCCGGATGAACCAGGCCGGCGAGCTTTCCTTCGCCAATGTGGTCACCTTCAACATGGACGAATACCTGGGCCTGCCCCACGAGCACGACCAGAGCTACTGGTACTTCATGCATGAAAACTTTTTCAACCACCTGGTGGACATGAAGCCGGAAAATATCAATATCCTGAATGGTATGACGGATGAACCCGAGGCGGAATGCGCACGGTATGAAGAGAAGATTGCTTCCTATGGCGGCATCGACCTGTTCATGGGCGGCATCGGCGTGGATGGCCACATCGCCTTCAACGAGCCCTTCACCAGCCTGACCTCCCGCACCGGCATCCGGAACCTGACCTCCGATACCCGCATCGTGAACTCCCGCTTCTTCGGCAACGATCCTGAGAAGGTTCCTTCCCAGGCCCTGAGCGTGGGTGTTGGCACCGTGACGGATTCCAAGGAGGTTCTCATTCTGATCAACGGTCACAACAAGGCCCGGGCCCTGGCTGCCACCGTGGAAGGCGCTGTCAGCTCCAAGTGGACCTGCTCCGCGCTGCAGAACCACAACGGCGCCATCATCGCCTGCGACGAGGCCGCCTGCGGCGAGCTGACCGTGGACACCTACAAGTATTTCCTGGACATCGAGAGAGGAGAACGTCTGTAATGCACACGATAGCAGATCTTTATGACCTCGACCACAGCCTGGCAGCGGATTATCTGCGCCAGTTCACCTACCCCTGGGAGGCCCTGAAGGGCATCAAGGACATGATCCTGCAGCTGGGCCCCACTTTGGGTGAGGACTACGAACAGCGCGAGGAGAACGTGTGGGTGCACAAGACCGCCAAGGTGGCCCCCACTGCGTTCCTGGGCGCGCCCTGCATCATCGGCCCCAACACGGAGGTGCGGCACTGCGCATTCATCCGCGGCTCCGCTCTGGTGGGCGCGGACTGCGTGGTGGGCAATTCCGTGGAGCTGAAGAACGTGATCCTGTTTGACCACGTGCAGACTCCCCACTACAACTATGTGGGCGACTCCATCCTGGGCTATTACAGCCACATGGGCGCAGGCAGCATCACCAGCAACGTCAAGTCCGACAAGCAGCTGGTGGTGGTTCGTGACGGTGAGGAAAAGATCGAGACCGGCGTGAAGAAATTCGGCGCCATGGTGGGCGACTATGTGGAAGTGGGCTGCAACGCCGTGCTGAACCCTGGCACCGTCATCGGCCGCCATTCCAACGTGTACCCCACCTCCTGCGTCAGGGGCGTTGTGCCGGCCAATGCTATCTGGAAAAACAGCGGCAAAGTGATTCTCAAGGAGGAACGGTAACGTGGGCAAGTATTTTGGAACTGACGGTTTCCGCGGCGAAGCCAACAAGGACCTGACCTTTGAACATGCGGTAAAAATCGGCCGTTTCCTGGGCTGGTACTATGGCGCCAACCAGGGCAAGAAGGCCAAGATCGTCATCGGTAAGGATACCCGCCGCAGCTCTTACATGTTTGAGTACGCCCTGTGCACCGGCCTGATGGCCTCCGGCGCAGACGCTTACATCATGCACGTCACCACCACCCCTTCCGTGGCCTACATCACCCGGGTGGACGACTTTGACTGCGGCATCATGATCTCCGCCTCCCACAACCCCTACTACGATAACGGCATCAAGCTGCTCAACGGCAACGGCGAGAAGATGGATGAGGAAACCATCCTGAAGGTGGAAGACTACATCGACGGCAAGATCGACATCCCCGTGGCGGAGCGCAACGATATCGGCCGCACGGTGGACTATGTGGCCGGCCGCAACCGTTACATCGGCTACCTGATCTCCATGTCCAAGTACAGCTTCAAGAACAAGAAGGTGGGCCTGGACCTGGCCAACGGCGCTTCCTGGCAGGTGGCCAAGGGCGTGTTCGAGGCCCTGGGCGCCAAGGTGTACGTCATGAACGACGCCCCCGACGGCTACAACATCAACACCGACTGCGGCAGCACCCACATCGAGCATCTGCAGAAGTTTGTGGTGGACAATCAGCTGGACGTGGGCTTTGCCTATGACGGCGACGCCGACCGCTGCCTGTGTGTGGACGAGAAGGGCAACGTCATCACCGGCGACCACATCCTGTACATCTACGGCCTGTACATGAAGGAGCGTGGAAAGCTGCTCAACAACAAGGTAGTCACCACCATCATGTCCAACTTCGGCCTTTACAAGGCCCTGGACAAGGTGGGCATTGAGTACGAAAAGACCGCCGTGGGCGACAAGTACGTCTACGAGAACATGGTCACCTATGGCCACCGCATCGGCGGCGAGCAGTCCGGCCACATCATTTTCTCCAAGTACGCCACCACCGGCGACGGCATCCTGACCAGCCTGAAAATGATGGAGGTCATGCTTGCAAAGAACCAGCCCATGAGCGAGCTGGCCGCCCCCGTGGTGTTCTATCCCCAGGTGCTCAAGAACGTTCGCGTCACCAGCAAGCCCGCCGCCCAGAACGATCCTGACGTGCAGGCTGCGGTGAAGAAGGTGGCCGACGAGCTTGGCGACTCTGGCCGCATCCTGGTCCGCGAAAGCGGCACCGAGCCCGTCATCCGCGTGATGGTGGAAGCGGAAAGCAACGAAGTGTGCCAGAAGTACGTGGATTCCGTCATTGATGTGATCCGCGCAAAGGGCCACATTGTGGAATAAACAACAAAAAACGCCCCGTCATTTGGCGGGGATCCCGAACCCGCAAGCCAGCCAAGGCTTGCGGGTTTTTGTGCTGCTATGATAGAATGAAAGGGATACATAAGATGTTTCTCGATCAAAGTTCCTTGGCACTTACCATGAGCAAATATTGGAGTGACATTATGGTTGGAAGAAGTAAATCTTGGTCTAACATTTCCTTGTATTTGATAGCTGCATGTATGGTATTATTACTCTTTTCATTTGGCTGGAACCATTTTACACAACCCAGCGGAATCGTGTACTGGAGAGCGGATGTTGACCCGCCCTCTTATGAAGCCATCTCTCTTCAATGCTTGTCAAATAAGGGACTTGTGTATATTGCCATATCGTCCGTTCTTTTACTATCGATACTGGTGATTTCGTTCAAACGAACGCATCCAATGGACTGCATCCAAAATGATATCTTGCTTCTGTGGGGCATTGCAACGATTGCTCCGCTTGTTCTATGGGGTCTCAGCAGTGTTTTGTTTCGGCGACAACTTCCGTCTCCCCAAGCAGTAAGCATGTTCATTGCTTTGAATGATCCGTTTCGTTTTCTTACCTTGCTTTTGCCGATCATCGTAGCTCAATATATCACCGGCATCCTGTGTCAACACAAAGCGCTTGGCAGACTTGCTGTTTTCTTTGCGCTCATAAGCCTTCCTATCATCGGATTGATAAATTTCAGCCTGGATGAAAATAACATTCTGCAAAGCGATCATTTTGCCAGAATGTTGGTAATCTGTTTCCGCTTCGTTCTTCCGCTGATGCTTGCCATATGTTCATGGTCTACTGTGAAAGCCGTCCAAAAACTTGACAACGCGCCTGATCGTCTTGTTGATCATCATGATCACACAATACATCAAGAGCCATATTTGATGTATTTGGGAATCATTTGGTTAACTTGGGGATGTGTTCATCTTGCGATTCAGTTGGCAGGAATTCATACGATCGCAAATGCATATGAATTGATAGATGGGCCGCTGATTGATGGCACATTCGAATTGCTGAACACATGCTTTTTCTGTGTTGTAGCTTTCGTTTTGTACCGCAAGCGCCAAAGACGGGAATTTGATTCAATCCACGCAAGATGTATTTCTTCTCTATGGACCATGTGCTTTTTCGCGGTCATGATACATGAAGAAACGGTTTCAATTTTTATCCGTTCGATTGCATATGACAGCTTTCACGTTTCCTTTCTCTATCTGACAGGTGCAGCCTTTGTTTCTGTGCTGCCGTTACTTACTTATGTATCTTGCGCGTTTCTTCGCACGTCACAAAAAATGATCATGACTTTGTGTGCGTTGGCATGTTCGTTTTGTTCGTTCTTGATTCCATGCTTGGTAGAATATCACGATTTCCATATAGTAGCAAATTGCATTTCGCTGTTTTTGCCTCCATTCACGCTGATTGTATACTCCATCATTGCAAGGATGATTCACAAGAGGTCGGGAACCATCTAAGACATAAACACCCGGGCATCCGGCACGTTCACCGGATGCTCGGGTGTTTGCTGTTGGAGAATGGTTCTTTAAGAATCATCGCCCGATGCAGACAGGCGTTTACCAGCCCAGCCATTCCTTCACTTTGCGGGTCAGCTCGGCGGCGCCACGCTTCTGGCTGGACTTGGAGGGGTGCCAGTCGGAGCTGTAGCCGTCGGCGTCGGTCTGGGGGGTGAAACGGAAGGCCTGGATGCGGCTGTCGCCAGTGGCGGCAATGTGCTGGCTGACGGCCTTCTCCACCATGGGGTAGAGCCGGTCGCCCATCATGCCCAGGGTGCAGAGGATGTGGGCCTCGGGATAGCGACTGCGCAGGGTTTTCAGGAACGCCTGATACTCCCGGCAGTACTCTTCCTGGCGGTCGGCATCGTCCCCGGTGAAGCTGTCGTCGTTGGTGCCCAGGTTGATGACAACCAGCTCCGGGTCAAAGCGGCTGAAGTCCCAGTCCAGATCCTGGGGCTTCCGGCCCTGGAAGCCCTCGTGGGCATAGCCGGCGCAGTGGTGGTAGGGCGGCAGCAGCTGGCTGGCGGAACGCTCGTCGGTGGCGGTGTAGCCGGAAATGATGCCCCAGCCGCTGATGCTGATCAGCGCATAGTCCGCGTTCAGCTCCTGGGCAGCCAGCCAGGCATAGGCCTGGGTGCAGTCCTCGGTGGCGGTGTGGAAGGGATGATCCGCCGCGGGGTCGTCAATGCCGTAGCCGCAGGTAATGGAATCGCCGATGACCTCCATGGTATGGGCCTTGGCGGGGGTGGGCTGGGGCTGGCCGTCGCACTTGAGCTGGCTGAGCACGCAGGTGGCCATGGCGGACTCGCTCAGCTTGATGACCCGCACATGCCAGTCCTGGCTTTCGGTGTTTCCGAAAGCAAAATTGTTGACTTTATCGGCAATCTGCTGGGAGATCACGCGCTTGCCATTGATTTCAATGGCGATGCGGGCGTGGTTTTCATGGGTCTCGGGCAAAGTGCTGCGGTCGTCGCCCAGGATGGTGATGCAGAATTCCTTACCGGTGAAGGTGAACTCCACGCCAGAGCCGGACCAGCACAGCCACAGGCCCTGGGGAATGGGCATACAGCGGCCCAGGAACTTGACGTGAGCGGAATCGATGGGATAGGTGGTCATGGTATTTCCCTCCAAACAGGGTGGATTGGTTGAGAAGAGTATAGCATATTTTTGGGGAAAAGGGACAATAGAAAAACGTTTCTGTGTTCGATGAATTGGAAATTTATCTGCCTTCTTCAAACTTAACCTTAGAGGGATATCTACTCTCATTTATCTTTGATTTGACTTTGGCGACTTGCTCTATATCAATGTCGTAAATATTTGCAATGGCTAAAGCATAATAAATGACATCCCATAATTCTTCATCAACTGTTCCCAAAATATCGGTGCTATTTTGTGCTTTCAAACCTTTTCTCATAGCATAAGATAATTCTCCGACCTCTTCGGACAGTTTCAAAAAGTAATCCTTCAGCAGTTCGGGATGATAGTCTTTTTCTTTGATATAAGTCTGTAAATACTTTACCGTTGTATTTCCATCCATATCGTTTTTCACCTCATCAAATTCATTTTTTCGCTTTCATTTTATCACGGTCAAACCTTTTGCTGCAAGCCAAACAAACCGATGTTGGCATGCGGCAAAAGCGCTTCTTTTGCTTCTTTTCTTCTCAGAAGAAAAGAAGGCCCCCGGCAGGGCCGCCGGAGGCAAAATGGACTGGAAGTGTCGCACAGCGCGCGCCTTCGGCTGGCTGTGCTTTGGTTTTTTGCGCTGCGGCGCAGGTTTTGGGGCGCTGCCCCAAGCCCCGGCAGGGGGATGATCCCCCTGCACCCCGCGCATTGGTTGGCTTATTTACCGTAGGGGGAATCGAAGTCCCGCTCTGCCTTTGCCACGCCCTCTTCCAGGGTCATACCGGCAAAGTTCTGCGCGCCCAGATAACGGCCGGACTTCTTATCGTCCACAAACACACCCACCACAATGCCCGGAATGGCGCTCTCCGGCGCGTTGGGCGCGTGGGGGCCGCCCAGGTCGGTGCGGCACCAGCCGGGGTCGGTCAGGTTGATCATCACGTCCGTGCCCTCCACCGTGGAGCCCAGGTCAATGGTGATCTTGTCCAGGGCGGCCTTGCTGGCGGAATAGCCCGCTTGCTGGGGTTCCAGACGGATGCCGCTGGTGGTGTTGAGGATGCGGCCAAAGCCCCGCTCGATCATCCCGGGCAGGAAGTGATACATGATCATGGCCGGGGCGATGGTGTTGATCTTGAAGCTCTCGGTGTAGTCGGAGGCGGGGGTGGAGAAGTACTCCGTCCGGTAGGCGATCTGCAGACCGGCATTGTTCAGCACGATGTCCACCTGCACGCCCAGGCTGTCGATCTCCTGCAGCATGGCTTCCACCTGAGAAAGGTCGGTCAGCTCAGCGCCCACGGCGTAGGCTTCCACGCCCAGGGCTTTGACCTCGTCCAGCACCTTCTGGGCATTTGCCTTGCTGCGGGCGTGGAGGATGAGATTGGCCCCCTGCTTGGCCATAAACAGGGCGGTCAGATAGCCGATGCCGCGGCTTGCGCCGGTGATGAGAGTCCATTTTCCTTTAACCTGAATCATAGTTTTGTCCTTTCCGGCCGAAGCCGATGTTTATTTGGTGCCGTCGATGGCGATGTTCTCTTTCCTGGCAAGCTCGGTCACAAAGCGGGAGGATACCTCATATTCCTCCATGGTGGTCATGTGCTCCAGCAGCACGGGCATTTGGGCGGGCATGGTCTCCTGGATGATGTGCAGCACCCGGGCGTAGTCCAGGTCGCCGTCGCCGGGGGCGCATTCACGGAGGCAGCAGGGCAGGGCGTACTGGTCCAGGCTCACGTCCTTGATGTGGACGCTCTTGACCCAGGGCGCCAGCTTCACAAAGCAGTCCCGGATGAAGCTTTCCCAGTTCAGGAACCGCTCCACAGAGTTGATCATGTTGATGAAGTCCATATGCACCGCAAACTGGGGCCGATCCACGTCTTTGATCAGCTTCAGATATTCTTCCGGGCTGGAGGGCACCATCCAGGGCATGGGCTCGATGGAATAGAAGGTGCGGGTGGGTTTCACCGCGTCGATGATCTCCCGGATGGAGTCCACGATCAGCTCATAGGTGGCAGGGGAGTAGTTGTCCGGGTACCAGCCGTCCCAGACCTCGCCCCGCGCGCCGGAGATGTTCACGCAGCAGGAAATGCCCATTTCGTCCGCAAAGGCCAGCTGCTTCTTGGCATACTCCATGTTGGCGCGGAGTTCCTCCGGGTTGAGGGACAGGGTGTTCTTCCACACGCCCACCTCGGCCAGCAGGATGTTGTTTTTTTCTGCCACTTCCAAAAGGTGCTTCTTTTCCTCAGCGCTGGCCTCATAATTGATGGGGCAGGTGCAGGCGTAAAAACCGGCCCGGCGGCAGTCCTCTGCCCAGGCTTCGGCGGTGGTATAGGCTTTGGGGATGCTTCCTCCAAGACGCATAGGCAAACCTCCTTGATATGCGGTTAAGTAAACGTTTTCGCTTGTGATTAATTATAACAATGCGAGGAAAAAAGTCAAATGTTTTTTATCAAAAAACCGTCCAACAGGACGGCTTGAGAAAATGGATTTATTCTTTATTTCCTTTACATGAAGTCATGTCAATTTCAACAACAAAAGGCTACAGCCCATGACCCCTTCGTAAGGCTCATTTTCATTCATGAGACCAGCAAATTCTGTATTTACCTCCATTCTGAGCGGCAAGTGCAAAAGTTCTTCTTCGGAAAAGTTTTGGTCTCTAATGATCAAATAGTATCCTTCCAGAGGAACGCTCGCGCCTGGTTTGCAGTCCCTTAGGAAAATAAACTCGAGTTCGTAATAGACCAGCCAGACGTTTTCGCTGTACTGTGCAGAATTTGTTTCCACTCCCAAGATAGGATATTTGCCGTTGTTGGTCATAACAAGGTCAAGCTCATAACAGTTGAAATTCTCCGGTGCGCTGCAGACTTCATCCCAAACAGCGTCGCTTACGATATAGTTGGAAAAGATGTAAAAAACGTCTTCGTCGCTCTTCTTTAATTGCGTGGCATGAATTTGGACGGCGTTTTCTTCGAAACAAACCTGCCGTTTCAGATTGGTCAGCGATATGGGAACATTCTTTTTCGTAGAGCATTGCGAACTGCTAAGGTAAGTCGCGTCACAAAATACTTCAGCTTGTTGAAGGTCTCTTGTGATCTCCGCTTCCGTCCTGTTTTTTGCTTCGATCATGACCTCCATGTACCATAAGTTACCGTTGCTTTCCTCGATCATCTCCGCTTCATCAAAGAGACCGGCTGGGTTGGCAGCAAACATCAGAAAAGGCTTTGGATAAACGCGGACTTCATCCGCGTTGCTGATTCGGACATTTTCAAAGCGCAAATCAACATAGTGCAATGGATTGGAAGGATCAGCGCAATATGTTGTTTCCCAATCAACGCCGGGCTGAATCTGCAAACGAATCCAGCATTTATACCAGTTCTCTGGATGGGCAGATAAATCGTTTTGCTGCTCCATACTCATGCCAATATATTCAATGGGGAAATCAATACCGCTTTCTCTGTCCGGATCAAAATATGTTTCCAAGCTATAGAAACCCCAGTCATGGGAGGGGCTGTAATCAAAGCTCTTTGCGCGGATGGTCAGTCGGTTCAGCTTATTTTCTTCTGCAATGCAAACGCCAGCCATAAGCCACAAGGCTATAAGAATGCATATCAACAAATGGAGACGGTAACATTGCCTTTTCACGTATTTCCCTCTTTTCTTACTCCAACCCATTCACATACACCCGGATCATGGGCCGAACGCCCACGTTTTCCCGGGTGACTTTCGCCACGCCCAGGTTGCCGGTGGCCCGGACCTGGTAGACATTATCATCGGACTCGGCGGTGCGGAGGAAGTAGGTGCAGTAGCCCTGCTTGCTGGTCCAGAGGCTGTTCAGGCTCAGCATTTCGGCTTTTTTGGCCCGGCGGGCGTCGTCCTTTTTCTGGGAATCCTGGGAGAAGCCGTAGAGGGGGTTCAGGATGTCCTCCCGGGAGGGGATGACCACCCGATGGCCTTCCTCGTTGGCAATGAGCCGCCAGCTTTCGTTTTGGTTGAAGGCGTTTTTGAGGAACAGGCCGTTGAGCCACTGGCAAAGATCGCTGCTGGCCCAGTCGCTGCTGTCGTAGTCAAAGCGCATGCAGGCGATCACGTCCTCGCTGATGAGGGTGGCGGTAAAATCGTCCACCGCCAGAACCCGCCAGGTGATCAGGTTGTAGGCTTCGGGATATCGGCCGAAGGTAATGACGTCTCCGGGCTGGAGGGCGGGTGTTTCAGCTGTTTCGGCCGTTTCAGCAAAAGCACAGACCGCGGGCAGCAGCAGAAGGGCCGCCATCAGGGCGATGAACCATTTTTTCATGGGAAACTCCTCCTTGGAAAAAGATGGGCTGTGCAGATAGAACGATCCAGCACAGCCATTTCCTGCAAAATAAGCGTTTTTTTCGCAACGATTTACGCGTCCTCCCAGGGGTTGCGACGGCGGCTGGGCCGGGATTCATCCTCCGGGTAGACGTAGCTGATCTCCATGCTGTCGTAGGGGAAGGCCTCCACAAAATGGTCGGGCATGAAGCGGGTCAGGGCGTAGTCGTCCCAGTCTGCCTGGTGGCGATTGAGCCACAGGGGCTGGCCCAGATCCAGACCGGGCAAAACCTGCTGCAGGGCCGCCTGGGGATTGTCCCGTGTGCAGGGCGCCATCACGCTTTTGACGATGCGGTGCCGCTTCATCAGCCGGACCCAGAGCCGGCCGGCGCTTTCGTTGTGTTCCATCGTGGGGCCTCCTTTGGGGATTGTGCTGGGATGATTATACACGTTTTTTCTCCTCTCCACAACCACTTTACCAGAGGCGGAATTTGCAGTATAATGGTGTAGAATAGTGCTATTTATCGGCTGCTGCCGATGTTCAAGAAGGAGAGTCTGTATGTCTGCTGTTTCCGCATGCCGCCGCGCCCCGCTGGTCAACCCCGTTTTCGCCCCCTTTGCCGATCAGGCCATCCACCCCGAAGGCCTGCTGGGCAACCTGATCAACCAGGTGCTGGACTATGTGGATGTGAGCCGCATGTCCTCGCTGGATTCCGTGCTGGCCACCCGTCTGGGCGGCTATGCGGAGCTGCCCCCCATGCCTGACCTGGAGGGGGCTTCCGGCCTTCTGCCCGATGAACCCGGCCGGTTCCTCAGCGTGGTGGAAAGCGCCACCATGCTGTCCATTTTCAACCGGGACAAGGACGGCATGCTCCGGGCGCTGGACGCCATGCGGCTGTTTATGGACACGCTGCCCCAGCTGGCGGAGGACGCTCTGTTCTGGTGCGGCCCAGAGGCCCTTCGGCTGTGCATCCGCCTGTACCAGCGCACCGGCCAGCGGTTTCTGCTGACCCTGATGGAAAGCCTGCGCTCCCGCCTGCCCGACGTGTCCGGCCTGATGCACACCTTCCCCTTCCAGCGAGACTACCGCCGGGAGGAAGAAGGCTCTACCCCTGATGAAATCAAGTATTACGACCGCATGGAACGCTTCGCCACCGGCCGCGGCACCGCGGGCGCGCTGGCCATGTCCGCTTTGCTGGGCCAGTTCAGCGGCTCCGGCCGTGACGCCGCCGCTCCGGAAGCGGGCCTGAACGCCATCTACCGCTTCCATGGCATGCCCTGCGGCGCCTTCTCTGCCGACCCCTTCCTGGCCGGTAAGGATCCTGCCCGTGCGGTGGAACTGGATGCGGTCTGCGCTCAGATCGAGGCCTGCTGCGACGCGCTGGCCATTTCCGGCAAGGCCGTGTTTGCGGAAAAGCTGGAACGGCTTTTGCTCAACGCCCTGCCGGATATGCTGTCCGCTGCGGGCATCCGTACCCTCCAGCCCACCAATCGCCTGGGCAGCGACGAAAGCTGCGTCTACCACAAGCCGGAACCCCAGGAGGTGTCCGGACTGCTCCGCGCCCTCTACGCCCTGCGCCGCAGCGTGTGGATGGCCCGGGAAGAGGACACGATCAGCTACCTGCTGCCCGTGGACTGCGGCTGCCTGACCCGCATGAACGGCGTGCCTGTGCGGCTGATCGCCACCACCAAGGGTACCTCCCGCCGGGAAGTGCGCATCCGGGTGGAAGCCAAGGAACCCGTGGCTTTCAAGCTGCAGCTGCTGGTGCCTGCCTGGGCCGACGGCGCTGCCATCAGCGTCAACGGCGGCAAGAGCATGGCCGTGGTGCAGGGTGAATATCATGTAATCGCCCGCACTTTCCAGACCGGCGATGAGCTGCTGCTCACCATGACCGCCGCCCCCAGGCTGGAAACCGGCTTCCGGGGCAGCGTCAGCGTCAGCGTGGCCAACCGGCTGATGGCCCTGTCCCTGCCGGAAACCGACATGGCCTGGCGATACGCCCTCAACCCCAGCGTGCCCATGACCGTCAGCGAAGAAAACGGCGACGTGTGCGTGCTGGTGGCTGCCTGCGAGGCCGAGCAGTGGAAGGAAAAGGACGGCTTCATCCTGCCGCCGCCCCAGAATGTGCCCATGGGCCCCGCTTATCAGCTGACCTTGCTGCCCTATGCGGACTGCGACGGCCGCATCGCAGCTTTTCCCTGCGTGAGGGAATAAAAGGATGAACATTCCCGTTTTATCTTTGGCGCCCATGGCGGGCATCACGGACTGGCCCCTTCGGGTGCTGTGCTACCGCATGGGCGCGGATTACGCCTGTACGGAGATGGTCTCCGCTATTGGCTACATGTGCGCCAAACCCGGCAACCGGGTGTACCAGCAGCTTCTGCGCGTCCACCCGGAGGAGACCAACACCGCCGCCCAGCTCTTCGGCAAGGATCCCGTCATCATGGGCGAGGCCGCTCATCGGCTGACGGAACTGGGCCGGTTCACCTCGCTGGACATCAACATGGGCTGCCCGGCCCGGAAGGTGACCTCCATTGGCGAGGGCAGCGCCATGCTGCTGACCCCGGAGCTGGCCTACAAGGTCATGGAGGCGGTCAAAAACAACACGAATCTGCCGGTCACCGTCAAGACCCGCCTGGGCTACGACGAAAACTCCATGAACGCTATTGAACTGGGCAAAGCCGCCCAGACCCTGGGCCTTGAATGGATCTGCTTCCACGGCCGTACCCGGGAGCAGCAGTACTCCGGCACCGCCGACTATGAGGCCATCGCCCGGCTGCGCAGCCAGCTCAGCATTCCTGTCATCGCCAACGGCGACGTGTTCCAGCCGGAGGACGCAAAGCGGATCCTCCAGGTGACGGGCGCGGCCGGGCTGATGATCGGCCGGGGAGCCATGGGCAACCCCTGGCTGTTCCGCACGGCGCGGCAGGCTCTGGAGGGCCGGCCTACCGAGGAACCCACCCGGGCGGAGCGGCTCAAAACCGCCCTTACCCACCTGGAATGGATGGTGGAATATAAGGGCGAATCCCAGGGCGTATTGGAAATGCGCAAGCACCTGGGCCACTATTTTGCCGGCATGCGGGGTGCCACCGCCCTGCGCCGGGAGATGAACACCCTCAAAACCTATCAGGAACTGCGTGATCTTCTTGCCAGTTTGCCCCTGGAGGATTGCGCCGAGGAGGAAGCATGAAGAAATTTGGATGGAGGCTTTTGGCGGCGGTGCTGGCGCTTTGCCTGCCGCTGAGCGCGTCGGCGGACGTGGGCGGCCTGAACCAGCTGCTCAGCCGGTATTTTGGTGCAGAGGGAAGCGTGCGGATGTCCGTGGGCTTTGAGCTGGAGCAGCTGAATCCCTACGGCCAGGAGACCGTGGACATGATGAACGGCATCCTGCGGCACACCACCCTGGACGCGGTGGTGGATGGCATGGATATGCGCCTTAGCATGTGCGTGGACGGCCAGCCCCAGTTTTCCATGCAGGAAACCCTGGACGATGACGGCTGGAAGCTGACCACCGACCTCCTTCCCAACCGGATTTTGACCTCTGAAAACAGCCCCATCGAAACCCTTTTCCCGGAGGAAAGTTCCCAGCTTTTCGGCTTTGACATGCAGAAAAGCGTGGAGGCAGCCGAGGCTGGTTACCAGCAGCTGGGGGAAGCCATCGTCCCCTATGCGGAGGAAAAGGAAGCCAATTACAAAATCAGCTACGTGGGCCGGGCCAACTGGGTGCGCCTGGCCAAGCTGGATGCGGATACTACCGTCCAGCTGATGCCCCTGATCATGCCCTTGCTCACCACCGGTATGGATCAGGCCATCGTGGCTGATTTGCAGGCCGCCAATTTCAAAAACGGCCTCACCGTGGCCCTGTACTTCACCGAGGAGGGCGGGCAGCCCATCGCCCTGTACATGAAGGGCAACGCCAATTTTGCGGAAAATGACAACCGCACCTTGACCTATGTCTGGGCCTTCACCCGGGAGGAAAACGGCAGCCGCAAGGACAGCTTCAAGCTGGAGCTGCTCAAGGGCAAGGGCAAGGCCAACAAGTACCTGGCGGAATGCCTGCAGCTGGTCACCCTGGAGGGGGACAAGCTCACCTACAGCGGCAAGCTGGAAATGGAGCGCAAGGTGCCGGGCGTGAACTACACCTATCAGCAGAAGGAAGAGCTGACCGGCTCCCTGGGCGATCAGCCCACCCTCGGCGGAACCATCACCGCCACGGACCGCACGGACAACGGCGAGACCACCCTCACCTTCGTGACGGAATACACCCCGCAGCTGACCCTGATCCCCGGCGAAAACGGCTCCGTGCTGACGGGAAGCATCGGCTGCACCGTCACCCGCAGCAAAAAGCCCCAGACCGTTTTTACCATCACCCTGGGGGCTGATCCCCTCGTCCAGGAAATTGCCCGGGAGGAGGAACCAAGCGGCGAGACCGACGTCATCCTCACCATTCAGGGCGGCAGCCTGAGCCAGAACCAGGGCAATGTATCGGATTTTCTGGTGGGATCGCCGCCGCTGGGCGTGACCATGTACGCTCCCCCTGCCGACCCGGTGCTGGTCAACCTGGACACCCAGACCGCAGACGAGCGGGCTGCCCTGGAGGACGAAATGTTCCAGTACGCGGCTGGCTACCTGCTGAAGGTGCTGCCCTTCATCCAGGAGGAGGACACCGGCCTCCTTCGGGATAACCTGTCCGAGGAAGATTACGACGTATATGTGAACCAGGCGGAATACCCGGACTGAGCCGGCCCCGCCAATTTACCCAAAGGGAGGGAAATCCTTCATGAAACGTTTCCTTTGTCTTGTGCTGGGCCTGATGATGCTTCTTTCCTGCGCCTGCGCCGGAGAGCTCAATCTGTCCTACGACCTGACCGTGGCGGAAAAGCTGTACATGCAGGTCAGCGACGGCAGCGGCTTCAGCGGCACCATGCAGCTGGAAACCCGCAGCCTTGCGGACGATTCCGTCCTCATGTCCATCCCCTTTGAATGGGACTACATCCATGTGCTGGCCCACGGGCTGGTGGAGGAGGAACATCGGGCCAGCCTGATCCTGAAGGACGGCGACAACGTGGCCGCCACCACCTACCTGCAGTACAAGGATCAGCTGCTGCGCTTCCAGTCCAGCCTCTGCGGAGACAGCTGGTATGAGCTTTCTGCCGCTCCGGCGGTGGTCAGCGGCGTGAACGCGGAAGTGGGCCAGCTGGAGGGCGGCCTTGTCCAGTCCGGCGACGCCCTGGCCCAGAGCCTGGGCTTGCCTGCGGGTATGCTGCGCTTCCTTCCTGTGGTGATGAGCAGCTTCGCCCCTGCGGACGATAACATGCCTTTGCTGCTGGACCGTTACCTGACCAAGGTGGACATCTGGCTGGAAGGCCATCGCACCAAGGCGGACATCGGTAAGCTGGACGACGGCACCGGCATCATTCAGTTTTCTTACAGCATCAGTCCCTCCAATGTGAAGGCCCAGCTGAAGCAGATGATCGTCGATCTGCTGGGCGATGCCGCTGTGGTGGACAAACTGACCCAGTTCTACGGCGAGGAAATTGCCGCCGTGTACCTGAATCCCTCCTGGCAGCCCTACTATCTGGGCGCGGTGGACGAGCTGCCTCTCCAGGAGAACCTGACCATCGACCGCACCGTGGCCTTCACCGGCGATACCCTGAACCTGAGCCTCAGCCTGCCCTACCACGACCCTGTCATGGGCGACTGCGTGCTGACCTACTACCGGGAACTGGGCGAGGATCAGCAGCCGCTGAACCAGATCGCCATTGAGACGGAGAACCGCACCGTGTCCCTGGAATACATGGAGTACAGCTCCCTGACGGACGTCAGCGTGATGCAGGGCACCCTGAGCAGCCTGCCCGCAGAAAATGCGGAAAACGCCGCCGCGCCGCTGGCCGTGGCCTTTGTGCTCCGGGTGGAGGAAACCAACTCCAAGAACGACGAGGGCTACCTGATCCAGAACCTGAACTATCAGCTGAACCTGGCCCCCGACCAGGAAAGCGGCATTGAGAATCTGCAGGATTTCGAGCCCCTGACCATCGAACTGGCCGCCGAGTTCTCCTCCAAGCCGCCGGATAAGGCCGCCACCCAGATCACCGCCAGCCTGGCTTTCTACGGCGAGGACGCGGAAACCAAGACCGTCCTCAACTTCCAGGGCAAGACCCGGGTCAAGTGGACCCCTGCGGAGCTTCCCAAGGAAATCGTCAACCTGGACGATATGCCGGAAGCCGACCGCACGGCTTTGATGCAGACCGCCGTCAGCAATCTGCTGCCGCTGATCATGCCCCAGCTCAAGGACGTAGATCTGGAGGCAAGCTCCATCGGCATCATCGGCGGGGCGGACGGCCCTACCTCCGTGATCGTGGCGGAACCTGAAACGCAGAATCCCTGATACACCTTTCTGACCAGGAGGAAACCGTGTACCATTTTCGTAAAAAACACCTTTGGCAGCGCTGCCTGGCATTCCTGCTGGCCCTGATGCTGCTTCCGTCCTTGGCGGACGCTCAGGAATTGCCCACGGAGCCGGATTCGGATTTGTTCCGCATGTACCCCGCGGAGACCCGTTATTTCTGGAACCAGCTCACCGACCACGAAAAGCAGCTGTTTGCCATCCTGTACACCGCCATCGAGGAATATCAGCCCAATGTCCGCCTGCCCCGGAACCAGTTCACCGTGCAGGAAATGGATCGGGTGGGCTTCGTGCTGCAGGAGGACTGCCCGGAGTTGATCCAGTACAAGATGTGCTGGTACGACTATACCCCCTCCAATGGCAAGGCTGGGTTGTTCACCCCCAACTACAACTACAGCGCTGATGAGGGCCGGTGGCGCTGGGACGTTGTCCGAAATAAGCTGAACCATCTGATGGAGTACGTCACTCCCCTGGAGGACGACTTTGAGCGGGAGCTGTTCCTTTACCGCAGCATCATCGTTTCCACGGAATACGATGCCCTACAGGTGGAAAAGCAGGAAGCGGACGCGGTGTTTGTGGACGGCCGATCCGTGTGCGCGGGCTATGCCGCTTCCATGATGCTGGCCTGCCGGATGGCGGGCATCCCCTGCTTCTCCGTTTCCGGCTACGCCTACCTGGACACCGACCCCGCTTTGCCCAGGGAGCGCACCCAGGAGAACAGCCACGCCTGGAACGCGGTGCAGATCGGCGGAAACTGGTATTTTGCCGACCTGACCTGGGACGATCCCCTGCCCATGGAAGGCCAGGAGATTTCCGACTACCGCCGGGAATACATGCTGTACATGAACCTGAACGAGGCCGAGCTGAGCCCCTCCCACGAGGTGGACTACGCCGCTTATGCGGGCTGGACGCTGCCCTCCTTCCATTCCCTGGAGGACAGCTTCATCAGCCGCAAGCTGCCCAACTCCCGGGTGGAGGGGGACTGGCGGGACGAGATGCAGGCCCAGCTTGCGGGGCTTCGCGCCATGGACAACCCGCGGGTGGTGCTGATTTTCCCCACCGTGGAGGAGCGGAATGCAGAAAGATCCGCCGCCACGGGCCAGCTCCGTGCCTGGCTTCGGGAGATGGGCTGGCAGGGAAGCTATTCCTCTGCAACGTTTTTTGAATATCCCATCCTGATTTTCGACCTGGCGGGCATGCGGGCCCCGGAATGAAAAAACCTGTTTGACCGGCCGGAAAACCTATGCTATAATAATTTGTCAAAAACCATCATCACGTTTCTGTTTATCAGAACATAAAGAAAGGCTGATACCATGTCCGGACATAGCAAATGGCACAATATCGCAGCAAAGAAGGGCAAGACCGACGCCCTGCGCGGCAAGATCTTCACCAAGATCGGCCGTGAAATTGCCATCGCAGTGCGCGAAGGCGGCTCCAACCCCGAAAGCAACTCCAAGCTGCGGGACGTCATCGCCAAGGCCAAGAGCAACAACATGCCCAACGATAACATCCAGCGTTCCATCAAGAAGGCTGCCGGTGAACTGGGCAACGTGGATTACGAAACCATCACCTACGAAGGCTATGCCCCCGGCGGCGTTGCCGTGATCGTGGAGACCAT
Organism: Clostridia bacterium; assembly: GCA_017937655.1. Lineage (GTDB taxonomy): Bacteria > Bacillota > Clostridia > Christensenellales > Aristaeellaceae > Limiplasma. The sequence goes on along the minus strand of JAGBDE010000009.1, from coordinate 29,974 downwards.
TACCGACAACCGCAACCGTACCGCCAGCGACGTGCGCCATTGCTTCGCCAAGTACGACGGCTCCCTGGGCGTGACCGGTAGCGTGGGCTTCATGTTCGACAAGAAGGGCGTTCTGGTCATTGAACGTACCGCCGACATGGACGAGGACGAGATGATGATGACCGTGCTGGACGCCGGCGCCGAAGACATGTCCACCGAGGACGATGCCTTCGAAGTCTACACCGATCCCGCCGATTTCTCCACCGTGCGTGAAGCGCTGGAGGGCCAGGGCATCAGCTTCCTGAGCGCCGAAGTGCAGATGGTGCCCCAGAACACCGTCACCCCCGCCGACGAGGAGACCCTCACCAAGATCCAGAAGATGCTGGAGCTGCTGGAGGACAACGATGACGTGCAGAACGTGTGGCACAACGCCGACCTGCCCGAAGAGGAAGAAGAGGAATAATGCATTCCATGGCCTGACAGATGTAAGTGTCTGTCAGGCTTTTTCATAAGAATAGCAGGAAGCCGCGCGGGTTTCCTGCTGTTTTGTTTATTCCATTTCTTTTACAAAAACCGGAGCCCTGTTTTTGGCAACTATGCTGATGTCCCGGCGATAACCATGTCGCAAGTAGAATTTTTCTGCGGTATCCGTAGTGAGAATCATCCGGCAGATGCCCTGCCGTCGGAACCATTCCTCGGTCTGCGCAAGCAACGCCGCGCCGTGACCTTGACGGCGGTATTCCGGAGCAATCCAGAATTCCTGCACAAAGCCACAACGGTCCTCGAAGAACCAACTGGTCATACTCAGTTTGCTGAACTGAATAAAACCGATAATGCGGTCTGCTTCATCCCGGCGAATGAAGCAGGCACAGCCGTCATCTGTCATTTGAGCAAATAGGCCGTCCCAATTGGAAACCGACACGCCCAGCTCCTGAAAGTATTGACGAAACGCTTTTTGAAAGGCGGGGTCAGAATAATCCCGGATCAGTAGATTGGTGTATTTCATATGAATTCTCCTTTTCTGGGCAGCAAAAAAAGCATGCTTCCGGTGGAAAGCATGCTGGATTTCTGCCTGACAAAAGGATGCGCTGCCTTATGCAGCCTTAGGTGAACGGCAGATTGCTTCCATCCGGGTTTTGTTGACAAACATACCATTCACCTCCTTTTTTGATGGGAATAGTGTAGCATTCGCTCTGCCCTGCGTCAAGGGCGAAACGCTGTTTTTTCTTCACACTTTTTTGGGAATTCCATTGCCATCTCCCGCCCTGCCTGTTATGCTGATAGGGATTTTTGCAAAAGCAGGTGAAACCCATGAAGGAATCGACGGCAGCAAAATGGAGCATCATCGGCTCCATGCTGATTTTTGGCACCATCGGCATTTTCCGCCGGTGGATCCCCCTGCCCTCCGGCGTGGTGGCCCTGGCCCGGGCTGCCATTGGTACCCTGATTTTGGCGGTGTTCATGCTCATCGCCCGGAAAAAGCCGGACTGGAAGGCCATCGGCAGGCAGTGGTATCTGCTCATTCCCTCCGGCCTGCTGCTGGGCTTTAACTGGATCGCCCTGTTTGAGGCCTACAACTACACCACCGTTTCCGTGGCCACTTTGAGCTATTACATGGCCCCGGTGATCATCGTGCTGGCGTCGCCGCTGCTGTTCAAGGAAAAGCTGACCCTGAAAAGCGGCGTCTGTGTGCTGCTGGCCATTCTGGGCATGGTGCTCATCTCCGGCGTGCTGGAAGGCGGCGTGACCGGCCTGAAGGGCATCCTGTTCGGCCTGGCGGCCGCCGCCATGTACGCCTCCGTGCTGCTGATCAACAAGCGCATCCACGGCATCAGCGGCCTGGACAGAACCCTGGTGCAGCTGGGCGTTTCCACGGTCACCCTTTTGCCCTACGTGCTGCTGACGGAAAACCTGGCCGACCTTTCCATGACCGGCCTGACCCTTGGCATGCTGCTGCTGGTGGGCGTGGTGCACACCGGCGTGGCGTACCTGATGTATTTCAGCAGCGTGGAGAAGGTATCTGCCCAGACCGCCGCTGTGTGCAGCTACATCGACCCGGCGGCTTCGCTGATCCTGTCCGCCCTGCTGCTGGGCGAGCGGATGGACTGGCTGGGGCTGGTCGGCACGGCGCTGATCCTGGGCTCTGCCATCGTGAGCCAATGGCCCGCCAAGGTCCGGGAGGAATAAACTTTTCCTTGCCATTTTTCCGCTCTTCGTGCTATAATACCTTCTGTTATGGCGATGAGGAAGACCAATGCCCGGTCAACATCCGTCAAAAGAGAGGACGGCAGGAGTGATCCTTGCTGAAAGCCGTCTGGACAGGATGCGGGAAATTCCCTTCCGAGCCTTTCCCCCGAACCACCCTTTGGTGCAGTAAGAGGAAACGGGTCAGCTCCGTTATCGGCATTGAGCGCATCGACGAAAGTGGTCGTCCGTGCGGAATTTGGGTGGTAACACGCGGCTTTCACGCCTTCGTCCCATGGGGATGGAAGGCGTTTTTTGTTGGGAAGGGGGCGACGCTTTGAAAAAGCTTCTGGTCAGCGCATGCCTGCTGGGGGTTTGCTGCCGCTACGACGGCAAAAGCAAGCTGCAGCCGGGCATGGAGGAACTGGCTGAAAAGTTCGAGCTGATCCCCGTCTGTCCGGAGCAGCTGGGCGGCATGCCCACGCCCCGCATCCCCAGCGAGCGGGTGGGGGACAGGGTCATGAGCCGGGAAGGCGCAGACGTGACTTACCACTTTGTGAAGGGGGCCGAGGAAGCCCTGCGCATCGGCCGATTGCTTCACTGCGACGGCGCATTGCTCAAGGAACGCAGCCCGTCCTGCGGCAGCGGGCTGATCTACGACGGCAGCTTTTCCGGCGGCCTGAAACCGGGGGACGGCGTTTTTGCCGAGATGCTCAAAGCCCATGGAATCCAGGTATACGGCGAAGGGGACATTCCATCTTTGCTTGATATAAACCGTTAACACACGCGATACACATAAAGGAGGAAAACAACTATGGCGATTACTGATACGCTCCGTCAGCTGCGGGAGGAAGTGGAATCCACCCTCGCCGGGCTGCAGGACACCGCCGGGCTGGAAGCCCTGCGCGTCAAGGTGCTGGGCAAGAAGGGCACTTTGACCGAGCTGCTCAAGGGTATGGGCAAGCTGGCCCCCGAAGAGCGTCCCAAGGTGGGCGCTGAGATCAACGAGGTGCGCCAGTGGCTCACCGGCAAGATGGACGAGAAGCAGGCCGAGCTCCGCGCCGCCGAGCGGGAAGCTGCCATGAAGGCGGAAGCCATCGACGTGACCGAACCCCGGAAGCTGCCCAAGGTTGGCAGCACCCATCCCATCACTCTGGTCATGGACGAGCTGATCGAGTGCTTCTCCGGCATGGGCTTCGAGGTCATGGAGGGCCCCGAGGTGGAGCTGGATCACTACAATTTTGAGCTGATGAACCTGCCCAAGAACCATCCTGCCCGTGACGCCCAGGATACCTTCTACATGGACGATAACATCGTGCTCCGCACCCACACCAGCCCCATGCAGGCCCGCGCCATGCTGAGCCGCAAGCCTCCCATCCGCATCATCTGCCCCGGCCGCGTGTACCGCGCCGACGAACTGGACGCCACCCACAGCCCTGTGTTCCATCAGATGGAGGGCCTGGTGGTGGACGAAAACATGAGCATGTCCGACCTGCGCGGCACCCTGGAAGCTTTTGCCAAGAAGCTCTACGGCAACGACGTATCCACCCGTTTCCGTCCCAGCTTCTTCCCCTTCACGGAGCCCAGCGCCGAGGTGGACCTGACCTGCACCGCCTGCCACGGCAAGGGCTGCCGCATCTGCAAGGATACCGGCTGGGTGGAGGTTCTGGGCTGCGGCATGGTGAACCCCAAGGTTCTGGAAATGTGCGGCATTGACTCCACCAAGTACTCCGGCTTTGCCTTCGGCATCGGCCTGGAGCGTATCGCCATGAAGCGCTTCGGCATCACCGACCTGCGCATGCTCTACGAAGGCGACGCCCGTCTGCTGGGCCAGCTGAGATAAGGAGGGAATAGACCATGAAACTGGGTATGAATATGATTCGGGAGTATGCGGATATTCCCGTGAGCCCCAAGGAATACGAAAGCAAAATGATCATGTCCGGCACCGCCGTGGAAGGCGTGGAGGACGTTTCCGGCGGCGTTGAGAAGGTGGTTGTGGGCCGGGTGCTCACCTGCGAGGACGTGCCGGATACCCATCTGCATCAGTGCACCGTGGATGTGGGCGGCGAGGAGCCCCTGCACATCGTTTGCGGCGCGCCCAACGTGAAGGCTGGCGTGCTGGTGCCTGTGGCCCTGGACGGCGCAAAGCTGCCCGGCGGCATCAAGATCAAGAAGGGCAAGCTGCGCGGCATGGTCAGCGAGGGCATGCTGTGCGCCGCCACGGAACTGAAGGTTCCCGTGGAGCTGTACCCCAGCGTGGGCGACGAAGGCCTGCTGATCTTCAACGAGGAATATCCTCTGGGCGCCGATGTGAAGCCCATCCTGGGCATTGACGACCATGTGGTGGATTTTGAGATCCTGGCCAACCGGCCCGATTGCCTGAGCGCCCTGGGCATCGCCCGGGAGACCGCCGCCGCTCTGGGCACCACCTTCAAGGCCCCCGATACTTCCGTGAAGGAGATGGGCGGCGACATCCACAACGAAGTCAGCGTCACCGTGGAAGACACCGACCTGTGCCGCCGTTACACCGCCCGCGTCATCAAGAACGTGCGGGTCGCCCCTTCTCCCATGTGGCTGCGCAGGTACCTGCATGCCGCCGGTCTGCGCTCCATCAACAACATTGTTGACATCACCAACTACATCATGCTGGAATACGGCTGCCCCATGCACGCCTTTGACCTGAGCAAGGTCCGCGGCCGGAAGATCATCGTCCGCCGGGCCCACGAGGGCGAGAAGCTGACCACCCTGGACGGCGAAGAGCGCATCCTGCGCACCAGCGACCTGTGCATCTGCGACGAGAGCGTTGCCACCGGCCTGGCCGGCATCATGGGCGGCGAGGAAAGCGAGATTGTGGAAGGCACCACCGAGGTCATGTTCGAGTGCGCCGCTTTCGACCGCACCGCCATCCGCCTCACCAGCCGCGCCCTGGGCATGCGCACCGACGCCAGCGGCCGTTTCGAGCGCGGCGTCTGCCCCGCTGTGATCATGGACGCCCTGAACCGGGCCTGCCACCTGGTCAATGAGCTGGATGCCGGCGACGTGGTTTCCGGCTGCATCGACATCTACCCCGATCCCAAGCCCCAGCAGGTCATCACCGCCAGCGTGAAGCGGATTCAGATCCGTGCCGGCGTGGAGATTCCTGCGGAGGACATGGTGTCCATCCTGAAGAAGCTGTTCTTCGACGTGACCCTGGACGGCGATACCCTCACCGTGAAGGTGCCCGCTTTCCGCGAGGACTTGGACGGCGAGGCCGATATCTGCGAGGAATGCCTGCGCATGTATGGCTATGATCACATCGGCGCAACGCCCCTCCACGGCCTGACCACCCAGGGCGGCGTCAGCCCCATGAAGGCCATGAAGAACCGCCTGGCCAAGATCCTGCAGGGCCTGGGCTACCTGGAGATCATGAACTTCAGCTTCATCGGCGTGAAGGAAATTGCCAAGCTGAACCTGGAGGAGGGCGACGCCCGCCTGGATCCCATGGCCATCCGCAACCCCCTGGGCGAGGACACCGCCGTGATGCGTCCCACGCTGGTCAGCAGCATGCTCAAGACCCTCAGCTACAACATGAACCACGCTACCGAGGCCGCCAACCTCTACGAGATGGCCGCTGTGTTTGATCACCATCACCTGACGGAGGAAGGCCTGCCCACCGAGACCCAGACCCTGTGCCTGGGCTGCTACGGCGACGATGTGGACTTCTTCACCGTGCGCACCGCTGCGGAAGCCCTGCTGCGTGCCTATGGCATCCAGTGCGAAGTGGAAGCCGGCGGCGAGAAGTATCACCATCCCGGCCGTTGCGCCAAGCTGATCCGGGGCCGCGACGTGTTTGCTGTCATCGGCGAGGTGCATCCCGCCGTCCGCGAGAATTTCGATATGCCCCGCCGTGCCGTGATTGCCGAGATCAACCTGCAGCAGCTTCTGGAGATGGGAAAGCCCATGGGCGAGATGAAGCCCCTGCCCCGTTTCCCCGCCATGACCCGTGACCTGGCTCTGGTGATGGACGACAGCGTGAACGTTGGCCCGCTGATGGCCGCCATGCGTAAGGCTGCTGGCAACCTGCTGGAGTCTATTGAGATGTTCGACGTGTACCGCGGCGTGCAGGTGGGCGAGGGCAAGAAGAGCGTGGCCTTCTCCCTGACCTTCCGCGCCTCCGACCGTACCCTCACCGATGAGGAAATAACCAAGGCCATGGATAAGGTGCAGAAGACCTGCGCAGAGAAATTCAACGCCGTCATCCGCGGCTAATCCCAAGAAGGGATTCCAAAGGGCCCACGGCCCTTTGGCGCTGGGTCAGGGGGCGCGGAGCCCCCTCTCCTGCGCCGCAGCGCAAACCCCAAAGCCCAGCCAGCCGAAGGCGCAGGCTGGGCGACAGTTGCAGAGATTTTGGGGCGCTGCCCCAAGCCCCGGCAGGAGGCAGTGCCTCCTGCGCCTCCGCAAAAGCCCTCTGTTTCAGGGGGCTTTTTTGTGTGTATATTTCCGTTGACGGCTGGAAGCAGTTCCGGCTATACTAATAGAACATTGATTTGCCAGGAGGATAAACGCATGAAACCTACCTTGCTTTGCTACAACTTGACCGGCGAGCGGGGCCGCAAGATCCGCTTCGCCGCCATGGGCCTGGGCATCAAACTGCGGAACGTGGATGAAATGGAATATCGGCAGCCGCTGGCGGCGCTCTGCGGCCTTACGGAGGCGGGGGAGGACATCGCCCCGGAGGGACAGGTGGCGGAGGAAATGCTGGTGATGGCCGGCTTCCCGGACGGGCTGGTGAGCCTGTTTTTGCAGGCCTTCCGGAAAATGAAGCTGCCGCCGGTGCAGCTCAAGGCCATCCTGACCGATACCAACGCGGAGTGGAACTCCGTCCGGCTGCATCAGGAGCTTTGCGCGGAGCGGGAGGCGTTCCTTCAGGGGAAAACCGTCCAGCATGAGGACCAGCCCCAATGAAGTACGAAAAGATGCATCGGGCCACCTTCCTCAGTCGCCCCAACCGCTTTGTGGCGCATTGCCTGCTGGACGGGCAGGAGGTGGTCGCCCATGTGAAGAATACGGGCCGCTGCAAGGAACTGCTTGTGCCCGGCACCGACGTCTGGCTCCAGCACATGCCCGGTGAGAATCGCAAAACCGCCTGGGATCTGATCTCCGTGCGCAAGGGGGAAAGGATCATCAACATGGACGCGGTGGCTCCCAATCAGGCCTTTGAGGAGTTTGTCCGGGCCGGGCATTTTGGGGGAGCGTGGGACGTCGTCCGGCGGGAATGCACCCACGGGGACTCCCGGTTCGATTTTTACCTGGAAGCAGGAGAACGGAAGGCTTTTGTGGAAGTAAAGGGCGTCACCCTGGAAACGGACGGTGCGGTGCGCTTCCCCGACGCGCCCACGGAGCGGGGCATCAAGCACCTGCACGGGCTGATGCGCTGCGTTCAGGAGGGCTACGAGGCCTATGCGGTGTTCGTCATCCAGATGGACGGGGTCAAGTATTTTGCCCCCAACCGGGCCACCCACGCGGCCTTCGCGGATGCGCTTGCCGAGGCCGCCCGGGCCGGTGTGCACGTGCTGGCCTTTGATTGCCATATCACCCCGGAAACCATGCTGGTCAACGCGCCGGTGGAGGTGCGGCTCACGGAATAACCATACGGAGGAAACAAGATGCAGTATTTGAACGCCTACACCTGGGGTGCAGGAACGCACCGGGATTTCACCAAGAAAAGCGACGCCTGGAAGCATTCCCTGGACGAGATGATCCTGTCCTCCGGCTGCGATACCCTGCTGCTGCCCGTGATGGCCAAGCAGGATCACGCCTTCTCCACCGTGGTGGAGTATGAGGCGGACGACGTGATGAGCATGGAGGACGTGGAGACCGTCTGTGCCTATGCCCGCCAGAAGGGGCTGAAGATCATCATCAAGGCCATGGTCAACTGCCGGGACGGCTATTGGCGGGCCTATATCCGCTTCTTTGACAACTACGTCCCCACCGAGCCCACCTGGGCCGAGTGGTTCGAGAGCTACTCCGCCTTCACCGCCGCCCTGGCCAAAACCGCCCAGAAGGTGAACGCTGAGCTGTACTGCATCGGCTGCGAGATGGTGGGCACGGATCACCGGGCCGACGAATGGCGGGCCCTGATTCAGGAAGTGCGGAAGCATTACACCGGGCCCATCACCTACAACTGCGACAAGTTCCAGGAAGACCACGTCACCTGGTGGGACGCGGTGGACGTGATCTCCTCCTCCGGCTATTATCCCATTGACCAGCTGGATCAGCATTTTGCCCGCATCCAGGCTGTGGCGGAGAAGTTTGAGCGGCCCTTTATGTTCATGGAATGCGGCTGCCCCAGCCGGAACGGCAGCCAGTACGTGCCCAACAACTGGAACTTTGGCGGCGAGCTTTCTCAGGAGGCCCAGCGGCTGTGGTTTGACGCCTTCTGCCAGTGCATGCTGAAAAACCCCTGGGTGCGGGGCAACGGCTGGTGGGACTGGAGCGCCATGTGGCTGTATCCCCGGGAGAAGGCCATGGAAAACAACGGCTACTGCACCTATGGAAAGCCCAGCGAGCAGGTGCTGCAGCGCTTCAGCGCCGAAGTGGCCCGGAGAGAAAAAGAATAAGAAAATAGGAGGACAAATCCATGGTGATGAGACTGCGCAGCTGGAATATCTGAGTGCATGAAACTGTGTTAAATAGTTTGATGCACGGCAAAAACTATTTAATATAAGGAGAAAATCTCATGATATTTCAAGAAAACGTACTCAAGGAATACCTGAAAAACGTGTATTTTGTAGCAGGAACCGCCTGTGGCGGAAAGACGACCATCTCCCGGGAACTGGCCCGGCGGAACCATTTGCCGGTGTATGATGTGGATCAGCATTTCGATGGGCATCAAAGCATGTCCAACGCGGCGTTTCAGCCGGCAATGAACAAATCCCTCCCGGACGCCGATGCGTTTTTTGGCCGCACGGTGGAGGAATATCGGCAATGGCTGCTGGACAACACCAGAGAGCAGCTGGAATTTGTGCTGCTGGATCTGATCCGGCTTTCCCAGGATCAAAAGGTGATCTGCGACTGCCATCTGACCCTGGAGCAGGCCCGGAGCTTTACGGATCCCTCCCGGATCGCCTTTATGATCAGGGAGCCGTCCAACATCATTGACGATTACTGCAACCGCCCCGACCATCAGGACTTCAACGCCTTTATCAACAGCGCATCCGACGTGGAGAAGGCCAAGGCGACCTGCAACCAAACCCTGAGAAGCCTCAACGAGAACCACTATGCAGCCATCAAGGCCAGCCAGTATTTCTGGATGGAAAGAACGAAAGACTCCACCGTGGAGGACACCGTTAGAAAAGTGGCGCGTCACTTTGGTTTAGAGGCATAAAAACGGCAGCCCGGACATGCAAATGTCCGGGCTGCTTTGCGTTATGACAGATTCAGGATAAAGGTTTCTTCCCCAGTTTTTTGGAAGCCCATGGCGGTAAACATCTTCCGGGATTGAGCATTGAAGGAGTAGATTTCCGCATGAAGCTGGTTCAGCTGCTTTTCCCGGGCCAGGCGGATGACCTCCCCCAGAACCCGCCTGCCAATGTGCCGGTTCTGATAGGGCATGGCGATCACGATATTGACTTCGCCACTATGCTGCAGGCACACGTCACCGCAGAGTCGGCCCCGGTACTTGATGTAGAAAAGATCGCCCCGCTGATCCAGGTACTTGTACATGCGCTTGAGCAGGGGAAGATCGTACACGGTGTCCCGGTTGTCCACCTGTTTGCACAGTTGGGGGTCCTGATACCATTTGAGGGCGGTCTGGTAGTTGGGATAGTATTTCACCAGAGTAATTTCCGGATCAACAATGCGGTTCATGTTATTTTCCAATCTTGGATGCCCTGAACATCAGGAAGCCGAACAGGCCCAAAAGCCACAGCCCGGTCACGCACCATTTGGCCGATGTGAGCACAGAGCACAGCTTTGCGCCGGTCAGGGGCTGCTGAGCCATGTGTTGTTTCTGCTGACGAAGGAGCAGGGCGGTCTCCGACAGGGCCAGAAGAGTCCGCAGTCCGGCGGCGATGACCATGGCGATGCGCAGCCAGTTTGGCATATCGAAGTTGAAGGGGATGCAGACCATGGCCAGGAGAAAAGCGGCGGTGGCCAGGTACTTCCATCGCCAGAGGCGGCTGAGGGCAGCCTGGTCGGCAATAGAGGCAAAGTAGGCGGAAAGATCGTCCGGGGAATAGCGGAAACGCAGTTCCGGGCTGGAATACAGCTGCTCCGGCTTGTGCAGGAGACGATAGCCCCGGCCCTTCCAGAAAAACAGATAGTACACAAATCCCAGCGGAAGCAGGAACAGAAGGCCAAGCCAGTTCATCAGCGGTTTTCCTCCAGAATCAGCCGCGTGCAGGGCACCCGGCCGGAAAGCAGATCGTCGATGTGGTGCCGTGCGTGGCCGATGACCACGTTCGTGCCGTTTTCCACCGCCCGCAGGGCATAGGCCAGCTTGGCCTTGGCGCCGTTGGCCCCGGCCCGGCTGGCGCCCTCGCAGTGTCCCATCAGCTCTTCCACCTTCTGCCGCATCTCTTTCCGGCTGGTGGCGGTCAGCTGGGTCACCAAAGTGGAGGGGTCGTTCTTGTTCAGGTAGATGCCCTCGGTGCTGGTCAGCAGCAGGAGGTTCCGGGCGTTGACCAGCTGGGCCACCACCTCGGCGGTCTCGTCGTTGTCCACGCACTCCACCACGTCCGCGCCCTCGGCACGGCGGCTGGCCAGCTCCATCTTGCGCACTTCCTCGTCGCTGACGGGGTCGTTGTAGTTGACCACAGGAATGGCGTTCTGCTGGGCCGCCCGCAGCAGCATCTGACGGATGTGCTCCCGGCGCTGGGCGTCGTTGAAATGGGTGTGCTCCACCAGCACCTGCCGCAGGCTGTACTCCGGGTGAACAAAGCGGCGGTAGGTGTCCATCAGGATGGACTGGCCCTGGGCGGAATAGTCCACCTTCACCTGCTCGGCCTCGCCGGTCAGCTCCTGGCCGTTGCGCTGGATATAGTCCAGCCGGCCGATTTCCGTGGCGCCGCTGGTGATGAGGATCATGCCCGGCCGAAGGGCGGAGGCCAGGCGCTGGAAGGCGTTATAGTCGATGGCGTTGTCCGATTTCTGGATCAGCGCCATGCTGCCAATTTTGACAACCAGTTCAATGGGCTGCATAGGGATAGCTCCTTTGATTTGAAAAGTGACGGAATGCAAAGAAAAACGCGCCCTCGCCAGTACGGGGGCGACGCTTTTTATCATAACGGCGCGGGGGTGGATTGTCAAGGGAAGGGCTGTATTTATTGCGTTTGTCTTGCGGTAAGCTGCCGGTATTCCACCAGCGCGTCCCCGATGGCCTGGCCGATCTTTTGATGATATTCCGGGCTGAGCAGCAGCTTTTCCTCCGCGGCGTTGCTGAGAAAACCGCATTCCACCAGTGCGGAGGGCAGCCGGGAGCGGAGCACGTAGTAGTCCCCGGCCATGGCGCTGCGCTGCTTTTTGGGCTCCAGCACCCGGATCATGTGGCTTTGCAGCACGCCCGCCAGCAGCCGGCCATCGTCGCCGCCCTGCTGATAAAACACCTGGGGCCCGCTTTCGCTGCGGCTGCGGTACTCGTTCAGGTGGATGCTGAGAAACACGTCCGCCCCGCCTTCCAGAGCCATGTCCACCCGCTTTTGCAGATCGGCCCGCTTCCGGGCCTTGGTGGCGGTGTCGCCTTCCGCCAGGCAGATATCCTCCCGGCGGGTCAGCAGCACCGTCGCGCCCCGCTTTGTCAGATGCTCCTCCACCACCAAGGCGATTTTCAGCGTCAGTTCCTTTTCCCACAGGCCGCTGTCATGGGCCCGGGCGCCGCCGTCGTAGCCGCCGTGGCCCGGATCCAGCGCCACCACAAACCCGCTGAGAGGCAGCTCGGTATCGGCCGACTCCGCAGGCGCAGCAGGGGGCGACTGGCCTGGCAGCAGCATCCCTGCCGCCACGATCAGCAGAAGAAGCAGCAGCCAGCCCCGGCCTCGGGATAGATGTTTTTCCAGAATGGGGTGCAGATTGCGGTTCATCCCTGTGCCTCCAGCCGTTTTTGTTGACAGCTTATGCGGCATTTTTGGAAAGATGAACCAAATTTTGCCAGCCGGGACATTGCATATGCACATATGCATCTTTTCATGCAGCTTTCCCACATAATCCACAGGGTTTTCCACGCAAAAAGACTATATTTCTATTTGAAAAGGCCCAAATTGTGGAAAACTTGCTGTTGAAAAGGGAATGTATAATGCGTTTTCCACAGAAAATGTGGAGAAAAAGGCCGCCGGTTTGCCGTTGCTGCGAAAAAAAGTCAAGGCGCTTTGAAACGCCTTGACACTGGAAAAAAGGGTTACTGTTTTACGGGTTCGGGGACCTGTTTTTTCTGTTTTTTGCGCCGGTCCCACAGCACCACCGCCACCATCATGATCACGGTGACCAGGTACGGGGCCATGGCGGTCAGGTCGCTGGCAAGGTATTTCTGCATGTTCATGCCCAGCGCGTCGATGAAGCCAAACAGCAGCGCCGCCAGGAAAACCCGGGGAGGATTGCCCCGGCCGAAGATGACGCAGGCGAAGGCCACGTAGCCCCGGGAGTTAGACATGTTTTCCGTGAACATGGTCACATAGCCCAGGCTCAGATGCGCGCCTGCCACACAGCTCAGCACGCCGCAGAGGACGCTGGCGGTCAGCTTCATTTTGGCGGGGCTTTTGCCGCTGGATTCCAAGGCGTCCGGGTACTCGCCGGAGGCCCGCAGGTGGAAGCCCCAGGGGGTCTTGTAGATCATGTACCAGCAGACGAAAATCAGCACCCAGCTGACGTACACCAGCAGGGAGTAGCCGCTGAGAAGATCGCCCAGGATGGGGATGTCCTTGAGCAGGGGGATTTCAATCACCGGCAGGGGGTCGATGCCGGGACTCTTGAAGGAGCCGGAGGCCAGCTTGCCGTCCACCGCAAACAGGGGCAGGGTGCGAAGCAGGAAGGTGGTCAGGCCTGCCGCGAACAGGTTCAGCGCCACGCCGATGATGAACTCGTCGCTGCCGAATTTGATGACCAGCAGGTAGTAGAACAGGCCCAGCAGCACGCCCAGGATGACGGCGAAGAGCAGGCCAACCACCCAGCTTTTGCACATGAAGCTGCCCAGCACCGCAAAGAACGCGCCGATGAGCATCATGCCGTCAATACCGATGTTGGTGATGTTCACATGCTGGGTCATCAGGCAGCCCAGGGCCGCCAGAATGACCGGGGTAGCTGCGCGGATGGTCTGCTGGAACAAGGCCATGTTGAAAATTTCACTCATTGCAGGGCCTCCTTCCGGGCGGCCTCAACGCGGGCTTTGCGCAGGGCTGCCTTTTCTTTCAGCATGGTGCGGATGCCGCCCTCGGCCGCCATAAAGAAGATGATGACGGACTGGACAATCTGGATGACCTCGCTGGAGATGCCTGCGCTGAGCTGCATGGCCTTGCCGCCGATGTTCAGGACGGCGAAGAACAGGCTCATGACGATGGTGCCGAAGGGACTGTAGCGCATGATCATGGCCACCAGCATGCCGTCAAAGTAGAACTCGTTGGAAATGGTGGTGATGAACCGCTTGTGCAAACCGAAAATCTCCAGCATGCCGCACAGGCCGCAGATGGCGCCGGAAAGCACCATGCCCAGGAGCATCAGCTTCTTGGAGGAAATGCCGCCGTACTTGGCAAAACGCTCGTTGTTGCCGGTCAGCTTCATCTCGTAGCCGGTGGCGCTGCGGGTCATCAGGTACCACACAAACAGGGCCACCACCGCGGAGTAAATGATGGCGGTGGTCAGGTTGCTCATGGGAATGATCTTGGCAAAGGCGGCCTCGGGCATGATGCTGTCCGTGCCCACGGCGATGCCCTTCTCGGCAGTCTTCAGGGGGCCGTTGGCCATGTAGCTGCAAAAGAAGATGGCCGCAGAGTTGAGCATGATGGTGGTAATGACCTCGTCCACCTTCCAGTAGACCTTCATGGCGCCGGGGATCCAGGCGTAGAGGCCGCCAGCCGCAACGGCTGCCAGCAGGGCCAGGATTACCACCACCCACGGGGGGACGTTCTTCACCTGCGCGCCCACCACGGCAGCAGCCAAAGCGCCCATGAACAGCTGGCCCTCGCCGCCCACGTTGAAGATGCCGGCCTGTGCAGCCACGCACATGGCCAGGCCGCAGAGGGCCAGGACCATCATCTTTTCCAGGGTGTTGCCCAGGGCGAAGGGGGTGCCCAGCGCGCCCACGAACAGCTTGGCATAGCAGTCGATAGGGTTGTAGCCGCAGATCAGCATGATCAGTGCGCCCACGCAGAAGGCCAGGAAAATGGAGGAAAACAGGGAAATGAGGTAATCCTTGTCCAGCTTTTTACGCATGTTTCTCCTCCTTTCCCTCGTGGCCCGCGCCTGTCATGTAGTAGCCGATCTCCTCCCGGGTGATGTCCTCGGTTTGGAAGGAGCCGGTCAGTTTGCCTTCGTAAATGGTCACCAGCCGGTCGCTGAGGCGGAACAGCTCGTCCAGGTCGGCGCTGATGAGCAGGATGGCCGCGCCCTCGTTGCGCTTTTGCATGATGCGCTCGTGAATAAATTCAATGGCGCCGATGTCCACGCCGCGGGTGGGCTGGCTGATGATGAGCACCGGGGTTTCGAAGCTGAATTCCCGGGCGATGACCACTTTCTGGATGTTGCCGCCGGACAGGGAGCTCATCTTTTCCTCCACGCCGGAGGTGCGGATATCGAATTTCTCCTGCAGGGTGTTGGCGTAGTCCCGGACGGCTTTCCGCTTCAGGTGGATGCCGAAAAGGCTGAATTCCTTCTTTTTCTGCTTACCCAGCAGCAGGTTTTCCTCCACGGAGGACTTGGCGTCCGCGCCGGTGGTCATGCGGTCTTCAGGGATGAAGCTGACGCCCTTTTCCCGGATCTCCCGGGGGCCAAGCCGGCTGATGTCCACGCCATTCAGCAGCACCTGGCCGCCGGTCTGGGGCCGGATGCCCATGATGCATTCCGCCAGCTCGGTCTGACCGTTGCCCTCCACGCCGCACACGCCCACGATCTCCCCGGCATGCACCTTAAGGTCGATGCCCCTAAGGGCAGGCAGATTGCGGTCGCTGTCCGCCTGGAGGCCTTTCAGCACAAGGCGTTCCTCGCCCAGGGGATGCTCCGTGCGCAGCTCGTCAAAAATCACGTCTCGGCCCACCATCAGCGAGGCGATCTCCCGCTGGGAGGTGGCGGCGGTTTCCAGCACGCTGACCAGCTTGCCCCGCTTCATCACGCCCACCCGGTCGCTGATCTGCATCACTTCCGGCAGCCGGTGGGTGATGAGGATCACCGTCATGCCGTTTTCCCGCACAATGCGGCGGATGACGTCGAACAGCTCGTCGGTCTCCTGGGGGGTGAGGACGGCGGTGGGCTCGTCCAGGATCAGCACCTTGGCGCCGATGCGCAATGCCTTGAGGATTTCCACACGCTGCTGCAGGCCGATGGACAGCTTTTGCACTTCGTCGTCCGGGTTGACCTCCAGGCCGTAGGTTTCGCTCAGCTTCCGCACGGTTTCCCGGGCAGCGGCAAAGTCATAGGCCAGGCCCTTTTTGGGCTCGTGGCCCAGCAGGATGTTCTGGGCGACGGTAAAACTGGGCACCAGCTTGAAATGCTGGTGAACCATGCTCACGCCCAGTTCCATGGCCTTTTCCGGGTTGTGCTGGGCGGTAATCTTGGTACCGTCGATGGTGATCTCGCCCAGCGTCACGTCCTGCAGGCCGTACAGCAGGTTCATCAGCGTAGATTTGCCCGCGCCGTTTTCGCCCACCAGCGCAAACACCTCGCCCTTCATGATGCTCAGGCTGATGTCGTCGTTGGCCAGGGTGCCGGGAAACTGCTTGCTCACATGGGAGAAGCGGACAATTTCGTTGGGGGTGGACATGGCTGCGCCTCCTTGGTGCGTCCGTTTGGTAATTTGTATGGGTTTATTCTACCCGTTCCCACAGCATGTTGATATAGAGCAGTATCTCCTGTTCATCCAGCGCTTTTGCGGGAATCATTTTTGCGGTTGCGGTGATGGTTTCCTCGCCGGTCTGGGTGAATGTGACCATCACGGCGGCGTCGCAGCCATCATAAAGCAAAGCTAGCGTGCCGGGCTGGAAATTCTGTGGCATCAGGAAGGTCTCGCTGACAGTGAGGCATGAGGAAAGCGCAAGCCAGTCTGTGCCGCCGATGTAGCCGTTCAGATAATCGGGCAGAGCCCCATTTAACCGAAGAAGAAGCTCATCGGTAATGACGGGGTTGGGCGTGGCCGTTTCCGACTGGCCCAGCAGCGCGCCCAGGTTTCCCTCGGAGCCTTTGAAACGGTAGAACTGCCGCTGAAAGGGCTTCTTCCCGGCGAGGGCCTGCATGGATGCAAGGGCAGAAGTTTCCGTAACGTCCTTGCCCAGCATATAGCCCAGGTACTGCGGGTCAAGCGCCAGAACAAACATACGTCCGCACAGCTTATCTGCGGCATCCCAGTAAAAATTGCCCTCGGCAGCGCCCGGGACGGCAAACAGGCACAAAAGCATGGCGCTCAGCAGGAAAGTCAGTATTCTTTTCATCATCAGCAAATCCTTTCTTTCAAGGAAAAAACGCCCCATGAGGCCGACGTATACACATCGGCCCCATGGGGGATTGGCAATCAGAAACTTGCTTAGCGGGTGCTGTCCACAACGATCTCGCCGGAGATGATCTTCTGCTTGAGATCTTCCACTTCGGCCTTCAGCTCGTCGGAGACCTGCTGGGTCATGGAGGGATCGCCGTAGCCGATGTCCACCAGGCCGGTGGTCATGTCGGCATCCCAGATGGTGCCGCCGGCGAATTCGCCCTTGGTGATGAAGTCAGAGATGGCCATGTAGATGCTGTCGCCCACCTTCTTGAGCATGGAGCAGACGATGACGTCGGGGTTGACGTACTTCTGATCCTTGTCCACGCCGATGGCGAACTTGCCCTGCTCGGCGCCGGCTTCAAACACGCCCATACCGGTCAGGTCGGCCACCTGGAAGATGACGTCCGCGCCCTTGCCGTACAGGTTCAGCGCATAGTCCTTGCCCACGGCGGGGTCTTCGTAGGTGTTGGCATAGAGGGGATCCAGCACGGTGCCTTCGGGGTTGGCGTACAGGGCGCCCTGCTTGTAACCCACGATGAAGTTGTTGATGGTATCGCTGTCCTCACCGCCGATGACGCCAACGGTGCTGTTGGGGGAGAGCTTCATGGCGATGTAGCCTGCCAGGAAGCTGGCCTGGTTTTCCTTGTAGGTGATGGAGAGCAGGTTGTTGCAGCCCTCAATCTGCAGGCCGTTGTCAATGTAGATGAACTTGGTGTTGGGCATCTGGGGCACAACCTCGGTCAGGCCATCCCAGAACTCCCAGCCCACAGCGATGACGATATCGTTGTTCATGGCAGCGTTGACCAGGCTGGGCTGGAACACGCTGGCGTCGCCCTTGCATTCCACAACGCTGGGGATGACGCCGTATTCGGCAACCAGCTTCTGCAGGCCGTCGTTGGCGCTGTCATAGAAGCCCTGGTCGCCCAGGCTGCCGGCCACGCACAGGGCCACCTTCAGCTTGGCGGCGGGCTCATCAGCCTTGGGCTCTTCAACCTTCTTGGAGCAAGCCGCAAGGCTCATGACCATCAGGACGCACAGAAGCAGGGAAATGAATTTTTTCATGAGAAATCGCTTCCTTTCCGTGAAAAAGTCGGGTTTCGGTACCATTTCATTATACATGAATTTTCACGCTTTCGCAATATTTCCACCGGGGATGGATCCCGCCTGGGGGCCGTTCCAAAGGCGGAAGGCGGCCTCCCAGGTTTTGACGGAATAAGGCCGAACCGGGTCGCTGATCTGGTTTGCGTAACTTTCCACAAACTGCAAAAAGAAGACAATCTGTTCTCTGCACTTTTTCAGTTCTTTTATGATGATCTCGCTCCATACCTGGGCGTGGATGTATTGGTCGCTTTCCCGTATGGTTTGAATCTGTTTCTCCAGGCTGACCGGCAGACGGATCTCCTCCACACCGATGTGGCCAGGTTCTGACAGATCCAGGATGGTGTAGGGCGCGCCCTCAAGAGTACAATCCAAAGGCAGGCCGCAGGAGCCGGGGTTCATCAGAAGCTTTTTGCCATCCGGGGTTAAGTAACTCCATTGTACATGGGAATGTCCAAAAAGGTACACGCCATCCGGTAAGGCGGCCAAGGTCCGCTGGAAGGCTTCGTTGCTGCTGAGATAACGGTGGATTTTTTCCTTCCGTTGATCGGAGGAAATGAAGCTTTCGCCGCAGTGCAGGGCAAGAGAAGCTGCGTCCCACTGATGATGCGCACAGTCGCCGAGAAATTCGGCCGACGAATGGGCCATGTGCACCGGCACGCCGTTCAGCACGGTGTCGATCCTGCCGGGCAGATGGCCGATGTAGTTTATGTTCTCAGGGGTCATAGTACGGTAACACCAGTAGGAAACCTGCATCTGGCCGTCTGTCCAGGTGCTTTGATCCTGGCCGCAAAGGGCAGAAAGCCGCCCTTCTTCGTTGCCGGAAACCACCAGTGCGCCTGGCAGGCTACGGATCAGTTCCACGCATTCGTTGGGAAAGGGGTGGCTGAGGCAATAGTCTCCCAGAAGGAGAAAGCCGTCCACTTTTCTGTTTTGCGCGTCTTCCAAGACAGCCCGAAGCACCGGCTCGTTTCCATGTATGTCCGATATGACAGCATATTTCATGGCAAAACTCCTTTATGTGGGTTGGTGTCAGTATAACGGATGTCCGGCAAAAAAACAAGAAAAGCCACCGCAGCAGCACCGCGATGGCCGGAGATTTACTGTTTTTACATGCGTTCCTGATCCCGCTTGAGGATGGGGGCCAAATACTGGCCGGTGTAGCTGCCCTTCACCTTTGCCACTTCCTCCGGGGTGCCGGCCGCCACCACGGTGCCGCCGCCGTCGCCGCCCTCGGGCCCCAGGTCGATGAGGTAGTCCGCGGTCTTGATCACGTCCAGATTGTGTTCGATGACCAGCACGCTGTTGCCGGCGTCCACCAGCCGCTGCAGCACGCCCACGAGCCGATCCACGTCCGCCACATGCAGGCCGGTGGTGGGCTCGTCCAGCAGGTAGATGGTCTTGCCGGTGCCCCGGCGGCTCAGCTCCGTGGCCAGCTTGATGCGCTGGGCCTCGCCGCCGGAAAGCTGGGTGCTGGGCTGGCCCAGCTTGATGTAGCCAAGGCCTACGTCGTAGAGGGTTTGCAGCTTGCGCTGGATGGGCTCGTGGTTCTCGAAGAAGGTGAGGGCCTCCTCCACGGTCATTTCCAGCACCTCGTGGATGTTCTTGCCCTTGTAATGCACCTCCAGGGTCTCCCGGTTGTACCGTGCGCCCTTGCACACGTCGCAGGGC
This sequence comes from Clostridia bacterium, assembly GCA_017937655.1. GTDB lineage: Bacteria > Bacillota > Clostridia > Christensenellales > Aristaeellaceae > Limiplasma. The sequence goes on along the minus strand of JAGBDE010000009.1, from coordinate 10,389 downwards.
ACGTACACGTCCGGCAGGAAGTGCATCTCGATTTTGAGCAGGCCGTCGCCGGAGCAGGCCTCGCAGCGGCCGCCCTTGACGTTGAAGGAAAAGCGGTTCTCCTTGTAGCCCCGGGCCTTGGCTTCCGGGGTCACCGCGTACAGCTTGCGGATCAGGTCGAACATGCCGGTGTAGGTGGCGGGATTGCTGCGGGGCGTGCGGCCGATGGGGCTCTGGTCAATGCAGATGATCTTGTCCAGCTGGTTGACGCCCTCGATGGCGGCAAATTTGCCCGCCCGGGTCTTGGCCCGGTTCAGCACCTTGGCCAGGTGCTTGTGGAGAATCTCGTTGACCAGGCTGGACTTGCCGGAACCGCTGACGCCGGTGACGCAGCACAGAACGCCCAGAGGCAGCCGGACGTCAATGTTTTTCAGGTTGTTCTCCGCCGCGCCCCGCACCGTCAGCCAGCCGGCGGGCGACTTGCGCTCTTTGGGCAGGGGGATGAACTTTTTGCCGCTGAGGTACTGACCGGTGAGGGAGTTGGGGTTTGCGATGATCTCCTCCACCGTGCCCTCGGCGATGATGTTTCCGCCGTGGAGGCCGGCCCCGGGGCCGATGTCCACAATCCAGTCGGCGGCGTACATGGTGTCCTCGTCGTGCTCCACCACGATCAAGGTATTGCCCAGATCTCGCATGCGCTTGAGGGTGCTGAGCAGCTTGTCGTTGTCCCGCTGGTGCAGGCCGATGGAGGGTTCGTCCAGGATGTAGAGCACGCCCATCAGGCTGGAGCCGATCTGGGTGGCCAGGCGGATGCGCTGGGCCTCGCCGCCGGAAAGGGTGGCGGCAGCCCGGGAAAGGGTCAGGTAGTTGAGGCCCACGCTGTCCAGGAAGCCCAGACGGGCGTCGATCTCCTTCAGAATCTGGTGGGCGATGAGCCGCTGGGTCTCGGTCATGGTGAGGGTGCGGAAGAAATCACGGGCGGCGGAAACGCTCATATCGCAGACCTGGCTGATGTTCAGCCCGCCCACGGTAACCGCCAGCACCTCCGGGCGCAGACGGTGGCCGTGGCAGGCGCGGCACTCGTCCTCCACCATGTATTCTTCGTAGGCGGCTTTCATGGAGTCGCTGTTCGTGTCGTGATAACGGCGTTCCAGCGTGGGGATGACGCCCTCGAAGGTGGCGTTGTAGAAGCTGCGGCCGCTGGCGCCCTCGTAGCCGATGCGCAGGGTGTCCTTGCTGCCGTAGAGGATGATGTCCATGATGCTGTCCGGCAGCTCCCGGACGGGGGTGTCCAGGCTGAACTTGTACTTCTCGGAAAGGGCCTCAAAGAAGGAGCGGGCCACGCTGTTTTTGTCTGCCACGTTCCAGGCCATGGCCTGCAGCGCGCCCTGGTTGAAGCTCAGGCTGTCGTCCGGGATGACGCCCTCCTTGGTAATGTGCCGCACCGTGCCCAGGCCGCTGCACTGGGGACATGCGCCGAAGGGGCTGTTAAAGGAGAACATGCGGGGTGCAAGCTCCTCAATGGAAATGCCGCAGTCCGGGCAGGCGTAGTTCTGGGAAAACAGCAAAGTCTCGCCGTTCATCAGGTCGATGAGCACCAGGCCTTCGGCCTCGTGGGCGGCGGTTTCCAGGCTGTCCGCCAGGCGGGTGCGGAACTCGTCCGTGTCCCGCAGGATCAGCCGGTCGATGACGATCTCGATGGTATGCTTCAGCTTCTTGTCCAAAGTGGGCAGGTCGTCCAGCTCGTAGAGCTCGCCGTCGATCTTCACGCGGACGAAGCCCTGCTTCTGGGTGCTTTCGAAAATCTTGGCATGCTCACCCTTCTTGCCCCGGATCACCGGGGCCAGGATCTGCATTTTCTGGCCCGCAGGCAAAGTGAAGATCTGGTCCACCATCTCGTCAATGGTCTGCTGGCGAATCTCCTTGCCGCACTTGGGGCAGTGGGGCGTGCCGATGCGGGCAAACAGGAGGCGCAGGTAGTCGTAGATCTCGGTGACGGTGCCCACGGTGGAACGAGGGTTGCGGGCGGTGGTCTTCTGGTCGATGGAGATGGCGGGGCTCAGACCGTCGATGGAGTCGATGTCCGGCTTTTCCATCTGGCCCAGGAACATGCGGGCGTAGGAGCTGAGGCTTTCCACATAGCGACGCTGACCCTCGGCGTAAATGGTGTCGAAGGCCAGGCTGGTCTTGCCGGAGCCGGACAGGCCGGTGAACACCACCAGCTTGTTCCGGGGAATTTCCAGGTTGACGTTTTTCAGATTGTGTTCCCGCGCACCGCGGACAATGAGCTTATCCTGCAAGGGTTTCCACCTCATAATGCAAAATTGATGCGAAAGAATGTTCGCATCGGTATTGTAGCACAGCCGGCCCCCAGATACAAGGGAAAAATGCAGGAATATCAGTTGCGCCCAAAAGGCTTACGTGATATGATGAAAATGGCAAAAAATGCACTGTAAAGCGAGGCAATGAAATGGTCACGGAATTATTCACCCCCCTGATGACGGAAACGGAAGCCCGGCTCAAGACCCCGCTGGCGCTGGCGTATATCGGCGACACGGTGTGGGATCTGCTGGTACGCCGCAGCCTCTTAACCGGCGGTTGGAAGGCGGGCATGCTGCACAAGCAGGCGGTGAAGCTGGTCAACGCTGCCGCCCAGGCCGAGGCCATGCGGGTCATCCGCCCCCATTTGACGGAAGCGGAGGAGGATATTGTGCGCCGGGGCAGCAACGCCCATGCAAAGCACGCCGCGCCCAAAAACCAGGATCCGGCGGACTATTCCCTGGCCACCGGCCTGGAGGCGCTGATGGGCTACCTCTACCTGTCCGGACAGATGGAAAGAATTGGCGAAATATTTGACATTGCCCAGGCTATCCATTAAAATAAGATGTTACGTTTTTTCCAATCAGCAAAGGCGGAAAACCGCCTGATCAGAGGGAGGATACTCATATGCCGGAGCGCACACAAAGAGTGATTCTGGTAGAACACACACCGGACAGCCAGGCCCTGGTTGCCCTGGGCGCAAGGCTCTGCTATGCAGGCGGCGACGTGGATTCGCTGATGCAGAAGGTATCCACCCAGGACCAGCAGGGCTTTCTGGAAAAGATCATGGGCATGGGTCATGAAAGCGTGCTGGAGCATGCCTCCTTCACCTTCCTGGCAGAGGGCGTCAGCCGGGTGCTGCTGGCCCAGCTGACCCGGCACCGCATCGCCAGCTTCAGCGTGCAAAGCCAGCGGTACGTCAGCTACAAGAGCGGCTTTGGCTACATCATCCCCCCGGCCATCCGGGATTTGGGCGACGAAGCGGTTGCGGAATACAACAGCCAGATGGCCCAGATCCAGCAGTGGTACGAGGACTGGCAGCAGAAGCTTGGCGCCGCCGGCGAAAAGAGCAACGAGGACGCCCGTTTTGTGCTGCCCGGCGCATGCGAGACCCGCATTCTGTTCACCATGAATGTACGGGAACTCAGGCATTTCTTTGCCCTGCGCATGTGCAGCCGCGCCCAGTGGGAAATCCGCCAGATGGCCCAGAGCATGTTTGAGCAGTGCTACCGGGTGGCCCCGGCCCTGTTTAAGGACGCCGGCCCCGGCTGCGTCCGCGGCGCATGCCCCGAGGGCGAGAAGACCTGCGGCAAGGCGGGGCAGATCCGCAAGGAACGGCAGGCATTCATCCAAAGCGTAGAGGAAAACGGCTGAACCAACAAAGAGAATAAAAAGAATCAGGAGCAGTGAAACCATGGCATTTTATAAAGATATCAAGGCAAAGACCCGCAAGGAAAAGCAGATGACCGCCCAGGCCCGCGGCGGATTTGACGACGAAGGCAGCCGCTACTCCGGCAAGAGTGGCTTTGGCGGCAAAGGCAAGCCCGCCGGCCGCAGCCACGCCCCTCACGGTGGCAACGGCCGCAAGTTTGAGGACGACCGCCGCTTTGACGATCGCGGCCCTCGCAAGAACGGCGGCCACGGCTTTGAGGATCGCCGCAATGGCGGACGTTCCTTCGACAATGACCGTCGCCAGAACGATCGCCGTTTTGACGACCGTCCTGCCCGTGACAATTTCCGCGGCCCCAAGAACGACCGTGGTCATGGCGAGATGCGCTTTTCCAAGTTTGCTCCCCGCTACGAGGAGCGGGGCAGCCGCACCACGCCCCAGCCCTATGCGGAGCAGAAGCAGAGCCGCCGGGATGAGGAATTCCGCATGAAGAACCGGTTTGAGGGCCCCGCCGCCTATCAGACCGCCATTGACGTGGAGCCGGAGATCGTGCCCAACGAGAACCTGCTCAGCGGCCGTAACCCCATCCGCGAGGCCCTCAAGAGCGGCCGGGACATCGAGAAACTGCTGGTGGCCCGGGGCGAGCTCAGCGGCTCCGCCCGGGAGATTGTCCAGATGGCCAAGGAACGGCACATTCCCGTGCAGGAAGTGGATCGCTCCCGCCTGGATGATATCACCCACAATCATCAGGGCATGCTGGCCTTTGCATCCGCCTACCAGTACAGCACCGTGGAACATATGCTGGAGATTGCCGAGGAGCGCGGCGAAGCGCCCTTCCTCATCCTGCTGGACGGCATCACCGACCCCCACAACCTGGGCGCCATCATCCGTACCGCTGAGTGCGCAGGCGCTCACGGCGTCATTGTGCAGGAGCGCCGGGCCGTGGGCCTGACCCCCGCCGCCGTCAAGGCCAGCGCAGGCGCCATCGAGCATCTGCCCGTGGCCCGGGTCACCAATCTGAGCAATACCATCGAAGTGCTGCAGGCCCAGAACATCTGGGTCTACGCTGCCGATATGGACGGCGAAAGCTACGACACCGTCAACTTTGAGGGCGGCGCTGCGCTGGTCATCGGCGCGGAAGGCGAAGGCGTCAGCCGTCGCGTGCTGGACAACTGCGACAAGACCGTGGCCATCCCCCTCAAAGGCAAGCTGGACAGCCTGAACGCCAGCGTGGCGGCGGGCATCCTGATGTACGCCGTGCTGCGTTCCCGCTAAACCATGAAACCCCTTCTGTACGTGGACGGATACAATGTCATCGGCGCATGGAACGAGGCTCAGCGCGAAAACTGGCCTCTGGACGAGTGCCGTGACAGGCTGATCCATCTTTTGGAAGACTATGCCGGCTATACGGACCAGGAGGTCTGGCTGGTGTTTGACGGCTACCGCACCGAGCGCACCCAGCGCACGGTGGAGGAAAAGCAGACCCTGACGGTGGTTTTCACCCGCCATGGGGAAACGGCAGACCATTACATCGAGCGTCTGTGCCAGCAGCTTCCCAAGTACCGGGAGGCCCGGGTGGCCACCAGCGACAACGTGGAGCAGACCGTCATCCTGGGCCGGGGCGCCACCCGCATGAGCTCCCGGGAATTCTGGCGGGAGGTCACGTCCACCCGCTCAAGCGGCAGGGACAAGCACCGGGCTAAGCCATCCACCGGCACCACCAGCTTTGCCGCGGCCATGAGCCCGGAGCAGTACGCCATGCTGGATCAGCTTCGGCGAAAAAAATAACACAAATGGAGGTGAGAGGAACATGGACGATCTGGAACGGGACATCCTCATGGAGGACGACCTGGAGCGGGAGCTTGAGGACGATCTGGACGAGGAAGACCGGGAGCCGGAGGAAGAAGCCCCGGAGGAGGACAGTCCCTGGGAACTCTCCAGCCATTTTGAGGGCGTAGCGGACGAGGAAGCCGTGGCCCAGGCCCAGCAGGGCGACACCAACGCGGTGGATTACCTGCTGTACAAATACAAGAATTTTGTCCGCTCCAAGGCCCGCAGCTATTTTCTCATTGGCGCGGATCACGAGGACATCGTCCAGGAGGGCATGATCGGCCTGTTCAAGGCCATCCGGGACTATCAGGCAGAACGCCTCAGCAGTTTCCGGGCCTTTGCGGAGCTGTGCATCACCCGGCAGATCATTACCGCCATCAAGACCGCCACCCGGCAGAAGCACGTGCCTCTCAACAGCTACATCTCCCTCAACAAGCCCATTTACGACGAAGAGAGCGACCGCACCCTGATGGACGTGATCGTGGAGGGCCGGGCCCAGAACCCGGAAGAGCTGATCATTGGCCAGGAGGATCTGGTGTCCATCCGGGACCGGGTGGATCAGGTGCTGAGCGGCCTGGAGCAGGACGTGCTCAACGCCTATCTGGACGGCAAGAGCTATCAGGAAATTGCCGATAAGCTGGGCCGCCACGTGAAATCCATTGACAATGCTCTGCAGCGCGTGAAGCGCAAGCTGGAAAAATTCCTGGCCGAGGCCAAGGCCCACGAGGACGACTGATTTTTCTTTTACCCTGATCAGGAAAGGAGCCGCTTATGCCCCGCGAAATGTATGAGATCGTGGCCAGCGCAGCCCGCTATTGGTTTCTGTTCCTGATGGTGCTGATTGTTCTCCGTTCTTTCCGCTGGTACCGGAAGGACCAAAAACAGCATAAAAAGCAGCGCAAGCTGATGCCGGACGCCGGATACATCGGCGAGATGGTGGTCATTCAGTCCGGCAGCGACCAGCTTGCCCCCGGCGATACCCTTCCCGTTTCCTGGGAAGGGATTTTGGGCTTTACAAGAATCAACGATCTGTGCGTCCCGGCGGAGGGCGTGGCAAACAAGCATTGCCGGTTCCGCTTTGAGGAAAAGGTGGGCCTGTTTCTGGAACCCTGCGGACGGCAGAGCATCCAGGTGGACGGCCAGGAGTACGTGGGCCGCAAGGAAACGGCCTACATGTCCCACGGCTCTTTTCTGAAAATTGGCGATACGGTGCTGCGCCTGCGGATGTTCTCCGGTTACGAGACCCGGCCGGTGCCCCAGTCCGCCCCCATGGCCGATGGCGGCCAGCGCAACGCCCAGTACGCGCCCTATCCTGCCCCCACGCCGGAGCAGCTTGCCTGCTGGCAGCAGATGATGCAGCAGCAAATGGCACAGCAGCAGATGGCGCAGAGGCAGATGGCCTATCAGCAGCAAATGATGCAGCAAATGGCCTGGGCCCGGCAAAACCAGCCGATGCCCCAGCCCCCGGCGGAAGAGGCGCCCCTGGAGGAATACGACGGCCAGCTGGAGTTTGACCATCAGCAGACCTTCTATCCCCCGGTGATGGACGATGAGGAGGACTTCCCGGACGACCTGCCCGAGGAGGACATCTACGCGGCGTACCGCCGGCCTGCGCCCCCGCCCAAGCCGCAGCCCAGACCCCAGACCCGCTACGATGACCACTACTACGACGAGCTGCTGGACGAGGACATGACCGACGCGGCCCTTCCGCCCCGCAGCGACTATGTGGGCGAGGACGAATCCCGCCTGATGAAAAAAGAGGTCTGGGACCGGATGCTGGGAGGTGACGGCCGGTGAGCAAAGCCTCTCAGAAACGGAAACTGCGCCGCAGGCCGGATCGCAGCCTGGTCATGGCCATGATGCTGTTTTTCTTCAGCGCCTTCCTGCTCATCTCCCTGAAGGAGGAGATCCATTGGCAGGGCGTGATGCTCAGCGTGATCGTGCCGGTGCTGATCTACGTGGCCACCATGTGGCTGCCCCGCTTCTTCCCCGCGGATAAGCTGCTTTTGTCCATTGCTAATTTCCTTTGCGCCCTGGGCGTGCTCATCCTGTACTCCACGGACATGGACGCAGGCACCTCCCGTGGCATGCAGCAGGCCATGTATTACGGCATCGGCATTTTTGGCATGCTGATGTGTATTTTCCTGATCCGCTATGTGAAAAAATGGGATTACCTCATCTGGATTGTGGGCTTCCTGGCGGCAGGCCTGCTGGCGCTGCCCCTGGCCATCGGCTCCGAGTATAACGGCGCTACCAACTGGATCAACGTGGGGGGCACCAGCCTGCAGCCCAGCGAAATGGTCAAGCTGGCCCTGATCCTTATCTTCAGCTATTTCCTCAGCCGCCGGCAGACCATCCCCTGGCTGCTGTTTGGCGTATACTCCATGGCCGTGCTGATGCTGCAAAAAGACCTTGGCACCGCGCTGATCTACTACTTCACCGCCCTGTTCCTCTACTACGCCTGGACCGGCAACCTGCTGATGACCGGCGTGGGCCTGGTGGGCGCGGCAGGCGCGTCTGTGGCAGGCTATGTGATGTTCGCCCACGTGAAAAAGCGCGTGGCCGTGTGGCGCAACCCCTGGATGTACTCGGAAACCTCCGGCTACCAGATCGTCCAGGCGCTGGTGGCCATCGCCTCCGGCGGACTGTTCGGCGTGGGACTGGGCCTGGGATCGCCCAGGGTGATTCCCGTGTATTTTACGGATTGCATTTTCGCCGTCATCTGCGAGCAGTTCGGCGTCATCTTCGGCGTGCTGGTGCTGGTGATGTACGTCATCCTCATCCTGCGGGGCACGTCCATCGCCCTCCGGGCCCGCAGCGGCTTCCATGGCCTCATCGCCCTGGGCGCTACCGTTATGCTGGGCATCCAGACCTTCATTATCATCGGCGGCGTTCTCAAGCTCATCCCCCTCACCGGCGTGACCATGCCCTTCGTCAGCTACGGCGGCACCTCCATGGTCAGCTGCATGGGCCTGATCGGCCTGTTGCAGGGCGTGGCCAGCGTCACTCAGGACCAGATGGAGTACGATTACGACATCAGCCGCATGCAAAGCGAGCTTGACGCCCTCCCCGAGGCCGACGACTGGGGCGGCAGGAAAGGAGGCGCTTTCCGATGAAAAGACAGCATCTTCGGTTCCGGCTGCTGGCGTTTGTGGTCATCGGCATGCTGGCGCTGGCGGGCACCTACGGCGTGTATTCCGTCACCACTTACAGCACCCGTTGGTTTTCCAACGCCCGCAACACCCGCCAGCAGGAGGCCAAAAGCAAGGTCATCCCGGGCGATATCATCGACCGCAAGGGCGTGGTGCTGCTCAGCGCGGACGCGGACGGCAAGCGTATTTATCAGGACGACCAGGCCAGCCGCAGTTCCATCGTCCACCTGCTGGGCGATACGGAGGGCTACGTGGCCAACGGCGTGGAGACCTTCCAAGCCCGGTATCTGCTGGGCTTTGAAACCAGCCTGACCGAGCGGGTGGACGGCCTTCTCAGCGGCGAAACCCACCGGGGCGACAACGTGACCCTGACCATTGACAGCAAGCTGTGCACGGCCTGCGCCAAGGCTTTCGTCAGCCACGAGGAGACCCGTTACCGGGCGGGCGCGGTGGTTGTGATGAACTACCGCACCGGCGAGATTCTGGCCATGGTCAGCCTGCCTGTGTACGACCCCCTGGACGTGAACGACAACGTGAAGAACAGCCCGCTGCATCCCTTCTGGAACCGGGCCATTCAGAGCACCATGACCCCGGGCTCCACCTTCAAGATCATCACGGCGGCCGCGGCCCTGAGCCATCTGCCCGACGCAGAGACCATTGTGTTCAACTGCACCGGCGCCACCCAGCCCGCGGGCTCTACCGCTTTCATTACGGACTACAATAACGAGCATCACGACAACATTTCCCTGCCCAAGGCCTTCCGGGTCAGCTGCAACAACACCTTTGCCCAGCTGGCCCTGCGGCTGGGGGACGACGCCCTGCGCCAGACGGCTGAGAGCTTCGGCTTCAACGATAACTTCCTGTTCCAGGACGTGGTGGTGGAAAACAGCGTCTTCCCCACCAAAAACCGCACGCCCTTCGAGGTCGCCTGGAGCGGCGTGGGCCAGAGCCAGATCGTGGTAACGCCCTTGCACATGTGCATGGTGGCCTCTGCCATCGCCAATGATGGCCTCATGCTGGAGCCCCGTCTGGTGGGTAAGGTGGAAAGCCCCGCCGGCGTGATCCGCTATCAGGCCACCCGCAAGGAGTACCGCCAGGCCGTCAGCCCGGAGGTGGCCCACACCATCAAGGGCTACATGCGCTCCGTGGTGGAGGATCGCCGGGGCACCGGCACCGCCGCCGCCATCGAGGGCGTGCCCATCGCGGGCAAGACCGGCAGCGCGGAAACCACCAGCGGCGGCCAGCGGGTCACCCACGCCTGGTTCGTCGGCTTCATTGACGACCCCGCCACCCCGTACGCTGTCTGCGTTTTCGTGGAGGAGGGCGGCACCGGTGGCAAGGTTGCCGCGCCTATCGCCCGGGATGTTTTTGCGTATATTTTGCAGATGCACCAATAACAACCAGGCCGTCCCAGCAAACGGGGCGGCCTTCTTCTTTCTTTTTCAGTGAAAAAGAAAGAAGCAAAGAAAAACCAGCTTTTACCCAGGTTTTGGATGGAAAGCTGGATCTTTTCTATGCTGCTTTTGCCTGGGCGGCTTGACAATACGGGCAATCCATTCCTTTCAAATGGACAGAAAATGCGGTTTTCTTTTGCTTCTTTTCTTTTGACACAAAAGAAAAGAAGGACCCCCGCAAAAGCGATAGACCCTTCTAAACAAATGTGCTTTTCTTCTGCTTCTCTTCTTTTCTCAGAAAAGAAGAGAATAAACGCTTTTCTTT
>JAGBDE010000008.1 GCA_017937655.1 Clostridia bacterium | reverse complement strand
TGCTGACCGGAAAGCTGGACGAGCATGTGCGCATGGTGGATCGGCAGGCTCAGGAGCGGTATGAGGTTCTGGTACGGCAGATGAAGGAGGCCGAAGGGGTTTCTGAGGGGCTGAAGGAGATGGATATGATGGAGTGGGTACGGAGGATGAATGGGATTGACGCACGGGCGCGGGAGGGGGTGGAGGAGATGCTGTTTGAATAACCACAATGAATATTGATTATGCTTCTTGATGAATAATCCTTGACGATTCGGGGTCATTAGCATAGAATCAAGATGATTGAACCCACCACGCTTAGTGTCTTTGACAATGCGGACCAAGGCGGGACTTTTATTGGCAGAAGCCGCTGGGAGTGTTCCCGGCGGCTTTTTGATATACAGACATCAAGACCAACTGTTTCCAAAATGAAAACGGTTGCGAAGATCATGATCGTCTTTTTCCAGATCTGGATACTGAAAAACGTGGGGATTCTAACAACGAATCTAATAATCTAATCACAAAAATGATTAGAATCACATTTTTGATTAGAATCGCAAGGAGCCTTTGTTCGATCAAATTCTTCAGCCGTTTCACCAGAGCGGTGAAACTTGGGAAATAACTGAAACAGAACATTGCCGAAGTACGAAGAACCGCCGGTATCAGCACATCAATCGCTGATACCGGCGGTCTTTTTTACATTTTCTCGATCAGGGCAAAGACAACAGCCTGCCGTTCCTCATCCAGCTTCGACCAGTTTTCCAGCAGCTTACGCTGGGAGGCGGTCAGGGATACAGGCTCGTCACCCTCGGCAAACAACTGGGACAGCGTGATCCCGAAAGCGGTGCAGATTTTCTCCAGTGATGGAACCGTGGGGATCATCTTCTTGCGGTACCAGGATGAAATCGTGGATTGGGGCAGGCCGGATTCCTCAGCCAGCTGATACTCCGTCCATCCTCGCTGTTCACGATATGTGGTAATGGTCGTCAGTATATCCTTCACAGCACTCACCCTCTAATTGCGTTCTTCGTAGATTATAATTCGAAGAATCGTTGCAACTTAATCATTTTGAACGTATAATTTATACGATAAATAAAAGTAGCAAGTGTGGAGAATATGGATAAACGACGTTGTTTCTTTATCGGGCACCGCGATGCACCATCAGATCTCTATCCATCCATCCTTTACGCCGTGGAGGAACACATTGTGCAGTATGGGGTTACGGAGTTTCTGGTGGGGCAGTACGGCGCTTTTGACCGGATGGCTGCCAAAGCGGTGATCCAGCTGAAGGCGAAGTATCCGGATGTAACGCTGACTCTTTTGCTGCCGTATCATCCGGGTGAAAGGAAGGTTGAGCTGCCTGACGGATTTGACGGATCGTTGTATCCGGAAGGGCAGGAAACGGTACCGAAGCGGTTGGCGATCGTCAGGGCGAATCAGTATGCTGTGAAGCATTCAGGGTATCTGATTGCGTATGCGTGGCAGCCGGGGAGTAATGCGCGGAAGGTGGTGGAAATAGCACGGGGGCAAAAAAGTGTCACACATCTTTCCAATCATTCGTCCTATTCAGAGCCAAGTTAATCATTATAGTCAACAGGAGAACGCTTCTACAAACACAACAATTCTTGTTCTGTTTCAACGGTTGTGCTATACTATAGTTGGGTTATTTTGCTCTTTTATGTCATATTGAATTCACCTCACATAAAGAGCACTATTGATCACAACACTAATTCGCTGTACTACTCTAATGTATGCAGTATAGACTTGCACAACGTAAACGAGGGATTTTTATGGCAAGAAGTTACGAAGACTATATTGAGTATCTTAATGATACAATTCAAATACCAAACGAACAGCCCTATCTTGCTATTGATCTTTTTGCTGGGTGTGGTGGTCTTTCATTAGGCTTCGAAGCAGCAGGCATTAATACTATTGGTTATGAAATGGTAGAAGATTGTTGCCTTAGCTATCGACACAATCTACATTCGGAATGCCATCAGGAAAAAATCACAACGGAAACACCATTTCCACAAGTTGACATTATTATTGGAGGTCCCCCCTGTCAACCATTTAGTCGTCGTGGAAAGCAAACAGGTAAGGATGATGAACGAAACGGCTTTCCCGCCTTTATTGAAGCAGTTCGCCGTATTCACCCCCAAATTTGGGTATGTGAAAATGTAAAAGGCCTTCCTGAACAAAACAAAGAATACTTCGATTCGATTATGGAACAATTTCGTTCCCTTGGATATGAAGTAGAATATCAAGTATTCCAAATAGTTAAGTATGATGTACCTCAGAACCGCGAACGTCTTGTGATTGTGGGCCATCACGGAGGTTTTCAATTTCCATTGCCTCGTGACTATAAAATCACCGCAGGCGAAGCTCTTGGTGCATTAGCATTTGAGATACCCGAAAATGCAGCCTTTCTTACTCCTGCTATGGATGAGTATATTGCTAAATATGAAGCTGCATCCAAGTGTAAGAATCCTCGTGATTTACATTTAGATCGCCCAGCTCGGACGCTTACTTGTAGAAATTTAGCCGGCGCTACCAGTGATATGCACCGTATTAAACTACCGGATGGACGTCGGCGCAGAATCACGGTAAGAGAGGCGGCTCGCCTTCAAAGTTTTCCAGATTGGTTCGAGTTTTGTGGATCTGAAGAGAGCCAATACACACAAATCGGCAATGCAGTCCCTCCGCTCTTCGCATATGCATTAGCACAACAAGTCATCGAATATCTGAAAGGAGTGAAGTAAATGGATTACAACACACTTCCAAGTATCAACACGAAGAACTTTCAGCTGAAGTCTGACAAAGTGAAGTTGCTAATCCAGCAGGCACTTCAAATTATTTCTGCACTTGGTATACCGATTGACGATTTGACTGATCGACAAAAAGAAAAAATGGCGATGGCCTTTCTTGCCGTTGGCGATGTCAAAGCACCTACAGGATGGAAGCGCATCAAAGATTCGAATGATGTATATGCATTGACAACGCGGGAGATCATTGATTTTAACAATACTCATTTCGACGAGAACATCAGCCGTGGCTCGTATGATGATATTCGCCGTAAAGATTTAGCCAGATTGGTTCTTGCAACGATTGTTGTAAACTCAAAACCAGGTTCGAACAACAGTAATCCAACACGTGGATACAGGATTAGCAGCGAGTACTCTCGCATTATCAGGAATTATGGACAACCTGATTGGTTTGCTCAGGTATCCGCTTTCAATAAAATGCACCCCACGTTTGAAGCACGTATATCTGCTCAACGTGATCTGCCCAAGTTGACGGTTACAGCACCTGATGGTACACAGATTCAGCTCAAAGATGGAGAGCACAATGCAATTCAAAAGCTCATCATCGAAGAGTTTCTGCCACGTTTTGGTCATGGTGCAATACTGCTCTACTGTGGTGATTCAGACAACAAATACGGACTAATTCATGAAACGGAGAAACTTGCTGAGTTAGGGTTTGTTGATCTGAAGCAAAGCATTCTTCCGGATGTTGTTGCCTACTCACCTGATAAGGACTGGATATTCCTGATCGAAGCCTACCATACTTCCAATCCCATAACACCGGTACGCAAGATGGAACTTCAGCAAGAAATGGGTGAAAACGCAAAGCGTGCAATTTTCGTTACTGCATTTGAGAACAGCACCGCTTACAGGAATTGTCCTGAAGAACTTGCGTGGGAAACAGAAGTATGGATCGCCACCGAACCGGATCATATGATCCATCGTAATGGCTTCAGGTTTATGGGGCCCTACTCTGAGTGATGTTATTACTATGCTATAAGGAGGAGCCTGATGGAGGATTACGAGAAGAGAGAGGCTATAGAAAAAGAAGCACGAGATTTCTGGCGATCCTTTGTTGAAGAAATCACGTATCACAACCGTTTCAACCCTCAGCACCCTCTTACTTCATTTCTCAGGAACTACTTGCAGGATCATAGCATAACTGTAAGTGCTGACACGATACTTTATCGTGCACGAATCATCAAGTATGATCCCTCGAGTGATGATACTGGCCTTGCGAAGCACCTCCATCAGATTGAGTGTGAAGACTTCGAAGGGTATGACGAAAAGAATTCGTTTGTTCCTCCGGCAAATGTAGTAGCCCCGGGACGAGCAAATCCCGAACGAATTGTTTATTTGTACACTGCCAAGGAGATAATCACAGCAATAGGCGAAACCCGGCCACGTATTTTTGATCACATAAGCGTAGCAAAAATCAAGCTCCTGAAGGATTCACGGTTTGCAGATTTTACATCTACGGGCAATGCTGATAACTTGAGTCTTGATAGTGCCAAACTATCAGAGATCATCGGAGCGTTTTCCAAACCCTGCCGTGAGGAAATAGATTATATTCCAACCCAGTTTGTTGCGGAGTTTGTCAAGTCTCTTGGTTATGATGGTATTTATTTTGCAAGTTCCTTTGTGCCCGGTGGAACTAACATTACGATTTTCGATCCAACGATTGCGAAAGCAATTGCATCAGCTCCATATAGAATGGACTCCATAACATACAGGGCCCGTCGTATCTTCCCATTGAAAGATCTTGACGCGTTTGACATTGTTGTGAGTAATAAAGACGGAGTTGGATAATTTGTGTGAACACAGTAAATGGCGTATGCTTTTCATCAGCAAGCATACGCCATTTACAACGAACTCAGAATTATCTGCTTTATCTTTAGCTAAGCTGCAAACGGATATGTTTTCTTTACCGAAGGTTAGTTTATCCAATAATAATCCGGATCTAAAACAAATTCCTCGTTCGTAATGTCCAGCCATCCGTTACAAATCGAGACAAATCTACTTATTGTCTCATCAACAGCCATCACAAATGGCTCGTTAATCGAGTAACACTCTCTCAGCGAAGGGGCATTGTTGGTCGGGTATTGTGTTGTATTAATAACGTTTCCACCAACAGTATCTACGTGGCGTCTTCCATCTTTAGTTATCGTTTCGAGGATTAAGAAAGAATTCCGTGGATTGTTAGGATTGATTGATTGCCCATCTATTACAGCAATGTTGCCATATCCTTCGTTTTCAACTTTAACAAATGGATAATCCGGATTACGCTTTGAAATCAGATGATTATATTCTCGAATCCATTCCAATAGTTTGAGGACAGTATATGACCATTCTTTTGGAAAATAAGCAGATGAAAACAACTCTTTCAATATTTCCTTCAAGTTATTTTCGTCTTCTGCAAAAGTATTAAGAGCAACAAAAGCTGGAAATTGAGCTTCGCTCAACAACGCAGAAAGCTTATCGGTTTTTAGATTAAGCAAGTCCTGTACACGAGCTAAACCCTCGCTCATGGTCATATTTCCAAAAACCAGATTAGCCATCTGCTTTGCAATGTTCAGTATTGAGCGATCTATTCTACCTTTCATATAATCATTTAACGGGTTGAACAACTTTCCATCAACATATAGATCTTGAATATTGTCTGCGAGAATTTGTGTAATACGTTCCACTTCATTTTCACTACATGGATCAAACACAGTAACACGTTTCTGCCTTATGTCAAAAGGTAATTCCTCAATCTTTCCACTATTGCTATCAAAAAGGCAGATAGTTCTGTCCCATCCCAATTTATGTACTGCAAAGCCAAGTTCAATAAGGACATTAGGGTTGGGTGTCTTTTTTTGATTAGCTTCACTATTTACTATACTGATATCACAGATAAACAAAACGCTCTTTTCGATCTTATTAAAAATCGCAGTCATTATGTCAGGACTACCATTCAAACCTTTAGTGTCTCTATCATAATCAACTATAATATGAGCCTCCTTTTTTACAGATTTCAGCGCTTTCTTAATACACTTTTCAATAAAGTAGCGGTGGGTTTTGTGATCCAAGTCGTTTTGCCACGAGTAAAAAATTGTTCCAGCCATATTTCTATCTCCCTCAATAGTCTATTTCGCCAATCTTTCAACTAAGTTGTTTTCATTGCGGCCTATTCCTTTCTGTGCAAGCAATAAATCTCATAAAGGATTGCCATGAACTGTCATCCCGCGCTTCTGGCAATCTGTGTTTCCTTTTGTAATTAGTTGCAGTCTCTTCATGAATTCATAAATACGGCGATTTTCAATCGATTCAGTAGATATATCTTCGCTCGCTATTCCTTCGTTGTTGTCATGGTGCTCTTCTCTGTAGTTACTTACAATCTCAATCCGATCAGGCAGAATATGCACTTCAATAGGCCCGTCTATCTCATAGTCCTTGCAGCACACAGCAATAGCCAAAGCTTCTGCAATGGCTTCATAGGAATAGTTGAAGTATCGCTTTGCCTCGGCAACATCAGGTTGCTTAATAATCGTCTCTGTGATCACACTGTTACGGATGTACAGAAGTGCTGCCCGTAACTGATGGGGCAATGGTCCGGAGAACGTCTCTTTGATGCTTGGCTCTTCTCCAGAAGCATCAGAAAAGTGAATCACATCGATCTGCGCATTGGGGAAATGTTTATCCGGTTCAAGGCAGAAGAACAGCAGCCCTATATTTTTTGGGTACATACAATCATGTGCTTCCCCAACCAGATCCAACTGCCGACACAAACTGTAGAAGTCCATATTCCCCGCATCATGGTAAAGAGCATTGTTCGTTTCGCGCAGATACTGCTGGATCAGTGTGATGTTCAGTTCCTGAAGATCGGCTTGCTCGTTTATGCGATCATCAAATGGTATGCTTGCGACAGGAAACTCTGGAGCCTGCTGTTCTTTCTTGCGCATCATATTCCATCACCTCATCGTCCGTGTGCTATAACTATATTGTTTTGGTGCGACAATTTCAAGATGCCTTGGTGGAGCAGGCAAAGAAGCAATTTAGTCAACTCAGCATCCAACTATTCGAATTCTTCGAGTAGTTCAACTCTCCACCAGCTGCAAAAACGAGCTTGTGTGCACAAGCTCGTTCAAGCCTCGAACCCTACCTATTCCTCGATTTCATTTTCCCCGTACGAAAATTGAATCAAAAGCTCATCCAACTTACTTAATTGTTCTTCCCGAGAGCGATAGAAACCATGAGGACAATTGACGCAAATATCTGGTAAAGCAGTACGTTCAGTCTGCTTTTCCAAATTGTAATTGCTACACTCACGAACAATTTCACCGTTGATGATCTCGTAATGCTTAGAAACAGCATTGTTATAGCCGGTTTCAGGATGAAAGCGTTCAGTAAATGCAAAGAATTTGAAAGGATGGCTCTGCACATATTTTTCGTACACATCTTTGCGCATATATACAGTCCTGCTCACTCTGCTTGTATAGTATGAGGATTTCATATTATTGCAATAGATAATCACCTCGTTATTTACATTAACCCAAACCATGCGTTTTGAGTCAAGCACAAGCTCCAAATCAGCTATCAACTTTGCAGGCGGCACCACCAGTTCTGTTTCAGCCAATTTATCAAATGTTGTAGAACCTAAAGATGGTATTTGTTTGCACAGCCATGGCCTCTCGTCGCAACTTGCATACATTGACAATGGACCCTCATATTGATCCAATTCAATTGTTAAGTATCGATCATTTTCATCGCCCTGAAGTCCAACATCTTCTGATACGCAACACCAAACGATACTCTCATCAACCCATTCAGTATGGTGGAGACCATCGTCCTTACGATACCTGATTCGACCAGCAATCATCACCCATTCATGATCATACAGTTTATTAGGCGCTATTAGCGAAAGCAAATTCTTCCGAGCAAGATCAACATCATTAGCCCAAGCAATATCCTTGGTGGGAGGCAAAACCACTTTCGCAGCCACTATATCGTCCAACCCATCGATTTCACTACGATAATTCGGTATAGGACTTGTCAGCGGCAAAGTCTCGGCATATTCCATTGGATCATACACTTCGTATCCCAGGCACAATTGGGTATTATTGTTTGTGCCAAACTGATTCGAGAAATAATTAAACATAAAGCTCCCGAGAGTTCTATCAATAGCAACATCCAAGCATTTTCTTACCAATGTGGAGGCCCCGGTATCTTGATAAACATAATGGCCATCTCGTTTTTTTGCCGAGTATTGATCCAGCATTTCCCCAGCAACCTTTGAAAATGATCTGAAGAAGCTGACACCGCTCAACTCGCAATTGCGATACTCTTCATCAAACATTTCCTCAACTTTTCCAGCAAAACACATTGAACCGCAACATGCGCTCGATGGAGTGACGCATTTGAAATGCTGATTCAACAGATCATTCCATGCCTGAATCTCTTTTTTATCAACATCCAAAAAACATCTATACATTTCCACACGTTCTTTATGCCAATATCTAAAGGGGAAAAACGAAGATTCCACTAAATCAAAATGCCGAATTACATGCTCTACTTCATCAGAAGCAACAAATTCATCATCCCGGATATTCTGTTTATCCCAATGTATATAGCAATATGGATCTCCATAGTATTCAGCAATGCGTTTCATGCTTCGTGCAGAAAGAAAGAATGGATCATCAATGAGACTTTGAAAAAAGGTATTGATCACCGTTCTGTCTTTGATATTGCTTTTTGTCAAAACAAACACTATTGTTTCTTTGATATAGTCATCAACAATATTGGAAAAGACATTTATCAATTTTGTCTGATACTCCTCACTGTCACATACGATATCAAACAGAAGCTTTGTGGCGAGATTGCGAATGTCAGAATTAGGTGCTGCGCTGCTCCACAATGCAAACCAGAAAGCTTCTTCAACTCTTTGAACAGTAGATGAGATTGCATTGAGAGAATATAGAATGTTTTTCAGGCGGTTCATAACACCATAAAGAAAATGGGTTCCCTCGAGTTCGTGTGACAATTTTTTCTGTTCGGCTTTGTTAGAAAGGAATACACTATTCAGATAGTTGGAACAGTTGAATGGCTGATTGGTGTAACCTCCAAATTCAGCAAAATTCATCATGTTGTATGGGGAAGTAAACACTCTTTGAAAACAGCCAATATGTTCTTGCTGAAAGATGATTTTTCGCATGGTTTCCTGCGAGAAGCGATTCATTAAGTCAGTTTTTTCTAACAACGATTTTATACGAGCATAATCAGGAGACAAACGATCAAACAAAACGAGGATGATGGCTTCACTTAACTCCCACATTTTTTCGCGTTTATCCTTGATCAAATCAACCTGTGCTCGTTCATCATCTTTAGGAAACTCATTCATCATGCTTCGAGCGATCAAAAAATCCGCCAGAACTTCCAAGCCGAACTCATACTGTGTTACACCATCATTATCAAGCGCAATGAAAAGCCTGTTTTGGAGCATCTCTCCGATGTACTCATGTGCATTTGGAAAAAGAGCTTCAAGGTCAGCAAAGCTGATATACCTTTGATTGTTTTGGTACATCCACTTAGCTACTTTCTTTGTCTTCTGCCAGCCTGCGTTGTCCAACATACGCTTGATGTACCGTTCAAATATATAGGTGACTGTCGTTATGTTGTTGGTTCCAGTGTCCATGTCCCGTTCGGAGAGTTTAGGGCTACTCAACACTTCTTTCAATGTTGTTAACAAAAGGGCATTGTTCGAATACAAGATATCTTCATACAGATGAATATCAACAAGTTCTTGCTGCGCTAAACAATCCAAGGCCGATTCGAATGATACCCCAGGAAATACATATTCTCTTTCTGCAAGATTTTGATATTGTGTAAGAATTGCCGGTTCCATCTTGTGGGTTCGGTATGTAATAATGATACGACAACCACGACTGGCCTTTAGCTTCATCAACATAGGGATTAATGCTTTTTGCGCATCTGTTGACATTTCGTTAATCGCATCAATGACCAAAACAAATCGATTCATTGTAGCAATTTGATCAACTTCAATATTATCAATGCTGTTTTTGAATTTACCATAGAAACAAAGATGTGGTATTTCTTTTTCTTCCAGATTCTCTTCCAATCGCATAACAAAATAACTCTTTCCAATACCACCATCTCCAGCGATCAAGCAAAAGCGATGCAACGCCATCGTTTTCTTTACAATCTCCAAGCTAAGTCCATGCCAGTCCGGTTGAACTTCTCTTATGGTTTCAATTTTTGTTTTTAGCGTATCCAAAAAAGTCTCTTGATCCGTTGTATAGGCATCATATGTCTCATAATACCACTTCAGATCATGGACATACTTTTCACTTTCTTTCGTCTCACGAACATGATGAAACGATGGTAATTTTCCCATAAAGGTATCCATAATATCCTGTTCTTGCCAGTCAAACATCATATCGGGATGGCAAATGCTATGCATATGATCTCTCTGCGCTTTGTTAAGCTTAATATAGTCCATGCCTGTCCTCCGCAAAATATACTGTGATCGAGCGCTAATCAGACTCTTAATTCATTATATCACATCTGTTTGATTTGTCAGTCAGACCGTTTATTCGTGTGTTTTCTATTGTAACACAACATTCATCATCAAAATAGCAATCACCATATACCATTTACAGAAATCCGTACGTTCATTCACTACAACTGCACAGCTTCGTCCGCTCATAACCCCCATCATGTAAAACCCGAATCCCATCCGGTACGATCATCAGCTGGCAACACCACAAACTCGAGCCATCTGCCACCACAGAAATCAATCATGTATACAGAGCCCCCCTCTGGATAAATCAACAAATCTGTGCTATAATACATCCAAGCCACCCGGAAAACCGCAATATCTCTTACTTGTGATAGCCCGGTGGTGATAGATTTTTGATAGCAAAAGTCTGTACAGACCCTGTGTTCAGGATTATCTGACTCAGATTTTCTCACGAGGAATCACAAAACCCAAACAAAAATGTTTAGGTTTTGGGTTGATCCGACGAGTGGGAATAATGAACAGCCTCCGTTTTTCCCAATAAACACGGGCAAAAGCGGCATCTCAAAACAGATTTGATACTGTTTTGATACTGTAATCAAAATCCCTACGATCATCACACAAGAGGAAATCCCTCCTGTATGAACGCTTATGTTCATTCAGGAGGGATTTTTTATGCTTTTGGTTTTCTGTTTGGGAAGGAGTCCTCCAGGTTTCTGGACTATTGTTTGTTAGGATGACTGTTTGTCAGGGATTTCTTCCAATAAGCTATAGACATCCGGTTGCGGGTTTGGAATCAGTTCATGTAGCGTTCGTCCCTCGGAGCCATCTGCTAGCCTGACATGAACATCCAACGACCTGCAACGATATCGATGCCAGTTCTCTTCTGCATTGATTCGACGCATATACTTTTGAACGGTTCGCTGAAAAACTGACCAAATCTCTTCTTCGGGAATGCCGCGACGTCTTAAAATAATCAGTAGAACATACTGCGCTTCTGATACTCTGTCCTCCATTTCCATGGCCGTCCATTTCCATTTGCAGTAGTTTCGGAGAGATGGTTCAAGTAATTGCATGATCGCAGCTTCCTTCTCGCGCGCGTTCATGTCATTTCACTCCTTCTAAGACCCGTGCAGCATTCAGTTGCCGTGGACGTTTGGAGGGTTTCTGAATATCCACTGTGTCAGGGGTTTTCGACGCTTCAGGAACGGCAATCCAGTATTCTCCATGCTTGGTAACCGTTAAACGTACTGGAGGTTTAATGTTTGCCGCAATCAATCGATCATTCAGTTCTGCTGATTTGATCGAGCCGCTGTTTGGCACCTGAAAACCTCCATTCCCCTCCGATTTGCGCAAGCACAAGATAGGTTTGGATGGATGAAACGCGATGTCAATTTTTCGTCCGAGTTCCGCACAAAGAGCGGTATTCAAATTAAACGCACGTTCATGGGGAAAGTTGATCGCGCATTTATTCTTGGGTGCCGGTACAAACCAAACAAATTCTTCAATTCTGTAGTTTTCCATATTAGGCTTGACTCCTATTTATAAGATGAGAATCAGAGCGCTCTTTGATAATTTATTTACCCGTTTGGAGATGATTAGAAACAAGTCATTTCCATAAGTGCTGATACGTAGGGCAGCAATTGCCTGGTATATTGCAGCTGGAGAGATTAGTCGCAACATTCATTTCCAGTTCATCTATTTCAATTCCTCCATGAAGGCTGCCGCAGTATGATATCTGAACAGATTCATTTGGAAATGGCAAGCCATATATTTAAACCTGGAAAGCCCTGATTTCACGCGGCTTTCCGGGTTTTGTCGTTTTCGGGCGCAGGTGAGAAAAATGCCTTCAGGTGTGGACGGTTGAAATTTGGCGTTTGCTCCTGTATACTCAATGTTGAAGAAGCTGTTGTATAGACGGCAGAAGGAGATGAAAAACTATGATGAAGAAACTGGTGGTATTCCTGCTGGCGGCGGTGCTGCTGGTAAGCGGCGTGGCCTGCGCTGAGACAAGCCAACGTAAGACCGACTTCCCGGATAATACCTTCGTGGAGATGGATCGGAACTATATTACCGGCGTTACCCAGCGGGGCAAGACCGTTATGTATCGCTATGAGGCGAAGACCCAGGAGGGCGAGCCTTACACCAAAAACGCTTTGGTCTATCTGCCCTATGGCTATGACGAGGCGGATACCACTACCCGTTACAACGTGCTTTATCTGATGCACGGCCACGGCGGCGGATACACCACCTATTTCAAAGGCGCGGGTTCCTTTTCCAATATGCAGTTTTTGCTGGATGCAATGATTGAAAAGGGACACATCGAGCCCTTGATTGTGGTGACGCCCACGTACGTTGTGCCTGGCAAGGATGAGGGCTGGTGCGCGGCCAATTTCTGGTACGAGCTGAACAACTACCTCATTCCCGCCTTTGAGAGCGACTACCACACCTACGCCGAAGACGTGACCCCCGAGGGCATCCACGCCTCCCGTACCCACCGGGCATACAGCGGCTTCTCCATGGGCGCGGTTTCCTGCTGGGCCACGTTTGAGCATAGCCTGGACCAGATCGCCTACTATATGCCCTGCTGCGGCGGCGCCAGCTTTGGCGGCGATGCGGCGGCGTCTGCTCAGAAATTGGCAAACAGCGTTGCCCAGGCCGGATACACCAAGGACGATTTCTTCATCTATGCCGGTTGTGGCGGCGAAGGCGATGTGGGCTATCCGGGCATGACCGCACTGGTCGATGCCATGAAACTGTTGCCCGATACCTTCGTGTACTGCGAAAACTTCCGGGATGGCAACCTGTACTACACCCAGTGCAGCGGCGGTCACAGCACCCTGAGCGTGGAGCTGATCATGTACTGCGCCCTGCCCACCTTCTTTGGCGACTGATCGCCCCCCCATTTTTATAGCCTATCAACCTGCTGCAGCCTGCGGCAGGTTTTTTCTTTCCGGGGCGATTTTTGGGACATGCCGGGGGCGTCCTTTCGATAGAATTTGCTGTGGGCGGCATTGCGCCGAAATATCAATTTTCTTTTGGCAAATCGTCGCAGCTATGGACTTTCGGCGGTAAGTTTTGTATAATGAATCGAAAACTGTCTACAATGGTGGAACGATCGTTATCCATTCCTGCGTACCATTCCAGAAAGAGATGGGATTGGTGTGTTTTGTGTTGCTTGACGATTTGGAACCACGAGGAGGAAAAATATGTTCTGTACCAAATGCGGAAAAGAACTTTCGGATCAGGCCCGGTTTTGTAACTACTGCGGTGCGCAGATGGAGACCGCTCAGCCCCAGGCCGCGCCGGCGGCCCAGCCGGTGCAGCGGCCCGCAGCCCAGCCGGCGATGGAAGAGAAACCCAAAAAATCCATTGGAAAAACCATCGTTTCGCTGGCCGTCGCTGCCTTGGTGTTCTTTGTGGTGCGTCAAATCACCTATAAGAGCATGGCTCCGAAGCCCACGTCTTCCGGTACTCAGGAATTCGTTGTGTACAACCAGAACGTGACCAATGGCTGCTCCTATGGCGCGCTTTACCAGGATGATTACCTGACCTACGGCATGGCACGGCTGCATATGCCCGGTTTCTCCCATATGCCGGACGAATCCAGAGACTGGCTCATCTCTTCCGATAATTCCAGCCTTTTCAGCGTGGACCGGCAGCTGGAAGTGAACATCTCCTATGACGCAAGCGATCGGGACGGCATACTGAAGTCCTACATCCAAGGCGGCGTTTCTGACGCCTCCATGGCAGTGTTCCGCAAGTATATGGTGAACGGTTCCCCGGTGATCCTGTACATCGTCAGGGGTACGGTGGACGGCACGGACGAGTACATCGGCGAGCTGATCATTTTCCCCAACAAGGAACCCAGCGAGACGCTTCGCCTGAGCATGGTCAATCTGGCAAGCATCGGCTACGGACGGATCACCCAGGTATTTGATACGCTGGAAATCTCCCCTGACTACACACTTTCCGCAGGCGACACCCAGGGGATGGGCTACACCCGCATTACCGCAAAATAAGGAGCAAAGCAAATGATTATTTGGTACAATAACTCCGTTTTGGCCTCCATCGTCAGCGTGCTTGGCTGCGCGGGAATCGTCGCGGCTGTGACGGAACTGATGAAGGGCGCGGACAGCGAGCTTTCCGTGCCTGCTGCCATTGGCGTGATTGCGGTCGGCGTTGTTTGCGTCATTCTGGGCAAGATCATCAGCGTGAATAAGGAAAAGAAGGCCCAGGCGGCGGTACAGCAGGCCAATCGCGCTGCTGCGGCCCCGCAACCGGTTTCCAACGCGGGCTATGCCCAGCCCCAGTATGTCCCCCAGGCGGCTTCCTACACTCCTGCGGCAGCCCCCGCGGTAACCCCTGTGGCGGATGAAAAGCCCATTAAGCGCTCTGCCATTACCGCAGGCATTTTCTTCCTGCTGGCGGTTTTGTTGGACCTGTTGGCCACCAACCTGTATGGCCGGGGTGCTTTCGATTTCAGGATGACCTTCACCCGTGCCCTGCCCCTTGTGATGTGCATTCTGCTGGCCGTTGCCAGCTTCCGCACTGCCGCAACCAAGGAAGCCTCTGTGATGCATGTGATGGGCTTCTTCGGCCTGCTTTTCAACAGCACGAATATTGCCATGAACAGCTACCGTGCTCATGGGTTTGACAGCTACATCACCGACCAGGGCATCTATCATGCCATGACCCTTGCGCCCCTGCTCCAGGCCGTGGCATACCTCGTTTTGCTGCTGTTTGCCATCTTCGCCATGAAGAAGGCCCGGCAGAGCGTGGGCGGCGTTGTGCGGGTACTGTGGATTGTCCCGATTCTGGTGCTGGCGCTGGTCTTTGCCAAGGAAATCGGCGACAGCCATGTGATTGGCCTCATTGAAACGATGCAGGAACGGAAACATTTCACGTTGCGTCCGGAATTCGTGGATGCGTTCTCCCGGCTGTTCATCCTGCTGGGCATGTTCTGCACCGGGCTGACCTTCCGGCGCATCTGCAAGAAGCCTGCACAAGCGCCTGTTTACGCCCAGCCCCAGTATGCGGCCCCTGCGCAGCCCCAGTATACGGCGCCGGTACAGTCCGAGTATACTGCGCCCGTCCAGCCCCAGTATGAGCCGCAGCAGGCAGCCCCCGTGCCGCCTCCCCAGCCGGCGGCTGAAACCTACACCGCCCCGCAGGCCAATCCTCAGGATCTGGAGAAAAAGCTGCAGGCCTGCAAGGATCTGCTGGACTGCGGCATCTTGACCCAGGAAGAATACGAGCAGGAAGTCCGCAAGATCATGCGCGGATAACCGGGAGGAATCACCATGAACGAAATTCTGAAGATGCTGAACGAACTCAGCGCGGACGATCTGGACAGCCTCATCACCCGCGCCAATATCATGCTGGATAAGAAGCGGAAGGAAGAGGCCGAGCAGGCGCGCCTTGAACAGGAACGCCAGCGCCAGGAAAAACTGGAGCAGGAAAAGCAGCGGCAGCAGGAAATTGCAGAGCTGCAGCGCAGGCTGCAGGAACTGCAAGGCCAGGCTTACGTGGAGCCCGCGGCGGAGAAAACTCCCGTCAAAACCGAGTCTTTCGTGGCGGCCCCCAAGAAAGTGCCGTCCTTCTACACCGAACCGGTGGCGACTGCTCCTGCGCGGCCCGCGCCTGCGCCTGCACAGCCCCGGCCTGTCGCCCGCATCGCCTGCCCCAGCTGCCGCACCATGAACGCTGCCGACAGCCGGTTCTGCGAGCATTGCGGAACGCCTCTGAACAAGGCTCCCCAGCCCGCTCCTCAGCCCGCAGCCACTCGCACCCCTGCGCAGCCGGCTGCGCCCGCTGCATCTGTGCGCTATGCCCCTGAAGGCATGAAAAAATGGGAAATGCTTCCCGGCGAAAACACGCTGGTGAAACGCAGCGAGATGAGGTTCCTGCAGCCCAAGCCGGAGCGGAAATATGTATATTCCATTGAAGTCACGGATAAGCGCATTCTGCTCAGCCGCGAAAGCGCCGCTTCAGCCGGCATGGGTACCGCAGGCGTCATGGGCGCCGGCTTTGTGGGCGGTCTCATCATGGAAGGCATCAAGGCTGCCAGCGGCGCAGGACCCAAGCCCTGGATCGAGATCCCCATGGCGGCGGTTTCCAACTGCTTTGTCCAGAATAAGAAGGAAATCGTCCTGGTGGCTGACCAGACCTATGTGTTCAAGTGCGGCGGCCTGGAGAAAAACCTGCCTGATATGGTGGCAAATTTGAGACGGTAATCGCTCGTGACTCCGTTCTCTTTCGGGATGCAAAGTACAGGAGAAAAACACGCCTGCGCTTGACATCGGCCGGTGCAACTGATAAAATCCCCTCATAAACGCCATGACGGGGAGAAACGGCCCAACGTCCGCCTTCAGAGAGTCTGCGGTTGGTGCAAGCAGATGGGGAAGTGGTCCGGTACTGGCCTCCGAGCGGCTGGCTCAAAGGCGCACGCGCCCAGTAAAGTCAGACGGAGTTCCACCGTGAAAGGGAAAGGCATTCATGGGATGCTGAAGGGGGCGGCGATGGCCGCCAACAAGAGTGGTACCGCGGAAGATATGATATTCATGCTTTCGTCTCTTGCAGTTCACTGCCGGAGATGAAAGCATTTTTCGTTAACGGCACAGAAAAGAAGGAGGAGTTTTGAGATGAAACTCGCATTTTCCACCTTGGGTTGTCCTGATTTTTCCTGGTCCGATATTTATTCCATGGCCAAGGACTTTGGCTTTGACGGCATCGAGATGCGCGGTTTGGGCAATGACATTTTTTCCGTCCGTGCCCAGCCTTTCCGGGCCGACCAGATCGACAAGACCATCGCCAATTTGAAGCGGATGCGGCTGGAAATTCCCTGCCTGTCCACCGGCTGCGTGCTCAAGGATGAGCATTGCTGGGCGGAAACCAAGGAGGAGATTAAAGAATACATCCGCCTGGCGGAGAAGCTGGGCGCCAAGTACATCCGCCTCCTGGGCGACCGCAAGGCCGACAGCGAGGGCGAAGTGGACGACGAGGTGGTCCTCCGGGCGCTGAAGGACATCGTGCCTTACGCCGAGGAGCACGACGTGATCCTGCTGGTGGAAACCAACGGCGTCTACTCCGATACCAATCGCCTCCGCGACCTTTTGGTGCGGGTGGAGAGCGATAATGTGGCCGCCCTGTGGGATATGCATCATCCCTACCGTTTTGCCGGAGAAAAACCGGAAACCACCATCCAGAACCTGGGCGTGTATATCAAGCACATCCACATCAAGGACTCCGTCATGGTGGACGGCAAGGTGAAGTACAAGATCATGGGCGAGGGCGATATTCCCATCGAGAGCATGATCCGGGCCCTGCGCTCCGTGAACTACGAGGGCTACATCAGCCTGGAGTGGGTCAAGAACACCGCGCCGGAGCTGCAGGCCGCAGGTATTGTGTTCCCGCATTTTGCCAACTACATGGAGCAGTTCATGGGCGGCGACCGGGTGGGCCATCGCCTGCAGGACAACGCCCGCAAGACCGGCAAGTACGTCTGGCCCAAGGAGCATTTGATCGACCTGACCTTCCCCCAGGTGCTGGACCGCATGGTGGAGGAGTTCCCCGATCAGTACGCCTTCCGCTACACGGAGCTGGACTACACCCGTACCTACAGCCAATTCCGGGACGACGTGGATCAGTTTGCCCGCAGCCTCATCGCCATGGGCGTGAAGGCCGGCGATCATGTGGCCATCTGGGCCACCAACGTGCCCGCCTGGTACATCACCTTCTGGGCCACGGTGAAGATCGGCGCGGTGCTGGTCACCGTCAATACCGCCTACAAGATCCATGAGGCCGAGTACCTGCTGCGCCAGAGCGACACCCACACCCTGGTCATGGTGGACGCCTATAAGGACAGCGACTATGTGTCCATCATCAAGGAACTGTGCCCCGAGCTCCAGGGCCACGACCCCTTCCAGCCTCTGCACACCCGCAAGTTCCCCTTCCTGCGGAACATCATCACCGTAGAAAGCCGCCAGGAAGGCTGCCTGACCTGGGAGGACGCTCTCTCCCTGGCCGATAAGGTGGATGTCACCGAGGTCACCCGCCGTGCCAACGCCATCAATAAGCACGACGTTTGCAACATGCAGTACACCTCCGGCACCACCGGCTTCCCCAAGGGCGTTATGCTCACCCATTACAATGTGGTCAACAACGGCAAGGCCATCGGCGACTGCATGGATCTGTCCACCGCAGACCGCATGATGATCCAGGTGCCCATGTTCCACTGCTTCGGCATGGTGTTGGCCATGACCGCCTCTATGACCCATGGCGTGACCATGAGCCCCATCACCGCTTTCAGCCCCCGGAAGGGCCTGCATTGCATCAACCAGGAGAAGATCACCTGCTTCCACGGCGTGCCCACCATGTTCATTGCCATGCTGGGCCACGACGACTTCCCCAAGACCGATTTCAGCCACATGCGCACCGGCATTATGGCGGGCAGCCCCTGCCCCATCAAGGTGATGGAAGAGGTCATCCAGAAGATGCATATGGACGAGATCTGCATCACCTACGGCCAGACCGAGGCCAGCCCCGCCACCACCATGTCCAAGACCACGGACAGCATCGAAGCCCGGGTCAACACCGTGGGTGCGGCCATCTTCGGCGTGGAATGCCGCATCGTGGATCCGGAGACCAACCTGCCTGTGCCTGACGGCGTGGACGGTGAGTTCGTCGCCCGGGGCTACAACATCATGAAGGGCTACTACAAGATGCCCGAAGCCACTGCCGCCGCCATCGACAGCGAGGGCTGGCTTCACACCGGCGACCTGGCCCGTCGGGACGCCAACGGCTACTACAAGATCACCGGCCGCATCAAGGACATGATCATCCGCGGCGGCGAAAACATCTACCCCAAGGAGATTGAAGACTTCCTCTATACCCATCCCAAGATCAAGGATGTGCAGGTCATCGGCGTGCCGGATAAGCAGTACGGCGAGGAGATCATGGCCTGCGTCATCCTCAAGGAAGGCGAAACCTCCACCGAGGCGGAAATGAAGGAATATGTCATGACCCACATGGCCAAGCACAAGACCCCCCGCTACGTGGCCTTTGTGGAAAATTTCCCCATGAACGCCGCCGGCAAGATCCAGAAATACAAGATGCGCGAATGGGCCGTGGAGTACCTGAAGCTCCAAGAGGCCAACGCCATCGTCACTGCCTGACAGAACGGGGAATCGCTGCAAGCCGGTGATTCCCTGGTTTGATTTTGCCCAACGAAAGCAGGTACTGCTGATGAAAAAAACATACGTGACCACCATGCCGGACCACATCGGCGCGTTTCTCAAGGCAAGCAAGTGCTTTGCCGCCCTTGGCGTGAATATTACCCGGGTCAGCTACAACAAGGCCATCGACTCCCATACCCTGTTCATTGACGGGGAGGGTACGGCAGAGCAGCTGGAAAAGGCGGACCGGGAATTGGCGGAGATCGGTTATCTTCAGCCCGGGAAGGAACATTCCAGGATTGTGCTGCTGGAGTTCCGGCTCAGGGACGTGCCCGGCAGCGTTACCGATGTTCTGGCCCTGATCAACGAATTTGACTTCAACATTTCCTACATCAGTTCCCAGGAAAACGGCACGGATCACCAGCTGTTCAAAATGGGCCTGTTTGTGGAGGACGCTGCCAAGATCACGGAGTTCATGGCCGCTGCGGAAAAGCTGTGCCCGGTTCGGATCATTGATTACAACCACACGGAAAAGATATACGATAACAGCATTTTTTACAGCAGCTTTGTGTCCGAGATCGCCAAGAACACCGGCCTTTCCGCCGGCCAGCAGGAACGGCTGCTCATCAACACCAATCTGGCCATGCAGACCCTGGACGAGCGGGGCCTTTCTCCGTACCGCACCTTTGACAGCATCGGCCGTTTTGCGGAGCTGCTTGTGTCCTGCAAGGGAGAAAACTTCCTGCCTCGCATCAGCCGTCATCCCATTACCGACAAGACGGAGATCATTCTCATCGAGCCGGCCTGCGGCAGCAATACCGCCATCATCCGCCACGGCGATGAAACGCTGTTTGTGGACAGCGGCTATGCTTGCTACCGGGAGGAGATGGAAGCCATTTTCCGCAAGCTGCTGCCGGACTATGACACCATGAAAAAGACGGTGCTCATCACCCATGCGGACGTGGATCATTGCGGCCTGCTGCCGTTGTTTGACGAAATTATCGCGGGGCAGAAGAGCGCCGAGTGTCTCAAGCTGGAAGCGGCAGGCAAGGACGGCTTCCGGGAGCAGAACGCGCTGCATAAGCCTTACATCAACATCTGCAAGACCCTGACCGGGTACGAGGCGCCGGATCCTGGGAAGATCACGGAGCTTTGGGGGCGGCGGCAGGATGAAAATGCGCCGCTGGTACAGGTTGGCTTTTTTGACTTTGGAGACCTGCATTTTGAGGTCTACGAGGGCAAGGGAGGCCATCTGCCCGGGGAGATTGTGCTGATTGATTATGCCAACTGCATTGCCTTCACTGGGGATATTTTTGTCAATATCCGGGGTTATACCCCCGAGCAGGCCCGGTACAACCAGTACGCGCCCATTCTGATGACCTCCGTGGACACGGACGCCCAGCTTTGCGCCCTGGAACGCAGGACGGTGCTGCAGCGGCTGGGTGCAGGAAAATGGCAGATTTTCGGCGCGCACGGCTATAAGAAGGATCACTGCGTCAGCCTGGAGGGCTGATGATCCGCCGATGTTTCTTTGCTGTTTTTGCAAAAAGCGGATTGACAGTCCCCCTATAAGTGTGATAAGATGCCATCGTAAATTGAATACCATTTGAACGACGATGACGAAGACGGCCGAAACGGACGCTTTCAGAGAGCCGGTGGTTGGTGCGAACCGGCAGCAGAGGTTTCAAGCGCTTATCCCTTCTGAGTTGAAAGCCTGAAATGCCAAAAGTAAGGTTTTCCGTGAGGCTGCGTGAATGCACAGGGTTTGATAGAACCCGATGAGTGGCAGCAGATGCTGCAATTTGAGTGGTACCGCGGATGTGAACACACCCGTCTCAAAGAAAAAACTTTGAGACGGGTTTTTTTCTATGAAAAAAGGAGGTATGCCCGGTGAACCAGTCCCGTCAGCAAATTCAGGAAATCGCGCTTCGTATTCGTGAGATGCGGCAGATTATGAGCTTTTCCACGGAGGAAATGTCTCTGCGCACCCAGGTGACCGAGGCCACTTATGTAGAGTATGAATCCGGCAAGGTGGATCTGCCTTTCTCTTTTATCCACAAATGCGCCCTGGCGTTTGGCATTGAGCTGACCGACCTTCTGGAAGGCCACAGCGCTCACCTGAGCAGCTATACCGTCACCCGCAAGGATCGCGGCATCACCACCGCCCGTGAGGAGGGCATCCGCATCCAGAACCTGGCCCCCATGTTCCGCCATAAGATCGCCGAGCCCTACTGGGTCCGCTATGACTATCTGCCCGAGCAGCAGGACAAGCCCATCCAGTTGGCCACCCATGCCGGCCAGGAGTTCGACCTGATCCTGAAGGGCTCCCTGAAGGTGCAGATCGGCGAGCATACGGAAATCCTCCACGAGGGCGACAGCATCTACTACGATTCCGCCACTCCCCACGGCATGATCGCGGTGGACGGAGAAGGCTGCCTGTTCCTGGCCATGGTTCTCCACGGCAAGTCCAACGTGGCGGAGGAAGTGCAGGAACGCCATGCTCCCGTTGTGGAAAGCGATCCCGAGCTCTGCTGCAAGAAGTTCATCCGGGCCGAGGAGGACGAAAACGGCACCCTCAAGTCCATCGACTTTATGAACGAGGATCAGTTCAACTTCGGTTTTGACATCGTGGACGCGGTGGCCCGGAAGGATCCGGAAAAGCTGGCCATGCTGCATCTGAGCCGCACCAAGGAAGAACGCCGCTTCACCTTCAAGGACATGAAGGATCTGTCCAACCAGGCCGCCAACTACTTCACCTCTCTGGGCGTAAAGAAGGGCGACCGGGTCATGCTGGTGCTGAAGCGCCACTGGCAGTTCTGGCCTGCCATGACCGCCCTGTGCAAGCTGGGCGCCATCGCTATCCCCGCTACCAACCAGCTGCTGGCGCACGACTTTGAGTACCGTTTCCAGGCTGCCGGCGTCAGCGCCATCCTCTGCACCGCCGACGGCGACGTGGCTCACCAGGTAGAACTGGCCGCCGAGACCAGCCCCACCCTGAAGACCAAGGTTCTGGTAGGCGGCAGCCGTGACGGCTGGCATGACTTCGACAAGGAGTTTGGCCTGTTCAGCCGCCGCTATCTCCGCACCGAGGACACTCCCTGCGGCAACGATCCCATGCTGATGTTCTTCACCTCCGGCACCACCGGCTATCCCAAGATTGCCACCCACAGCTTCAAGTACCCCCTGGGCCATTACATCACCGCCAAATACTGGCATTGCGTGCATCGTGACGGCATCCACTTCACCATCTCCGATACCGGCTGGGGCAAGGCCCTCTGGGGCAAGTACTACGGCCAGTGGCTCTGCGAAGGCGGCGTGTTCACCTACGACTTTGACCGCTTTGACGCGGCGGAGATCCTGCCCCTGTTTGGCAAGTACAAAATCACCACCTTCTGCGCACCGCCCACCATGTACCGCATGATGATCAAGCAGGATCTGACCAAGTATGATTTCTCCTCCGTCGTGCGGGCCACCACCGCCGGCGAGGCTCTCAACCCCGAGGTCTACTATCAGTTTGAGAAGCTGACCGGCCTGCAGCTCATCGAGGGCTTCGGCCAGACGGAAACCACCCTGTCCATCGCCAATCTGGTGGGCAACGCCCACAAGGTGGGCTCCATGGGCAAGGCCAGCCCCCTGTACGATATCCAGCTGCTGGATCCGGACGGCAATCCCGTGCCCACCGGCCAGAACGGCGAGATCTGCATCCGCACCAGCGAGAAGGTTCCCTGCGGCCTGTTCCTGGGCTACTACCAGGACGAGGAAAAGACCGCTGCCGTCCTCCACGATGGCTGGTACCACACCGGCGACGTGGCCTGGAAGGACGAACAGGGCTTCTTCTGGTACGTCAGCCGCGTGGACGACGTGATCAAGTCCTCCGGCTACCGTATCGGGCCGTTTGAGATCGAGTCCGTCATCATGGAGCTGCCCTACGTACTGGAGTGCGGTGTCACCGGCGCCCCGGACGATGTCCGCGGCCAGGTGGTCAAGGCCTGCATCGTCCTGACCAAGGACACCGAGGGCACCGACGACCTGAAGAAGGAAATCCAGGCCTACGTCAAGCAGCACACCGCCCCCTACAAGTACCCCCGCATCGTGGAGTTCCGCACGGAGCTGCCCAAGACCATCTCCGGCAAAATCCAGCGCAACAAGCTGTGATCAACGCATAAAGAAACCGCCTCAGCCAGTTGGCCGGGGCGGTTTTTGTGTGGATCCATCATCCATAAATCAGGTTCAGTTCGGATTCCTTGTCAAAGAAATGCATGACCTTGCCTTCAAAGGTGATGTACAGCTGTGCGCCGTAAACCAAAGCGTTGCGCTGCTCCATGGTCAGGTTGATGGTGGGAATGCGGACGATGAGCCGGGTGCCGTCCTCGGTGAAGACGTGCAGGTGCAGCTCGCTGCCCATCATTTCGTTCACTTCCAGCTTGCAGGGGATGGCGGCTTCGCTGCCTTCCTCAGAAAGAACGATGTGCTCGGGGCGGACGCCCAGCTTGATGGAGCCGGCTTCCACGCCGCGCTGGATGAGCTCGTTGCGCTTCTCGCCGTCCACTTCGATCTTGGCGCCGAAGGGGGTGACGAAGTAGCGGTCGCCTTCCTTAACCAGCTCGGTGTCGATCATGTTCATCTTGGGCGCGCCGATGAACTCGGCCACGAAGATATTGCGAGGCATCTCGAACACTTCCGTGGGGGTGCCCACCTGCTCGATGATGCCGTCCCGCATGATGACGATCCGGTCGCCCAGGGTCATGGCTTCGGTCTGGTCATGGGTGACGTAGATGAAGGTGGTGTCCAGCTTCTGGCGCAGCAGGATGATCTCGGCACGCATCTGGTTGCGCAGCTTGGCGTCCAGGTTGGAGAGAGGCTCGTCCATGAGGAATACCTTGGCGTTGCGCACCATGGCGCGGCCGATGGCCACACGCTGACGCTGGCCGCCGGACAGGGCGCGGGGCTTGCGGGTCAGGTACTCGGTAATGCCCAGGATCTCCGCGGCGTTGGTGACCTTCTCGTAGATCTCGTCCTCGGGCATTTTCTTCAGCCGGAGGGAGAAGGCGATGTTGTCATACACCGTCATGTGGGGATAGAGGGCGTAATTCTGGAACACCATGGCGATGTCCCGATCCTTGGGCTGCAGGTCGTTGACCACAACGCCGTCGATCTCCACGATGCCCTCGGAGATGTCCTCCAGGCCGGCGATCATGCGCAGGGTGGTGGACTTTCCGCAGCCGGAGGGGCCGACGAACACCACAAATTCCTTGTCCGCAATTTCCAGGTTGAAGTCGTGAACGGCGGTGACTTTGTTATCGTAAATCTTTTTGACGTCTGTCAGTTTTACGCTTGCCATAAACAGATTTCTCCTTTACTCAAATTCCATTGTCCGGGCCGGCTTAGCCCTTGACGGCGCCGCCTGTGACGCCCTCTACGTAGTACCTCTGCAGGCACATGAACAGCACCGTGACCGGTACGGCAACCAGTACGCCGCCGGCGCAGAACATGGTGTAGCATTTGGAGATCTGGTCCTTGTTCAGCCAGTTGTAAAGGCCGACTGCCACGTTCATGCCTGCGGATGTGCCAAAGGCGATGTATCGCGCGAAAACGAAGTCGCCCCAGGGGCCCATGAAGGCCGTCAGAATGGTGTAGATAACAATGGGTTTGGAAAGCGGAAGAATGATCTTCTTGAGCACCTGGAAGCGGGTAGCGCCGTCCACGCGGGCGGCCTCGTCCAGGGATTTGGGAATGGTGTCAAAGAAGCCCTTGGACACGTAGTAACCCATGCCGGAGGATGCCACGTACACCAGGATCAGGCCGGGCACGGAGTTGGCCTGGGTCATGCCCAGATCCTTCAAAACCCGGTAGAGGATGATCATGGTCAGCATACCGGGGAACATGCCCAGGATCAGCATCAGGCGCATGAGGGGCTTGCGCAGCTTGAAGCGGAAGCGGGACAGGGTGTAGCTCATGCACAGCACGATCACCGTCTGCAGGGCCGCCGTTACCAGCGCGGAGATGAAGGTGTTCATGTACCAGCGGGGGAAGTCCGTCTGGAACAGGTTGACATAGTTGTCAAAGCCCCACTTTTTGGGGATGATGTAGCCCACCTGGTGGGTGTTTTCCACACGGAAGGACTGTAGCACGATGCAAACGAAGGGAATCAGCCAGATGATGCTGATAATGATCAGGAAGGCGTAAATGGCGCTGTTGCCGATAAGGCGGGAGGTACGCAGGCCCATGTGATGGCGTGCGGGCTTGTTATCCAACAACTTTGCTTGACTCATCACTGGAAATCCTCCTCGTTCTTAATGGACGGCAGCACGTTGTATACCACCAGGGAGATGAGCGCCACCACGATGAACACCAGAATACCCACCACGGAGGCCAGGTAGTACTGGCTTTCCGCGCCTGTGGTGATCTTGAACAGCCAGGTAATGAGCAGGTCTGTGTAGCCCACCGTGCCTGCCGCCGAGGACGCCGCCGGGTTGGTTGGCGCGCCGCCGGTGAGCAGGTAGATGACGTTGAAGTTGTTCATATTGCCTGTAAAGCTGGTCAAGAGGTAGGGGCCGGTGACGAACAGCATGTAAGGCAAAGTGATCTTGGTGTACTGCTGCCATGCGTTGGCGCCGTCGATGCGGGCGGATTCGTACAGATCCTGGGGGATGTTCATCAGGATGCCGGTGGTGATCAGCATCAGGTAGGGGATACCGATCCAGATGTTGATCAGGATGACCGTGATCCTGGCCCAGGTGGGATCCTCCCAGAATGGCAGGGCCTGGTCTATCCACCCCATACTCATCAGGAAGCCGTTGACGATGCCGTTCTTGGCGAACATCTTGGACACGTACAGCAGGGAGATGAACTGGGGAATGGCGATGGTCAATACCAGAATGGTACGCCACAGCTTTTTCAGGTTGATGCCCCGCTTGTTGATGGCCATGGCCACGAACATGCCCAGGAAGTAGTTGGTGAAGGTGGCAAAGAAGGCCCAGATCAGCGTCCAGCTGAGAACCTCGCCGAAGGTGGCGGCGTAGCTCTGGGTGCCGGCGCCGGTGCCCACTTTCCAGGACAGCATGGTGTTGAAGTTGTCCAGACCCACCCAGGTGAACAGGTTGTTGTAATAACCGTCATGGGTGCCGTCGTAGTTGGTGAATGCCACCAGAATCATGAACACAATGGGCAGCACCGTAAAGACGATAATGCCGGTCAGGGGCAGAGCCAGCAGGGTTTTGTGGAACTGGTCGTCCACCAGGGAACGCAGGTCTTCCTTGCCGCTGCGCAGCTGCTTGCCGCTCTTCAGGATCTTTTCCGCCATCTTGTTCTGCTTCACGTTCACACGCCAGGTGTAAATAAAGGCGATGATAAAGAAGATGGTCAGAACGCCATAAAGCAGGATCTTGAAGGAGTTATCGTTGTAGGTGGTGACGTAGGCATCGTAAATCAGGTTGTATTCTTCGGTGGGGCCCACCTTGCCCAGGCTGGGCAGCATGCTGAGCCAGTACCCGCCGGCAATGACCATATAGCCGATGAACACAACTTCAAACAGCAGGAACAGAAGGCCGCGGAGGATCTGCCCCCGGGCCAGGTTGCCAAAGCCCATGATGAAGAAGGACAGCTTGGTTTTCCAGTCGCCGTCCCGGAAAGTGGTCCAGATGTCAGCTGCTTCGCTGCCGATGGCCTTGCCGGCATTTTTGATCAGGTTCCACAGGCCCACGAACAATCCCTTGATTTTCTGGGGGATGGAACAGAAAAAACTGGCAATTTTGTACAGCAGCTTCTGACCCCTGGACAGTTTCAGGTATTCAAGGTCAGTATACTGTTTCATGTCCGGAATCCGCTCCTTTATGGAAATGGCCGGAACCAAGCAAGTTGGCTCCGGCCAAATATGTGAAGCATCAGAATCTGTACAGAGCTGTTATTTCACAGATGGTCAGACGTTGCTGATTAGTTCTTCACGATGGAGATTTCGGTGCCGTTGATGGTCACGGTGTAGTTGCCGGCCTCAGCGAACACGATGTTGTTGTCGGGGTTGTCAGCACCCAGATCCTTGATGTACTCAACGCCGGTCACAACCTGAGCAAAGCCCTTATCGGTGCCCCAGTCGCCGGGGTTCACGATGCGGCCGCCCATGTAATCGCTTTCGGGCACGTCCAGGGTCAGGGAGTTGTCCTTGAAGTAGTAGGTATCGGTATCGTCAGCGTTGTTCCAGCCGTTCCAGGCGCCCACGAACAGCAGGGCGTTGGTGTCCAGCTTGAACAGGTCAGCGATCTTGGCCTGGTAGTTGTCCAGGGCAGCCTGCAGACCGGCGTCGTCGGTAGCGGCCTTCACGTCATCGCCGATAACCTTGGCGATATCCCACCAAGAACCATGGATGTTGCCCTGGGGGATGGAGTAGGGAGCCTGGGCGTTCAGGGCCACCAGACCGGCGTTGGCCTGGACAGCTTCAGAAGCCTGCACGTTCAGGTTGGAGGGGCCCCAGGCGCGCTCTGCGAAACGCTCGGCCTGGCACTTTTCACCGGTCAGGTACTGAGCCAGCTGATGCAGGGCAGCAGCACGGGCGGGATCAACCTGGGGCTTCACGCCCATCAGCTTGCAGCCGTTGAAGGAACCGAGGTGGTAGATCTGGCCGTCCACTTCGAAGGAAGGCAGATCGGCAACGCCCATGTTGTCGCCCAGGATGCCCTGAACGGTCATGAAATCCCAGGTGCCGGTGACGACCACGGCAGCGCCGGAGGAGAACTCAGCGCCGGAGGAAGAGGACAGATGGAAGGGAGAATCCACCAGCTTCTTCATACCCTTGACGGCGATCAGGCCTTCGGGGCTGTTGAAGGTATCCTTCACGGAGACGAACTTGCCTTCGGCGTCGGTTTCCCAGGTGGATTCGCAGCCGGTGGCGAAGAAGAAGGAAGCCAGGTACCAGGCGGAGGTGTTCATTTCGAAGGCGAAGTACTTCTCGGCAGCTTCGCAGTCAGCGATGATGGCTTCCAGAGAGTCGATGTGATCCTCGGAGACGAC
Source organism: Clostridia bacterium (assembly GCA_017937655.1). Classification (GTDB taxonomy): domain Bacteria; phylum Bacillota; class Clostridia; order Christensenellales; family Aristaeellaceae; genus Limiplasma. The sequence goes on along the minus strand of JAGBDE010000008.1, from coordinate 52,300 downwards.
GGACTTGTCATAGTACATGAAGTAGCCGTTGTCAGCGGTGAGGGGGTAGGCGTACAGGGTGTCGCCCACGGTGGCGGCGGACACAACCACGGGAGCGTTGGCAGCGCTGACGGTTTCGCCGGCCTTCACGCCCAGCTTGGCCAGAGCGCCGGCCTGCACCAGACGAGCAAACTGGTCCTGAGCAAAGCAGAACAGGTCGCCGCCGGCTTCAACGTCGGTGATCATCTGGGTAGCAGCGTCAGCCTCGGACACGGGCTCAACGGTGGCGTTGAACACGATGCCGAACTCGTTGGTCTGGTTGAACTCTTCAATCTGGGCCAGAGTCAGGTCCACGACTTCAGCAGCCACCCAAACGGTGATGTCATAAGTGCCGGCCAGTTCGGAAGCGCTGGCGAAGGACACCATGGACAGAACCATGATTACGGTAAGCAGGTAAGCAAGGAATTTTTTCATGGGGGTTTTCATCCTTTCTTTTTTTGTTACCAGTTGGTACATTTTTATTTCTCTGGCTCAATACAGCCTTAGAAACGTTTTTGGGGGAAGCAAAAACAAAGAAAACAGTTTGCTTTCAATGGTCGCTTCTTTATGCAGTACTTTGATGTAATTCTATTGTACTCATAAACATCCCCGCTGTCAAGAGAAAACGTTTGCACAAAATGAAAAAATTTCGTGATGCGCAAAAAAAGAGGCAGCATAAAGGTTTGCTGCCTCGAAAAATTTTGGGTGATGTTTCGAAAAAAGGAGGATTACTTGACGGAATTGAGCAATGCGTCGTCAATTTTGCCCCAGGCGCCGTTGCCTGCGCCCTCGCAGCGGACGTACACGCCCACGATGACTTCGCTGCCTTCGGGATGGTCAAATTCCGGAACGACGCCGGCATCCCAGTTGCCGTAGGAGGTGATGCTCATGGGCGCGGTGCCCACGGTCTCGCCGTCCACCTTCACGTAGGCGTAAACCTCGTGCTGGCCTGCGTCGCCGCCCATGATGGACACGGTAAACTTGTACTTGCCCGCCGGGAGATTTTCCACCTTCTGCTCCAGGGTGAACTCCACCGTGTTGGCCCCGGCGCTCCAGAAATGCATGTGCTTGCTGCCGGTGAGGGAATCGGTGGCCTTGTCCTCCACGTAGAGCTCGTCGGCCTTGGAAAGATCGGTCCAGGTCCAGCCGTTGCCGCCTTCCTCAAAGCTGTAATCGGTCAGATAATTGTATTCCACCATGGACACGTAGCACTTGGCTTCCATGCCGCCCGCCTGCCCGGTGACGACGTACTGCTTCACGCCGCCGGTGTGCATCTGTTCACGCTGCTCCTCCGTCAGGTTCCATTCCACCGGGATGGCCTGGCGGCTGTCATCGGTCATGACGGCGTTGACGGTGGCGGGCAGCTCCAGGGGGGCGTTCAGGTCGCAGATGAGGGTCACGTCCTCCAAAGCGTCGGCCTTTGGGGCGATCTCATTGCCCTCCCGCATCAATTTGAACACCTTCAGGGATTCCAGGGGATGGCCGTACCGGTCAAACAGGGCCTGATTGTCCACCGCGTTGCCGCCGTAGTACTTGCCTGCGTCGGCAGGGTCATAGGCGGCGGAGAAGCTGGACGCCCAGCCGGAGCCGTATTTCTCCCACAGAGCGCTGTTTTCTTCCCAACTGTTTCCGCCCACGCTGATCCAGGTGCCTTCCCAGTACACCACGCCGATGCCCGCCGGGGTTTTGTTGACGATGGTATCGGTGATGGCCCGCAAATTGTTGGCCTGGCCCTGAACCGTGAAGGGATAGTTTTTCACGATGGCCCCGCCGTCGCCGATGGTATTGCCGTTGAAATCAGTATCCTCCGGGGTGTAGGCGTAGGAGGTCTCCATGACCATGACCTTCTTGCCGTACATATCGGCCACGGTGCTCAGCACCGCCGCCAGGTTTTCCAGGCTGCCGTGCCAGTAGGGGTAGTAGGAGGAGGCGAACACGTCATAATCCACCTGATAGTAGTCCATCTTTTTGGCATAAGTCAGGTAGCTGCCGCCCTTCTCCGGGTTGGCAAAATGCAGGGCCACCAGCGCATCCGGGAAGATCTCCCGGGTGGCCTTGGCGCCGGCCTGCATCAGGTACTGGATGTTGAACCAGATGCGCTCGCCGCACATCAGGTTGTTGGTTTCGTTGCCCACCTGCACCATGCCCACGTCCACGCCTGCATCTCTGAGCTGGATAAGGCAGTCCCGGGTGTACTCGTACACGGCCTGGGTCTTTTCCTCAATTTCCATATTGGCCCAGGCCTTGGGCACCATCTGCTTGGAAGGATCGGCCCAGAAGTCCGAGTAGTGGAAATTCACCAGCAGCTTCATGCCGTACTGGGTGGCCCGCTTGCCGATGGCCACAGCGTTGCCAATATCGCAGTTGCCGCCGCCGTAGCCGTTTCCCTCCGCGTCGAAGGGGTCGTTCCACACCCGCACGCGGATGTAGTTCACCCCGTTGTCCGCCAGGATCTTGAACACGTCCTCCTCCTGGCCGTCGAAGTTGTAGTACTTCACGCCGCTGGCTTCCAGGGCGGGCACGCAGGAGGCGTCCATGCCGAAAATGAAGTCCTCCGGCAGGTTTTCCACCTTTTTCACATACAGGGTGCTTTCCTCGGCCAGGGCGGCGGGGCAGCAGGCGGTAGCCAGCAGGCTCAGGGCCATCATCAGGGACAGGGTTTTGCGGAACATAGAGGTCGCCTCCTTTGGCTTCGTTGGGATTAGGGGAGCGCCAGAATCGCTTCTGCCAGCAGGATGGCCTTGTCATCCTGCCCGCCCTCGTTGGCGGTGAGATGCAGGGATTCCTTGCCCAGCATCAGGTAGTAATCCTCATCCGGCAGGGCGGGGTCGTGGTAGTCGATAAAGGCTTGCGCGATGCCGGTGCCGGTGGCGGCATCGTAGACCCGGATGCCGTAGGGCGCGCCGTCCAGCAGGAGGAGGGAGGCACCGATGGGCTGCTGGTATGAACCGACGGGAGCTGCTCCTGCGGTCAGCCTCTCCGGCAGCGGCGCGAACCACTCCCAGTATTCCTCCACATGGGAGACCCGCACGATGTACGTGTCCGCCCGGCGCAGGGGTTCGCCGTCCAGCATGGCATAGCTGAAGGGATGCACCTTCACCATGCGGATCTCATCGCTGAGGGCGTTTTCCTCCAGGCGGACGGCCAGGCCGGTGGAGTCCGGCACGGCGGCGTCCACAAACAGGGTCAGCTTGTTTTCCGGGGCCGTGTCCGTCAGGAAGGTGAAAATCCAGCCCCAGAGGAAAATGCTCAGCATGGCCCAGAGGATCAGCGCGGGAACCAGGTTCCAGAAACGTTTAAGCTTCTCCATCTTGGATCACCTCGCAGGCTGTGATGAATTTGCGCCTGACCGTCACCTTCACCGGCGTGCCCTCCGGGGGCAGCTTGGCGGCGTAGCGGGCGTTCAGGTTGAGGGTCAGGGTCTCGTCCTCCGTGCGGAGGCGCACCTTCCTGACCACGATGCTTCCGGGAATGCGGAAGCCACCCTTTTCCAGGGCAAGCGTGCCGGTGAGGGTCTCCGCCTCCGTATTCATCAGGCCCAGCATGTGCCCGGCTTGGGCTTTGGTGGGTCGATACACAAAGCCGATGAGCAGAATCGCCGCCCATCCGGCCAAGGTGGAGGTGAGGATCACCGCCGCCAGCAACCGGGAGGCGTTGCCGGTGCGCACCTTTGTGCACATGAAAATACAGGCCGCCAGCCCCAGGACTGCCAGCGCCACCACAAACCACAAACAGCGGCGGGCCCGGTTTTGATACCTTGCCGCCAATTCTTCGGAATACCAAGCGTTCATTCAGTTCAGATCCTTTCTGTAAGCGGAGTATATCATTTTTTCCCCGCCTTGACAAGCAAGCCGGTTTGTGGGATAGTAACTTACACCAAAACAAACACAGAAGGTGAGCTGCGTATGAAACGGTTTTTTTGCATGCTTTTTGCGCTGATTTTGCTGGCAACCTGCGCCCTGGCGGAGGATTTTGACTTCAAGGTCTACCCCCTGTCCGAAGGTGGCGAGTGCATTCTGGATCCCCTGCCCTATGTGGCCGATGAACTGCCCGACGACAACAACCGGGTCTTTTACGAGATCTTCGTTGGCTCCTTCTCCGACTCCAACGGCGACGGCGTGGGTGATTTGCAGGGCATCATCAACCGGATGGACTACCTCAACGACGGCGATCCCTTCTCCGGCCTGAGCCTGGGCGTGGAGGGTCTGTGGCTGACGCCCATCTTCCAGTCCCCTTCCTACCATAAGTACGACGTGACCGACTACTACACCATCGACCCGGCCTTTGGCACCATGGAGGATTTGAAACAGCTCATTGACCTGTGCCATGAGCGGGATGTGAAGATCATCCTGGATCTGCCCATCAACCACACCGGCCACAAGAACCGGCTGTTCACCAACTTTGTCAACGCCCATATCCTCAACAATCCGGGCAATATCTACTACGACTTTTTCACCTGGGTCAACGAGGGCGATCCCCTTCCTGCGGGCCGCACGTTCGCCAAGGCCCCGGGCACCCGCTTGCTCTACGAGGCCAACTTCTCCGAGCAGATGCCCGAGCCCAATTTTGACACCCCCATGGTGCGGCAGTACATGCTGGACGTGGCTCTGTTTTACCTGGATCTGGGCGTGGACGGCTTCCGCTTTGACGCGGCCAAGTACATCTATTTTGGCGACCACGCCGCCAGCGTGGATTTCTGGGATTGGTACATCGGCGAGCTGAAAAAGGTCAAGCCGGACGTGTACACCGTGGCGGAAGTCTGGGACGGCGACGGGATCATCGACCAGTATTTGCCGGTTACGCCCTGCTTCAACTTTGCCACCAGCCAGGCGGAGGGCCTCATTGCCGATACCGCCCGGGCCGGCGATGTGAACCGCTTTACCGCCTATATGGAAAGCTACCTGGGCCGCCTTGACCGCCTGGGCGGGGACAAGCGGGCCACCCTGTTCATCTCCAACCACGATATGGATCGCAGCGCGGGCTACCTGACCGCGGCCAGCGGCCAGATGAAGTGCGCCGCCAGCCTGTACCTGCTCTCTCCTGGCTCGCCCTTCCTGTATTACGGCGAGGAGATCAGCCTCCGGGGCTCCCGGGGCGGTTCCAGCACCGACGCCAACCGCCGCATGGCCATGCTCTGGGGCGACGGCGACACCATCCGCGACCCGGAGGGCACCACCTATGCCAAGCAGAGTCCTTACACCGTCAAGGATCTGTCCCGCATTGGCGATAGCCTTTTGAACCACGTCAAGCAGCTGATCATGATCCGCAAGGCCAATCCGGAAATCGCCCGGGGCGAATACAAGGCCCTGCAGTTTGAGGGCGATAAGCTGGGCGGCTTCACCTGCAGCTGGAACGGCAGCACCGTGGCCGTGCTGCATAACACCACCCAGCGGGACATCACCGTGGATCTTTCCGCCGTCACGGATTTGAGCTTCACCATGATCAGCGGCATTGCCGGCGCTGACGGCGTGATTCTGGACGGCACCATGCTCACCTTGCCTGGACAGACCAGCGTGGTGCTGCGCTGAGAAACAGGAGGACGTATCATGCATTTTGACACGAAAAAGCTGCAATGGACCCGTGAACCGGCGGAGTATGTGATCTCTGCCGATCAAATCGAAATTGTGACCAGGCCTCACACTGACCTGTGGCAGAGGACCTACTACCATTTCCGGAACGACAACGCGCCGGTTTTGCAGATGGAAACGGAAGAGAAGTTTTTCTCCTTCACCGTGAAGACCCAGTTTGAAAGCAAACATCGGTTTGACCAGTGCGGCGTGGTGATGTATCTGGACAGCGAGAACTGGCTGAAGGGCTCCATTGAATATGAAAACGACCGCTTCCAGCATCTGGGCAGCGTGGTGACCAACAACGGCTATTCCGACTGGGCCACCACCGAGATCGACGCGGGCGTGAGGAGCATGTGGTACAGGCTCAGCCGCCGGGAGGATGATTACTGCATTGAATGCTCGGACGACGGCGTGACCTTCCGGCAGATGCGGGTATGCCACATGTGGAACGGCGGCGGGGTCATCCGCTTTGGCGTGTACGCCTGCAGCCCGGAGGATTCCTCCTTCAAAGCCACCTTTACCAACCTGGAAATGACCGAATGCAAATGGCTGGCCCACGACGGCCAACAGCCGGATGAGGAATAAGAGCGAAACCAAACAGAAACGCAGGTGATGCTTCCATGGAAAGATACCCCCTGACGGAAAAAGACCGGGAACTGATTCAGGCAGGATTGCAGGTTCTCCAGCGGAATTTTGACGACGGCGTTTACAATCACACGGTTGGCTGCGCAGTTCTGTGCAAAAACGGAAAGATCTATCAGGGCGTAAACTGCGATGGCATTCATGGTTCCTGTGCCGAATACATTACCATTGGCATGGCCATTTCCAACGGAGAGCGAGAGTTTGATACCATCGTTGCGGTGCATGAGAAACATCTGAACAGCGTGATCCCGCCCTGCGGAAATTGCCGGCAGATGCTGCTGGAATATTGCCCCGACATCAAGGTGATCGTGAACGACGAAAACGGAAACCTCATCAAAGTGAAAGCAAGAGATCTGCTGCCCTTTGCCTGGGAAACGATCGTTTGCTGAAACCCATGAAACGCGCCCCAAAAAGCCAGGTCGCCCCGTGCGGTCTGGCTTTTTGGATTGTGGCGGAATGCGATTCACAAAAGAAAACAGCAGTAATGTTTTTTTGGCGGAAAACAAATGGGTGACATTCTGCATCTGTTTGTGGTATAGTGGAAAAAAACAAGCCGTTCGGCGGCAGAATATTCGGGAGGTACATCTATGTCCAACTTCAAGTTTTCCGTGGGTCCCTGGAATGTCCACACCGGCGCTGACTCCTATGGCCCCGAAACCCGTAAGCCCATCGACCTGGAGGAGAAGTTTGCCAAGTTTGCGGCTTTGGGCTTCTCCGCCGTGCAGTTCCATGACGACGACGCCGTCCCTAACATGAACAACATGACCACCGAAGAGATCAAGGCCTATGCCCGTGAGGTCAAAAAGCTGCTGGATAAGTACGGCCTCAAGGCTGAGTTCGTCGCCCCCCGCCTGTGGATGGACGAGCACACCAAGGACGGCGGCTTCATGAGCGGCAGCGCTGAGGACCGGGAGTACGCCATGTGGCGCACCTATCGCTCCATTGACATCGCCAAGGAACTGGGCACCGACCTGCTGGTTCTCTGGCTGGCCCGTGAAGGCACCCTCTGCGCCGAAAGCAAGAGCCCCGTTTGGGCCACCAAGATGCTGGTGGAAGCCATCAACAAGATGCTGGAGTACGATTCCACCATCCGCGTGTGCATCGAGCCCAAGCCCAATGAGCCCATCGACCGCTCCATCTGCGGCACCATGGGCCACGTGATGGCCATCTCCGCCGCCACCATCGACCCCAAGCGCGTCGGCGGCAACCTGGAATCCGCCCATGCCATTCTGGCCGGCCTGGATCCTGCCCATGAAATCGGCTTTGCGATGGCCTTTGACAAGCTGTTCACCGTTCACCTCAACGACCAGAACTCCATCCGCTACGACCAGGACAAGTCCTTCGGCGTGGAGAACCTGCGCGCCGCTTTCAACCAGGTTAAGGTGCTGGTGGAAAACAACTACGGCTCCAAGGGCGAGTACGTGGGCCTAGACGTGAAGGCCATGCGCACCACCACCGACGAGGACAGCTACGAGCACCTGAAGAATTCCCTGGACATCTTCAAGGCGCTGGAAGCCAAGGTGGCCCGCTGGGATTATGAGTACACCGGAAAGCTGATTGCCGAGCGCAAGTTTGAGCAGCTGGAAATGTACACCATGAACCTGATCATGGGGCTTATCTGATGCAAACCAAAGGCTCCCGCAACAGGGCTTTGGGCTGACAAAAATGGTGGAGGTGCAGGAGGCACTGCCTCCTGCCGGGTGTGGGCAGAGCCCACAAACCTTACGCCGCAGCGTTTTTAGCAAGCACAGCGAGCGCCGAAAGCGCAAGATGTGCAGGTTTGCTCGAAACGCATGGATTGATTGGCAGCCCGAGACCCTTAGTGGGGGCCTTTCTCCAAAGGAGAAACTTCCGATGAATAAGAAAATCATTGCAGCGGGCCATATCTGCCTGGATATTACGCCTGTGTTTCCCAGCCAGCTCCGGGCGGAGAACATCGCCCAGGTGCTGGAACCGGGCAAGCTGATCCATATGAAGGAAGCGGACGTGCACACCGGCGGCAGCGTGGCCAACACCGGCCTGGCCCTGAAAATTCTGGGCGCGGACGTGCAGCTGATGGGCAAGGTGGGCGGCGACGCCTTCGGTTCCATGGTGGAAAGCATCCTTGCCGGGTACGGCGCAGGGGGCTTGATCGTGGACGAGGGCAGCTCCACCTCCTACTCCGTGGTGCTGGCGGTGCCGGGCATCGACCGGATTTTCCTGCATAATCCCGGCGCCAACGATACCTTCTCCAACGCGGACATCCCGGAGGAGGCCCTGGCAGATGCAGCCCTGTTCCACTTCGGTTATCCGCCGCTGATGAAGAAAATCTACCAAAACGGCGGCGCGGAGCTGACCGCCATCTTCCGGCGGATGAAGGAAAGGGGCATCGCCACCAGCCTGGATCTGGCGGCGGTGGACCCCAACAGCGAGGAGGGCCGGGAGGACTGGCAGCAGATCCTGTCGGGGGTCTTGCCCTGGACGGACTTCTTTGTGCCCAGCTTTGAGGAACTGTGCTTCATGCTGGATCGGCCTGCCTATGACCGGCTGGCGGCCCTGGGCGGCGATATGTCCACCCACCTCAGCATGGAACGGGACGTGAAGCCCCTGGCGGACAAATGCCTGGCCATGGGCTGCAAGGCCGTGCTGATCAAATGCGGCCTCAGCGGCATGTACTACCGCACGGCAGATGCGTCCGCCATGGCGCAGGTGGGCGATCGGCTGGAGCTGGATGCGTCGCTCTGGGCAAGTGCGGAGGGCGTGCAGCCCTGCTTTCGGGCCGATCAGGTGCTGTCCGGCACCGGCGCGGGGGATACCAGCATCGCCGCTTTTTTGATGGCGGCTGCCCAGGGCAAAGCGCCTGCCCAGTGCGCAGCATTGGCCGCAGCAGAGGGCGCCTGCGCAGTCACCGCCTACGACGCTTTGAGCGGACTGAAACAACTCAGCGAACTGGAAGCGCGGATTGCTTCCGGCTGGGAAACGATGTGAGGGATAAACAATGCTTGTAAACATGAAGGAAATTCTGAATGGGGCCATGGCCGGGAAGTACGGCGTGGGATTTTTCAACGCGGTCAACGTGGAGATGGCCCGGGCGGTCATCGAGACGGCGGAGGAGCTGAACGCGCCGGTCATCGTGGGCACGGCCCAGGTGCTGCTGCCCGCCATGAGCCTAGAGCGGGTGTCCGAGTACCTGCTGCCCATGGCCCGCAAGGCCAAAGTGCCGGTCTGCGTCCATTACGACCACGGCCTGACCTTTGAAAAGTGCATGGAGGCCCTGCAGCTGGGCTTTACCTCGGTCATGTATGACTGCTCCACCGAGGGCTACGAAGACAACGTGGCCAAGGTGGCCGAGATGGTGAAGATCTGCCACGCCATGAACGTGACCGTGGAGGGCGAGCTGGGCCATGTGGGCGACAACGAGGGCGACGGCAAGCTGGAAAACCCCAGCGATTTCTACACCGACGTTGCCATGGCGGCGGACTTTGCCCGGCGCACCCAGGTGGACGCGCTGGCGGTGGCGGTGGGCAACGCCCACGGCGACTACAAGTTCCCGCCCAAGCTGGACTTCCAGCGCATCGCGGACATCCGGGAAGCCACGGGGCTGCCCTTGGTGCTTCACGGCGGCAGCGGCCTTTCTGATGACGACTTCCGCACAGCCGTTCAGCAGGGCGTGTGCAAGGTCAACATCTTCACGGACATCGACAAGGCCGGCAAGGCTGGCGTGGAAGAAGGCATCGCCGCGGGCGCAAAGACCATGATGGGCCTCATTCCCTATGAGATCGCCGCCATGAAGCGGGTGGTGGCGGAGAAGATGCGCCTCTTTGGCAGCGTGGGGAAGGCCTGAGGAGGACGGCATGAAAATTGAAGCCTATATTTCCGACTGGGCCTTTCATCAGGATCTGTCGCCCCGGGAGGCGGCCTGCCTGACCCATGTGAACTATTCCTTCGGGCATGTGGTGGACGGCAGGGTGAGCATCAGCCACCTGAAGCAGCTGGATCGGCTGCGCAAACTGCAGGCAGATTTCCCCGGGCTGAAGGTAAATCTGTCCGTAGGCGGATGGGGCGCGGACGGCTTCTCGCCCGCTGTTGCCACTGCTGAGGGCCGGGAAATGCTGGCTCAGTCCGCCGTCCATGTGGTGGAAACCCTGCATTTGACGGGCATCGACTGGGACTGGGAATACCCCGGATCGGACATGGCGGGCATCGCCGCATCCCCCGATGACCCGGCGAATATGTCGGAGTTTCTTGTGCTGATGCGTAGGAAACTGGACGATTTGGGCCGCAAAACCGGGCGGTATTACGAGCAGTCCATCGCCGTGGGGGCCAGCCGCACGGGGGATTACCTGTGGCAGCAGGTGTTGCCCTCCCTGGACACCGTCAACCTGATGACCTATGACATGAGCATGGAGGACAGGGTCGGCCATGTGACCAACCTGCGCAGCGCCATGAGCGCCGCCTACAGCGCGGAAAAGTCAGCGGCGGATTTTGCATCAGCAGGCGTGCCCAAGGAAAAGCTGCTGCTGGGCGCGGCGTTCTATTTCCATGCCTTTGAGGGCGCATCGCTGCCTGAACCTTTCGGAAAAACCTATGGCAAAAAAGGCAGGAATATGGGCGCGGATGATCTGGACGACAAATGGGAGTACCGCTGGGACGATCAGGCCAAAGCCGCCTGGTATGAGCAGGACGGTTCCGTCCTCTCCGGCGACGATCCCCGTTCCCTTGCAGAAAAGCGCCGCTTCATTGAAACGGCGGGCCTGGGCGGGGTCATCATCTGGGAACTGAACCACGACAGGAAACATCGGCTGCTGCCGTATCTGGCAGGGAAACAGGAGTGATGCGCCATGAGATATCCCTGGATTGACGAATACCTGATGGCCAAAAAGGGCGTCAGCCAAAACCGGGAAAACTGGAACTGGATCCGGTACATGATCGGCGAGAAAATGTTTGCGGCGGTGTGCCTGGATGAGCAGGACGTGCCCTATTGCATCACGCTGAAGCTGAAGCCTGAAGAGGGCGAGCTTTTGCGTCGGCAGTACCAGGACATCTACCCCGGCCACTACATGAACAAAGTTCATTGGAATTCCATCCGGCCGGACGGCGCGGTGCCGGACGAGCTGCTGAAGGAATTGCTGGATAAGTCCTACCACTTGATTCTGGCAGGGTTCAGCAAGAAAAAGCAGGCCGAGATCCTGGCCGGGGAATAAAAAAGCGGGACGCGAGCGATCGCGTCCCGGTTTTGTTATTCTGCTTGGATTTCCGCTTCGGCGGGAATGGCGGCCTTCTTGCGCCAGGACCAGTACCTCAGCAGGCAGAAGGCGGCGCTGATGAACCAGGTCAGGCCCGCCGTCCACCAGATGCCCCACAGGCCCACGGTGGGGATCAGTACCAGCAGCATGGGCAGGAAAATGCGGCAGAGCATTTCCACAATGCCGTTGATGAAGGCGAAAAGCGCGTCGCCTACGCCGTTGAGGATACCCCGGGTCATGTAGATGGTGCCCAGGAAAATGTACAGCCAGCTAGTGATCTTGAGGGCTGTGCCGCCGATGTGGATCACTTCCGGATCGTCCACAAAGAAGGTGATGATCTGGCTGCTGAACAGCTGCAGAACAATCAGCATAAACAGGGAAAAGATGGCGGACATGGCCATGCCGTGCTTCAGGCCCATTTTGACCCGGTCCATCCGCTTGGCGCCGTAGTTCTGTCCGGCGTAGGTGGCCATGGCGGAGGACAGGGAGCCGTAGGGCTGCTGCACCAGGGTCTCGATGCGGTTGGTGGCGGTGAAGGCGGCCACCGCAGCGGTGCCGAAGGAGTTGGTGAAGGTCTGCAAAGCGGTGGAGGAAATGGCGATCAGGGACCACTGCATGGCCAGAGGCAGGCCCAGCTTGATGGACTTGCGGATGACCTCCCGGTCGATTTTCCAGTCCTCTTTGGAAAGCATGAAGTAGGGGTTGCGGCGCATGGCGTAGCTGAGGCAGCCAAGACCGGCGATCACTTGGGCGATGATGGTGGCAAGGGCCGCGCCGAACACGCCCATGCCAAACACGTATACGAACAGGATGTCCATTATGATGTTCAGAAAGCAGGAAAAAATCAGGAAATACAGGGGCGTGCGGGAATCGCCCAGGGCCCGGAGCATGGAGGAGGAATAGTTGTACACGGCCACCAGCGGCACGCCCAGGCAGCTCATGCGCATGTAGGTGGTGGAGTCGGCCAGGATGTCCGCCGGGGTGCCCATCACTTTCAGCAGCGTGGGCGCGGCAAAGAAGGCGGCCAGGCCCATCACCAGAGCGGCGGAAAACATGATATAGGCGGAGTTGGCAATGGCCCGCTTGACCCGGATGGGGTCGCCTGCGCCGAAATACTGGCTGGTGACGATGCCGCTGCCGGAGCCGATGCCGTTACACACGGAGAAAAACAGGAAGCTGATGGAGCCGGTGGCGCCCACGGCAGCCAGGGCCGACGCACCCACAAACTTGCCCACAATAATGGAGTCCACCAGGTTGTACGCCTGCTGAAACAGATTGCCGATGAGCATGGGCAGGGCAAACATGACAAGCAGCCTGCTGGGGTTGCCCTCGGTCATGTTGAGAGTGTTGGACTTGCGCATGGTTCCTCCTGAAAAAGGCTGATAACGGCCGTTTTTTGACACGAGGATTATTATACTCCGGTTTGTTTCCGGCGCAAGAGGTTTTGCATTTTTCGTGGATGTTATTTGAAAAGCCGCTCCGCCCTTTTGAGGGAGAAGCGGCTGCAATTATTCTTCGTAGATGCGGGCGGGTCGCTGGGTCAGGCGGCAGAGGATCTCGTTGCGGTTGCAGCCCGCCAGCCGGGCGGCTTCCGTAACGGAAAGGGTGCTGTTTGTGCCGTCGCCGTAGATGGTTACCTCGTCGCCCTCGCGGACGCCGGGAACGTCGGTCACGTCGGCCACGCACTGATCCATGCACATGATGCCCACCAGCGGGCATTTCACCCCGCGGATGGTCACGTACCCCTTGCCGCCAAGGCTCCGGGGCACGCCGTCCGCGTAGCCGAAGGGCAGCGTGGCAATGACGCTCTCCCGCTCCGCCTGCCAGAGAAGATCGTAGCCCACGCCTTCTCCGGGGCCAATTTTCCGCAGCCGGGCAATGCGGGTATGCATGCTCATGACGGGCTGCACGGTCAAAGCGTCGGACTCGAAGCCCTTCATGCCGTAGAGCACCGCGCCGGGGCGGATCATGTTGAGCCGGAAGTCCGGGTAATCCGCCGCGGCGATGCTGTCCGCAATGTGCTTATACCGGAAGGAAAATCCGTCCGCCTCCAGCGCGTCCACCACATGAAGGAAACGGCTCAGCTGCGCTTCGTCGCTGGGGCGATCCCGCAGGGCCAGGTGGGAGTAGATGCCCTCCACCTGGAGGCCTGGCAGATGGAGGATCTGCTGCATTTCCGGGATATCGTCCGTGCCCAGGCGGTTGAAGCCGGTCTCCACCTTCAGGTGGACGACGGCGTGGGTGCCGAGGCCAGCGGCGCAGCGGCTCAAAAGCCGGGCCTGATGCAGGGTAAAGATGGTCAGGGTGATGCGGTTTTCCACGGCGGTTTCCAGCAGGTGATCCGGCGTGTACCCCAGCACAAACAGGGGCGCGTCCGGGTAGGCTGCCCGCAGGGAGAGGGCCTCCTCCAGCCGGGCCACAGCCAGGTAGGCCGCGCCGCCGTCCAGCAGCGTCCGGGCGATCTCCACGGCTCCGTGGCCGTAGCCGTTGGCCTTGACCACGGCCATCACGGCAACTTCCGGGCCTGCCATGTTTTTCACCGCCGCAAGATTGGCCGCCAGCTTTTTCAGGGAGATGTGGATGGTGGTATCGCCGATGATCATGGCTTTCCCTCCAACTGGCTCAGCACGCCTGCGGTCAGAAGGGTCAGGCCGGTCAGGATGCAGCCCTCGTCCGGGGCGAAAAACTCGCTGTGGAGGGACTGGCCCTCCTGCCCGGCTCCCAGGGTACCGATATTGAAATAACAGCCCCGGGCCGCGCCGGAGAAATACGCAAAATCGTCCGCGCCCATGCTGGGGGTATCGCAGAGCACGACGCTCTTTTCGCCCAGCAGCTGCCGGGCCAGGCCGGCCATCTGGTGGGTCAGAGCGGAATCGTTGATGAGGGCAGGGTAATCGTCCGTAAGGGAAACGTCGGCCTCAGCGCCAAAGGCGGCAGCGGTGTTTTGGGCGATTTGGCGGATAAGCCGCTTGACCGCGTCGCCGGTTTCATTGTCCAGCACCCGGACGGTGCCGGTCAGCTGCACTTCGCCCGCCACGATGTTCCGGCCCGTGCCGCCGTGAATGCTACCGATGGTCACCACCACCGGCGTGGTGGGCGCGGTGAACCGGCTGGGGATGGTCTGCAGGGCGGTCACGATCTGGGCCGCCGTCACGATGGCGTCCACGCCCATCTCCGGGTGTGCGCCGTGGCAGCTCTTGCCCCGAACGGTGATGTCCAGCTCAATGACCGCGGCGTTCATCTTGCCCGGCAGGAAAGAGGCGGTGCCTACCGGCAGGGTGGGATCCACGTGGAGGGCCAGCACCGCGTCCACAGGCGGATGGGTCATGCAGCCTTCTTCCACCATGGTCTTCGCGCCGCCCACGGTTTCCTCTGCGGGCTGGAAAAACAGCTTCACCATGCCGGGAAGCTCATCCTCCATGGATTTGAGCAGCTTTGCCACGCCCAGGAGCACGGCGGTGTGCACATCGTGGCCGCAGGCGTGCATCACCCCCGGGTTTTGAGAGGCATAGGGGAGGCCGGTCTGCTCCTGAATGGGCAGCGCGTCCACGTCGGCCCGGAGGCCCACGGCCCGGTCGCCCCGGCCGATTTTGGCGCAGATGCCGCCGTTGGAACAGGTCTCATAGGGGATGGACAGGCCGTCCAGATAAGAACGGAGAAAGGCGAGGGTTTGATGCTCCTCGCCTGAAAGTTCCGGGAATTGATGCAGTTTGCGGCGCAGCTGAACGGTTTCCTCCAGAACACTGCGGCTCATAGCAAGAATATCCTTCATGGTAGCTTAGTCCTCCCGTTTGCCGTTGATAAACACGGCGCGGGTCTTGGTCAGGTAGTGGAAGGGGTGGCCCGTGAACACCACGATGTCCGCGTCCTTGCCCAGGGCGATGGAACCCAGACGGTCGTCCACACCGGCAGCCTTGGCGGCATTGATGGTGATGGAGCGGAACGCGGCGTCCTCGCTGAGGCCTTCCCGGACGGTGATGCCGCTAAGGTAGGGCAGCTGCCACAGGGCGATGACGTCGTGGTCGGTGCAGAGGGCAAACTCCACGCCGGCGGCCTCCAGGTCCTTGGCCATGGCCAGGTCGCCACCCACGGTCTCCGGCTTGCCGGCCGGGCCGATGCAGGGACCCATGATGGGGATGATGCCCGCCTTGGCAATTTCTGGGATGACGGTGGCGCCGCCAGTGGTATGCACGGTGGAGATGCGCAGGTCAAACTCCTTGGCGATGCGCAGGGCGGTCAGGATGTCGTCGGCACGATGGGCGTGCACATGGGCGGGAATCTCTCGCTTGAGGAGGGGAATCAGCGCGTCCATCTCGGGATCATACACGTCCTCGCCGGCCTCTTTTTTCTGCATGTAGCGGCGGGCGTTTTCCAGGGTCTTGCGGAAGATGGCGGCGGTGGCCATGCGGGTCATGGGGGAGCGACCCTTGTTTTCGCCGTAGTTGCGCTTGGGGTTTTCGCCGGTGGCGCACTTGATGGCACAGGGAGCCTTCACCACCATATCGTCCACATTGAAGGCCTTGCACAGCTTGATGACGGCGGCCTGTCCGCCGATGATATTGGTGGAGCCGGGGGCCACCACCACGCTGGTGATGCCGGCGCGGCGGGCCTTGGGAATGGCGATGTCCAGCGGGTTAATGCCGTCGGTGACACGCATGTCCGGGGTGGTGGGGGCGGTGGTCTCGTTGCAGTCCTCGCCCTCCCAGCGCATGCCTTCCTCGGAAATACCGATGTGGGTGTGGGCGTCCATCAGGCCGGGCATGATGTAGCCGCCCTCGGCGTCCAGCACCTCGCCGTCGTAGGGGGCGGCGGTGGCCATGTCGCCAAAGGCCGTGATGACGCCGTTTTCAAAGTCCACATAACCATGCTCAAAGCGTCCGTTTTCAATGGTGATCAGCAGGCCGTTCTGAATTCTCATGGGATGAACCTCCAATCAGGAAATGGGAATGATAAAGGAAAAGATGACCATCAGCACCCCGGCGGCTGCCCGGGCGATGGCATGGGCCCGATCCCGCTGCTTTTCGTCGAAGTTTTCTTCGCTGGTCACGGTGGCGGAGGTCAGGTCGTCGTCAAAGTCGGTGGCGTCCATCTGGAAGGAAGGCCGGTGGGGCTTTTCCTCCTTGAAGCGGCGCAGCATGAAGGGCACTTTCTTTTTCTGGTTTTTCCTGCGCTGAAAAAACCGCATGCCGGTTAATTTCAGGTAGGTAAACCAGCCCCAGCAGATCAGCACAAAGCCCAGGGCGCACACGGCATTGACCATGTAGATGCCCCCGCCCAGCAGCGTGCCAATCAGCAGCGCGATGACCAGCCCGGCTCCCAGGTACTGGAAGCCCCGCTTGTAGATCAGGCGGAAAAATTGCTTGCGTTCCGTTGGCTGCATGGTTTACAGCTCCTGCCGATAGGCGTCCAGTTCCTGCTGATTGGCCAGGATGAAGTGGCCGGGCAGGATCTCCGTCCACACGGGCTTGTCCACGCTGTAATCGTGCATGGAGGGATCGTAGCTGATGAGCTGCTTGCTGCGCTCCACGTCCGGGTCGGGGTAGGGCACGGCGGAAAGCAGAGCCTTGGTGTAGGGGTGCAGGGGGTGACGGAACAGTTCCTCGCACTCGGCCAGTTCCACAATGCGGCCCTTGTTGATCACGGCGATGCGGTCAGAAATGAACCGCACCACGGACAGGTCGTGGGCAATGAACAGGTAGGTGAGGGAACGCTCCCGCTTCATTTTGTTGAGCAGGTTGATGACCTGGGCCCGGATGGAAACGTCCAGCGCGGAGATGGGCTCGTCCGCCACCACAAAGTCCGGGTTCATGACCAGGCTGCGGGCAATGCCGATGCGCTGCCGCTGTCCGCCGGAAAACTCGTGGGGGAAGCGGGAGGAGAAATCGCTGCTGAGGCCCACCTCGCCCATGATCTTTTCCACCTTGGCCAGGCGGTCTTCCTTGTTGTCAAACAGGTGGTAGTTGTACAGACCCTCGGAAATGATGTAGTCCACCTTGGCCCGCTCGTTCAGGGAGGCCATGGGATCCTGGAAGATCATCTGCATCTGCATGTGCAGATCCTTGGCCTTTTTGCGGTCGATCTTGCCGTTGATCTTCTCGCCCTTGAAGAGGATGCTGCCGTCCACCTTGTTGTAGATGCGCAGGATGGCCCGGCCGATGGTGGTCTTGCCGCTGCCGCTCTCGCCCACCAGGGACAGGGTTTCGCCCTTGAAAATGTCAAAGCTGACGTTGTCCACCGCCTTGAACTCCCGGTCGCCCAGCTTGAACTTGACGGTCAGAGCCTTTACTTCCAGCAGCTTTTCCGCGCCTTCATACTGGAAGGGCTGGGCAGGCTTCTGCTGCTCCTTCTGCTGGGCGGCCCGCTTCTCCAGCTCCTGCCTGTGCTCATCCGCGTAGGGGTGCATCAGCCAGGTTTTGGCAAAGTGGGTGTCCGATACCTGGAACATGGGCGGCTCTTCTTCAAAGTCAATCTCCATGGCGTCCGGGTTCCGGGGGGCGAAGGCATCGCCCTGGATTTCCTTGAACAGGTTGGGGGGCGTGCCCTGGATGGAGTAGAGGTCATGGCCCTTCACACCCAGCTGGGGCATGGACTGGAGCAAAGCCTTGGTGTAGGGGTGCACGGCCTCGCTGAAAATTTCCCGGACGGTGCCGTATTCCACAATCTGGCCTGCGTACATGACGGCCACCCAGTCGGCCACGTTGGCCACAACGCCCAGGTCGTGGGTGATGTAAACCACCGTCATTTTCATCTCCCGCTGCAGTTCCCGGATCAGGTTCAAGATCTGGGCCTGGACAGTCACGTCCAGGGCGGTGGTGGGTTCGTCGCAGATGAGGATCTCGGGCCGGCAGGCGATGGCGGTGGCGATGACCACCCGCTGGCGCATGCCGCCGGAAAACTCGTGAGGATATTGCTTGTAGCGGGTCTCGGCATCCTGAATGCCTACCTTGCGAAGCAGCTCAATGGCTTCCTGCTTGGCCTGGGCGTGAGGCGTGCCAAAATGCCAGGTGATGACCTCCGTGATCTGCTCGCCGATGGTGCGGACAGGATTCAAGGAAGTCATGGGATCCTGGAACACCATGGCGATCTTCTTGCCCCGGATGTGGAGCCATTCCTTCTCCGTGGTGTACTTGGAAATTTCCTCGCCCCGGTAGCTGAGGCTGCCGCCGGTGACGCTGCCGTTTTTGTCCAGCATGCCGATGAAGGACTTGGTAAACACGGATTTGCCGCTGCCGCTTTCGCCCACGATGGCCAGGGTCTCGCCCTCATACAGGTCCAGGCTGGCCTTGCGCACGGCGGTCAGGGTCTTGCCCCGCAGGTTGAACTGGATCTCCACGTCCTTGGCGGAGAAGATGCAGGGGCCGATGTGTCCGTTGTTCTGCATAGACTTTGACCCCTTTCTTACACGTGGTTACGGGGGTCGGACGCGTCGGCAAACTTATTGCCGATGACGTAGAAGGCCACCGTAATGATGCACAGGATGATGGTGGGAAGCAGCATCTGGTAGGGATGCAGCGTGAAGGAGGCGCGGCCCTGGTTGACGATATTGCCCAGGGTGATGGCTTCCACCGGCAGGCCAACGCCCACAAAGCCCAGGAAAACCTCGGAGCCGATGGAGTAGGGAATGCACAGCGCAGCCTCCATGATGATCAGGCTGATGATGTGGGGGATGATGTTCTTGGTGGCGATGCGCCGCATGGGGGTGCCCAGGCAGCGGGAGGCCATGTTGTACTCGCTGTCACGGATGGACAGGATGCGGTTGCGGAAGAAGCGGGCTTCCACGATCCACCCGCGGGAGGCCATGGAAATAAACAGGGTCAGGTAGCTGGTGTTCATGATGTAGGCCAGCAGCACCAGATACACCGTGGAGGGAATATTGGTGATGACGTTGTAGATCTCGATCATGATGGGATCCAGCTTCTTGTTGTAGCCCCAGATGGCACCCACGATCATGCCGATGCCCACGTCGGACAGGGCGATGCAGAAGGCCAGCAGGAAGGAGTTGCGCACGCCGTACCAGGAGCGGGTCCAGATGTCCCGGCCCAAAGTATCCGTGCCGAACCAGTGCTCCCAGCTGGGACGCTGGTTCCATTCCTTGCGCTTCAGGGCCACCTTGTTGGGGTCGATGTCGGAAATGATGGGGTAGACAAAACTCATCACAATGATGGCCACGATCAGGATGACCAGCACCATGACCGCTTTGTTCTTGAAGAAGGTGCGGAAAGTGGAGCGCCAGTAGGAGTAGTTGGAATAGCCGGTATCCTCGCTGGCAATCTGGTCGAAGACCTTCGCCCGGAATTTCAGAGGATTCAGCGAGATGTTTTTTTCTGTATTTTCCATCGTCATTTATCCTCCGTCAGCGTGATACGCGGGTCAACTGCAGCCACCAGAAGGTCGCCCAGGAATACGCCCAGCACGGAAAGCACGGCGTACATCAGCACAATGATCTGCACCAGGTTGTTGTCCTGGTTCTTGATGGCGGTGGTCAGCAGGCCGCCGGTGCCGGGAATGGCGTACAGGGTCTCGATGACCAGAGAGCCGGAAATAATAAAAAGCAAATCGCTGGGCAGGTAGATGACCAGCGGGATAATCGCATTCTTGAAGATGTGCCTGCGCCAGACTTCCTTTTTGGGAAGGCCCTTCACAAGCGCAAACTTGACGTAGTCCTTGTTTTCTTCGTCCACCATGAAGCGGCGCAGCCACAGGGCGTACCATGCAATGCTGCCAAGGCTCAGGCAGATGACGGGCAAAATCCAGGAGGAGGGGATATCCTTGTCAAACACCATGGGCAAATTCAGCCACAGGGACACCCATACCTGGATAAAAAACAGATAGATCAGGCTGGGAATGGCGCGCACGGCAAGGATGTAGCCGGTGCCGAGGCGATCGCCCCAGCGGTCCTTGTAGCGGACCATCAGCATGCCCAGGGACAGGCCCAGCACAATGCCCAGCAGCATGCTGGCAAAGCCGAAGGCGGCGGTCACCGGGATCTTTTCTTTCAGCAAAGTGGAAATGGGCACCTTGGGGTACACCGTCAGGCTGCGGCCCAGGTCGCCCTTGAACAGGTTTTTCACAAAACGGCCCAGCTGCACCAGCGGATGGTCCAGCAGGCCCTGGTTGCGAAGATAGGTCATGCGGGTGGCTTCATCGGTCTCCTTCAGCATTTCTTGGGGGAAATAGCCGCTGAGGGGCATGAGCCGAAGCAGCATAAAGACCGCCACAAAAACAATTGCGACGGTGAGGATGGAGTTGAGGGTTCGTTTCAGGATGTACTTTCCCATGGCGGCCTCCGGGGTGAATCAATTTCCAAAAAAACTTCGTCCTGCCCGCGTGGAGCAGGACGAAGCGGATATATGGGGCAATTATTCGGCGTTGCTCAGAGCCTTTTCACGTTCCATTTCATAAGCGGTGTCCAGGATGGCAAACTCTTCCTGGGTCAGGGGCTCGGCCATGACCAGAGTGCCCTTGTACTTGCTGTTGCCGTACAGGGTCAGGGGAGAGGTGTAGGGCACGGAATAGCTCATGTAGTAGCCGCGCAGAGAGGAGATGAAGGGGATGATGAAGCCGTTGTCGCAGATGTAGGCTTCAGCCTCTGCGAAGTACTGCAGGCGCTCCTCGAAGGTGGGGGCGGCCAGAGCCTTTTCGATCAGGGCGTCGAACTCGGGAACATTGTACTTGCCAACGTTCTCGGCGCCGTCGGTGGTGATGCGGGTCAGGATGCCGGAAGGATCGGCATAGCCGGTGGACAGGGAGTCGAAGTAGATGTCGTAGTTCAGGGGATCGGCCACGGTGCCGTAGGTCCAGCCGCTGAAGGCCTGGATCTGGAAGTCAACGTTCTCGGCGCCCAGGGATTCCTCGATCATGGCCTTGAACAGCTGAGCCATGATGATTTCGCCTTCGTCGTCGGTACCAACGTAGCAGATGGTCACGGGCAGCTTGCCGTCCACGTCGAAGGAGCAAACGGGCAGGTAATCAACGGTGGTGGGTTCCACGCCGATGATGTTGCCGTCAGCGTCGCACAGCTCGGCGATGGCCTTGTCCATGTATTCACGGGCCAGATCGGGCTGGTTGTAGTTGGTTTCCTTGATGGTCTTCAGGGGCTCGTAATCGGTGTAATCCACGCCGTTGCTGTCGTAGATAGCGCCCTCGGCGTTGATGGTGTTGCGCAGGATACGGGAAGGATCGATGGGCTCACGCAGGGCGGCCAGCACTTCACGGTCCATGGAGTACAGCAGGGCCTTACGGAAGTTCTCGTTGTTGATGAAGGCGTTGAACTCAGGGTTTTCGCCGGCGAAGTCAAGCCACAGGTAGTTGGTGGAGAAGGAGTGGTCGGTGGGCAGCAGGTTGTCTTCCCACTCGGTGCCAACCAGGGAGTCATAAGCTTCGGCTTCCACGCTGGTGTAGTCGGTCATGCCGCGCTTGAACATTTCCAGAGAGGTGGTGCCGTCGGGGATCATCTGGTATTCCACGGTATCCAGAGTGATGTGCTCCAGATCCCAGTAGTGGGGGTTGGCAGTCAGGGTGATGGCCTTGTCACGCTCGAAGGCGGATACGTAGTAAGCGCCGCAGTAGAGCATGTGCTCGTTGTCCACGGCGAAGTCATCGCCCATGGCCATGGCGTAGTCGTATTCCACGGGCAGCATCAGCATGCTGCTCTCAATCAGGCTGAGGAAGTAGGGAGCGCTGTTTTCCAGGCGGTACTCCACGGTGTATTCGTCAATGGCCTTCACGCCGACCATCTCGTCGAAGGAAGCCACAACTTCGTCACGGTTCTTATCGGTCACGTTGCCGCAGTCGATGTCGTCCAGCAGCCAGTAGTAGTCATACAGGCCGGAGATCAGGTTGCGGACCACGCGCAGGGAGTAAGCGTCGTTCAGGGGATCGCCGATGTAGCGGATGCCGTCCACGAAGTCCTGAGCGGTCAGGGCGTATTCGGTTTCGGCGCCGGTGTGGTCGACCCACTTGAGGCCTTCGCGGATCTTGAAGGTCCAGACGGTCTGGTCCTCGTTCACGGTCCAGCTTTCGGCCAGGGAGGGCTGGTACACGCCGTAGATGTCGGGCTCGACCAGACCATCGATGCAGTTGGCCACGATCTCACGCACGGTGGCGTAAGAGGTGCTGTAGTAGTTGAAAGAGGCGTAGGAAGAAGAGAAGTAGGTGTTGTAGGTACGCTCAAAGGTTTTGCCGTCCAGGATGGCCTGCGCGGCAGCGGCGGGATCCTCGGCCACAGCGGTGGCGGCCAGGCTGAACACCATAACCAGAGTCAGCAGGAAAGCAAGAATGCGCTTCATGGAAATCCTCCTTTGCGGGATAACAGAATTTATCTTTAATAATATACATCGGCCTACCTGTTGGCAAGGCGTTTTTTGTTCTTTATCGGTATTTTGATTTGCCTGGGAAGCGGACGGTTTTGCTTGCCAGATGCTGGGTTTTTATGGTATACTCAGGCAAGACAAGTTGTCCGTACATGCAACGGAAATACAATGAAAATACATGATTATGCAGGAGGATACAGGCGTGAAAAAGGCAACAATGATCATGGACAAGGATTTTACCATCGGCCGGATTGATAAAAGGATCTACGGCTCCTTCATTGAGCATCTGGGTCGGGCGGTTTACGGCGGCATCTATGAGCCGGATCATCCCACGGCGGATAAGAACGGCTTCCGCCAGGACGTGATCGATATGGTGCGCAAGCTGAACGTGCCGGTGGTGCGCTACCCCGGCGGCAACTTTGTTTCCGGCTTCAATTGGGAGGACAGCGTGGGGCCCCGGGACCAGCGGCCCAAACGTCTGGATCTGGCCTGGTTCACCACGGAAACCAATGAAGTGGGCCTCCACGAGTTTGTGGACTGGGCCAAGGCGGCCAACACCCAGGTGATGTACGCGGTCAACCTGGGCTCCCGCAACCCGGACGATGCCCGCAATGTGGTGGAATATGCCAACCACAAGGGAGGCAGCTACTGGAGTGACATGCGCATCAAGAACGGCGCCAAGGATCCTTTTGATATCAAGCTGTGGTGCCTGGGCAACGAAATGGACGGCCCCTGGCAGATGGGCCAGAAGACCGCCTACGAGTATGGCCGCACCGCCAACGAGGCCGCCAAGATGATGAAGTGGGTGGATCCCACCATTGAGCTGGTGGCCTGCGGCAGCTCCTCCCACGAGATGCCCACCTACGGCGCCTGGGAATACGAGATGCTCAGCCAGTGCTACGAGAACGTGGACTACGTTTCCCTGCACCGCTACTACGGCAACCAGACCAACCAGACTGCCGATTTCCTGGCCCGCAGCATGGATCTGGACGATTTCATCATGGAAGTGATCTCCATCTGCGACGCCGTGGCCGCCAAGAAGCACCAGAAGCGGAAGCTGAACCTGAGCTTTGACGAGTGGAACGTGTGGTATCACTCCAACGAGCAGGACAAGGAAGTCTGGAAGCAGGAGAAGTGGGGCCGGGCCCTGCCCCTGCTGGAGGACGTCTACAACTTTGAGGACGCGCTGCTGTGCGGTTCCATGCTCATCACCTTCCTGCGCCACGCGGATCGCGTCAAGGTGGCCTGCCTGGCCCAGCTGGTGAACGTCATCGCCCCCATCATGACCCGCAATGGCGGCGGCGTATGGGCCCAGACCATTTACTGGCCCCTGATGCATGCGTCCGCTTACGGCCGCGGCACCGCCCTGCGCCCCCTGATCAGCAGCCCCGTCTACGATTGCAGCGACTATGAGAAGGTGCCGCTGGTAGACGCTACCGCCACTTTGGCAGACGACGGCTCCGTGACCATTTTCGCCGTGAACCGCGACATGCAGGAGGACATTCTGCTGGACGCCGATCTGCGCGCCTTTGGCGATCTCAGGATCGCCGAGCACATCGTGCTGCATCATGACGACGTGAAGGCCGTCAACACCGAAGCAAACCCGGACAACGTATCTCCCAAGGCCGGCAACGGCGGCACCCTGGACGGCGGCAAGCTGGAAATCAAGCTGCCTTCCCTCAGCTGGAACGTGATCCGTCTGGTCAAATAAGCCTTTGTTCAAAAAACCATCCGAGGAAAAGGAGGCAGAAAATGGGAATCCTGCTGACGTTCGTTTTTCTGCCGATTGTGGCCATCATCGTTCTGGACCGGATTTTCAGCCGGATGGACAAATAACGATAGACATTGACACAAGAAAAGCTCTCCTTACCGAATGAGGAGAGCTTTTTTTGTTGGATGATTATTTCCACTTCATTCCATCTGCAAAGGCGTTGCCCACCTTCTCGCCCAGGGCCAGATAGGTGTGGTTCATGCCGTCAAAGGTAATGGGCCGCAGCTTCTGGGGGTCGATCTTGCCGTCCGTCAGCACGGATTCCTCGGCGCACACGTTCACCACTTCGCCGATCATACAGCAGGTTTCCGTGTCGTAGCTCAGCAGCTTGCACTCCACGGCCATGGGCAGTTCGTCGATGAGGGGCGCGTCCACGAAGGCGCTCTTGCTGGTGTGGAAGCCGCAGCGGGCCAGCTTGTCCGGCACATCGTCGCCGGAAACGATGCCCACGTAGTCGCACTGGCTGACGTAGTCAGCGGTGGCCATGCTGACGGTGAAGGCCTTGCGGGCCATGACGTTCCGGGCCGTGCGGTGATTATCGCCGATGCACATGGTGATCTGGTTGCTCTCGCTGATGCCGCCCCAGGCAGCGTTCATGGCGTTGGCGGTGCCGTCCTCATTGTAGGTGGCAATGATGAACACGGGCTGGGGGTAGAGAATGGGCTTTGCGCCAAAATTTTTCCGCATGGTGTGGCTCCTTTCGGGGGTCATTCTTTGGGGAGTTCAGAAAAGGTCATGATGTCCACGTTTTCCTGGCCGTTTTTCCAGATAGACCTGAGCCGGCCCTTGTGATCCCGGTACATCAGCGCGCTGGAGGGACCGCCGTCCAGGTTGTAGGCCCATTCCGGGTCAAACTCTTCCAGCAGGAAGTCCACGCATTGCTGCATGGTAAGGCCCCAGCCGTCCCGGGTCACGGTGAGGACGATGTAGTTGTTCGCATCCATCTTGGCGATGATGGTGCGCATGGCGGTGGAGTTGGTGAAACGCCAGTCCGGATCCAGGATGGACTGATGATCCTGGATGACCGGGCATTCCACGTAGAAGGACCAGGTCTGGGTGGGGTTTTCCGCCAGCACCTTAGCAGGGTCGTCGCCCACATGAAGGCGCAGGCCGTCCTCGTTCAGGGTGAGGCCGTAGTAGGGCACGCCCTCCAGGTGGCGGTAGACCTGGCCGTTTGTTACGGTAAGGGAACCCAGCGGGGTGAAATAGTAGTCGCTGTTGGTGCCGGGGTAATTGTCCGGGATCCAGCTGTAGCGGCTGGTCACGTAGCCGCTGGCGTTGATCAGCAGCGACGCATCCGGCGCCCGGTAGGCGATCTGCGCGGTATCCAGCACATTTTCGCGCCAGTCCGCCGTGGCCTTGCCGATCTGCCGGCCGGGGTCGGCCATCCAGATTTTGGAGATGTAGCAGGTCACATCGTCCACGGTGATGCGCTCCACCGTCCAGCGGAGGCTGTCCGAGTCGTGGGAAGCCACCTTCCGGCCGGAATAGGCGTAGGGGTACTCCGGCAGGGGGTCGGCCAGGGCGTTAAGGGGCAAAAGGCAGACAATCAGCAGAAGAATGAGCAGCCTGCGCATGGGATCACCCTTTCTTACAGTTTTTCAAAGCAGTAGACCCAGCTTTCGTGATCCTGGTGGGCCAGGCCGCAGGGCAGGCCGATGTTCATCAGCGCCGCGCCGGTGGTGCGGATGCCGTGCTCCCGGTCCTCGTAGACGGCGGATTCCTCCAGGCCGGTCAGCTTCACGTACCAGATGGACATGTTGGGCACGTTGTAATCCTGGTAGATGCAGACCACCACCTGGTTTTGGTGGGTGTACTGCCAGGCGGAGCGGCCGTTTTGTTTGGCCGGGTCGATGAGGCGGGAATATTCACCCTGCTGCATGACGGCCCGGAGCTTTTTGACCGTGTCCACCGCCTGCTTTGCACAGGCCAGGTCTTCCGGGGAGAGCTTGTTCAGATCCAGCTCGAAGCCGAAATTGCCGCCCATGGCCACGTTGCAGCGGGTGTGGAAGGGGGTTGTGCGGCCGGTCTGGTGGTTGGGCACGGCGCTGACGTGAGCGCCCATGCTGCTGGCCGGGTAGATGAGGGAGGTGCCGTACTGGATGCGGACCCGTTCGGAGGCGTCGGTGTCGTCGCTGGTCCAGGTCTGGGGCATATAGCAGAGGATGCCGCAGTCAAAGCGTCCGCCGCCGCCGGAGCAGCTTTCAAACAGCACTTCCGGGAACGCGGAGGTGATCTCCGAAAGGACGCGGTACAGGCCCAGCATGTAGCGGTGCTGGGTTTCCATTTTGCGCTCGGCGGGCAAAGCGGCGCTGAAGCCCTCCATCATGTTGCGGTTCATGTCCCACTTCACGTAGGAGATGGATGCGGAGCGCAGCACGGCGGAAATGCTGCCGATGATGTAGTCCTGTACCTCTTTGCGGCTCAGGTCCAGGATCAGCTGCTGGCGGGCCTGGGTGCGCTCCCGGCCTTCCACATGCAGGCACCAGTCGGGGTGAGCGCGATAGAGGTCGCTGTCCGGGGAGAACATCTCCGGCTCCACCCACAGGCCCATCATGATGCCCAGGCTGGTGATCCTGTCGGCCAGGGCTTTCAGGCCGCCGGGCAGCTTCTCTTCGTTGACCACCCAGTCGCCCAGGGAGCAATTGTCCGTGTTGCGCTTGCCAAACCAGCCGTCGTCCATGACGAACAGCTCGCAGCCGATGTCCGCGCCACGCTTGGCGATATCGAAAAGCTTGTCGGCGGTAAAGTCAAAATAGGTGGCTTCCCAGTTGTTGATCAGCACGGGCCGGGGCCGATCCCGCCATACGCCGCGGCAGATGCGCTTGCGGATGAAGGGATGCATCCGGTGGCTCAGGCCGTTGAGGCCGTCCGGGGCGTAGGTGAGGAGGGCTTCCGGGGCCTGGAAGGAGCAGCCGGGCTCCAGCTTCCAGGAGAAAACGTCGCTGCAAAGGCCCATCATCATGGTGGGGGCGGAGTCGATGCCCACCTCCACGGAGGCGCTGAAGCTGCCGGAATACACGTGGGTCATGGCAAAAACGTCGCCGGAAAATTCTGTGGTGCTGGGGCTGACCAAGGCGATGAAGGGGTTGTTTTCATGGCCGGACGCACCCCGCCGGCTCTTGATGGAGAAATTGCCCTGGGTCATGGGAATGCGCTGCATGTGCCGTTCCCGGGCCCATGCGCCCTTCAGGTGGATGATCTCGTATTCTGCACGGGGCAAATGCACAGCGGTCTGGGCGTCGGTCAGGGTGAGAGGGGCGTCGCCCTTATTCAGGATGACCATGCTGCGGGCCAGCACGTCAAAGTCCCGGAACACGGTGTAGCTCAGGGTGACCACCACGCCGGTGAAAGCGTCCCGGAGGTCAATTTCCAGGGTTTCGGCTTCGGTTTCGTCCTCGATGTAGGAAGAGGGCAGGCCGGTGAGGGCCTTCTTGCCGGCAAAGATCCGGTGGCCCTTGTAGCGCAGGGAGAGCAGGTCGTCCCCCGCGGGATTGACCAGGTTGATGGCCCGCTGGCCGTAATAGCCCTTCTCCTGGGTGAAAACCTCCATGGGGGCCCGGCTGAATGCGGAGTCAAAGGACGCGCCTTCGCCGTGGAGGGCAAACAGGCAGCCGATGTCCGCCGAGGGCAGCTTTTTGCCCCAGTACATGTGCATCAGCATGCCGTCCTTCACACAGAGGATGTAGCTGTAAGTATTTCCCTGCAAATGGAAAATTTTTTCCTGTTCCTGGAAAGAAATCATGTGCGTCACCTCGTTATATAAACATCGGAAAAACATACTGTCATTATAGCAAGCCCAAGGGGCAAACACAAGTGGCCCAGGTTTTTGGCAGGTGGAAGAATATTGAAAAAACATCGGTTTTCCGTTATACTGATTGGTAACAAAACTTTCATCCCATTTGGCAGGAGGAACCATCGTGGCCTATTTACGCATCGAGTATTTTTCCAGCGCGCTTCGCCGCCAGACTTCCTTTGAGATGTATCTTCCCAATGATCCCCGCCCCGAGGCGGATCAAAGCCGGCTGAACCAGCCCATGAAGACCCTGTTTTTGCTCCACGGCTACACCGGCAAGGCGGGCAACTGGGTGCCGGAATGGGTGGCGGAGAAGTACAACCTGGCCATTGTGATGCCCAGCGCGGAAAACTCCTTCTACCTGGACGGCTTGTCCACCGGCCATGCGTACCAGACCATGGTGGGCGTGGAGCTGGTAGACTACGTGCGCCGCACCTTCCATCTGGCCATGAAGCCGGAGGATACCTTCATCTGCGGCTTGAGCATGGGCGGCTTCGGTGCGCTGCACACCGGCCTGGCCTACCCGGAGACTTTCGGGAAAATCGGCGCGCTGTCCTCTGCGTTTATCGTACATGAGATTGCCACCATGCAGCCCGGCGGAGGCAATGCGGTGGCCAATTACGACTACTATCGGGAGTGCTTTGGCGATCCCGCCACCGTTTTGGAACGGGACGTGAACCCGGAGGTTCTGATGCTCCGCCTCCAGGCGGAAGGCAAGGCGTTGCCCGCCATCTGCATGTGCTGCGGCACCGAGGATTTCCTCTTGCAGAACAACCGGGACATGGACAAATTCATGACCGAGCATCACATCCCCCACACCTACTGGGAAGGCCCCGGCACCCACGATATGGCCTTCTGGAGCGAGAATGTAGTCAAAGTCCTGGACTGGATGATGAATTGACCAACGGAAGGGAGACGGAACCATGAACAAGAACGGAATGCGTCTTGTATCGCTGCTGTGCCTGCTGGTCATGCTGGCGGGCGTGCTCTGCGTGCCTGCAGAGACCCGGGCCGACGCCGATGTGCTTTACGGCTATACCATTGATCGTCTGTCCACTCGCAGCGGCCCCGGCACAAATTATGCGGAAACGGGCACATTCAACCACCTGAAAAACGTGTGGGTGCAGGTGCGCTCCCGTGCCTGGGACAGCAGCAACCAGATCTGGTGGGTGGAAGTCTTGGTGGGCGACCAGTGGCTCTGGACGGGCTACAAGCGCTTTGACAGTGCGACGTTGCCCTTGGAAGTCATTCCCTTGTGGAGCGGTACGCCTTCCGGCGGAACCACAAATCCTCCTGTGACCCAGGCGCCCACTCCCACTCCTCAGCCGGAAGAGGTCATCCTCAGCGCGTATGCCATCAAGCGCATCTCCACTCGTACCGGCCCCAGCAGCAGCTATTCTTCTGGGGGGAATTACAGTGAATTAGCCAATACCTGGCTGTCCGTCCGCTCCCGCGGATGGGACGGTACCAATGAGATGTGGTGGATAGAGGTTTTGGTCAACGGCAAGTGGCTCTGGACGCCCTATGACCGCTTTGACAGCAACACCCTGAATATTTACGACCTACCCATCCACGGTATCGCTGTGCAGCCCGATTTGTCTGGCGTACTGTGGGGCTATTCGGTGCAGCGTATTTCCTGCCGTAAAGGTCCCGGCAGCAATTATGGTGGCGGTGGCACCTATAATGCCCTGAAGAATCAGTGGTTGCCCATCCGCAGCCGTGCCTGGGACGATGGCAACGATATGTGGTGGGTGGAAGTGCTCATTGGTGCGGAATGGTTGTGGACCAACTATTCTCGCTTTGATTCCACTACTTTGCCTCTGGATTCTATTCCTTTGTTCAATTCTATGCCTACGGTGCCGCCGGTGGTGACGGTGACCCGTGCTCCCACGCCGGTCCCCACGCCTGTTCCTACGCCAATCCCTACTGCGGTTCCCACGGCAGTACCTACCGTCGCCCCCACGGAAATGACTTGGATTGAATATAGTGGCCCGGTTTTCGGGCAGACGGTGTATGGCTATACCCTCCAGCGGCTTTCTACCCGCAGCGGCCCTGGTACCTGGTATGACGATACAGGCTCTTACAACCAGCTGGCGAACGTGTGGGTGGAAGTCCGCTCCCGCGCCTGGGACAGCTACAACGGCATCTGGTGGGTGGAAGTGCATGTGGGCAATAAGTGGCTCTGGACAGGCTACAATCGCTTTGACAGCAACACGCTGCCCCTTAACGGCATCCCTCTCAACCCCTATTATTGATTCATTTGGGACGGCCACATGGTCGTCCCTTTTCTGTGCCCGGGGTTGACATGGGCTTTTGGGGGATGCTACAATCGAAGGGACAAATGCATACTGTTGATGAAAATACGGTTTGAAAAGTTGTAGACTGAGTAGAAGCAATAGGGAATCCGGTTTGAATCCGGAACAACCGCCATTACTGTATTTGATGAGAAGGGGAACACATATCCATTGGGGCCTGGCCCTGAGAAGGGTGTTCTTTCGCGGGGGACGGCCCTGCGTTGTCATAAGTCAGGATACCTGCCGTATTTTTCAGGTTTACCACAATTTGGTGTGAAGAGTGCAACCGATCAATCGCCGCCGGGCGCGTGAGGGTCTGCGCTCTTTTTTGGAGCCGGGCCCGGCCTTGCCGTGGCTGATCTGTTGTACTCTTTTGAACCGCAATTCAAAAGAGTATTTTTGTTTGGGGTGATGGATGTGCCCTCGGAGGACAAAAAGCAGTGGGCGATCACGCAGCTGCAACAGCGTGCGGGCGAATTGAACCGCCTGCCCAAAAAGGAGGACTTTGGTGAGGTGGACAGAAGCCGCATCAAGGCCTTCCTGGGGCCCTGGCCAAGGGCGCTGGAAGCTGCCGGTCTGAAGGAGCCCCGGCCGCCGAAATCAAAAAAACGGCGCAGAGCTCAAATAAAGCCCACGGAACATCCATGATCGATGCGCGGCTTAACGCGTGCGATACATCATCCCAAAAAAGGAGACGAAACCCATGAAAAAGATCCTGACCCTTGCACTTTCCCTGATGATGCTCCTGGCCGCTGCCTGTGCGGCGGAGGCCCCTGCATCCACCCAGGTGTTTGTCAGCCTGACCGACGATACCGGCGCGCTGGTGCTGGCCCTGGAGCCTGTGGATGTGACCGACGTGGACGGCGACGGCGTGCTGACCATCAGCGATGCGCTGCAGCTGGCGCATGTGGCCCGGCATCCCGACGGCGAGGCCGCCTATGCCACGGAGGAGACGGAGTTCGGCCTGTCCCTGATGAGGCTGTGGGGCGTGGAAAACGGCGGCAGCTATGGCTATTATCTGAACAATGCGTCCGCCTGGAGCCTGCTGGATCCGGTTCAGCCTGGCGACCACGTAAAGGCCTACGCCTTTACCGACCTGACCGCCTGGAGCGACACCTATTGCTACTTTGACGCGGATGTGGTGGAAGCGGAGCTGGGCGCAGAATTGCCCCTGACCCTGTATGCCGCCGGCTTTGACGCGGAATGGAATCCCGTTGCGATGCCGGTGGAAGGCGCGGTCATCACGGTGGACGGTCAGCCCACGGAATGGGTGACGGACGCCGAGGGCAAGGTGGTCTTCACCTGCGCGGAGGCCGGAGAATACCTGATCAGCGCGTCCAGCGAGACCCTGAACCTGGTCACCCCGGTGTGCGTGGTCATTGTGAAGTAACATGAAGAGATTTGTTGCATTTCTCTTGTGTCTGCTGATATTGCCCGCCGCTCTGGCAGACGGAGCGCCGACCCTGGCCGGGGAAGTTCTTTCCGGCATGATGGAGCGCGCAGGCGTCGCCGACGTTCAGGCGTGGCTGGACCATGCCGACGTGGGCGACGAGTGGACGGTCATCGCGCTGCGGCAAAGCGGCACAGAGTATGATTTCTCGGCCTATCGGCAGCGGCTGGAGGAATATCTGGCAGGAACCGTCGTGCGCTCGGTGTCCACCCGGCTCAAGTATGCCTTTGCGCTGCTGGCCGTTGGGGGCGACGGGGAGCTGATCGCCCGCCTGGCGGAGGAATCCGTGGGGCAGCAGGGGGTCATGAGCTGGATTTTCGGCCTGCATTTGATGAACAACGGCATCCCCGGCGACCGGCCCGGGGCGGTGGACGCGCTGCTGTCCCTGCAGCTGGAAGACGGCGGCTGGGCGGTATCCGGCCCGGTATCCGACGTGGACGTGACGGCCATGGCCCTGCAGGCATTGGCCCCGGATTACGGCCGGGACGACCGGGTGACCGCCGCTGTGGACAAGGGCCTCTTGCTGCTGGAAAGCCGGCAGCGGGAGGACGGCGGCTTTGCCAGCTACGGCGTGGGGAATCCGGAAAGCGCCGCCCAGGTGCTGATTGCTCTGGCTTCTCTGGGCGTGGATGGCTTGCAGGACGAACGCTTCCTCAAAAAAGGAAACACCCTGCTGGATGGCATGCTGCTCTATCGCCTGCCGGACGGCAGTTTCAGCCACACCCTTGGCGGCGGCAGCAATCCCAACGCCGCCACCCAGGTGTTCTTTGCCCTGGCGGCCTATCAGCGGCTGATGGAGGGCAAGCAAAGCATCTACCTGCTGGATCCCGGGCAGGAACCTGCGATGAAAACCTCCCTGGACGGCAAGACCGTGGCCAGTCTGGTCATCGCCGGGATGGCAGCTCTGGCTTGTGTTTTGCTTCTGATTTTGAAAAAACGCAGCGGCAAGAATTTCCTGGCGGTGCTGGTGATGGCAGCCGTTTTGGTCGGCCTGGTATGGAGCCTGGACTTCCAGTCGGCAGACCGTTATTATTCCGGCCAGGCCATCACCAAGGAAAACGCCGTGGGCGCCGTGACCCTGTCCATCCGCTGCGATGTGCTGGAAAAGAAGCCTGACCACGTGCCCCAGGACGGCCTGATCTTGCCGGAAACCAGCTTTCCTATCGCCCCGGGGGACACGGTCTACACCATCCTCACCGAGGCCGCCCAGGTGCACCGCATCCACCTGGAAACCAACGGCGGGGCGGGCATGCGGTATGTGGTCGGCATCAGCAATCTGTATGAGTTTGATTTCGGCGACCTGTCCGGCTGGATTTTCCGGGTCAACGGCCAAGAGGCCGACCAGGGCTGCGAGCAGTACGCCCTGCAGGACGGGGACAAAATTGAATGGCTGTACACCTGTGAAATGGGCAACGACCTGAACTGAAGGAAAGGAGGGCCTCCATGAGGAGCTTTGCGGACAGAAACCCGGTGGCGCTGGCGGTGTATTTCCTGGCGACGGCCGGGGTGGCCATGCTGTGCATGGAACCGGTGATTCTCAGCATCTCGCTGGCGGGGGCCCTCCTGACCTTCTTTGTGCTGGGCGGAAGGCGGGGGCATGGGTTTGCCCTGGGGCTGTTTCTGGCCACGGCCCTCATCAACCCGCTGGTTTCCCACAACGGGCGGACGGTGCTGTTTGTGCTGAATCACAGCCCCATTACCCTGGAGGCCCTGCTTTACGGCCTGGCCGCCGGGGGGATGCTCCTTGCCGCGCTGTACTGGCTGCGGGGATTTTCCGCCATCATGACCAGCGATAAGCTGCTGTACCTGTTTGGCGGCCTCAGCCCCAAGCTGGCGCTGGTTTTGTCCATGGCGCTGCGGTACGTGCCCCTGCTTGGTCGTCAGGGCCGGAAGGTGCATCAGGCGCAGCTGGCCCTGGGTCTCTACCGGGAGGACAATTTGGTGGACGGCCTCCGGGGCGGCGCACGGGAGTTTTCCATTCTGACCACCTGGGCCCTGGAAAACGGCATCGTCACCGCGGACAGTATGTCGGCCCGGGGTTACGGCCTTGGCCCGCGTTCCCGCTTTTTCTTGTTTTCCTGGCGCACGGGCGACGTTTTGCTGGCGGTGATATCGCTGGCGCTGGCGGGCCTTGCGCTGGCGGGTGCGCAAAGCCGACGGTTCGCATTTTATCCGCAGCTTTCCGCCGCGCCCATGACGGCGCTGAGCGTCTTGGGCTATGCGGCCTACGCCGTGCTGGCCCTGCTGCCCGCAATCTTTCAGTTAAAGGAGGCCATCCGGTGGCGCTTATTGCAGTCGAAAATCTGAGCTTTACCTACCCCGGCGGCAAGGCCCCGGCGGTGAAGGACGTCAGCTT
The DNA here is from genome assembly GCA_017937655.1 of Clostridia bacterium. Lineage (GTDB taxonomy): Bacteria > Bacillota > Clostridia > Christensenellales > Aristaeellaceae > Limiplasma. The sequence continues at coordinate 17,866 of JAGBDE010000008.1, read as the reverse complement.
TGCGGTTCAGAGGGGCGAGATGGTCGCCCTGTGCGGCCTGACCGGCAGCGGGAAGTCCACCTTGCTGCGGTTGCTCAAGCCGGAGCTGGCCCCCCTGGGCGACAAAACCGGCCGCATTCTGCTGGAGGGCATCCCCCTGGAGGATCTGCCTGACGGGGCCACGGCGTTTCGCATTGGGTATGTGATGCAGCGGCCGGAGGAGCAGATCGTGACGGATAAGGTCTGGCACGAGCTGGCCTTCGGACTGGAAAACAGGAACCTGCCCCAGCCGGTCATGGCCCGGCGCATGGCGGAGATGGCCGCGTATTTCGGCATTGAGGACTGGTTTGACCGGCCGGTCAGCCAGCTTTCCGGCGGCCAGAAGCAGCTGCTCAATCTGGCGGCGGTCATGGTCATGCAGCCGGAGGTTCTCATCCTGGACGAACCCACCGCCCAGCTGGATCCCATTGCTGCATCCGAGTTCATCGCCACCGTGCGCAAACTGAACCGGGATACGGGCCTCACGGTGCTGATGGCGGAACATCGGCTGGAGGAGGTCGTCCCCCTGTGCGACCGGCTGATGGTGCTGGACGGCGGCCAAATGCTGGCCCTTGATGCGCCGCGGCAGGTGATTGCTGGGCTGAAGGGGCGGCAGGAGCTGCTTTGCGCCATGCCCGCCGCGCCCAGGCTGTACCACGCTTTGCAGGCCGATGGCCCCTGCCCGCTGGACGTGCGGGAGGGCCGGCGGTTTGTGGCAGAAAGCTATCGCAATGATTTGCGCAGCCTGCCGGAGGAATCGGCCCCGGGGAATGAGTCGGCGGCCCTGGAATTTTCGGACGTGTTTTTCCGCTACGAAAAAAACGCCCCGGATGTGCTTCGGGGCCTCAGTTTCACGGCCCGGGAGGGAGAAATCTGCTGCATTCTGGGGGGCAATGGATCGGGCAAAACCACCACCCTCAGCGTGGCGGCAGGGCTGCACCGGCCGTATGCGGGCCAGGTGAAAGTGTTTGGCAAAAAGCTGAAGGAGTACAAAAACCAGAGCCTGTACCGGGAGTGCCTGGCCATGCTGCCCCAGGACGTGCAGACGGTGTTTTTGAAAAACACGGTGGGGGAGGAGCTTGCAGGCGCGGAGGTCGGGCTGGAACTGCTGCCCTTTGACCTGCTGCCCCTGTTCCATCAGCACCCCTACGACCTGTCCGGCGGCCAGCAGCAGTTGGTAGCGTTGGCCAGGGTGCTGGCCACCCGGCCCCGGCTGCTGCTTCTGGACGAGCCCACCAAGGGGGTGGACGCATCCGCAAAAGCGAAACTCATCACCGTGCTGAAAAACTTGAAGCAGCAAGGCATGACCATTCTGGTGGTGACCCATGACGTGGAGTTTGCCGCCGCCTGCGCCGACCGCTGCGCCATGTTCTTCCGGGGGCAGATCGTGTCCCAGGGCGCGCCCCGGCAGTTTTTTCACGAAAACAGCTTCTACACCACCGCCGTCAGCCGCATGACCCGGGGCTGGTTTGACTATGCGGTCACCCTGGAAGATGCGGCGGAGCTTTGCAGGCGCAACGGCCGGAAAGAGGGCGGAGCATGATGGTGATCAAAAACAGCCGCCTGAGAACGTTGCTGCGCTACGGCCTGCCCTTTGTGGGCATCCCTCTGCTGGTGATCCTTGGCGCGCTGGTTTTCCGGGGCAGGCAGTACCTGCTCATTTCCCTGGGAGTGGCGGCCATGGCGCTGCTGTGTTTCGTTGCCGGGTTTGAGCGCAAAAAAACCGGCGCCCGCCGCCTGGTTCTGGTGGCGGTGATGACCGCGCTGTCCATCGCCGGGCGGTTCATCCCCCTGTTCAAGCCGGTCACGGCCCTGACCATCCTGACGGCCCTGTACCTGGGCGGGGAAAGCGGCTTTCTGGTGGGCGCATTATCGGCCCTGCTGTCCAACTTTTCCTTCGGCCAGGGCCCCTGGACGGCGTTCCAGATGCTGGCTTGGGGGATGATCGGCCTGGTGGCGGGCTACCTGGCCGGGCCCCTGAAAAAACACCGCTGGCTGCTGCTTTTGTACGGCCTTGTGTCCGGCGTGGTTTACTCCCTGCTGATGGACGTGTGGACGGTGCTCTGGGTGGACGGCGGCTTTCAGGGCGGGATGTACCGCAGCGTCATCCTGGCGGCGCTGCCCCACACGGCGCTCTACGCCCTGAGCAACGTGGCCTTTCTGTGGCTTCTGGCAAAACCCATCGGAGAAAAATTGGAACGGATCCGGATCAAATACGGCGTGTGAGGTGGACGATCATGGAAAAATCTTTCATCAGGAAGCGGATTTTGGGCATTTTGTGCTTGTGTATTGTGGGTGTTATTTGCGCACTTCCGGCATCATCGCTGGCGGATGAGTTGCCACAGGATGGCGATTATGTTAATATGGGTACATCAACCAAAGAGGAGACGGCTCAAATGTTTGACAATCTGGAAATCAAAGCGCCCTATAAGAAGAACGGGGAGAACAATCCCCTGTACACCCAGCGTTTTGGCGCGGATCCCGGCGTGCTGGTCTGGAACGGCCGCCTGTACGTTTACACCACCAACGACCTCGTCGAGTACGACGCCGAGGGCAAGGTCATTGAGAACACCTATGCCAAAATTAACAAGATCAACTGCATTTCCTCTGCCGATCTGGTCAACTGGACGGATCACGGCGCCATCCCGGTGGCGGGCCCCGAGGGCGCGGCCAAGTGGGCCAGCAACAGCTGGGCGCCCTGCGCCGCCCATAAGGTGATCGACGGCAAGGACAAGTTCTTCCTGTATTTCTGCAACGGCGGCAACGGCGTTTCCGTCCTCTCTGCGGACGATCCCGCCGGCCCCTGGACCGACCCGCTGGGCCACGGCCTGGTGACCCGTGCCATCCCCCAGTGCGCCAACGTGCTGTGGCTGTTTGACCCCGCCGTCATGGTGGACGAGGACGGCACCGGCTACCTGTGCGTGGGCGGCGGCGTGCCCGAAGGCAAGGCCGATCATCCCGGCACCATCCGCATCATGCAGCTGGGCGAGGACATGATCTCCATCGTGGGCGAGCCCCAGGTCATCGACGCGCCTTATGTGTTCGAGGATTCCGGCATCAACCGCATCGGCGATACCTACTACTACAGCTACTGCTCCAACTTCTCCACCGCCGGCAACACCGAGGGCTTCACCGACGGCGCCATCCAGTACATGACCAGCAAGAATCCCCTGGGCCCCTACACCTACCAGGGCCTGGTGTTCACCAACCAGGGCAATTTCTTCGGCCTCTACGGCAATAACCACCACAGCATCGTGTCCTTCAAGGGCAAGCATTATCTGGCTTACCACAATCGCCCCGTGGAAAAGGCCATGGGCATCACCGGCAACTACCGCAGCCCCCAGCTCAACGAGCTGATCGTGAACGAGGACGGCAGCATCAAGCCCGTCATCGGCACCATGAAGGGCGTGGAGCAGCTGGAAAAGCTGAACCCCTATGAAACGGTTTCCGCCCGCACCATGTACCGGGAGGCCGGCATCCGGGTGGACGGCTATGCCGATACCCTGAAAGTGTCCGCCGAAAGCGGCAGCTGGATCCAGCTGAAGGGCGTGGACTTTGCGGAGGGCGCAAAGCAGTTCACCCTGCGGGCTGCCTCTGAAAAGGGCGGCGCGGTGCGCGTCCTGCTGGACGACCTCCAGGGCGACGTGCTGTGCGAGATCGCCGTTCCTGCGGGCGACATGACGGACATCACCGTGGACTGCGCTTCCGTCAGCGGCGTGAAGGACGTGTACCTGCTCTTTGCCGGCGACGTTTCTCCTGAATCCTGGCAGGTCACCGCGGAATAATTGCAAATGAAAGGCCCCCGCTGCATGATACGGGATCATGCGGCGGGGGTTTTTGATGTGGGGGAAGGGGGTAAAGCAGGAGTTGACGATGAATCAAGAATGTATATGGATTAAGTGAAGGAAAAAGAACATCTTGAAAAGAGGGGGTCAGTCAAAAATTTCCTCTCTGTGGATTCGGGCATAGATAAGCAGTAGATTCCCCAGATTTTCTTTCTGGTATATTTCTGAAAACGTATTATCAAATGCCCCATAAGGAAAACGATCAAACTGTTTCGCATAATCATGAGTACTTGCAATACGGAAAGAATCCATTTGCGTAACATCGATGTCGTTTTGGCTTACAAAATTCGAATAATGCTCCTGCATTTCAATAGCTCCAACTTCGCCTAGTGCATCGTGGACATACTTTGCGTATCCATTATAGTCGTTTACAAAGAACTGACATAAACCACCGTTCATCATTTCCGCATCAAAAATGATCAGAGTTGCAACGGTCAGTTGTTTCTGGTTCAGTGTGCTTGGTTCTGCATACATGAATCTTGCTATTAATGCATCATATATGTTACTATCCTCCATCACAAATACTTCATCTGCATTCAGTGCTGTGCTGTTCAATAAAACATCGTCAGAAAAAAACAAAGATTCACATATCAGCATTGCAACCAAAACCAACAGCAACACATGCTTCAGCATCCCAATTATACCTCCTGATTACAACAAATTTCATAATGTATTTGGTATCGGGATTTTTATATTTTTTCAAGAGAAAATGCAGGGACACGACAAGGCTTATAGTCCGTGCTGTTGGGATATTCTATTGTAAAGAAATGCCTGTACGCGTTATTGTTTTTTAGCGTGGTAAAAGCGAACATTTCTATTTCACTATACCACCCGTCCCCGTATCTGTCACGAGGTCCGCCCATTCCGCATGGCTCGTGGTTTTCTGTGACGTGGCACCACCATGAAAAACCTGTGATATTAATACGCAGTTTATCCATTTCATCGATAAACTCTTTTATGGAGTTTTTGGGACAAATGATTTCCAAAAAGCCTCGACCAACGCGAATCATATGAAGTCGTTCAAAAATTTCTTCAAGTTTTGCTTGGTGTTTCAATAAAGCTTTTTGATTGCTTCTCATAAAACTCATCTCCAACAAAATCGGATTGATTGCACTAGTACGATACGGAACTATTTGTCAAATTCAAGTTTGTGATTATGCCAATGATTATACCACACACATCCTCCAAACACAACGACCCCCGCGCCTGCTTCCTTCATGAAAAACTTTCGTTCTTTTTCCGGTGGACAAAAGGGTGATTGTCGGGTATAATCAAGGAAATCCAAGGGCGAAAACCAGATATTTCACTTCTTTCAAGGAGGAAAACCATCATGATTTATTATGTCAATCAGTCTGCCCCCAGAGAGGGCAACGGCTCCAAGGAACGGCCTTTCCGGTACATCAGCGACGCTGCGAAGATCGCCGTCCCCGGCGACGAGGTGCTGGTGGCCCCCGGCATCTACCGTGAAAACGTCAGCCCCAAAAATGGCGGCACCGAGGAAAACCGCATTGTGTACCGTTCTGTGGAGCCTCTGGGCGCGGTCATCACCGGCGCGGAGGAATTGACCGGCTGGAAGCCCTACCAGGGCACCGTGTGGACCAACCGGGTGGACAACGGCATTTTTGGCAACTACAACCCCTATACCACTGAGGTTTACGGCGACTGGTACTTTGCCCCCTCCGTCCGCCACACCGGCGCGGTGTACCTGAACGACCGCATGATGTACGAAGCCGAGACCATGGAAGAATGCCTGGCCGGCGAAGTCTACAAGCCCTCCTGGGAGCCGGAGTACTCCATTTATAAGTGGATCGCCGTGCAGGAAGGCAACGAGACCGTCTTCTACGCCAATTTCCAGGATAAAGACCCCAACCAGGAAAAGATTGAGATCAACGTGCGCCGCCGCTGCTTCTTCCCCGAAGAGACCGGCCGCGGATACATCACCTTCAGCGGTTTCAAGGTAGAGAAGGCCGCCACCACCTGGGCGCCTCCCGCTGCCTTCCAGGACGGCATGGTGGGCCCCCACTGGTCCAAGGGCTGGATTATTGAGGATTGCGACATTTCCAACAGCAAGTGCTGCGGCATCTCTCTGGGCAAGTACTACGACCCCGAGAACGACCACTACTTCACCGTAAAGCACCTCAAGAGCCCCACCCAGATGGAGCGCGACGCCGTGTGCCGCGGTCAGTATCACGGCTGGCTCAAGGAGAAGGTGGGCAGCCACATCATCCGCCGCAATCACATCCACCATTGCGAGCAGACCGGCATCGTGGGCCGCATGGGCTCCGTGTTCTCCATCATCGAGGACAACCACATCCATAACATCAACAACATGCAGGAACTGGGCGGCGCGGAGATCTCCGGCATCAAGCTCCATGCAGCCATCGACGTGACCATGCGCCGCAATCACATCCACCATTGCACTATGGGCATCTGGTGCGACTGGGAGCCCCAGGGCACCCGCATCAGCCAGAACCTGCTGCACCACAACGAGCGCCCCGCGTTCTGCGAGTGGGCTGAGGGCGGCATGGAAAGCCAGGATATTTTCGTGGAGGTCGGCCACGGCCCCACGCTGATCGACAATAACATCCTGCTGTCTGAGGTCAGCCTGCGCATCGCCACCGAGGGCGTGGCTATGGTTCACAACCTGATGATGGGCACCCTGACCTTCGTGGGCGGCGGCACCGGCGACCGTTACACGCCTTATCACATCCGTCACCGCACCGAGGTGGCCGGTTTCATGACCATCCTCCACGGCGATGACCGCTTCTACAACAACATTTTCATCCAGGAGCGTCCGGTGGACGGCCCCGTCGTCCGCGGCGGCCCCCAGGAGCACGAAAAGCGGGTGGGCACCTGGTGCTTTGACGAGTACCCCACCTACGACGAGTGGATCTCCTGGTTTGATCTGGACGTGAAGCGTCCCGACATGCGCAAACTGGGCGAATTCCATATGAAGCATCTGCCCGTGTGGTGCAAGGACAATGTGTACCTCAACGGCGCCAAGGCCTGCAAGAACGAGGCAAGCAAGCTGGAAAACAACACCGACAAGGCCTGGGTGGAACTGGTGGAGCAGGATGGCAAGTACACCCTCAAGACCAATGTGTACGACATCATCGGCGATTTTCGCGGCGGCATGATCAACAGCGACATCCTGGGCTGCGCCTTTGAGCCCGAGCAGCGCTTCGAGAGCCCGGACGGCAGCGCCATCACCTTCGACCGTGACTACTTTGGCAACAAGAGAGGCATCGGCACCCTGCCCGGCCCCTTCGCCAGCGAGGACAGCCTGAAGGAAAACCTCTGGTAACACAATGGAAAAGACCCCGTCAGGGCATGTCGCCTTGACGGGGTTTTCACTTGTCAGGATTTGCGCACAAAGGCCGCATAGCACGCCCGGTAAAGCTCCGGGGCGGTAAGCCCCTCGTGGCCGGGAATGGCTTCCAGGAACGTGACCACCTGCTGCTGACGGTTGAAAAGCCGGGTCTCGCCCAGCACCCGCTTCAGGTAGTATTCTGCCAGGCCTTCCGTCAGCATCCAGGTGTCAAAGGACTGGAAGGCGTCCTCCTCACGGAGGGCATGCTTCAGCAGATAGATGATGAACTCGTGGCCGATAAAGAACAGCGCGGTCTCCGGGTCGCGCGCGATGCCGAACACGTCCTGATCCTCGGAAATGTCGATGCCTTCCGGGCCCTTCTCCACCGAGGCCACCATGGTGGCGCAGAACCGTTCCACCGGCAAGGTGCAGCCCACCGCTTCCTCGGCCCGGTCGGTGAAGCCGCTTTGTTCAAACACGGGCATGGTGGCGTCGATGTGGGCCTGGATGGCCTGTTCATCCTCCGGCCAGACCTGCTCCACATAGTGGTCGTAGCAGTCCGCCATCGCCGCGGCAATCTCCCGGGCAGGAGCCACCAGGCCGTTTTCCACATAGTATTCCGGAGCCTCGCCTGCATCGGCCTGCCGGACGATCTCCTGATAAAACGCCTTGGCGCGCATCTTCCCCTTGGCGGGCTCACCCACCAGCAGCCCGTGCAGCGCGCCGCAGTGCTCGCCGCCGGTCACGGTGATCAGCCTTTCGTGCCGCTTCAGCATGGCCAGAACTTGCGCAGGATAGGCCTGCCGGTGCTTGTGGCCGTAGGCGTTATCGTAGCCGCACCGGGCCACGGACAGCATGTGGAACACAAAGTTGGTCTCCCGGTTTTTGATCATCTGGATCTTGTTCATGAAGCCACGCTCCCTTCCCGGAAATCGTACCACGGGATGAGAAAAAAGACAAGCCGCGGCAATGCACATCGCCGCGGCTGCCCGGAAAAATCTCAGCCCAGGGGGACGACGGAGGGCCGTCCGCCGCCCCGCCGCTCTACCCGGTAGAAACCAATGAGGTTCGAGGGCTGCAGCTGCCGGTAGATGGCCTGCACCCGGGAAAGGTCGTCCAGTTCAAAGCGCACGCTGAGGCCGCAGCCGATGGACACGTCCCGGGGCGTAGTGATGATCTGCACCCGGACGCCGGCCCGGCGCAGGGCGGCCTCGAACTTCATGACCTGCTGCCGGGAGCGGAAGGACGCAATGCCAAAAGTTTCCTGCATGGTTCATGTTCCTCCTTTCTTCCTCATACAGTATACGGAGCCGGCAAGAAGGCGTGAGGACGGAAGGAGAATGGCAAATGATCTATCTGGACAACGCGGCAACCTCCTGGCCCAAGCCGCCCATGGTGGCCCGGGCGATGATGGGCACGCTGCTGAAGCTGGGCGGAAATCCGGGCCGATCCGGCCACAAGCTGTCCCTGTGCGGCGGACGGATCATGGAGCGATGCCGGGAGCTTTTGGCAGCGCATTTGGACGCGCCCTCGGCGGACAATGTGATTTTCACATCCGGCTGCACGGAGGCGCTGAACCTGGCCATTCGCGGCAGCCTGTACAAGGGCGACGAGGTTCTCTGTTCCCACGCGGAGCACAACGCGGTGATGCGGGTGCTCAAGTCCCTGGAGGCGGAGGGGAGCATCACGGTGAAGGTGCTCCGGCCCGACGGTAACGGCATCATCAGCCCGGAAATCTTGAGCGCAGCTGTATCGCCCAGAACGGCTTTGTGCGTGCTGTGCCATGCCAGCAACGTGACCGGCGTTGTGCAGCCTGTGGAGAAATTATCGGCAGTGCTGAAAAAGCGGGGTGTGCCCCTGTTGGTGGATGCGGCCCAGACCGCGGGCATCCTGCCGGTGTCCCTGAAAAGGCTGGGGGCAGACATGATCGCCCTGCCGGGCCACAAGGGCCTGCTGGGGCCCCATGGCACCGGCGTGCTGGTATTGGGCCCCGGGATGGCGCCCCGGCCGCTGACCATGGGCGGCACCGGTTCCCTCAGCGAGAGCATGCTACAGCCATCGTCGCTGCCGGATCGCTACGAGAGCGGAACGCCCAATCTGCCGGGGATTGCCGGGCTTTTGGCAGGAGCCAGGTTCGCGCTTTCCCATCGGCAGGAAATTGAGGAGTACGAGGGGCAGCTGGCCCGGCGGCTGCGGGACGGCCTGCGATCCATCCGCCAGTTGCGTCTCCTTGGCAGCGACGCCGTGCCCATGGTGGGTGTGGTCAGCTTTGTACCCACCCTCTGCGACCCCGGGGAGCTTTGCGATCGGCTGGCCCGGGAAGGCTTTGCCCTGCGGGCGGGGCTGCATTGCGCGCCCAGCGTCCACCAGTGGCAGGGCACGCTGGAGTCCGGCGCCTGCCGCGCCAGCGTGGGCATCTACAACACGGAGGATGAGGTGGATCGGCTGGTAGACGCCGTCCGCCGGATGCTGAGCGGTTACTGAAAAAACAGGCTTTTTTGAAAATGGGGTATAGACAAAAGGAGATCCGTTTGGTATAATGAAAAATGCTGATGTGCCAATGTAGCTCAGTCGGTAGAGCAGCTGATTCGTAATCAGCAGGTCAGGGGTTCGAGTCCCCTCATTGGCTCCAGTGTTTTCCGCCGAGGTGTAGCGCAGTTTGGTAGCGCGTTTGGTTCGGGACCAAAAGGTCGCAGGTTCAAATCCTGTCACCTCGACCAGCAAAACGACCGATTTCGTGTGAGATCTGGTCGTTTTTTATTATGTTTTGTACAAATGAGAACCTGCTGCCCGGGGCGATCCTGATCCGTTTGGTTCAGAATCGCCCCTTTGGCAAACCGGTTGGCAATTCTGTTGTGTTTTGAGGGCCAGCAAAGCTTTTGTTTTCAATGCTTTGCTGGCTTATCAGGTTGGCAATTCACATGGCAAATTTCTGGCTTGAAACATACCGCCCATCAGCTGCCCGGCTCGCTTCAAATCGGTCTGTTGCACATGGGTGTACACGTTGCGCATGGTGGCGATATCCGACCAGCCGCCGATGACCTGCATGGTCTTTTCATCCATGCCGCTGCGGCGGCAGACCGTGGTAAAGGTGTGCCGGAAGCAATGGGGCGTTGCGCCGTATACATTGATCTCCGATTTGATGCGCTCCCAGGTGCGCTTCATGGTGGATGAAGTCACGTTGTCCTGCATCACATACTCCACGTTGTTTTCTTCGTGGGTCAGCCATTGAAGCAAATCGGGATGCAACGGAATGGTACGCTTGCCTTTCTGAGTCTTGGTTTCGCCAATGACCGGCAGATTGCCTTTGAAGGTGATGGCACGGCGCACATGCAGCAGCCCATTTTCCAGATCCACATCCTCCCAGCGAAGCGCCAGCACTTCTTCCCGGCGCATACCGGTGTAGATCAACAGGGCAAGGTAGCGCTGGTCACGTTTCTGCTTCAGAGTCGGTAGATGGTTGAGAATGTCGGCTACCTGCTCCTCCGTCAATGCCAACCGCTCCTTTTTCTTGGTGGAAGGGTTGCGCAACCGCTTGGATTTGGCAGGATTGCGGGGGATCAGTCCGTCTTCCACCGCACCTTCCAGCACCATGCCCAGCACCATCTGAATCTCGTGCAGTGTCTTGCTGGCGTACTCGCGCTTATCATTGAGCAGCTGCTGAATCTTGTCCGTGGTGATCTCCGTCACCGGCAGGTCGCCAAAGGCAGGGATCAGGTGCTTTTGCAGGATGCTGGCGTATTCCGAGTAGGTGGTGTGACGCACCGTGTGGGTCTTGTACAGCGACAGCCAGCTTGTGGCATACTGCCGGAATGCCGGAGCATTTCGTGTTTCAGGGGCTTCCTGTCCCCCTGCGGGACGCAGCAACGCAGCGCCGTTTTCAATAATCTCCTGCATGGTGTAACCGTTGATCCAGCGGGTGATAGGCTTGCCATCGGGTTCATGACCGATGACCAGATTATGCCTGATTCTTGTACGGGACATATCGTTGTTTTCCTCCTTCGATATGTCCGAGCTTTCTGATTGACTGTTGGTGCAATTGTCAAGGTTCACGAACGCATCGGAAGCCCCCAGCGCTGTCTGTGCACCTTCTTTGGCAGCCACACACAGCATCCGCTGGAGTTCGTCCTGCGATAATTGTATCATAGGGGTATTCATTTATTCAAGCTACCCGTGATGGTCTTGCTGACCCCACGGTCCTCCTCCCTCAATTGATTCAGGATCTCCGCCGGAATCCTCTCCAGCAGCGCAACCGCCTCCTGGTAATCCTTGCGCATCTTTGCCTGCTGCAGCTTCTCCATCACGCTGCCCTTCTTGGCGGCTTCCAGCTCCTTCAGCAGCGCTTCGTTCTCTGCTTCCAGAGCCTCGGCTTCGCGGAAAGCATCGTCGTATTTCTTCATGGTGGCAGCCATCTGCCACACATCGGGAAGATAGCTGTCCAGCGCCTGACTGATCTCCTGCTTCCGGCTCTTGAGATTGAGCACATTGGTGTCGCTGAGCAGCATTTCCAGCCGCTTGCGCTTCTTGGTCAGGCGGGACATCTGCTTGTATACGCTGGTGGGGATGTGTCTGCGACCGGTTTCGCTGGCGCTTTCGCCCCGCTCCAGTTCCGGGTATTTGCTGGACATATGCTCCCAGAACAGGTCCTGCCAGTGGCACAGCTGCTTCCGGTTGCCGATGATGTCCTTGGCGCTGAGCCGCTTATCCGGTGTCAGCGGGACAAAACAAAGGTGCATATGGGGCGTTCGCTCGTCCATATGCACCACTGCGGAGATCATGGTCTCCTGCGCCTGATGTTTGCTGAGGAAGTCCAGCGCTTCCTGAAAGAAAGCCCGGATTTCCTCGATGTTTTTGTCTTTGAAGAACTCATGGGAGGCGGTGAAGATGGTTTCCACCATACGGATGCTGTCGGTACGGGTGCGGCAACCTGCTTCCTTGATCTGTTGTTCCGCTTCTGCCCGGTATCGTCGTTTGGGGGTGATCAGGTGGAAGTTCAGGTGAGAACGGCTGGGATCAATGTCCGGGTTGCTGGCGTATTTCTCTTTGGTGCGTTCGTCGTGGCTTTCGATCCGGCTGATTTCCGGGCCTTTGTATTTGGCAAAACGCATAATAGCGTACTGTTGATTTTTCATATTTACCTCCTGAAAATAAAAAGTGATAGTGACTTGAAAGTACATGTACCAAGCGTACCAAGTGTACCTGGGTACGGATGGTACGCTTGGTACACACGTTTTGGAGTCGGTGGCGTTTTTACGAATTGCGCCTTTGAAGCAGCTGAATACCGTTGAAACCTCTGACGAATCTGCCCCCGCCGATAGCGACTTTGTTGGTGTACTGTATGCGATAACGGGCTTCGTTCTGTTTCAGCCAGGAACAGAAACTTCTGGACGGCAGGCCGGAAAGTTCATTGTCGGTACACCAGCATTGGTACACTTGGTACAGATCGTGGGAACTGATCCTGCCGTCCGGACAGAATTGGATGTACCCTTCCGATTCCAGAAAGTCGATGATGTTGTTCCCGTCCGAAATGGCATCCTCCATGTTCTGTTGCGCCCGTGGGCTGATGGTGAAGCGGTAGTTGTTGGCAATGAGTCGGTGCAGCCCCTCCAGACACCACAGGAAGATGCCTTCCGCTTCGGCGCACATCTTTTCTGCAATGAAGGGATCGTCCTCCCGGTCGGGATCCCGCTCTCTGGCTGAGAGGATGATCTGCCTGCGGAAGAAGCCCAGACTGCGGTCATACAAGGATTGCAATGTGCCATTGCCCAGACCGATGAACCGCACATACAGATCTCCCTGATAGCTCTGCTGCCCCTTCTTTTCCAGATCCATGGGCAGTTCCGCCGTGATGATGGCCTTGATGTTATTGGTCTGGGGCAGGGCTTCCAGCTTCAGATCATCATCCAGCATCAGCAACTCATGTTCCAGATCGGCCCGGGCGAAAGGGCTTGTCTCCACTTTGGCAATGCTGCCGGTGTTCATGTTGTGTCCCAGCAGTTTCATCAGCACCACACCGATGCGGCTCTTGCCCTCGCCGCCCCTGCCGGTGAGCAGAAGCATCTTCTGCCCCTTGGTGGAGGGCAGGAAGCAATAGCTCATGAATTCCTGCAGAGTCGGGATATCCTCCGGCACCAAAAGCTGGGACAAAAAAAGCAGCCACTTTTCGGGCTGCGGTGCATCCGGGTTGTAGGCAACCGGAAGCCGGTTCCGGCAGAAGTCTTTGTCCGTGGTGAAGGTACCATCCAGATAATAAGTTCCGTTGGCCACGTGAATCCTGTCCTGATACAGGGGAAGCTTTGCCGTGCAGCACTCCATCCGCATCACATCCAGCAGATTGGTCACCTTTTTGGCAACACCGCTGGTGATGTACTGCTTGATCCGGTCGTAGATGACCTTCTTCAGACGGTTCTCATCCCGCACCCTGCCATTGACGGTAAAGAAGGTACCGTTGACGGACAGCATGGGATAATCCCGAAGGAACTCTGTGCAAAAGATGCCTTCGTTGATCCGCTTGCCGTCGAACCATGCGGGGTATTCAATGGATGAATTCTGTGTCGGGTTGCTCATACTGCAAGTCCTCCTTTCCCAGCACAATGCGCCCTTCCAGACGTTCGATGGTGCCTTCTGCCAGCAGCATGTCCGCCAGCGCTTCCCGCTCTTCCGGCTTGCCGATGGCGAGACCTTCGATCATGGCTTCCGCATAGCAGATGTTTTGGCAGGCTTCTGCGAAGCGTTCGTCAACTTCATCCTCCGGTGATTTTGGAGCGTAGTGTGCCTGCCAGACCCGCAGCAACCGGAGATAACCTGCCATTGCCCGGTAGCACCGTATCTCCTTGTCGCTGTAGAGACCCCGTCTTGGGTTGCTTCGCTGGATGCTGATCCTTGGCTGGCTGCCATCTCCTGTGATGCCGAAATCTGTTACCAACGCCTTTGCTGCATCGTAATTCCTTACGCCCAGCAATTCTGCTGTCAGATTGACCACATCCCCCGACGCTTGACAGCCGAAGCAGTAGTAGTAGCTTTCGTTCAGCTTCAGGCTCGGAGTTCTGTCGTTGTGGAACGGGCAACAGGCCATGTTGCTTCTGTGTACCTGCATACCGTAGTGCCGGGCAGCCTCAGGTACGCTGACTGCCCCTTTGACCCTTTGGAAAATGTTCATTTTCCACCTCCTGTTTTTTTCTGAACGAAGAAAGCGCCCACCGTTTTCGGCAGGCGCTTATCGTCGTCTACTATACTTATGTCAGATTTTTTCAAAAACAGGCTAACAGGGGGACAGGGTTAAACTGAAAAACGGGACAAGCGGGTGGGATTGTAAATAAAGAGGGTCAAATCTGCATTTTTGACAGAAAAGATGATAAGTATACTTAGAATGTTTGTTGACAAAGATGAAAGTTTGCGCATTGTAACTGCAAGAAGTTATTGTCGTTGACGATTGCTACCCAGCTTGCTATAATGGCTTTGATATAAGAACATAAGTTCGTATATTGTCGAATTTTGAGAATTGCAAGGATCTTGCAACTTTACCTGTTACAGTAATACCGTACTCACGAAAGGAGGACTGTTTATGGGGGAAGGAATGCTCATGAAGAGAGGAATACTCACCCTGGATTTCTGGAAGGACACCATCACATATCAGAAACGGATCATGCCCACGGGCAGTCTGGCTTGCGCTGCACTGAATATCTCCGATGATGCCGTCGAGAACCTGATCACCATCTCCCGGAAGTTGGAATCCTTCGGGAATATGCTTGCGCTTGGGACGAAGATCGATAACGCCATGCTCACATCCAGCAAGAATACCGCTGTCCGGGTGCTGGAGGCTTTGCGCACCCTGCCGCCCTTCGACCTGCTGGACATGGACTTCTATCTGGAAGAGATGGAACGGGTTTTCAGCCGCACAGGGATCAAGGAATTCAAAGCATACATTGAGGCTTTGGTGCGTACTGCGTCCAAAGATGAACTGCTAAATAACTACTGCACCGGTCAGGCTCTGGTGGCCTATATGCACGAACTGGAACAGCTGGGCAGGACGTTGCAGATTTTCAAAACATCCATGGCGGCATTTGTTTCAAGGCTGGATGAAGATCATACAGACCGTTCACCCGACGGCATGGCAATGCTGTTTGCAGAGATCTTCCCGCCCGAAATGTCCCTGCAGGAAGAAAACAAATGGACCTCCTATGCCAATGTCACCTTGCAGTATGTCAGCGTGCAGCATGAGGGAATGAGCACCCCAAGGCTGGTGAAACGGGCGCACTATGCATCCTTTGTGGGTATGTTCCGGTCAGATTTCTTTGAAGGTTTGTGCCAGGGTCATGCGCCGAAGAAGTGCCGTATCTGCGGCAAATGGTTCCTGACTGACAACGCATACCACACCAAATACTGCGGTGGTTTTGCTCCGGATGATCCCATGGGACGCACTTGTCGGCAGATCGGAAACCTGAAAGGACGAGAGCAACGGGAGCTGGCAGCGGATCACCCTTTGAAGCAGATTTACGAGCGCAGGCTCAACAGCATCAACAAATCTGTAAAGCGGGGGACGCTGGATCAGGCTACTGCAAACCGCATGAAGAAGATTGCCAAGGACAGGATGCTCCGTGCAATCAGTGACCCGGAATACGCACAAACGGATTACGAAAGAGAGATGGAGCAGGAAGCCATTCTGGCAGAAGTCACGGCTGAGTGCGGTTGAGTTTTTCAAAATGGACACGGAAGGAGGTGCGCAATGCTGACAGATTATTCGTGGGACATGACCGGTTATGCTCCCAAATACAAACCGCTTTTGGGCGAAGAGCGGATCACTTTGGTGGAGGCAGAACGCATCTTCCAGCTGCAACCCGCACCACCGGAGATGGAGAATCTGAACGCATATGTTCTGCTCGCCATTCTGAAAAAAGAGCTGAAATACTTCTCGTTCTTCCTGCATCACTATGAAGTTTTTCTCAACAAGCGCATCCGTTCTGCGCTGCAATCTGACAGTTTTGACTCGCTCAGCGGTGAAAGATTTTTGGATATCAAGCTGTCCTGTCAGACGATGCTTTTGGAAAAGCCGACGGATTACGATCCTGAAAAAGGCGCAGAGTTCACCACCTACATCTACCCATTTGTGAAAGATGAGATCCAGAAGTTTCTCATGGGGGAAGAATCCTGGTCGGTATCTTCGCTGAGCAGTTACAAAATGCTGCGCACCATGGCGTGGATGTGGCACAACGAATCGGATCCGGTTGCAGCGTTTTCGGAAAAGTACAACTGCGATCCTGCGCTTGCTCAGGAGTATCTGGATACTGTCCGTGGACTTCGGAACCGTCATTCGTTTTTCAAAACAGTTCGTGATGAAGACAGCGAACGCACCCAGATGGATGTGACCCAAGACGATCATTGGGACTACACGGAGAGGCTCTGGAACGGCATGCGGGCCAGTCAGGTGGAGCGAGCTTTTGACAAACTGAACTACCGGGAACAGACTTTGCTGGAAAAGCGGCTGTCCATCTGTATGAACTGTGGACGGGTGGGATCGTGGGAGAAGCGGCCCACCTTCGAGGAGCTTGCCATCCTGTTTGAGGGCAGCAGCGCCAGCGGAGCGGAACGTGCTTACCGGAAAGCAGTGGATCATCTGACAGAACATCTGGTGGCTGACGGAGCGCTGCATGCCATTCGCCTGAAGCAGACCAACAAGACCAAACGCAAAAAGAAAATCGCCGCCGCTACCTACCTGTATCAGGCGGACTGCGACGGCGAATGGGGCGAAATTGTATTTGATTTTGAAAACGGAACCGCACGGATCATCCGGCTTGCTGACGGGGATACCATCCACACCAATGTGTTTGCCGGGAAAGCCATTGCGTATCTTCTGGGCTGTGATAACGACAAACTGCCGAAGGAAACCCTGCTCGCCCTCGACCCGTGGGAGTGATCCGCTGCGGCGGGGTGAGTATCCCTTTTGTGGGGCGTTGAGGCAGGAAGCCTTCCGCATGGCTGCAGGCATTCCTGCCCCAACTCTTCCCGGTCAGGCGGCTTTTGAAAAGCCCTGTGTTTTCGTGGCATTTGTCCACAAAACCCGCCTGCCCTCATGCCGCAGGCAAGGCCCTGTCCCGCCCCGGGGACAGCACCTTTCCAGCGTCAGCGCCCACAAAAGGTATAACACACTACACTTTGCATGCAAAGTTGTGTGCCACGAAACCGCCGGTTTCTTTGGATTCTTCCTGCTTTACAGGGGCGAAGCCCCTGGGGTGTTGCCAAAACAAATTCTTATTGTAAGGATGATCCTTAGCGCTCGGGCACTCTTATCAAGACTTCATCCCTGCTGTTCAACTCTGCCAAACGATCATCCTTTTTGTTTTGGCGAAGATTCCGCTGAATCCACAAGCCGCTGTCCAGAATAACAAAATCGCTGCTGTAATTGGTGATTCCGTCAGGCATAGGTTGTTCGGTGCGTTTGATCAGTGTCCCGGTATTGAGATCAAACCAATCGTACTTCCAAACTTGTTCCGTCCCAAAGGAAAGGTCTTCCGCGGCAACAAGATAGTTTTCGTATTCAATGCAGTCCATCATTGTGATTTCTGGAATGCCACTCTGCTGCAACGATGTTTTCCAGAGCAGCGAACCCTCTTTGTCAAACCGGAGCAGATACCCTTCAGATGCAGAGGGAGTAGAAGAATCATATACTTCCTCGTAAAGAACAACGGCAAATCCG
>JAGBDE010000007.1 GCA_017937655.1 Clostridia bacterium | reverse complement strand
TGACAAACGTTTGCACAGTTAGTATAATGTGGACAAAGACAGGGGGCAAACAAGGCGGTCTGTACAGACTTGCACAAACGTTTGCGCATCCCTGCCGGATGAATTACAAATGCGGTGCGACCGCAAATATGAGAAAAAGAGGTGCTTTTTCAATGAAGAAACTGTTCGCTCTGGTTCTGGCCGTGGCTATGCTGCTGTCCATGGTCACCTTCGCCTCCGCTGAAGGCGGCAAGGTTTACTACCTCAACTTCAAGCCCGAAGCCGATGAAGCCTGGCAGGCTCTGGCCAAGACCTACACCGACCTGACCGGCGTGGAAGTCAAGGTTGTTACCGCTGCTTCCGGCACCTATTCCGAGACCCTGACCGCTGAAATGGACAAGGGCGACAACGCCCCCACCCTGTTCCAGTGCGGCAACCAGGCCGGCATCGAGACCTGGGCCGACTTCCTGCTGGACCTCAACGGCACTGAGTTTGCCAACGAGCTGACCACCAGCGACTTCAACCTCTACGGCGCCAATGGCGAATTGTTTGCTGTGGGCTACTGCTACGAAGCTTTCGGCATCATCACCAATAAGGCTCTGCTGGAGAAGGCTGGCCACTCCGTGGAAGAAATCACCAACTTTGACAGCCTGAAGGCCGTCGCGGAAGACATCCATGCCCGTAAGGACGAGCTGGGCTTTGACGCCTTCTCTTCCGCCGGTCTGGACGGTTCCTCCTCCTGGCGTTTCTCCGGCCACCTGGCCAATATGCCCCTGTACTACGAGTTCCGTGACAACGGCGTGACTGCTCAGCCCGCCACCATCACCGGCGCTTACCTGGACGGCTTCCAGAAGATCTGGGATCTGTACATCAACAACTCCTCCACCGAGCCCTCTCAGCTGGCTTCCGCCACCGGCGACCAGTCTCTGGCTGAGTTCGGCGAAGGCAAGGCTGCTTTCTATCAGAACGGTACCTGGGAATATGCTAACCTGACCGGCAAGTACGGCATGAACCCCGAAGATCTGGTCATGCTGCCCATCTACATCGGCGTGGAAGGCGAAGAAAACGCTGCTCTGCCCTGTGGCACCGAGAACTGCTGGGCCGTGAACAGCCAGGCTTCCGAAGCTGACCAGAAGGCCACCCTGGACTTCCTGAAGTGGGTTGTCACCTCCGACGAAGGCACCACCATGATGGCCGAGCAGTTTGGCCCCATCCCCTTCAAGGCTGCCAAGGCTTCTGCCAACGTGTTCTTCAACGATGCCAACCGCTACATCGCCGATGGCAAGTACGTTGTGTCCTGGGCTTTCAACTACACTCCCAACGTTGACACCTGGCGTGCTGGCGTTGTGGCCGCTCTGACCCAGTATTCCGCCGGCACCGGCTCCTGGGACGACGTGGTTACCGCTTTTGTGCAGGGCTGGGCTGTCCAGTATGCTGCTCAGTAATCCATACTGAAAATACCCTTCTGGGGAGCGGGTCTGACCCCGCTCCCCGGTTTCGTTATTCTTGAATCCCCCCCAAAAGGAGCGGCTGATTATGAAAAAGCAAAGAAGCTCTGCGGCGGTGAACTCCACCCTCATTCGCCGCCCCATTCAGCGCATGTTCCCCCTGTTCCTGCTGCCCACGTTTGCAGCCTTCTGCATCGGCTTTCTGTGGCCGTTTATTCATGGCATTTATCTTTCTTTCTGCAAGTTTACCATCACCAGCAATGCCAAGTGGATCGGCCTGGACAACTATGTGAAGGCCCTGCAGGATCCCGGCTTTTTGCACGCCTTCTGGTACACGGCCCTGGTGGCGGTGGTCTCCCTGGTGATTATCAACCTGCTGGCTTTTGCCGTGGCCTATGCCCTGACCCGGGGCATCAAGGGCTCCAATCTATTCCGCGGCGTGTTCTTCATGCCCAACCTGATTGGCGGCATTGTGCTGGGCTATATCTGGTCCACCATTTTTGACGGCTTCCTGTCTCACTACGGCACGTCTATTGTGCTGGATTCCCGCTTTGGTTTCTGGGGCCTGATGATCATGCTTTGCTGGCAGCAGATCGGCTACATGATGATCATTTACATTGCCGGACTGCAGTCCGTGTCCGAGGATATGCTGGAGGCCGCGCAGATCGACGGTGCCAACGGCTGGCATACCCTGTGGCACATTACCATCCCCACGGTGATGCCTTCCATCACCATTTGCACCTTCCTGTCGCTTACCAACGGCTTCAAGCTCTTCGACCAGAACCTGGTGCTCACCGGCGGTCAGCCTTTCGACTTTATGGCAAACGGCACCGTCATCCGCAAAACGGAGATGCTTGCGCTGAATATTTATAATACCTTCTACCTCAACTCCAAGTCCCGCGGCGTTGGCCAGGCGAAGGCCGTGCTGTTCTTCATCCTGGTGGCGACCATCGCCCTCATCCAGCTCCGGGCTACCCACAGCAAGGAGGTGCAGCAGTGATGAAGCGCCGTCATCTGGGCAAAACCCTTCTCAGCCTTCTGTTTGTGGTGATCTGCATTGTGTACATGATGCCCATCGCCGTGGTGGCGTATAACTCCTTCAAGGAGAACGGCTCCATCAATACGGACACCTTTGCGCTGCCCAACGAGGAAACCTTTATGGGCTGGGAAAACTACGTCAACGGCATGACCGTGGGCGATTATCCCTTCCTCAAATCCGTATGCTACAGCTTTGTGATCACCATCCTGTCCGCCGGACTGATCCTGATTTGTACATCCATGGCGGCATGGTACATCTCCCGCGTGGACGACCTGTTCTCTAAGGTGGTGTACTATCTGTGCGTGTTTTCCATGATCGTCCCCTTCCAGATGGTCATGTTCACCCTGGCCAAGACCGCCAACGTGACCAGCCTCAACACGCCCTGGACCATCCCGGTGATCTACCTGGGATTTGGCGCGGGCCTGGCGGTGTTCATGTTTGTGGGCTTTGTCAAGGGCATGCCCCTTGCCATTGAAGAAGCTGCCGCCATCGACGGCTGCGGCCCCCTGCGCACCTTCTTCAGCGTAGTGTTTCCCATGCTCAAGCCCATCTTCATTTCCGTGGGCGTTTTGGAGATCATGTGGGTCTGGAACGACTACTTGCTGCCCTATCTGGTGCTGGACCGCACCATGTACCGCACCATTCCCATCCACATCCAGTATCTGCAGGGCAGCTACGGCCACGTGGATCTGGGCGCGGTGATGGCGCTGATCATGATGTCCATCGCCCCCATTGTTGTTTTCTATCTGACCTGCCAGAAGTACATTGTTTCCGGCGTGATGGCCGGCGCTGTGAAGGGCTGACAATCCAGGAAAAACCCCCGTATGACGGAGCGTCATGCGGGGGTTTTGTTATGCGAAAAAGGTTATCTGCACACCTTTTCAAAGAATTTGCGAAGATGATCCTGATAGGCGGGTTCATCGCCGGTAAAACGGTAGAAGTGGGAGTAGATCTGCACCATGTAGTATTCCACCGCGCTGCGGCGGAAGGCCGCCAGGGAACCATAACCCTCCAGGAAACGTTCCAGTTCCTGCGTCGTGGTCAGGAATTGCTGACCGGGACGGAGAATCAGCGCCCAGGCGATATCAAACTCCCGGCAGCCCATTCCGGAAAGCTCAAAGTCCAGGATGGCGGAGAGATGCCTGTTTTCCCAGAGAATATTGGCGTAATGGAAATCGCCGTGGCAGAAGCAGGGAACGCCGGGCATCGGCTGATTGGTCAGCAGATAATCATATACATACGTTAAGTCTGCCTCTTGGAAAAAAGATTTGTCCGGAACGTGGAAAAAACGGCGATCCTTGACGGGAGGAAAATCTCCCTGGGTGGAATGAAGCCGGGCCAGGGTCTGGCCGTATTCGTACATATAGTCCAGGGAGTACTCGTCTTTGTTTTGGGCCAGGATTGTGGACAGACGCTCGCCGGGTTTGGCCAGGGATACGGAAAAGAGCTGTTTCTTTTCGTCGTGATCAATGATCTGCGGGGCAAGATCAAGCTCCAACGCAGAAATGGTGCGGATTTCGTTCTCGATATCCGCGCCGGTTTGTCGCGCCGCCTTGATGAACACGTCCACCGTGCGGCCCTGGTATTCGCCGCGGGCTTGAAAAACGTCGTTCCCGGCATGGGGATAGCCAATGACTTGTGTCAGGGAAAAGTTGCGGTAGGGGAGAGAAAAAGGGTCGACCGTTTCCCGCCATTGATCCGGATGTTTCATGTTATTTCTCCTTATGCTGCCGCTTCCATTCCTTGATACCGTCCAGCCGCTCCTTGTACCGGCCCTCCAGGCCCTGCTCCGTGGGCTGGTAGTATTCCCGGCCCAGCAGGGAGTCCGGCAGGCATTGCATGTTGGTGATCTTGTCCTTGGTATCGTGGGCGTACTGGTAGCCCTTGCCGTAGTTCAGCTCCGCCATCAGCGAGGTGGGCGCGTTGCGGATCACCAGGGGCACCGGTTCGCTGAGCTGGGTGAGGGCGTCCTTGCGGGCGTCCAGATAGGCGGTGTAAATGGCGTTGGACTTGGGCGCCAGGGACATGTACACCACCGCCTGGGTCAGGTGGACGGAGCATTCCGGCATGCCGATGAAATGACAGGCCTGGTAGGCCGCCACCGCCAGCTCCAGGGCCCGGGGATCGGCCATGCCTATGTCCTCGCTGGCAAAGCGCGTCACCCGGCGGGCCACGTAGAGGGGATCCTCGCCGGCCTCCAGCATGCGGGCCAGCCAGTAGACCGCCGCGTCCGGGTCGGAGTTGCGCATGGATTTGTGCAGGGCGGAGATCAGGTTGTAGTGCTCCTCGCCCTGCTTGTCATACAGCAGGGATTTCTTGGAAATGCACTGCTCCAGGGTCTCCCGGGTGACGGTGATGGCCTCGCCGTCAAAATCGCCGTTGAGCACCACCATCTCCAGGGTGGACAGGGCGGTGCGGGCGTCGCCGTTGGAAAAGACCGCCAGCATGGAAAGCAGCTCGTCGGAAATGATGACCTTTTCTTCCCCGAACCCCCGGGGATCGGTCAGGGCCCGGCGGAGCAGCTGGGTGATGTCCTGCTCCGTCAGCGCGTGGAGGACAAACACCTTGCAGCGGCTGAGAAGCGCGCCGTTGACCTCGAAGGAGGGATTCTCCGTGGTGGCGCCGATGAGGATGATGCTGCCCTTTTCCACGTAGGGCAGGAACGAGTCCTGCTGGGCCTTGTTGAAGCGATGGATCTCGTCCACAAACACCACGGTTTTCTCGCCGTAGATTACGTTTTGCTCGGCCTTGCTCATCACTTCGCGGATTTCCTTGATGCCGCTGGTAACGGCGGAAAAGTCAATGAACCGGGCCCGGGTCTTGCCGGCGATGATGCGTGCCAGCGTGGTTTTGCCCACACCGGGAGGCCCCCAGAAGATCATAGAGGACAGGTGATCGTTTTCGATCAGGCGGCGCAGCACCTTGCCCGGGGCCAGCAGATGCTTCTGGCCCACAAACTCGTCCAGGGATGCGGGACGCAGCCGGGCGGCCAAGGGCTGGGCCAGCGTGGGTTCCAAAAAAGAGTGCTGCTCCATGGTCATTCCTCCTCAAAAATATCGAACAAATGTTTGTGCCTATGCATTATAGCTGATTCGCGAAAGCCTGTCAACGGCGCGGTTTGACAGGCTTTTTGGCGGATTGCATTTTTGCCGTCCCTGGCTTTTAGGATGTGGCAAAATGTGGTATAATCAAATGATAATGGGCGGGCTATTGCCAATTTGCCCTGAGGAGGAAACATGAACAGCATTCCCTCTGTGATGATGGTAGACGGCTACAGCTTGATTTTCCGGGGTTTTCACGCCCTTCCGCTGCTCACCGGGCCGGACGGCACCTACACCAACGCGGTGCACGGCTTTTTCAGCATGCTCATCAAAGCCCTGAGCGACTATCAGCCCGACGGCCTGTGCGTCATGCTGGACGTGCATGCGCCCACCTTCCGTCACAGCCTGTACGAGGAATACAAGGGCACCCGCAAGCCCATGCCGGAGGAGCTCCGGCCCCAGCTGCCCCTTTTGAGGCAGCTGCTTCAGGCCATGAATATCAAGACCTTTGAGCTGGAGGGTTATGAGGCGGACGACCTTTTGGGCACCGCCAGCCGCCTTGCCAACGAGCAGGGCTACCAGGCCTATGTGCTCACCGGCGACCGGGACAGCCTACAGCTGGTGGGGGGCGAAACCCGGGTCATCCTGACCAAGACCGGCATTTCCGAAAGCCTGCTTCTGGATGCGGACAAGGTGCAGGAGGTCTACGGCTTCACCCCGGCCCAGGTGCCGGATATGAAGGGCCTCATGGGCGACAGCAGCGATAACATCCCCGGCATTGCGGGCGTGGGCGAAAAAACCGCCCTGAAGCTGATCTCCCAGTACGGCACCCTGGACAATGTTCTGGCCTGCGCCGACGAAATCAAGGGCAAGCTGGGCGAAAAGATCCGGGCGGGCAAGGAAGTGGCTTTGCTCAGCCGCGACCTGGGCACCATCCGCCGCAACGCGCCCATCCAGCCGGATTTTGCGGCTTGCACCTGGCGGAACATGGACGCGGGCATCGAGATGCTGCAAAGCTACGGCCTGAATCAGATCGCCAGGAATATTCAGAAACTTCTGGGCGGCGAGAGCGTTTCCGCTGCGCCGGAGGTGCGCTCCACCGCGGCGGGCCGCCGTGCAGGCGGTGGCAAGGCCGCTGCCCC
>JAGBDE010000006.1 GCA_017937655.1 Clostridia bacterium | reverse complement strand
TCTTCTCCAGCGTAGTAAGGAGCTGTGGCGGGTGCACCATGCATACGCACTTCGCCGCCACCGGTTATCAAAACACAATAGCTTCCATAGTATTCAGCCGGATTTGTGAAAATGATACGCCAAACCAGTTCTTCCTCGTCAACGAGGAAATTGCCGAACTCAGCTTCCACAGTTGAATGATCGATCTCTTGTTGCACATCTACATAACTTGCACAGAGTGTATCTCTGGCTATGTCAATTGCATCTTGTTTTGATAGATCTGTTGCAGAGGGTTCGGCTGTGTACTGAACATCTGCCATGGCTATCGATAGCCATGGCATACACAGACATATCGAAATGATCAACAAACCAATCGCGGTTTTTTTCATTACAATCCCTCCTGATCAAAACGCTTTCAGTAACATGGGCCTGTCCAATCAACCATTTCCGTACAGCTGATATGTCTCGACTACTGCTCCGGTCTCTGCGTTGACGTGCACCAGATAAACCTCTTGTCCGTTTTCCCAGATCGTTACACTCCAGACATAACATTCATATTGCTTGTCGGGATACGTCATGTACAGAAAGGTGGAGGAAGCAGTGGGAGAAGCAACCAGCTGACTGACCGCAGCCATTGCAATTTCCTCCGCATCTTCCTGTGCGATGTAGCTTTCATCAGGAACAACATACTGCTCATCATTTCCGAACAGCCAGTTGAACAAAGCTGTGTCCTTTACAGACCATGTCTTCATCTTTCCCTTCTCAGCTGTCCACTGCTCAACGAGGTACATGGTGATTTCGGTGTTGGTGGCGTGATAGTGAATCACATGACCTCCAACCGCAGAGAGGGTTACCAGCGCATCGGTTCCATAACCCAGCTCGTCCAGCATAACTACCCAAGCCTTCTCACCGTTATCCAGCCAGACACAATTAGCTTTGATATTGTAGTTCTCTAAATGGATTTCCGGCATTTCCTCCCGCTGCATCATCTCATTCTGTGCAAGGGTCAATGCCGCCTCCATGTTCAGTTCATCCTCCGAAACCGGGGCCGGATCTACGGGAAAACGATAGGAATCAGCAAAGGCGGGAAAGGCAAAACATACGATAGTGATCATCAGGCAAACAAGGAGATTCCGTTTCATCATGATACTTCCTTTCACGTCAGAGTTCCGATAAAAAAGAATGCTTGTTCAAATGGTGCGAGTCATTCATATCGTTATAGACTTTCCGCATAATTTTTCCTCACATTACAGTTATTTACCGGTGCTATGCGATTGAATTATATCATGGGGTATATGCCATATCAACGAATTCAGAATATTGTTACAAGAATATAGATGCCCTCTATCAAATGTAATCCTAATTTGCTCATCTCATCCAGTAGTTGCTTTTGTTCTTCATGGCGTATTTGTGTTGCTATAAGGCTTTGTTAACTTCTCTTTCGTTATTCTCAATTTTCTTTTGTTATTTCTGATGTTTCTTTCGTTGTTTCACTAAATATCATAAGAAAAGTATCATTAATGAAAGAAATAACGAAAGAACTCCACTTGACAGTATTGTTTTTCGATATCAGCTGATACTGAAACAAAAAACCGCCTTGCCGAAGCCCGGCAAGGCGGTTCCTTTACATCTCCATACTGTTAAGCGCACTGACCTGATCTCTCCGGGCGTAGATGACCGCAAAGACCTGCACCAGCTTTTTCTCCTCATCGATCCAGAAGTACATCAGGTAATTCTTAATGGCTTTCATCCGTACACCTTCGCTATGCCAGGGTTCTTCCTCTACCAAACGGACGCGCCCGGGCATATGGGCGAGAGATGCCATTGCGGAAGCCAGCAGCCGTAGTGTGTTCTGTGCGGCATCAGGCGCGAACAGCTCATTGGCGATATAGTCTCTGATCTCCCGCAGCTGCTCCCGCGCCTGTGTAGTGACTCTAACTTCGTACTCCATGCTTACTCTCCGCGAAGCAAATCCGCCATGGCAGCCTCCAACGGGATAGACTCTCCCTGCTTGGCCTGCGTGAGACCACGGCTCATCATGGCATTGAAGTCAACATCGCTCATGGTGTCGCGGGTGGGAATGCCCGCAGGTACAGTCATGGAAAAGGGCAGCCCCTTTCGCATGATGATCTGACGGTAAAGGGAATTGATCACGACGGATACAGGCAGACCAAGCTGTGCCAGGATCCCTTCTGCCTGCTCCTTGATCTCCGGCTCGACGCGAGCCATAACATTGGAACTCTTTGCCATGGGGTTCACTCCTTTCTTGGTTCTATTATATGCGAATGTATTGCGAATTGCAATACAATTAGATGGGCATGATACCACCTTTTTCAAGGTCTATACACCACCAAATCACATCAGAAATCCGGACAAATACTATGTTTTTGAGCGATTGATTCCAGCGTTCGGGACCAAAAGGCCGCGGGTTCAAATCCCGCCACTTCGACCAAGAAAAAGCCCTCCCCATGTGGGAGGGTTTTTTCTTGGTCAGAAATGTGGCGAGGATTTGAAGCCGTGGCCTGTAAGGCCGGAACGCCGAGGGAGGTTGCGGTTCCCATCACTTCGACCCAAAAGACGAGCTTAACGGCTTTATGTCTGATCCGGATAATCATAAAACCGGCCTTTGTGGAAATTTTCGTTGCCCAGCGGTGCTGCGGTCAGTTTGAAAATCACACATCCATCCGGGCATACAACCGTTTTGGAGTATTTCCCATCACCGCCGAGGTTTTCAAGATCCCCTCTGCTTCTGACGGCTTCCATCAAGGGATAGAGCAGCATCATTGTTTTTGAGCAGATTCCGTACCCATCCTGATTGACAGGGCAGCCGTAAGTGCCAATATAGCAATCGCCGATCTCTTCGCCATTCCGGCAATATCTCTCCGTGTGATCTCCGTGCAGAAATCCGGTCACTTCAACACGGAATTCATATTCTTCATCATACCACTTCTTCATATTTCCCCCTGAAAAGCATCGGCTTTACTTGAGCCACATGACATATATCTGACAAGGATTTTCCTTGCCCCAGAGTTCCTCAATCACTTCAAACTCCGCAAACCCCAGGGACAGATAGAAGCGGTTGGTGACGTCATAGTCTTCGTAGACGCCCATCTTTACCGTCTTGACCTGCATGAAAGAATAGCCTTCTTTTGCGGCAGCCTTTTGGGCTTCGTGAAACAAGGCTCTCCCCAGACCATTTCTGTGGTGCTCCCTCAGAACGCCCATAACTGCAAGCTCCACAGTCTGTCGGCCTGTTTCCTTCAGGCAGAGGAAGCCAACGTAATCGCCTTTTTCTGTGGCGGCAAAGAACATCCAGTCGGAACACTCACGGATGTATTGCTCTCTGCTCTCATCCATCTCAAACCAATCGTGAAGGTTTTCAAGAATTCTTCTTGCGATGCTTCTTTTCAGAGCAGTATCGCTGATCCTTTCAACTTTTCTATCACTCTTTTGATCCATAACCTGTTCGTCCTGTAAGGGGTTTTTCTTCATAGTATACATAGCGGATTCCTCCTGTAAGCAGTTGTTTTTTGCGTTGTGTGACAGGGCGAAACAACATTTGATGCGGATAACCGATGGCAAGAAACAAAAAAACCGCAGAGATCCTCTGCGGTCGAAAAAGGCAGTTCGATGCAGAGCGAAAATCGCAGAGGCAACACAAACCAAGCTGTTAACAAACACAGCTTTTTGTGTATGCACTTGGATTTCCCGCTCTTTCCGAATTCTCCCTGCGCTGACATGCAGCCTGGGGAGAATCGGCAACATCACATCCTTTGGTTGGTTTCGCCTTGTCGCGGTAAGTGTAGCATGTGTTCAGAAGCCTGTCAAGGGTTCGGGCCACGGCCAGCGCCCGGAATGCCGAGGGAGGTTGCAGGGCGGGGGAAGCCAACTATGTAGCCACAACAATAAAAGGTCTATCTTTTTTGTTGACAAATATATTTCTATATAGTAATATTCTACATAGAATCACATGGGGGAGGAGATGCAATGGAAACCATTGGCGGATATTTGATTTCCTGCATCAAGCACACCGGCACGCGCCTATTTGACCGGATGCTGGCTGAGGCGGACATCGATGCGTTCAACGGCGCCCAGGGGCGGATTTTGTACGTACTCTGGCAGGAGGACGAGGTCAGCATCAGCAGACTGTCGGCCAGGACAAGTCTGGCCAATACCACGCTGACCTCCATGCTGGACCGGATGGAGGCAAATGGGCTCATCGTCCGTAAGCCGTCGCCCAGGGACAGACGGGCCTGTCTCATCGCCCTGACGGAGAAGGCAAAACAGCTTCAGCAGGACTATGACCGTATCTCGCAGCGGATGAATCAGTTGTATTACCGGGGCTTCAGCGAAACGGAAATCCGGCAGCTGGAGGGCTATCTGACCCGGGTGCTCAAAAATCTTGAGGAGGAAGAAAGAACATGAAAAAAGTATCTGTGCCTGTGACCAATGACCTGTGCCCCCAGACCCTGTTTGTGTACGGCACCATGAACCAGGATCAGACCCCCAACTTCGGCCTGTTTTGCTGGTTCAGCTACTGCTGGCTGGGGGACGACCTGGGCGTGATGTGCGCCATCGGCAGCAGCAAGCGGACGCTGGAGAACATCCGCCGCAATAAGGTTTTCTCGGCCAATCTGGTGGTGGAAAAGAATCTGCCCCTGGCGGACTATTTCGGCACAGCGGACGGCCGAGACGCGGACAAGATGGACGTGGACGTTTCCTGGGAGATGGCCGCCCAACTGCCTGTGCCGGTGCTGTGCAGCAGCCCCTTCGTGTTTGAGCTGGAGGTGGAACGGGAACTGGCCGCGGGCGTAAGCGATTCCACCGTGCTTCTGTGCCGCATCCGCAATGTGCTGAAGGACGAAAGCCTGACTGCGGAAGGAAAATCCTCCCAGGAGCTTTTCCGGGAAGTGGCGGCCGTGTGCACCTCCGTGGACAACGACTACTGGGCCTGGGACGGCCGCTATCTGGGCAAATGGCATGAGCGGGCCAAGGAGATCAAGCCGGACGTGGAGATCGGCGCGGCGGCCATGGGCAACTGAGGGGAGGTTAAAGGAATATGCGGCAGAAAATTATGCGCGTGCTCATAATTATGATGGTTTCGTGTGCTTTATTCGGGCTGGCATCTGCTGATAGCTACGAAAATGATGTGATTTGGATTGTAGACACTTGGGAAGAAGCAATAGAGAATGACCGTTTTCAAATTGACTATCCCCATGACAAAACAAGAAAAACCTTATGGATAACAGGATATATTCAGATATCTCCTGAAATGTATTCCTCTAGAAACATTCAGCTTTCATATAATTCTTTTGATGACGATATTGTGGTTGCACCTAATTTCTATATTCATACTCCGAATAATTCTGGTTTTTCTGCGGATGACTTTACCGAAGATGGAAAGTTATTTGTTCGTTGTGGCGTTCAAATCACGATAAACGCTACAGATGATCCGAGCCAAAAGGTAAAACAGTTCTTTACTTCATACGCTCCAAAATTAATCATTTTTGATTCTGAAACGGGTTTATCATTTGAAAGTTCACCTATGTTTAGAACAATTCAAGATGGAGGTTTGCACGAACACTTAACGGACAGAAGCGAATCTGTTGACTTTGCTCAAATGGAAAGACGGGTTGACTATGGTGCTATTTCTATAAAAATCAAAAAAATAGAAGAAATAACGGAAGATGATGTCAGTGCAAGATATCAGGATTATCGGTTTGCTTCATATCCTCTAAGCGAAGGATATCGTTGTTGGCAAATAGTTTTTCAATTGATAGTTCCTTCGGAACATGATAAACAAATTAAACTTGTAATGCCATTTTCTGAAACTTATAAGGAAGATTTGTTTTCTTATGATGTGGACACAACGTTCTTTTTTAACGGAGAGTTTCAATATGCACCCGTGGATAAAGATGGGCGTTTTGTTGCCAATCTATTTATGAAAGGTGAAAATCTATCACTTTTTTCCGTTTGTGATATTCTAAATGATTTCAAATTAACGTTTGCCCTTTCTTGCGAACCACGGATGTATGGATGTTGGCCTCGTACAAGAGCTGAGCTGTGGACTGCCTTATGTGTTTATTCAGAAAAATAAAGCAAGAGTTTCCCGGTGGATGGGACGATCGTAATCTCACTATGCCCCGCCCATGAGCCGATGGTGACACGTCTACCTTCCAGTAGATGATCGCATAGCGTTGCGAGTACACGAGGCGGATGTTTTATGACGAAAACCAAACAAAAAGAAGCGCTTTCCGCCATGGAAAGCGCTTCTTTCATATGTTACTTGACCTTCTTGCCGTCGATGAACACGGCTTTTACTTCGGTGCTGACCTCGAAGGGGCAGCCGTCGGTGATGACGATGTCCGCGTCCTTGCCCACTTCCAGGGAGCCGACCCGGTCGGCCACGCCTGCGTGCTCGGCGGGGTGGATGGTGATGGCCTTCAGGGCGTCGAAGGGATCCATGCCGGCCTTCACAGCCAGTCCGGCGCAGAGGGGCAGGTACTTCTGGGGGATGACCGGCGCGTCGGTGATGATGGAAACGTGGCAGCCGGCCTTGGCCAGCACGCCGGGGGTCTCCCAGCTCTTGTTGCGCAGCTCGAACTTGGTGGCATGGGTCAGCGTGGGGCCCACGGCCAGCATCACGTTCTCCTTGGCCAGTTCTTCCGGCACCAGATGGCCCTCGGTCACATGCTCCAGGGTGATGTTCACGTCAAATTCCCGGGCGATGCGCAGGGCGGTGAAGAAATCGTCCGCCTGGTGGGCATGGGCCTTCAGGGGGATCTCCTTGCGCATGACGGGCAGCAGGGCGTTCAGCTTCATGTCAAAGGGCGGCAGCTTTTCCACGTCGTCCCCGGCGCGGTCCACCTTCTGCTGGTATTCCCGGGCCTTGAAGAGCATCTCCCGCAGCTTGGCGGCGGTGGTCATACGGCTGGAATCGCCTTTTTCCCGATAGCAGCGCTTGGGGTTCTCGCCAAAGGCGCACTTCATGGCAACCTCGGCTTTGATGACCATATCGTCGATGCGCACGCCCACGGGCTTGTAGGCCGCGAAGGTGCCGCCCAGCACGTTGGCGCTGCCGGGGCCGGCGCAGAGGGTGGTCACGCCCGCTTCCCGGGCCTCCACCAAAGTTTCGTCCCGGGGTTCAATGGCGTCGATGCCCCGCAGCTGGCAGGCCAGGATATCGCCCATTTCGTTGTAGTCCGCGCCTTCGTAGCCGATGCCGTAGCCGTGCAGGCCGGTGTGGCAGTGGGCTTCTACAAAGCCGGGGTAAATTTCCAGACCGGCGGCGTCAAAAACCTCCGCGCCTTCGCAGACGATGTCCTTCTCCATCTTGACGATTTTTCCGTCCTCCACCAGGATATCGGCGGTGAAGGGGTCGGGCTGGATGGCGTTGTGGATGAGGCCGTTTTTGATCAAAAGCATAAAAATGTTCCTCCTTGCAGGATGTGCATTTGTGGTTGGTGTTTACAGTATACGCCAAAAATGGCGCTCCGTAAAGGAAAAAAAGCGCAAAAAAAGACCGCCCTTCGCAAGAGGAGCGGAATCTTTTTATCACAATTTGAACCCCATCAGGCTTCCACGTTGGATTTCGTGGGCAGCGCACGCTGCACATTGCCGCTGCGCAGGCAACGGGTGCATACGTTCATCCGCTTTGCCTGACCGTTGACCAGAACGCGCACATTCTGCACGTTGGGAGCCCAGATGCGATTGGACTTGCGATTGGAGTGGCTGACGTTGTGGCCGCTCATGGAACCCTTCTCGCACACTTCGCAAAACTTGCCCATGATTACACCTCCTAACGGGACTTTTGCTTCATAACAGCTTGACTATTTTATCATGGTTTTTTTCATTTGGCAAGGAAAAATTTTTGTTTTCTGACGAAAAGTTTGAATCCCTTCTCTTTTGGGCATTTTCCGGCGGTTAAGGCAGCTATTTTTGGGGTAAATCTTTTCTTTTTCGCTGTTTTACGATACAATATTTTTCGAACGCAGCGCCAAAGAAGAGGGGAATCAGCATGATCGAGATCATTGTCAATCCGGCTGCCAGCAGCGGTGACGCCGTGCAAACCGCCCGGAAGGTGGAGAAATATCTCCGAGAGAAACACGTGGAATTCCGTATGGTATATACGGAAGCGCCCAACCATGCCACCGCGCTTGCCCGGGATGCGGCGGCCCGGGGCGTTGACACCGTGGCGGCCCTGGGCGGCGACGGCACCGTGACGGAGACCGCCGCAGGCCTGGTGGGCGCAAAGACGGCCTTTGCCATCATTCCCGCAGGCACCGGCAACGATTTCATCAAGACCGTGGGCATCCCTGCCGACTGGAAGGACGCGGTGGACTTTATGCTGACCCATCCGGCCCGCCCGGTGAACACCGGCGTGGTCAACGGCCGCCTGTTCATGAACGTCTGCGGCGTGGGCTTTGACGTGATGGTACTGGAATATTCCCTGGAGGCCAAGAAGCATTCCAAGGGCATCTGGCCTTATCTGTACGGCGTGTTCAAGGCCATCAAGGCCTTCCGGCCCATTGAGATGCACATCGAGATCGACGGCCAGGAGCCCATGGACGGCAGGTACATGATTTGCTCCATCGCCAATGGCCGGTACTTCGGCGGCGGCATTCCCATTATGCCCATCGCGGATATCGGCGATGGCCTGCTGGACATTCTGGTGGTGGACGCCGTGCCCCGCTGGGTCATCCCCTTTTATCTGCCTGCCATTTTGATGGGCAGCCTGTACAAGAAAACGAAAATTGCGCACCACTACCGCACGCAGAAGTGCCTGATCCGGGTCAAGGGCGCCAAGCTGAACCTGGACGGCGAGATCCTTCCCATGGAGGAAGCTGGCTTTGATACCCTCAGCGACGCGCTTTTGATGCACTGGTAACGGCCGGGGTATTTCGGCGGCGGACTGCATATACTTCCTCTGATTCCTGCAACGGCAGGGCAAAGGGGGGAAGGATATGGCAGGATTTGGAAACGGTATGAAACGGCGATTCTTCGCGGGAGTGGAGGCCCTGGGCAACAAGGCGGCCCACCTGGCACAATGTGCCCGGGAGAAGCTGGAAACGCTGAACGCGGAGCATCAGCTGGAAGAACTGAGCCTGAAGGTGGCCCGGGAGGCGCGCCGGCTGTGGGAAAGCGGAGAGCCGCTGCCTCAGCCAATCAGCGATTTGCTCATGGAGCAACAGCAGCTGGAAGCACAGTTCGGGAAACCTGAGGCAGAAGAAACTCCCGCCGGGGAGGACGTGCCCGATACCAGCGATGAAACGGATTGAGCATGGAACGCCTCAAAAATGGGGCGTTCTTTTGCATTGACGGAGGTGAAACGGTGATTTACCTGGAACAGTTCAGTCTGCCCGGCCAGGGCGGGGAGGAGCAGTTTCTCAACGATATCCGCCGGACGTGTTATAACAGTACTTATCCCTTCGGGGTGTTCATGAACCGGCCCATGCCCCGCTTCACCTTCGGGGACATTACCATCCTCTACGGCGGCAATGGTTCCGGCAAAAGCACCATTCTCAACGTCATTGCCGAGGCACTGAAAATCCCCCACGAGGCCCCCTTCAACCGCAGCCCCTTCTTTGAGGACTACGTCCGCCTGTGCGACTGGGAAACCACCCGCTATTGCAACCGGGAGGTGCTGGCCAAAAGCCGGATCATCGCCAGCGATAATGTGTTTGACTACCTGCTGAACGTGCGCTGCCTGAATCAGGGCATTGACAACCAGCGGGACAAGCTGTTTGAGGAATACCTGGACGCCAAATACGCCAAGTTCCAGTTCCGGGGCATGGGGGATTACGAGGACCTGCGCAAGGTGGTGGAGGCCCGGCGATCCACCCAGTCCGCCTACGTGCGGGAACGGCTGATGAAAAACGTGCAGGAACGCTCCAACGGCGAAAGCGCCCTCAGCTGCTTTGTGGAGACCATCGACGAAAACGCCATCTACCTCCTGGACGAGCCGGAAAACAGCCTCAGCGCAGAAAAGCAGATGGAGCTGCTTCGGTTCATCAGCGATTCCGCCAGGTTCTACCGCTGCCAGTTCATTCTGTCCACCCATTCACCCTTTCTGCTGTCCGCCCCCGGGGCCAGGATTTACAACCTGGACGCCGATCCCCCTGCCATCGCCCGGTGGACGGAACTGCCCAATGTGCGGGCCTATTTTGACTTTTTTGAAGGGCACAGGCAGGCGTTCCTGGAGGACTGACGCCGGGTTGAAAAGCCTGGAGGAAAGTGGTATGATAGCTGCGCTATTGATTGACGCGATGCCGCTTTTGGCAAAGGAGTCTGAGTATGAAGATTGTTGTGATTGGTGAAGGCAAGGTTGGCTATACCCTGACCCGGGAACTGAGCCGGGCAGGCCATGAATTGCTGGTCATTGATAACCGGAAGGATACCCTCAGCCAGACCGAGGAACGGCTGGACGTGATGGTCATGCAAGGTAACGGCGCCAGCGTGAAGGTGCAGGAAATGGCCGGCGTGGGTAAGGCGGATCTGATGATTGCCGTGACCAGCGCGGACGAGACCAATCTGCTGTGCTGCATGGTGGCCCGGAAGCTGGGCTGCAAGCACACCATCGCCCGCATCCGCAACGCGGAATACGCGGAGGATGTGTACCGACTCCAGGACGAGCTGGGACTGAGCATGACGGTGAACCCGGAACGTGCCGCCGCCCGGGAGATCTTCGGACTTTTGCAGTACCCGTCCTTCCTCAAGCGGGACAGCTTTGCCAAGGGCCGGGCGGAGATCGTGGCCCTGCCTGTGCGCGAAGGCAGTCCCATGGACGGCATGAAGCTGATTGACCTTTACCGCGCCCTGCGGGTGAAGGTGCTGATCTGCGCCGTGGAGCGCAACAAAGAAGTGTTCATCCCTGACGGCCATACCGAGCTTCAGGCCGGCGACCATATTTACGTGACCGCGCCCATGCGCAGCCTGACCCAGTTGGTCAAGTGGATGGGCATCGAAACGCCCCGGATCCATTCCGCCATTCTGGTGGGTGGCAGCCGCACCGCCGCTTACCTGGCCCAGATGCTGATTGAAGCAGGCATCGACGTGAAGCTCATCGACCACAACCACGCCCGCTGCGAGCAGCTCAGCGAGGAACTGCCCAAGGCGGACATCATCTACGCGGACGGAACCTCCTTCGGCACCCTGATTTCCGAGGGCATCGGCGAGACGGACGCGGTGGTCACCCTCACCGAGATGGACGAGCAGAACCTGATTATTTCCATGTTTGCCAATTCCCAGCAGGTGCCTAAGGTGGTCAGCAAGATCAACCGGGAAGAGTATTGCACAATTCTGCCGGACAACGCCGCAGAGTGCGTGGTCAACCCCCTGCAGCTGACCAGCATGAACATTCTGCGCTACGTTCGCGCCATGCAGAACCGCCAGGGCGAGGGCGTGCTGACGCTGCACCGCATTGTGAACGAAAAGGTGGAGGCGCTGGAGTTCCGGGTCACCGAAAACACCAAGAACATCGGCGTGCCCCTCAAGGACATGCAGCTTCTGCCCAACCTGCTGGTGGCCTGCATTACCCGCCATAATAAGGTCATCGTCCCCGGCGGTATGGACAGCTTCATGATGGACGACCGGGTGGTCATCGTTACCGGCAACGACCATAACTTCAACACCCTCAACGATATCTTCGTCGGAGGCGGCAAGGCATGAATTACCGAATGATATCCAAGCTGCTGGCCGTGGTGCTGCAGTTTGTGACCATTTTCATGGTGCCTGCGCTGACCATCAGCATCATGAACGGGGAAACGGCGGCGGTGTATGGCTTCCTCATCACCATGGCGGTGATGCTGGTTTTGAGCCTTTTGCCCCGGCTGTACAAGCTGAAACGGCAGACCATGTACGCCCGGGACGGCTATGTGCTGGTCACTTTGACCTGGCTGCTCATTTCCCTGCTGGGCGCGCTGCCCTTCTGGATTTCCGGCGCCATTCCCAACTACGTGGACTGCTTCTTTGAGGTGGTGTCCGGCTTTACTACCACCGGCGCCAGCATCCTGACGGATGTGGAGGCCATGCCCAAAGGCCTTTTGTACTGGCGCAGCTTTTCCCACTGGCTGGGCGGCATGGGTGTGCTGGTGTTCCTGCTGGCCATTACCCGCTTCACCGAAGGCGCGGGCGACGGCATGCACATCATGCGGGCGGAAAGCCCCGGGCCCCAGGTCAGCAAGCTGGTGCCCCACACCTTCCGCAGCGCTCAGATCCTGTACCTGATCTACATCGGCCTGACCGTGGTGCAGGCCATTCTGTTGCTGGCGGGCGGAATGGACTTCTTTGAGGCCATCTGCATCGCCTTTGGCACGGCGGGAACCGGCGGCTTTGGCGTCCGCAACGACAGCCTGGCCAGCTACACGCCTTACATCCAATGGGTGGTCACCGTGTTCATGGCTTTGTTCGGCGTGAACTTCGGCGTGTATTATCTGGTGCTGCTGCGTTCCTTCCGCAAGGCCTTCCGCAACGAGGAACTGTGGATGTACCTGGGCATCATGCTCACGGCCAGCGCCATCATCTTCCTAAACATCCTGCCCTCCATGCCCGGCCGGCCGGCGGACGCCATCCGCCACAGCTGCTTCCAGGTGGCCAGTATCATGACCACCACCGGCTATGGAACGGCGGACTTCAACCTCTGGCCCCAGCTGAGCCGCAGCATTCTGGTCATGCTGATGCTGGTGGGCGCGTCGGCGGGCTCCACCGGCGGCGGCATCAAGGTGTCCCGCGTGCTGATCCTGGTCAAGTGCCTTTTCCGGGAGATCCACCGCATGCTGCATCCCAACACCGTGCGGCAGATCCACATGGACGGCGAGCCTGTGCCCCGGGAGGCCATCCGCAACGCCTACGCCTTCCTGACGGTGTACTGCCTGATCACCGTGGGCAGCATGCTGCTGGTATCCCTGGACAATTTCTCTTTTGAGACCAACCTGACCGCCGTGTTCGCCTGCCTGAACAACATCGGCCCCGGCCTGGACCAGGTGGGCCCCACCAGCAATTTCTCCGCCTACAGCAATTTCTCCAAAATCGTCCTCTCGGTGGATATGCTGCTGGGCCGTCTGGAAATTTTCCCCATCATCATTACCTGCATGCCTTCCGTTTGGAAACGGGCCAGAGTATAAGAAACAAGCAGTAAAAAACCTCCGCATGTTGTAGTCATGCGGAGGTTTTTTGAAAGAGTGAATCTGCGTGAAGAGTGTTTATGAACAACCAAACACTTTACTTGGCTGGGACCAGCGGACTCGTGCCAAAGGTAATCAAACTGCTGATGGATCGCATGTTTTTGCTGGAACGGTTCAGAACCTCGCCCATGAACATAAGGGCAGCTGTTCCACCTCCGTCCAGATTAAGGGCTTCCGTACAGCCCAGTTCCTGCATTTTTTCGGCTAACCAGGAAAGGCGAACTCCCTTGCTTTCATTTTCACGACCTTCTACGGCAACAATCATGTAATGATATGGATCGATCATCCCAATGGCCATACGGGGTTCACTATATGGGTAGTAATCATCCTCAAGAACATAATCCGTGATAACGCCTTCAGAGATTAACACGGGGCCGAATGAAAATACATCTACAGCTCCCATGTTCAGGTATTCTTCAGCAGTATGGGCATCGCTGATATAGCTTTTCATACTACCATCATTGAAAACCGCAAGTGCATCCAAATTAGGCCAACCACGCTGACGGGAGGAGTTCCGGGTTTTATTTCCCAGAATTTCCCCATTGCGGATCACAATGCCGGGAGTGCTTTTGTTGTTGATGCGAAAGCCAAAAAAGTCATCTGTTATGGCAAGTACGACCTGGTTTTTTCTAACCCATGCTCTGGGATTAACAAGTCTGCGACCAGGCGTTTTTCCAGGAGAAAGGATAGTGGTTAGAGGAGAGG
This sequence comes from Clostridia bacterium, assembly GCA_017937655.1. GTDB lineage: Bacteria > Bacillota > Clostridia > Christensenellales > Aristaeellaceae > Limiplasma. Next base: position 41,113 of record JAGBDE010000006.1, on the reverse strand, counting down.
CTTCACTGGCATATACTTCTGCTTCATACCAGATAAGAGGTGTGTCATCCGTTTTTCTGGTGATTGTAATGCTTAAATCTGAAGATTTATATGACCATAATCCGTTTTCAGGATCTTGAAGAATTTCTTCCTCGCCATTTTTGGAAAAGGCGTATTCGGCAAATGCATTGGAAAAACAACAGAGAAGAATTAAACAAAAACAGAGCATCCTTGTAAATACTTTCATAAGAGAATCCTCCTTTAGATCCTGAATATCGTAACAGAGAACGAAGTTGCTGTCAACGACATCAGGAAAATGAAATGCAGAAGGCTAATTTCAGATTTGTTCCATAAAATGAACCAGAAAAAACCCAGGGGATTGCGTTCGTAAAGGATCAGTCCTCCAGCTGCACCGCCACGTCCAGGGCCACCTCGATCATGCTGCGCAGGGTGGTCTGGCGTTCTTCGGGGCTCATGCAGCGGCTGTCATCGCCGATGATGTCGGACACGGTGAGGATGCCCAGGGCCCGCTTGTGGGCGTAAGCGGCGTTCAGGTACAGGGCGTTGCATTCCATCTCAATGCCCAGAACGCCCATGGAGCGCCACTTTTCATTGGCGGAGGGGTTGGCCCGGTAGAAGCAGTCGCTGGCCAGGACATTGCCCACGCGGACGTTCAGGCCCTTGGCCTCGGCGGTCTTGTCCGCCAGCTTCAGCAGGCCGTAGTCGCAGATGGGGGCGAAGGTGCCGGGAAGCTCGTACTGGGCGGCGTAGTTGCTGTCCGTGCAGGCGCCCTGGGCGATGATCAGGTCGCCCAGTTCCAGGCTGGTATCCAGGCCGCCGATGGAGCCCACCCGGATGATGTTTTCCACATCGTAGAAGTGGAACAATTCGTAGGTGTAAATGCCGATGGACGGAATGCCCATGCCGTGGCCCATGACGGAAACCCGCTTGCCTTTGTAGGTGCCGGTGTAGCCAAGCATGCCCCGGGTCTGGTTGAAGCATACGGCGTCGGTCAGAAAGGTTTCTGCAATCCATTTGGCGCGCAGGGGATCGCCGGGCATAAGGACGGTTTTTGCAATTTGGCCTTTTTCAGCAGTGTTGTGTGGGGTCATGACAGTTTTCCTCCTGTATATGATTGCCGGTCTGGCGGCGTTTTTCTTCTGGGAATATCATAACAGGAAACGGCGAAAAAATCCATGGCATTTTTGCAGATAAAAACCCGAACATTTTGTGAAAAAGCATTTGTAACATTCGAATTTCTGTGATATACTACGTTGGTATTTTGCCCATGCAAGGAGGAGAACGCCATGGACCGCATCAAGCGCAACGAGCGCATGGCGGCGCTGACGAAGTGGCTGACGGAAGCCCCCAATAAAATATTCACCCTTTCCCATTTCTGTGACCAGCTGGGCACAGCCAAGTCCACCCTCAGCGAGGACATCGACATCCTGCGCAAAACCTTTGCGCAGTTTGGCCTGGGCAAGCTGGAAACCGTGACCGGCGCGGCAGGCGGCGTGCGCTATCGCCCCTGGGTAAGCCCGGAGGAGACCCAGCGCTTCCTTTCCGAACTTTCCGCCGAGCTGTGCACCCCCACCCGGCTTTTGCCCGGCGGATTCCTCTACCTGGGCGATATTCTGAGCCTGCACGATCTGGTCAGCAAGATGGGCGTGATCATCGCCCAGCAGTACTACGACGCGGCCCCGGATTTCGTGCTCACCATGGAGACCAAGGGCATCCCCGTGGCGCTGATGACCTCCCATGCGCTGGGCGTTCCGCTGGTCATCGCCCGGCATTCCAGCAAGGTGTACGAGGGCTCTGCGGTGAACATCAACTACGTGTCCGGCACGGATAAGCACATCGACACCATGAGCCTGAGCCGCCGGGCCGTGCAGCCCGGGCAGAAGGCCCTCATCGTGGACGATTTCCTCAAGGCCGGCGGCACCGCCAAGGGCATGACCGATTTGATGGCCGAGTTTGAGGTGGAGGTGGTGGGTACCGCCTTCGTGGTGGCCACGGAGACCCCTGCCAAGCGTTGCATCAGCGGGGAAAAGGCCCTGCTGACCATGAACGTGGATCCGGACGATCCCGCCACTTTGGCCGTGCGGCCCTCGGACTGGGTCATGGATCTTGCCAAATAAAAAATCAGGCCGGAAGATGCGCCTTCCGGCCTTTTGCTTGCAACAAAGGCCGTTTCATGCTACAATAACCGGGCGTCAGCGGGGGTGGCCTTGAGCCGTCTCCGCCAATGCTGGTTTCAGCGTTTTTCGCCTTTTTTCAACTTTTTTGCCGTTTTTTCCCGAAAGGAGCGCTTGGATATGTATTTGATCGTAGGTCTTGGCAACCCCGGGCAGCAGTATGCCCACACCCGCCACAACGTAGGCTTTGACGTGATGGAAAAACTGGCCCGGAAGCTGAATGTGACCATCGGCCGGGAGAAGGATTATTCCACCATCGGGGAATGCTTTGTGGGGGGCCAGAAGGTGATCCTCTGCCTGCCCCAGACCTACATGAACCTGAGCGGCCTGGCGGTGCGGGAGTTGATGGACTATTATCGCATCCCGCCGGAAAATCTGTGCGTGATCTATGACGACATCGACCTGCCCCAGGGCTTTTTGCGCATCCGGGCTTCCGGCAGCGCAGGCACCCATAATGGCATGCGGTCCATCGTGGGGGAGACCGGCCTGGAGGATTTTCCCCGCATCCGGGTGGGTGTGGGCCAGCGGGCGCTGGGTTGGCAGCTGGCGGACTGGGTGCTCAGCCGCTACCAGACCCCCGAGGAGCAGGAAGCCGCCGACAAGGCCTACGACCTGGCCGCAGAGGCGGTGCTGGAGTATATTGAGAACGGCATCCAGAGCGCCATGACCAAATACAATACCAAGAAGCCCAAGAAGGAAAAGCCCAAGAAGCAGGAGGAAACCCCGGAGGCCGACAAGCCTGCGGAAACCCCTGACCAGACCGAAACAAGGAGCGAAGCATGAACGAAGGCCTTTTCAGCGCATACGAAAAGCGGGAGGAATGGAAAACACTCCTCAGCCGGGTCACAGAGCCGGGCTGCATCGCCCTCGGCGAGATCGCGGAGGGGGAGCGGCCTTTTCTGGCTGCCGCCCTTGCCCGCCGCACGGGACGGCCGGTGGTCATCCTCTGCCCCACGGAGCTGGCCGCCCAGCGGTACGCCCAGGACGTTTATCGCCTGACGGGCCGGGAATGCGCCGTGCTGCCGCCCCGGGATCTGCAGTTCAGCCGCGCCGCCTCCAGCCGGGAAAGCACCTGGCAGCGGCTCCGGGTGCTGGATCAGCTGGCCCGCCGGGACGTGACCATGCTGTGCTTGAGCCTGGAAAGCCTGCTGGATAAATGCGTCAGCCCGGAGCGTTTCCGCAAGGGATGCGTGGAGCTGCACGAGGGCCTGGCCCTGCCGCCGGAAGAGCTGATGGAGCTGCTGCTCCAGAATGGCTACGAGCGGGTGGCCATGGTGGAGGGCTGCGGCCAGTGCTCCATGCGCGGCTCCATCCTGGACGTGTTTCCGCCCAACGAGCCCCACGCCCTGCGCATCGAGTATTTTGACATCGAGATCGATTCCATCCGCCGGTTTGACTGCATCAGCCAGCGGAGCATTGAGCGGGTGAAAAGCGTCCGCCTGGCCCCCGCCACCGAGTGCCTTATTGGCGACAGGGAAGCCGCCGCAGAACGCCTGCGCCAGGCCATTGAGGAAGGGGCCGATCTGCCGGAAACCCTGTCCCTGCTGCCGGAGGTGCAGGACATCGCCCCGGTTCAGGCGGAGGACGAACTGCTGCCCTCCCTGGAAAGCTTTTTCGTGACCCTGGACGCCATGGAGCTGACGGAGGACATCCTGAACGGCAAGGCACAGCCTGCCAAGGCGGAGGATCAGCCTGCCCGGGAGAACCCTGCTTCTGCGGAATACAAGCGCCATCTGGACGACGTGGACCGGGTGCTGGCAGGGCAGACCATCCGCACGGCCCCCATGTGGATCAACGTGCTGTGCGAAGAAACGGTGTGCGCCCTCAGCTATCTGGACAATCCCATCCTCTTGTGCGACCGGCCCGACCAGTACCCCGGGCTGATGAAGACCCTGGAAGAGGATTTCCGGGAAACCTTCGAGGATGCCCGGCTTCGCGGCGACGCCTTCGGCCAGCAGCTGCACCTGCGCTTTACCTACGATGAGCTGCTTTCGGACTGGCAGACCCGCCCCGCCGTCATCCTGACCGACATGCTCAAAGGCATGGGCCGCATGAACCCCACGGAGGTTCTCTCCATCGGTTCCAAAACCCCCATGCCGTACCAGAACCAGATCGGCGCGCTGTGCAAGGACATCGCCCAGTGGAAGGAAGAGGGCTGCGCCATCATCCTGCTCACCGGCGGCGAAAACCGCGGCCATCGCCTGCAAAAGGCCCTGGAGGAGCAGGGCATCGCCTCCGTGTACTGCGAAAGCCTGGACGGGAATATCATTCTGCGGGAGGTTATCCTGCTGCCCGTCAGCTACACCAAGGGCTTCCTGCATCCCGCCGCCCACCTGTGCGTCATCAGCGATACGGACATTTTCGGCTCCGCTTACCATCGGGCCAAGAAAAAACAGAATGCCGGCGAACGCATTGCCAGCTTTACCGACCTGAAAACCGGCGACTACGTGGTGCACGATCTCCACGGCGTGGGCATCTACCAGGGCGTGATCCAGATGACCGATTCCGGCGTGAAGCGGGACTATCTGCTGATTCACTACGCCGGCAACGACAAGCTCTACGTGCCCGCAGACCAGTTCGACCGGGTGCAGAAGTTCATCGGCGCGGAGCATTCCCTGCCCAAGCTGAACCGCATCGGCGGCAACGAATGGCAGCGGCAGAAGAGCAAGGTCAAGGCAGGCCTCAAGAAGCTGGCCTTCGACCTGGTTGCCCTGTATGCCCGCCGGGCCAAGACCCCCGGCTACGCCTTCAGCCCGGACAATCCCTGGCGGCAGGAGTTTGAGGACGCCTTCCCCTACGAGCTGACCCAGGATCAGGCCCAGTCCATCGCCCAGATTGAGGCGGATATGGAAAGCCCCCACAACATGGATCGCCTGCTTTGCGGAGACGTGGGCTACGGCAAGACGGAAGTGGCCCTTCGCGCTGCCTTCAAGGCCGTGGTGGAGGGCAAGCAGGTGGCCATCCTGGCGCCCACCACCATTTTGGTGCAGCAGCACTACAATACTATCAAAAAACGCTTTTCCGGCTTCCCCGCCCGGGTGGATATGCTCAGCCGCTTCCGCACCGCCGCGGAGCAGAAGCAGGTTCTGGCCGAGCTCAAGGAGGGCGATCTGGACATCGTCATCGGCACCCACAGGCTGCTGGGCAAGGACGTTCAGTTCAAGGATCTGGGCTTGCTCATCGTGGACGAGGAGCAGCGCTTTGGCGTCAGCCACAAGGAAAGCATCAAGAACATGAAGGAAAAGGTGGACGTGCTGACCCTGTCCGCCACGCCCATCCCCCGTACCCTCCACATGAGCATGGTGGGCATCCGGGACATGAGCCTGCTGGAAACCCCGCCGGAGGAACGCCTGCCTGTCAAGACCTACGTCATGGAGTACAACGACGGCATCATCCGGGACGCCATCCGCCGGGAAATCCAGCGCAACGGCCAGGTGTATTTCCTCTACAACCGGGTGCGCTCCATCGAGCAGATGAAGCAGCGGCTCCAGGCGTTGGTGCCGGAGGCGCGCATCGGCATCGCCCACGGGCAGATGCGGGAAAACGCCCTGGAGGACATCATGCTGGACTTCTACGCCGGCGCGTACGACGTGCTGCTTTGCACCACCATTGTGGAAAGCGGCCTGGACGTGCCGGAGGCCAACACCCTGATTGTGTTTGACGCGGACCACTTCGGCCTGAGCCAGCTGTACCAGATCCGGGGCCGGGTGGGCCGGAGCAACCGCCAGGCCTACGCCTACTTCACCGTCCGCGCCAACAAGACCCTCAACGAGACCGCCCAGAAGCGGCTTAATGCCATCCAGGAGTTCACGGAGTTCGGCGCAGGCTACCGCATCGCTATGCGGGATCTGGAGATCCGCGGCGCGGGCGACGTGCTGGGCCCGGAGCAGAGCGGCCATCTCAGCGCGGTGGGCTATGACATGTATGTGAAGCTCATCGAGCAGGCGGTGGGGGAGGCACGGGGCGAGGAAACCATCCCCGAGCTGGACACCCGGGTGGAACTGCACATCGACGCCTATCTGCCTGAGGAATACGTCAGCGACGAGCAGATGCGGGTGGAGATCTACAAGCGCATCGCCATGGTGGCGGATGAGGACAGCCGCATGGCCATCGAAGATGAACTGATCGACCGCTTTGGCGATATCCCTGCGCCGGTGGAGAACCTGATTCAGATTGCCCAGCTGCGGGGCGCCACCCGGAAACTGGGCGTGAGCCACCTGTTCCTCAAGCCCGACGGCATGCATTTCAAACTGGACGAGAAGCACATGCCGCCGCTGGACTTGCTGTTTGAGGCAGTCTCCCGCAGCGATCCCCGCTTCCGCTTCGACGTGGGCAAGAAGCCGGGCCTGGTGCTTTCTCAGCGGGGCATGACGGCTGAATCGGCCCTGAAGGAGGCCATCCCGCTGATGCAGAAGGTGCTGGATCACATCAAGCAGCTCAGGCAGGATCAGCCCGGCGGCCAGGATGAACAGCAGGTGAAACTTCCCTGAAAATTGGCGCATATCCCTTGAGCGAAAAGGAAAAATTGTGTAAAATAAAAGCGGTGAAATATTCCAGTATTTGACAGGAGGAACACAACATGAGCTTCATCAATACCATCAAGAACCTGTTTGGCGGCAATGTGGAAGGCAAGATCGGCGATCTGCTGACCGGCCTCATCGAAAAGATCCAGCCCCTGATTTCCGAGGGCAAGGTGGGCGACCTGCTGGCCTCTGCCGTGGGCAACTTTGGCGACCTGGGCCAGAAGCTGAAGGACGTTCTGGCCAAACTGACCGGCGCCGCCGGCGAGGAAAAGGAAAACCTGATCGCCGAGAAGAACGCGCTGATCTCCGAAGTGAAGGTCAAGGGCGGCGCGGTGGTGGAAGCCGCGCAGCAGGAAACCGCCCTGCCCGATGGCCTCAAGGGCCTGGTTGCCAAGATCGGCAAGCTGCTGGGCAAGCTGTAATTCCCATGTCTCCATCCACCTGGGTGGAGGTTTTTGCTGCCCCAAAACTTGACAGACTGCCCCGCATCGGTGCATAATAATACCGCTTGCGGATGTGGCGGAATGGCAGACGCCGGGGACTTAAAATCCCCTACCTTCGGGTGTGCGGGTTCGAGTCCCGCCATCCGCACCAAAAACCCCATGGAATGAGATGCATTCCATGGGGTTTTTGCATGAAGTGTGCCTGGGGCACGTGAAGGATGCCTGGGGCAAAGCCGCTGCTTCACGTTTGCGCAGCAAACATTTCATTTCTTCATTTCCTCAGCCCGCAGATCTCCCTGGCCCGGGCCTCGTCCTTTTTGCGTACGTAGATGATGTAGGTGTAGGTGATTTGGTCGGCATAGACAGAGCTGCGCATGCCGCCGTTTGTGCTGGTGATACCGTAGCTGGCGTGGAGGGTCTTGCCGAAGGACGTGTGGTTTTGCAGGGTTTTCATGGCGTAGGGGATTTTGTTGGCCTTGAGTTTGTTCCATACGTCGGCGGCGGCCTGGGCAGAGTTGTCCGTAAACAGCTTTGCGCGGTTGAAAATGGTGATCATGAGTACGCACCTCCTGGTGAGAATATCATACCACATCTCCGCATTTGAGGAAAGGGGGACGCGTGCGAAGCATGCATTTCCGGGTCTCAAATGTCGCCTGGCCAGCCTGGGCGTTTGTTGACTTTCCATCCGTCCCTTTGGTATAATACAGCAATTCATTTTGCAAAGGAGGCGGGAAACCGTGCTGCATCAGAACCTGTACCCCATTCTGGAGTTTGACGATAACAAGGTGGCCAAGCTGAACCCCACGAATTTCGTGGACAAACCCTTCTCTTCTGACAAGATGGTCATTACCTTCTTTCCGGAAGTCATGGACGCGCTGCTCTCTGAAGGCAAGATCGAGCTGGAGCTGACCCTGGGCGGCGAGAATCCCACGCCTCTTTACCGTTTTGTGGACGATGGCGTGCTGATCATCCTGGGCACGGTGGGCTGTCCGGCCTGCGCGGGGAACCTGGATCTGTTCAACGCCTTTGGCGTGAAGAAGGTCATGTTCTGCGGCGGAGGCGGCGTGCTGGATCGTAACATCCAGGTGGGCCAGCTGCTTTTGGTGGACGGCGCCATCCGGGACGAGGGCTTCTCCTTCCACTATCTGGAGCCCTCCCGCTATGTGTACGCAGATGCGGCCGTCAATCAGACCATCGCCCAATATCTGGACGACAATGCGGTGCCCTACCTCAGGGGCATTACCTGGACCACCGACGCCATGTTCCGGGAAACGCCCGATCGCATTGAAAAGCGGAAGGGCGAGGGCGCGAAGATCGTGGAGATGGAGCAGGCCGGCTGCCTGGCGGTGGCCCGGTTCCGGGGCTTTGACTACGGCGCGCTCATCTACGGCGGCGACGACCTGTCCGGCGAGGAATGGGATCAGCGGGGCTGGCGCAGCCGCAAGGGCGTCCGCTACGACCTGGTGCAGCTGTGCAAGCGGCTGGTGCATGTGATCTGACCATGAACATTCGTTTTGAATATGCGGACAAAACCCGGCTGGAGGCCTTACTGCCCGGGCTGTTTGCCATTCTCCGGGATAATATGGGAAACATCGCCCCGGTGGAGTGGGAAGCCTGGCGCGCCCAGGTGCAGCCGGCCCTTGCCAAGGCGGCCCGTCAGCTGGTTTTGATGCGCTCCGGGGGCGATATCGTCGGGTTTTTCCAGTATTACGTCAGCGGGGAGACCTTCATGATGGAGGAGATCCAGCTGAAGCCGGAATATCAGGGCACGGGGCTGTTTGGCCGGTTCTTTTCCTGGCTGACCCGCCAGCTGCCCAAGGGGCTGAAAACCGTTGCCGCCTATGCCCATGCGGACAATCATAAATCCCGTAACATTTTGACCCATTTGGGCCTGCATGAGGCGGGCGCGGATGGAGCGTATCTGTATTTTGAAGGAGACTATGCTATGTTTGAAAAGCATTTTCAGGCGGACAGAATCCGCCTCATTGAACCCACGGAAGCTTACGCGGAGGACATCTGGCAGTTCCGGCAGGAGATCCTGGATTCCACCGACGAGGACAAATTCGCCGGCTGCGGCAACCTGGCCGACTGCCAGAGCGCGGCGGAGTGGATCGAGGCCGTGCGGAAAGGCGCGTCGGCGGCAACCTGCCCCGAGGGCCGGGTGCCCAGCAACGTGTACATCGCCGTGCGGGAGGAGGACGGGAAGATCGTCGGCGTGACGGATCTCAGGCACCACATCGATCATCCCATCCTGGGAACCTGGGGCGGCCACCTGGGCTACTATGTGCGCCCCGGCGAGCGCCACAAGGGCTACGCCACGGAAATGCTGCGCCAGAACCTGCAAAAGTGCCGGGAGCGGGGCCTGACCCGGGTGATGATTACCTGCAGCCGGGACAACCCCGCCAGCGAGAAGGTCATCCTGAACTGCGGCGGCGTGTTTGAAAAGGAAGTGCCCGGGGACGATACCATCATCAAGCGGTTCTGGGTGGAACTGTAAGGAGAAGCATATGAAAGATTTGCATTTGCCCGCGGATTTGCGGGCCATTCTGGGGGATGATCCCTACACCGTGGACAGCGTGGGCTGTTCCGGCTCCAAGGTGCTGATGTTTCAGGACAAGGTGCTGAAAATCCGCCCGGACAGCGATGAAGCCCGGACGGAGCACACCATCCTCCTCTGGCTGGAGGGCAGGCTGCCCGCACCCCGGTGCCTGTTTCACGCCCTGGAGGACGGCACGGACTACCTGCTGATGACCCGCATTCAGGGCAAAATGGCCTGCGATGAGGGTTACATGAAGCGTGAAAACGGCCGCTATGTGGTCCGGCTGCTGGCGGACGCGCTGAAACGCCTCTGGCAGGTGGACGCGGGGAACTGCCCGGTGCGGCAGACGCTGAGCAAGGATCTGGCGCTGGCCCGTCAGGCTGTGGAGGAAGGAAAGGCCGAATACAGCGGCAGGGGCGGCTTTGCGGACGACCGGGCGCTGCTAAAGTGGCTGGAAGCCAACCAGCCCGCCCAGGAGGATCTGGTCTTTTCCCACGGAGACTACTGCATGCCCAACGTCCTGTTTGACGGCGACGCTTTGGCCGGGTACATCGACCTGGGAAACATGGGCGTGGCCGACCGGTGGGAGGACATTGCCATGGTGCACCGCAGCTTGCGCTACAATTTTAGCGGGGTGTTCGGCGGCCAGGTCTACCCGGACTTTGACCCGGACTGGCTGTTTGAGGAGCTGGGCATTCCCTTTGATGCGGAAAAGTTCCGCTACTATGACCTGTTGCACGAACTGTATTGAAAAAACCGCCGCTTTCCCAATGCCGGGAAGCGGCGGTTTTGTTTATTTCTGTACTTCTTCAATCAGACCCAGCACGGCGTCGGTGCCGTCCTTGACGGGGTAATCGGCCAGGGTATTCAGCAGCGTCTGCCGGTCACGGAGCAAGTCAAGCAGGCCGTCCCGCATGGTTTCGGGGGTCATGTCCTCCTGGAACAGCACCCGGGCCAGGCCCTGCTTCTGGTAGCTCTTGGCGTTCTCGATCTGGTCGCCCCGGCTGGCGCCCAGGGGATAGGGCACAAGAAGCATGGGCTTTTGCAGGGCCAGAAGCTCGCTGAGCGTGTTGCTGCCGGCGCGGCTCAGAACAATGTCCGCCACCGCCAGGGCATCGGGCATTTCTGCGGACAGGAACTCCAGCTGGCAGTAGCCTTTGGTGTCCTGCAGGCTGGAGTCCAGGTTGCCCTTGCCGCACAGGTGCAGTACGTCCATGTGGGGGAGAAGGTCGGGCAAAGCCTTGCGCAGACAGTTGTTGACGCTCTGGGCGCCCAGACTGCCGCCGGTCATGAGCAGCACCGGCTTGCTGCCGTCAAAGCCCGCCATGGCCAGGCCTGCGGCCCGGCTGCCCTGAAACAGCTCCGGGCGAAGAGGCGTGCCGGTGAAAACGCCTTTATCGCCCAGGGTTTTGGCGCATTCCGGGAAGGTGGTGGCCACCTTTTTGGCAAACTTGGAGCAGATCCGGTTGGCCAGGCCGGGGGTCAGGTCGCTTTCGTGGCAGACGGCGGGAACCCGGCACAGCCACGCGCCCACCACCACGGGCACGCTCACAAAGCCGCCCTTGGAAAACAGCACGTCCGGCTTCAGCTTCCGCATCAGGTTCATGCTCTGGAACGCGCCCCAGATGACCCGGAAGGGATCGGTGAAGTTCTGCAGGCTGAAATACCGCCGCAGTTTCCCGCTTTTGACGGAATGGTAGGTAATGCCCGGAATGGCAGAAATCATCTGATGCTCAATGCCGTTTTCCGTGCCGATGTAGTGAATGTCATAGCCGGCTTCCTTCAGCCGGGGGATCAGACTCAGGTGAGGGGTGACGTGGCCGGCGGTGCCGCCGCCCGTCAGTACAATGCGCTTTGCCATATAGCAACCTCCGTTCATCCGGTGGACGGTGTTCGTCCCATGCTGAGGGATAGTATACCATATCCGCCCGGATTATGCGATACCCCATCAGCCGATGCGTTTGATTTCCACGTTCAGCCGGGACAGGATCCGTTTTTCCAGCCGGGAGATGTAGCTCTGGGAGATGCCCAGCATGTCCGCCACTTCCTTCTGGGTGCATTCCTTGCGGCCGCCCAGTCCAAACCGGAGCACGATGATCTGCTTTTCCCGGGGATTGAGGTGGCTCAGCGCATCCCGGAGGATGTCCCGCTCAATCTCCTTGTCCAGGTTGATGGAAACGGTGTCCGGCCGGGTGCCCAGCACGTCGCTGAGGAGCAGCTCGTTGCCGTCCCAGTCGGTTTTCAGCGGCTCGTCCAGGCTGACTTCCAGGCGCAGCTTGCTGGTTTTGCGCAGGAACATGAGGATCTCGTTTTCGATGCACCGGCTGGCATAGGTGGCCATTTTGATCTTCTTGTCCGGGTCGAAGGTGCCCACCGCCTTGATCAGCCCGATGGTGCCGATGGAGATCAGGTCCTCCAGGGGGATGCCGGTGTTTTCGAACCGGCGGGAGATGAACACCACCAGCCGCAGATTGTGTTCAATGAGGGTGGAGCGGGCCTCCGCATCCTGCCGCTTGAGCCGCTGGGTCATCTCCCGCTCTTCTTCTGGGGAGAGGGGCGACGGCAGAGGATCCGGCCCGCCGATGTAAAACAGCTCCTGAGGGAAAAGACGTATCAGCAGCCGGCGAAAGGCCAGCTGCAGGCTTTCCGGATTAGGTTTCACTTTGGTTCGCTCCTTTCTGTTACGTTGGATGGGCCAGACCGGGCGATATCTCCGCAGGGGGAAGATCCTGAAATGCGGCGGAGGGGATCAGCGCCTGTACGCCGCGATACTCCGGGCCTGCCACCGCCACCATAGCCCGGGTTTCTATCCGCCGGCCGTTCAGGTACAGCCAGCAGCCCTCCGGCCGAAACAGGGGCATGAGGCAGCTGCCGGCCGCGGTGCGCACCCGCAGGAGGCGAAAGCCTCGGGGCAAGGTCTGCGCCCGGTGCCAGTCCACCAGATCCGGCTCCAGCCTGCAGGAGGCCCGCAGCGGCGCGACGATCACCGGCAGCCCGGTGACCACATCACGAAGCAGGTTGCCGCTGTCTGCCATGGCCGGCAGCACTAGCGACCGGCCTTGCCAATGAAGCTCAATTTGCCGCACGTCGCCGGGGCTTAAGGTGCCAAGGCGCATCAGCAGCCACAGGAAGCATCCCCCGCCAAAGGTCAAAAAGAAAGCGGCTCCCGGCGATGTCCCAAGGCGCCTGAGCAGCTGCATGCCGCCGCCGGTGAGCAGCATGGCGGAAAGCACCATCAGCCCCGCCCGAAGATAATCCCCCGGACGGCGCCGTCCATAGCACAGGCGCAGCCCCAGGGGAAAGGGGAGCAGCCACAGGGCTGAGGGCAGCAGAGCGTTCATCAGCGCGCAAAGGCCGCCCAATGCGCTGGCGGCCAATAGCCCCCGCCGGGTGGCAATGTCCAGCCCCGCCATCTTTCCGCCCAGCAGAAAGGCGCACAGGCAGAAAAGCCCGTTGCACAGCCAAAACATCTCTCCCTGCAAAAAAGCCCCTCCCCGCCGCTTGTTGGGTTTTCCTGAGTATACTTCCAGCGCCCCGGAAGCAGCGTCGAAACGGGCTGCAAAGGATGTCGAAAATCCTTGGGCCGGCTTGTTTTGGTTGAGGGTATGCGGCACGGAGAGCGGATATGCGCGCCGGTTTTGCTTTTTTCCCCGGGCGGTGTTATGATGGGTTTATCGAAGGCACGGAAAGGGGCAACGGCCATGAAAAACGTTCTGGTAACCGGCGGCACCACCTTTGTCAGCCGCTTTGTGGCGGAGTATTTTGTCAAAAAGGGCGACGCGGTTTTTGTCATCAACCGGGGCAGCAAGGCACAGTCTGCGGGCGTCAGGCACATTCGGGCGGACAGGCATGCCTTGGGCGACAGCCTGCGGGGGATGCATTTTGACCTGGTGGTGGACGTGACCGCCTACACCGCAGAGGACGTGAACCTGCTGCTGGATGCCCTGGACAGTTACGGCGACTATGTACTCATCAGCTCCAGCGCGGTGTACCCGGAGACTGCCCCTCAGCCGTTCCCGGAGAGCACGGCCCTTGGCCTGAACCGCTTCTGGGGCAAGTACGGCACGGATAAGATCGAAGCGGAGGAAGCCCTGCATGGGCGGGATCCCCGGGGATATATCCTTCGTCCGCCGTATCTGTACGGCCCCATGAACAATGTGTACCGGGAGGCCTTCGTGTTTGAATGCGCAGAAAAAAACCGTCCCTTCTATCTGCCCGGGGACGGCGGGATGCAGCTGCAGTTTTTTCATGTGGAGGATCTATGCCGGTTTGTGGACGCGCTTTTGGAACAAAAGCCGGAGGAGCGCATCTACAACGTGGGCAACCCGGAGACGGTTTCCGTGCGGGAGTGGGTGGAGCTGTGCTATCGCGCCACCGGAAAGCAGCCGGAGTTTGTGAACGTGCATGCGGACGTGGAGCAGCGCAAATATTTCAGTTTCTACAATTATGAATACAAGCTGGACGTTTCCCGGCAGCAGGCCCTGATGCCGGACGTGAAGCCCCTTGCGGACGGCCTGCGGGAGGCGTTTGCCTGGTGGCGGGAGAATCCTGATGGGGTAGTGAAAAAGCCGCTGATGGAGTTCATTGACCGGAATTTGTAAATAAGGACGGAGGTACAATATGCTTTTTGAGTTTGGCAATTTCCGAGTGGATATAGATGTCGAATCCACAAAAGAATTTTATTCTTTGCATGGAAAGAACGTTCTTGAGGATTGCGGTTGTGCTAATTGCCGTAATTATTTTGAAGCAATTTCAAAGGTTTCGGATAATGTAAAAAATTTTTTCGTCTCAATTGGAATAGACCCCCAAAAAACTCCCGAAGCAACGTGGTGGAACACCGATGAAAACGGTATCGCATTTTATTCGCTTATTTTTCATGTTGTCGGCAGAATTGTTGACGCAGTTGACATATACAAATCCGTTGGAGACAATGGCTTTCTGAAAATGCCTGAAAACTTTTATGATATAGACAAGGGTTTCAAGGTGGGATTTACATCAAAAAACGTTCTCCTTGAAAAAGACTTCCCCAAGCCTTGTATACAACTTGAAATAGATGCTCATTTGCCATGGGTGCTTGACTAAATGATTCTAACTTTATCAAGTCAATGCCGGACGTGAAGCCCCTTGCGGACGGCCTGCGGGAGGCGTTTGCCTGGTGGCGGGAGAATCCTGATGGGGTAGTGAAAAAGCCGTTGATGGAGTTTGTTGACCGGAATTTGTAAAAAATCAACGGAGGGGTTCCGTTATCAAAATGAATGAGAAAAACCTGGATTTGCGGAGGAGAACGCATATGAAATACAAAGGAATGCTTATTGTTGTTAAAGATTGTAACCGTGCGTTAAAGTTCTATAGTGATATGTTTGGGTTTCAATTGCTTCAAGACAACGATGGGAATATGGAATTGACGAATCATTTATATTTGCAGGAATTGGGATACTGGGAACAATTCACAAAAAGAAGTGTTATTCCAAACAGTAATCAGTCTGAGCTGTATTTTGAAGAGCCCAATATAGAGCAATTTGTAGGGCGTCTTGAAACCCTTTACCCTGAAATCGAATATGTCAATCACCTGATGACCCACAGTTGGGGGCAAAAGGTGGTCAGATTCTATGATTTAGACGGAAATCTAATCGAAGTTGGAACACCTGTATAACTCAGTTCTGTAAATCCCAATTTGTTATCCACGCTTTGTTCAGGTGGCTTAAAAAAAGGCAGCCTCAGCGCTTGCCGAAGCTGTCCTTGAACCAGTTTTGAATTTTCACGTTGATTTTTTTGCTGTCCCGGGCTGCGATGGATGCGTCCAGCGCCAGGGCGTGGTATTCGCGGCTGTCCGGGCTGTATTTCAGTGCGCGTCGGAAGGAGGCTTCCGCTTCCTCGTAGCGGCGCAGACCCATAAGGATCTTCCCGGCAAGTACATACCATTCTTCATCCTGAGCGTCCGCGCGGTTTAATTGCCGCAGGGCGCTTTCCAGGTTGCCCTGATCCATCAGCCGCTGGGCAAAGTGCTTGGCCTCCTCCTTAGAGATCAGGTTGAAGCCCACCCGGTGCTGTGACAGGATCTTCAGGGCCTCCTCATAGGCCAGGTTCAGGCGGATCAGTTCCTCCTGGGCGGCTTTGCGCTCCTCGCCCTCCGGGAACTGATCAGGATGACATTCTTTTACCTTGCGGCGGTAGGCGGACCGCACTGCTGCCGCATCCGCGCCGGGACTTACGCCCAGCACTTCGAAGGGACTTTCTCCGTACAGGTTCGCCACCTCCCCTCTGGGGACAAAACGTAGTTGTTACAGCTGCTCCCGGCGGATATCTGCGCCCAGCTTCCGGAGCTTTTCCTCAATGCGCTCATAGCCCCGGTCGATGAAGGAGGTCTCGTAGATCTCGGTGACGCCCTTGGCCATCAGGCCGGCCACCACCAAAGCCGCGCCTGCGCGCAGGTCGGTCACGGTGACGGGCGCGCCGTAAAGCTCGGGCACGCCTTCAATGAGAACGGTGCGATCCATCAGCTTGATCTTTGCGCCCATGCGGCGGAGCTCGTCCAGGTGCTTGAAGCGCTGCTCAAAAATGGTCTCGCTGACGGTGGAGGTGCCGTTGGCCATGCACAGAAGCGCAGTCATGGGCTGCTGCAGGTCCGTGGGGAAGCCGGGGTAGACCTGGGTTTTCACGTTCACGGCACGCTGCACACTTTGCGGCTGGATGCGGATGCTGTCGTCGTTCTCGGTGACCTTGATGCCCATCTCCAGCAGCTTGGCGGTGAGGGCTTCCATGTGGGTGGGGATGCAGCCGTGGATGGTCACATCGCCCCGGGTGGCCGCCGCGGCGATCATCAGCGTGCCGGTCTCGATCTGGTCGGGAATGACGGTATAGGTACAGCCGTGCAGCTCCTTTACGCCCTTGATGCGGATGACGTCGGTGCCGGCGCCCTTCACTTTGGCGCCCATGCTGTTGAGGAAATTGGCCAGGTCCACGATGTGGGGCTCCTTGGCCGCGTTGTAAATAACGGTGGTGCCTTCGGCACGGGCAGCGGCCAGCATCACGTTGATGGTGCCGCCCACGGTGACCATGTCAAAGAAAATATCGTTGCCGGTGAGCCGGTCGGTCTTGGCATATACCACGCCGCCCCGGTCGTCAATCTGGCAGCCCAGGGCCTGGAAGCCTTTCAGGTGCTGGTCGATGGGCCGGGAAGCAAAATCGCAGCCGCCGGGATAGGCCACCTCGGCCTTCTGGCAGCGGCCCAGCAGCGCGCCCAGCAGATAGTAGCTGCCGCGGAGGCGACGGGTCTGGGAGTAATCCACCTGGTAACCGTCGGCGGTGGAAGCGTCAATGGTCATGTGGCTGCCGGGAACGTAGTCCACCTTGGCGCCCAGCAGGCGGAGAATATCCACCAGCGCATGTACGTCCGCAATATCGGGAAGATTTTCAATGGTGCAGGGTTCGTTGCACAAAAGAGCAGCAGGAATCACGGCGACCGCCGTATTTTTGCCGCCGCTGACGGTAATTTCGCCTGTCAGGGGAATGCCGCCCGTAATGAGCATTTTGTCCTTACTCATGATTGTACCGGCCACGCAAGGCCGTATTCACCTCACTTTTGCGGGATGGAGGCGCAAAGCCTCGCCAGCGCATAGGAAAACCTTTTACCATTATACACGAATTTTCCAGGATTGGCAAGGGAGGGGCAGGGGAGGGGACGCCCGGGCGTATGGTTTTGCTTTTTCGTGCATCCTATGCTATACTGCTCAGGTATATTCCTGTTTGAAAGTGACCCCTATTTACCGAAGGAGGAGCTTCCGTGAACATTCTTCTGACCATTGTGATCGCAGTTGTGGCTTATTTGCTGGGCTGCATTTCCACCGGCACCATCATTTCCAACAAGCAGGGCGTGAACATCCGCAATGCCGGCAGCAAGAACACCGGCGCCAGCAACGTGCTGCGGGTGCTGGGCCTGAAGGCGGGCGTCATCACCTTCCTGGGCGACTTTTTCAAGGCGGCCCTGGCCTGCCTCATCGGCCAGCTGCTCCTGCCCAGCGCCTTTGGCGTGGAAGGCTTTGGCCGGATCATTGCCGGTCTGTTTGTGATCCTGGGCCATAACTGGCCTGTGTTCTACGGCTTCAAGGGCGGCAAGGGCGTGGCCTGCTCCACCGCTGTGGTGGTGTGCATCGACTTCTTCCCCGGCCTCATCGCCATCGTTCTGTGCCTGGCAGTCATCGCCCTGACCCGGTTCATCAGCCTGGGCAGCATGGTGCTGCTGACCACTTTCATGATCCTGATGCTGACCCTCCATTGGGGCCAGTGGATGCTTATTGCTTTTGCGGTCATCATCTGGGCGCTGTGCATCTGGCGGCACCGGGCCAATATCCAGCGGCTGCTCAACGGCACGGAAAACAAGATCGGCAACCGGGTTCCTCCCGCCGAGGGAAAAAAGCCGGAAGAAAAGTAAATTTTGTGCTTGACAAAACCAAAACCTGGGATTAGAATAAGGACGGTTAGTGAATACTAACCGTTTTTATGGGTTTGATGTTAGTTTTGACTAACATTCTGAAAGGAGAGCGGAAGATGGTTATGGACTTGCGAAATGCACAGGAAGGCAAAGAATACATTATTCAGCAGATTGAAACCGACGACGAAGAACTGAACGCATTTCTGTTCTCCCTGGGCTGCTACAGCGGCGAACCCATCACGGTGGTGTCCCACCTGAAGGGCGGCTGTGTGGTGTCCATCAAGGACGGCCGGTATAACATTGATCACCAGCTGGCGGAGGCTATCCAGATTTAAGCCCCGGAAACCGGGGTTTTCCTTTTCGAGGATGGTTAGTCTTGTATAACTAATGGAATCCGCAATCATTATGCGTTTCATCATAAGGAGGGTACCAACCATGAGAATCGCCTTGGCAGGCAATCCCAACAGCGGCAAAACCACGATGTACAACGCCCTGACCGGACGCAACGAGCGTGTGGGCAACTGGGCGGGTGTGACCGTGGAGCGCAAGGAACATCCCATCAAGAAAAACTATGTGAATGGCACCGAAGAACTGGTGGCAGTAGACCTTCCCGGCGCGTATTCCATGTCCCCCTTCACGTCCGAGGAGAGCATTACCAGCTCTTACGTCCGCAACGAAAATCCGGACGCCATCATCAACATTGTGGACGCCACCAACCTGAGCCGCAGCCTGTTTTTCACCACTCAGCTGCTGGAACTGGGCGTGCCGGTGGTGGTTGCCCTGAACAAGGCCGACGTCAACGAAAAAAAAGAAACCGTCATCGACGCGGCGCTGCTGTCTGAGAAATTGGGCTGCCCGGTGGTGGAGACCGTGTCCACCTCCGGCAAGGGCCTGAAAGAGCTGGTGGAGAAGGCTGTGTCCCTCCGGGGCACCACCCAGGCCGCGCCCTATCAGCAGAAGGACATCGACCTGAGCGACAAGTCCGCCGTGGAAACCGCCGACCGTGAGCGCTTTGCCTTTGTCAACGGCGTGGTGGGCCACGTGGAAACCCGCAAGGTGCTGACCCGTGACCGCAACGTGCAGGATAAGATCGACGTAGTGCTGACCAACCGCTGGCTGGGCATTCCCATCTTTGCGGTGGTCATGTTCCTGGTGTTCAACATCTCTCAGGCTACTTTGGGCCCCTGGCTGGCGGATACGCTGGTTGGATGGATCGAAACCTTCCAGGAGTGGGTGGCCGGCCTGATGGAAGGCACCTCCCCCCTGCTGCAGGCGCTGGTGGTGGACGGCATCATAGGCGGCGTGGGCGCCGTGGTGGGCTTCCTGCCTTTGGTGATGGTCATGTACTTCCTCATCGCCCTGCTGGAGGACTGCGGCTACATGGCCCGGGTCTCCGTGGTGCTTGATCCCCTCTTCAAGAAAGTGGGCCTGTCCGGCAAGTCCGTCATCCCCTTTGTGATCGGCACCGGCTGCGCCATCCCCGGCATCATGGCCTGCCGCACCATCCGTAACGAGCGTGAACGCCGGGCCACCGCCATGCTGACCCCCTTCATGCCCTGCGGCGCAAAGCTGCCCGTCATCGCCCTGTTTGCCGGCGTGTTCTTCGCCGACTCCGCCTGGGTGGGCACCCTGATGTATTTTGTGGGCATCGCGCTGATTTTCCTGGGCGCGCTGCTGGTGACCCGAATCGCTGGTCACAAGAATCGAAAGTCCTTCTTCATCATGGAGCTGCCAGAGTACAAGTGGCCTTCCATCAAGCGCGCATTTACCTCCATGTGCGCCCGTGGTTGGGCCTACATTGTGAAGGCCGGTACCATCATCCTTTTGTGCAACACCGCCGTGCAGATCATGCAGAGCTTCAACTGGCAGTTCCAACTGGTTGAGGAAGGTCTGGAGAATACCTCCATCCTGGCCACCATCGCCTCTCCCTTCGCGCTGGTGCTGATCCCCCTGGGCTTTGGCGTGTGGCAGATGGCCGCTGCCGCTATCACCGGCTTTATCGCCAAGGAAAATGTGGTGGGTACGCTGGCTGTGTGCTACGGCATCACCAACTTTATCGACACCGAAGAACTGGCCCTGATGGGCGGCGCCAGCGAGGTGGCTGCCATCTTCGGCCTGACCAAGGCTGCCGCATTGGCCTGCCTGATGTTCAACCTGTTTACCCCTCCCTGCTTCGCTGCCATCGGCGCCATGAACTCCGAGATCAAGGACCGCAAGTGGATGTTCGGCGGCATTATGCTGCAGCTGGGAACCGGTTATGTGATCGCCTATCTGGTGTATCAGCTGGGCACCCTCTTCACCTCCGGCACCGTGGGAAGCGGCTTCATGCCTGGCTTGATCGCCGTGGCTGCCATCGTGGCCGTGGTGGTGTACCTGTGCCTCAATGCCGACCGGAAGCTTAAGCAGGAATACGCTGTGAAGGAGCAAGCCTGATTGATGAAAGACCTGATTGTGATTTTGATCCTGGCCCTGATACTGGGCTCCGCGGCCTGGTATGTATATAAGTGCAAGAAGAGCGGCAAAAAGTGCATCGGCTGTCCCGATGGCTGCTGCTCCTCTGCTGGGGGCGAGACCTCCTGTTCGGGAAACTGCAGCCATTGCACTTCCTGTCACCATTAACCGCACAAAGCAGGCACCGCCTTCCGGAAGACGCATCCGGAAGGCGGTGTCCTTTATGCATTTATTCTTCCCGGACGCTTTCCACCCACTTCATCAGAAGGGGTTTTTCCTCCGGCTTGCAGCGGCCCAGCTGGCTGGCCGCCACGATGGGGATCCACTTGGTCACATAGCGTTTGGTCACGTCGTTCATTTTGCAGAACAGGTTCAGGTACTTTTCCGCTTCCTCCCGGTAGGCGCCCAGGGAGAACAGCAGGTAGGTCTGGGCCACGTCCGCGCTGGCGTTGCCCTGGGCGGCATGGCTCCAGTCCAGGATGTAGGGCGTGCCGTCTTCCGTCATGATGATATTCTTGGGGTTGAAATCCCCATGGCAGAGCTTGGTGTGGGTGGGCATGGTCTCCAGCCGGGTGTGAAGCGCATAACGCAGATGCACGTCCAGGTCGCTGGCGTTAATCTTCTGGTGCAGCTTATCCCGGAACCGGCCCAGCAAAGGACAGGCCTGGCTGTGGGTCAGCCGCTGCAGATCCACAAACTGGCCAAGGTAATCGCCCCGGTTTTCCGGGTGTTCCTGCATCAGGCTGTCCAGGGTCTTGCCCTGAATGTAATCGCTGATGATGGCCCATTTGCCGTCCACCAGCTCCACGCCCCTTACCCGGGGGATGTGCAGCGGGGATTTTTCCACGCGGGCCTGGTTCAGCGCCTCGTTGAGGACATCGGCCTTGTCAAAGCATTCGTCAAACACCTTGATCACCACATCGCCGTCCCGGTAGACGGTCTTGTGGTTGGGCTTGGCGATGATCACATCCAGTTTCACGGGAAAAACCTCCTTTGCGGGCGATGAATAACGGTCTGTTTTCCCCATTATAGCCCATTTTCTGGAAAAAGTACAGGCTTAGCGGGCCACCCGATGCCTGCACATGCCGGTTTTGCCGCAGCCGGGGCAGGTCAGGCGGCGCTTTGTGAAGGTGTGGTAGGCTTTGACGAAATCCTTCATGTCCGGAACGAACAATTCCCTGCAGTAAGGGCATTCAAAATATCCGGCCTTGCTTTGCAGCACGGTTGCTGCGCCCACGCCTGTGGCTGCCGCGGCAAATGCCAGCAATACCAGCAGAATGCGTACCCAAACAGGCAGATTGAGCAGCGCTGCATTGATGATCAGGGACAATACCGCGATAATTGACAGCACCCCGAAAATCACAGACAGACGCCAGTTCGTTTTGTTTTCCTGGTTTTCCTTCATTAGATACAGCATGTTTTCCTCTGCTCTTTGCTGATAGTCTCCCTGAGAAACCATCTGGCCGCTGAGCAGGTCGTTGACGGTAATGCCAAGCACATCGCACAGGGGCAGCATCAGCGATACCTCCGGCAGACCATTGCCGCATTCCCATTTGGAGATGGTCTTGTCGCTGATGCCAAGGCTGTCTGCCAGCTGCCGCTGGGTCATGCCGTGATTTTTTCTGCACTGGGCGATGAACCGGCCGGTTTTGATTTGATCCATGTGAGTTCCCTCCTTACGGGGTGAAGGTACAGGGAAGAGGAGAAAAAGTCCACCCACGGGGCGTAGAGTTCAGGAAAAACAAGACAAAGGACGGCTTCCAAAGAGGCCGTCCCTTGTCAAAGGTATTACAGATTGTAGTACTTGTCAAACTCGGCGGGGTGGGGGATGGCTGCCAGCTGGCGGCACTCGTCCCGCTTGCCCTTGATGAAGTTCTTGATCAGTTCTTCCGGGAACACGCCGCCGGCGGTCAGGTAGTCGTGATCTTTTTCCAGAGCGTCCAGGGCTTCCTCCAGAGAGGTGGGCAGGTGGGTCAGCTTGGCCTTTTCCTCGTCGCTGAGGTGGTACAGGTTCACGTCGTAGGGGCCCCAGCCGTTGGCATGAGGATCGATCTGGTTCTTGACGCCGTCCAGGCCGGCCATCAGGATGGCGGCATAGCAGAAGTAGGGATTGCAGGTGGCGTCGGGGTTGCGCAGCTCAAAGCGGCGCTTGTTGGGAGTCTTGGCGTAAGCGGGAATGCGGATGACGGCGCTGCGGTTGGAGGTGGCATAGCCCACGGTGACGGGAGCCTCGAAGCCGGGCACCAGGCGCTTGAAGGAGTTGGTGGAGGGGTTGGTCAGGGCGCATAGGGAATTGATGTGCTTCAGCAGGCCGCCCATGAAATAGTGGGCAGTCTTGCTCAGGTGGGCATAGCCTTCGTCGTCGGAGAAGACGGGCTGGCCGTCCTTCATCAGAAGCATATGCACGTGCATGCCGTTGCCGGCCTCGCCGTACACGGGCTTGGGCATGAAGGTGGCGCTCTTGCCATGCTTGAGGGCGGTGTTGTGGATGATGTACTTGATCCACATGGTGGCGTCGGCCATCTTGGACATCACGCCCAGCTGGGGCTCGATCTCAAACTGACCGGAAGCGGCCACTTCGGGATGGTGATAGTTGATCTCGATGCCGGCGTCCTTCATCAGCATGCACATTTCGCTGCGGCACTCGTAGGTGTCGTCAAAGGGCTTGGCGATGTGGTAATTCTTCTGCTTGGGCACCACCACGCCGCGGCCTTCCACGCCGCTGTTCCAGTAGGACTGCTTGGTGTCCAGGGAAACGCCGATGCTGTTGGACTGCACTTCCCAGCCCACCTCGTCAAAGAGGTAGAACTCAAACTCGGGCAGGATGTACATGGTATCGGCCACGCCGCAGTCCTTCATGTACTTCTCGGCTGCCAGCACGATGTTGCGGGGGTACTGGGCCAGGGGGCGATTTTCAGGGCTGTCGATGATCATGGCGTTGCCGGTCATGGACAGGGTGGGGATCTCGCAGAAGGGGTCGATGACGGCGGTGTCAGGGTCGGGGATGAAGACCATGTCGCTCTTTTCCACCACGGCGTAGCCGTAGTTGGAGGCGTCGAAGCCGATGCCGTTCTTCATCGTGTCTTCGGAAAAGTTCTCGGCCAGGATGGTCACGTGGCGATACTGACCGTTGATGTCCACCATTTTGAAGTCTACCATTTTAATATCGTTCTCTTTGATGAGGGCGATAATGTCCTGCGCAGTCTTAGCCAATTCAGGTCACTCCTTTGTAGGATATTGGAAACATCATATCATTTGGGCAATCCGGCTGTCAATGAAACAGGGTCCTTCCGGGAACAGGTTCAGCAAAAAAACATTTTTGCCCTGCTTGCGCTTGCGGCGGGGGATGTGCTATGATAATTGGGCCGATTGGCAGAATGAAGAAAGGGGGCCGTCCGTATGTGGAAGATGCGAAACGTACAGCTGACCAAAGGTTCTATTTTCGCCTTCAAGGGGGATAGTGCGCCCTTTTTGAAGGCGGCCATCTGCGGATAAATGGGGCGGAAAGCCTTGCCGCGGGCCATGTTCGAGCGCATTGTCTCCTTGTTTTGAGTGAAGTTCAAGATGAAGGAGATTTTTTTATGTTCCAAATCAAAAAGCAAATCAGAAAACTGTATTCTTCCTCCGTGCTGGGAAGCCTGTCCCTGACCGGGGCCTGGGTGGCCATCCTGGCGGCCCGGGGCTACAGCCTTGTGGAAATCGGCTTTGTGGAAACGGTGTTCCACATCACCAGCCTGATTTTCGAGATCCCCTCCGGCGTGCTGGCGGATGTTTTTGGCCGCAAGCGCATGCTGCTGGTCAGCACGCTGATGCGCATGGTGGCCAATGTGATCATGATCGCGTCTGCCAATCTGTTCATGGTGTGCCTGTCCATTGTGTTTATGGCGCTGAGCTACAACTTTTCCTCCGGCTCCGGCGACGCCCTGGCCTACGACTCCCTGAAAATGGCGGGGCAGGAAAGCCGCTTTGAAAGGTACGAGTCCAATCAGCTGACCATCTACCGCCTCTGCGACGGCCTGTCTACCCTGTGCGCAGGCTTTGCGCTGACCATCGGGCACCGGCTGGCCTACGGGACGGGTCTGATCACCGGGGCGGTGCAGCTAATGGTGATCGGCGGCCTCAGTGAAATCTGCCCCGGGGAAAGGGGCGGGGGAGAGCGGCTGATGAAGCGCCTTGCCCGCTGTTTCCGGGAAAGCTTTGCCTTTGTGGGAAAGGCACGGAAAGCCCTGGGACTGATGCTTTGCAACTCTTTGGTAGGCGCGGTGGACATCCTGCTTCTGTTTTTCCTCCAGGCCAAGCTGCCCGAGCGAGGCATTCCCGCCTGGGGACTGGGCCCGGCGCTGCTGCTGATGCAGCTGGGCGGCATTTTGGGGTCGCGGCTCATTGTGAAACTGCCGCGGATTCGCTATGGGTGGATGTTCCTGCTTTCCTCCGGGCTGGTATTGACCGGATTTCTGCTGGAGCACTCTCCGCTGTACTGGGTGATGGCCCTGGGCGGATTCCTGTCCGCCATGGGGGACGACGCTCTGCAGGTGCGCACCAACGCCATCTTGCAGGACATGTTCCCCTCGGAGCAGCGGGCCACCCTGACGTCCATTGATTCCTTCAGCTTTTCTGTGGTGATGATCGTTTTGTCGCCCCTGGCAGGATTGGTTTTCAGCCATTGGTAAAAAAGACCCCTCTGCGTGGATTTTCGCAGAGGGGATTTTTCTCGATCTTCTTTTATTCCAGAGGAATGTTGGGATAATCGTTCCGGCCTTCCAGGGCTATTTTCAGGATCTTTTCCCACAGGTCGCCGCCGGTGACGTGCATCAGGAAGGATTTGCCGTCGGTGTCCAGGCGGAGCAGCGCGCCCTGGCCGTCCTTGTCGCCCTGGATGTAAAGGTGGCTTTCGCCGCAGATGCTGATGTGCAGCGCGCTCTCGTCCTTCACTTTTCCGAAGGGGGGCATGGCGTAATCCCGGCGCAGGTAGCTTTGCAGGGCCTTGTAGTTTTCCGGCACGATGACGGCGCTTTTTCCCTCGTAGGTGGCGATGACCGCGTTCTCTTCATCGGTGAAGGTTTCCGTGGCGTTGACAAAGGTGGCGGCGTTGAAGGCCACGCCCAGCTGGATATTGTACTCGTTCATCTGGTACTTGGCCCGGATCACGTAGGAAAAGCCAAAAATTACAAAAAGCAGCGTGCCGATGGCCAGAAAAACCAGCAGCTTGGTGTACCACTTCATTTGTCTTCTCCTCCTTTGCTCGCGGCGATGGTACGGATTTTGTTGTAGGTTTCACGAACCCGCAGGAAGCAGCCCATGGCCGCCATGGCGGCGCAGGCCAGAAAGGCAAAGCCAAGGATCTCCTCGGTGTAGCGTTCCTTCAGGGTCAGCAGCATGAACAGGATGTCGCCCAGAGAGGCCATGGCAAGCAGCACGCCGCAGCCCACGGAGGAGCGCAGCACCCGGCCGACACCGTTTTCCTTTTGCAGGCGGGTCATTTTTTCCGGGGCACGCCACATGGAAAACAGGCCCATGGCCCAGTACACCAGCACAATCAGCGCGCAGGCGGAGATGGGCAGCACGTACATGCAGCTGGAGCTGGGTGTGTTCAGCTTCATATAAACAAAGTACAGTATCAGGCATATTGCAAAAAAGACCAGCGACTCCACCAGCGCTTTCTTGCGGACGGGCGCGCCGCCTTCGTAGGCAAAATAGTCGCCCTGGTAAACGGCCTCCCGTTTTTCCTTTCCGCGGCTGTCAATATAGGAACGGAAGCCGTAGTCTTCCTTGTATTTGCGCTCTTTCAAGGTCATTCCTCCCCGGTTGCAGTCGGTATATATCAGCATATCACATCGGAAAACAAAAAGCAAAAAACCGTGCAGTATGGCGGAAATGTTCAAACGTTTGCAAAAAATATGTCATGTTTTGTGAAAAGGCCGGAAAATATGGCCAAACTGCGAGTTGACAACTTGCATTTACAATGATAAAATCCCATCATGGATCACATCTCTTTTTTCATGCAGAAAAGAGGGGTGAAAAAATGAACAAGGAGGAACCATTCATGAAGAAACTGTTGGCTCTGTTGCTGGCTGCCTGCATGCTCCTGAGCATGACCGCCATCGCAGAAGAAGCAGCTGTCGGCACTCCCCTGGTTGTGGCTACCGACACCCTGTCCGAAAAATTCAGCCCCTACTTCGCCGATACTGAGTACGACCAGAACGTGGTTGGCATGACTCAGATCAGCATGATGACCACCGACCGTGTGGGCGGTATCGTCTACAATGCTATCGAAGGCGAAACCATCAACTACAATGGTACCGATTACCTCTACACCGGCCCCGCTAACATCAGCGTTGTGTACGATGAGGCAACCGATATCACCACCTACACCACCAAGATCCGTGAAGACCTGAAGTTCTCCGATGGCGAACCCGTCACCGCTGATGACATCATCTTCACCTACTATGTGTATCTGGATCCCAGCTACTCTGGCTCCACCACCCTCAACAGCTATGACATCCTCGGTCTGCAGGCCTACATGACCCAGATCCCCGAGGCTTCTCTGGACGCTGTTGTGACCGTGTTCGACGCCCTGGTTGCTGCCGGCCCCGAATACACCGTCACTGAAGCCGATCCCTTCACCCAGGAGCAGTATGATGCTTACTATGGCTCCGTGAAGGCTCTGTGGACCGCTGACGTGCAGGGCATCGTGGACTACGTGTTCACCAACTACTGCACCGAGGACTACGCTCCCGCCATCGGCAAGACTGTGGAAGAAATCACCGCTTCCGAAGGCCTGAAGGTCGCTTTCGGTATGGCCATGTGGGGCTTCGCCGGCGTTGACGGCACCACCCTGACCACCGCTTCCGGCGAAACCTTCGACCTGGCCAGCGATGTGCTGCCCACCGCCGAAGATTACTACGAGGCCGCTTATGCCAAGTACGCTGGCAGCTTTGCCGCTTACCTGGGCGCTGGCGAATCCGCCACCGGCACCACCCTGGATGCTCTGAACTCCGAGACCATGTCCGCCCTGGCTGCTGCCGCTGGCGTTGACATGTCCGCTGGTGTTCCCAACATCTCCGGTATCAAGAAGCTGGATGATTACACCGTCGAAGTCAAGGTGAAGGGCTTCTCCGCTCCCGCCGTGTACTCCATCTGCGGTCTGAACATCACCCCCAAGCACTACTATGGCGACGGCACCTATGACTACGATGCTAACAACTTCGGTCACCCCTACGGCGACCTGAGCTGCGTGCAGTCCAAGAACACCGTTCCCATGGGCGCTGGCCCCTACAAGTTCGTGAAGTACGAGAACCGCGTTGTGTACTACGAAGCCAACGAGAACTACTTCAAGGGCGCTCCCGCTATCGCTACCGCTCAGTACAAGGAAACCAACTCTGCTGAAGTTGCTACCGCTGTGCAGACCGGTACCGCCGACGGCGGCGAACTCAACGGCACCAAGGCCAACTTCGAAATGCTGCGCTCCTTCAACAGCAACGGCGAAGTGACCGGTGATGTTGTGACCACCTACTCCGTGGCCAACCTGGGCTATGGCTACATCGGCATGAACGCCGACACCATGAACGTTGCCGGCGAACCCGGTTCCGAAGCTTCCAAGAACCTGCGTAAGGGCTTCGCCACCGTGCTGGCCGTGTACCGTGACACCGCTTTCGACTCCTACTACGGAGACGCTGCCGCTGTCATCAACTACCCCATCTCCTCCACCAGCTGGGCCGCTCCTCAGGCTACTGACGAGGGCTACCGCGTTGCATTCTCCGTGGACGTGGATGGCAACCCCATCTTCACCGCTGAGATGACCACCGAAGAGAAGTACGCTGCCGCTCTGCAGGCCGCTATCGGCTTCTTCAAGGCTGCTGGTTTCACCTTCGATGAGGAAGCTGGCGTGTTCACCGCTGCTCCCGAAGGCGCTAAGCTGAGCTACGAAGTCATCATCCCCGCTGATGGTATCGGCGATCACCCCTCCTTCGCTATCCTGACCGATGCTAAGGCTGCTCTGGCCACCATCGGCATCGAGCTGAAGATCAACGACCCCGCTGACTCCAACGTGCTGTGGGATGCTCTGGACGCCGGCACTCAGGAACTGTGGGCCGCTGCTTGGGGCTCCACCATCGATCCTGACATGTATCAGGTTTACCACTCTTCCAACATCGTTGGTCTGGGCGGTTCCGACTCCAACCACTACCACATCCAGTCCGAAGAACTGGACAGCCTGATCCTGGAAGCCCGTACTTCCTCTGACCAGAGCTACCGCAAGGTTCTGTACCGTGCCGCTCTGGAAGACATCATGGACTGGGCCGTGGAAATCCCCGCCTACCAGCGCCAGAACATCGTCATCGCCAGCTCTCAGCGCGTTGACACCGCTACCGTGACCCCCGACGTCACCACCTACTGGGGCTGGCTGTCTGAAATCGAGACCATGAAGATGGTTGAGGCTGCTCAGTAACTTTACTGAAAAGCATCAACTCCCCATTAGATGCTCATTAAGCGCTCGGGCCACCTCCCGCTTCGGCGGGGGGTGGCTTGAGCCACATTGATAAGTACGGGGAGACAAAACCTTTTGGGGAGGGAATGCAAAAGTGTGGAAGTTTATTGTCAGGCGTATCAGCTTGGCTCTTGTCATTATTCTTTGCGGTTCATTTATCATTTACGGCGTGATGCGCTGTATGCCTACTTCCTTTGTGGAAGGTCTGGCCCGTCAGCGTGCTGCCGCCAGCGCCACTACCGGCGGCGCCAGCTATGAAGAATGGCTGGAAAAGCTCAACGAAGCTTATCATATGAATGACGACGTATTCACCGGCTTTGCCAACTGGCTTGGGAATGTTCTCAAGGGCGACTTTGGCGAGAGCTGGAAGTACGGCATGTCCGTTACCGAAAAATTCAACGACGTTATCTGGTATTCTGTTGTGCTCAACGTGGTTACGCTGATCCTGCAGGTTGCCATCTGTATTCCGCTGGGTATTCAGGCCGCGCGCCATCAGTACAGCGGATTTGACTACGGTATTACCGTATTTGCTATGCTTTGTATATCGTTGCCCACTTTCTTCCTGGCAACGGTTCTGAAATATGTGTTTGCCGTCAAGCTGGGCTGGTTTGACCTGTACGGCATCGTCGGCAGATATTATGAGCAGCTGGACGGCTGGGGCAAGGCCATGGATATGCTCAAGCACATGGTGCTGCCCACTTTGACCCTGACCATGCTCAACATCGGCGGTCTGACCCGCTACACCCGTACCAACATGCTGGAAGTGCTGAACGCTGACTACATCCGCACCGCCCGCGCCAAGGGCCTGAGCGAGAAAGTGGTCATCAACCGTCACGCCTTCCGCAACACTTTGATCCCCCTGGTCAGCTACATGAGCTACCTGGTGCCCAGCCTGTTCAGCGGTTCCATGATCACCGAGACCCTGTACCAGATCCCCGGCATCGGTTACATCGCTTATGACGCCATGGTGGCCGGTGACCTGCCCTTCACCATGTTCTACTCGGTCTTTGGTCTTGTTCTGACCCAGATCAGCCTGATGCTGGCTGATATCATGTACGCAGTGGTCGACCCCCGCGTGCGTGTAAACTGACGGAAAGGAGGAACGTGCAACCATGTCCGAAACCACCAACAACACCAACAACAACCAGAACCTTGCTCTGGACGATGGCCGCCGGGTGAAAGTCCTTTCTCCTGGTATGATGGTTTTCAAGCGCTTCATCCGTAACCGTCTGGCCATTGCCGGTATCTGCATTCTGGCGTTCATGTTCGCTTTCTCCTTCCTGGGCGGCATCATCAGCCCCTACCGTCAGGACCAGGTGTTCTACAAGTATGACTACGCCAACAAGGAATACGCCGGCGCCGTGGTCAACACCGAGTTCCGTTACCTGACCCGTGACGGCAAGGAACTGCCCGCCACCACCCGCGCCAAGTTCACCCTGGCCGCCAAGAACGGCGACCCCTCCTTCGAGGCTGGCGGAACCACCTACAGCGTGGTTAAGGTGGACGAAGGCTTCTTCCGCATCGGCACCTCCCAGCAGCTGGGCAATGTGACCGCTCTGGGCAAGATCGTGGACGTGAAGCCCATCGGCGGCGCTACCATTTCCGACGAACTGAAGAAGGAAGCCATCGCTGCAGTGCAGGGCGGCAAGAACACCTTCGAGTTGGACGGCGTCAGCTACACCCTGACCGCCGGCAAGGCCAAGAGCTACACTCTGGCCGGTTCCGAGGACATCGCTCTGGCCAGTATGCTGTCCTTTGACGCTTATTCTGCCGAGTACGCTGAACTTGTCAACAACTTTGATTTCCGTCTCCTCAGCGAGACCGCCATGCACGCCGGCGAGACCTCTTTCGAGCTGGACGGCGTGACCTACACCCTGGACATCGAAAGCGAAACCACCGCCACCATCTCCGTTGGCGAAGGCGACGCCAAGACCCCTGTGGCCAATGTGTCCAACGTGATTGTGAACCCCGTGAACAACGGCGTGTTCCTGCCCATGGACTACAAGGCTGCCGTTACCGACGCCATTGCTGCCCATGAAAGCAGCTTTGAGTATGTGAACGCTGAGGGCGTGACCGAAAAGCACACCATCCAGATCAGCGTGAACAACTACGTGATCTACACCGAGCAGAAGACCATGCTCATCGACATGTACGCTGCTCCCAGCGGCGCCCACTGGCTGGGCACCGATGACCACGGCATGGACGTGATGACCCGCCTGATGTACGGCGGCCGCATCTCCCTGCTGATGGGCTTCGTGGTTGTGTTCCTGGAGCTGCTCATCGGTATCGTGATCGGCGGTGTTTCCGGCTACTTCGGCGGCTGGGTGGACACCCTGCTCATGCGTTTCGTCGATTTGTTCAACTCCATTCCCTACTATCCCATGATGATCATCGCCGGCGCGCTGATGGACGCCTTCGAGGTCAACCCCTATACCCGTATTTTCATGCTGATGGGTATCATGGGCATCATGGGCTGGACCGGCATCGCCCGTACCGTCCGCGGCCAGATCCTGTCCCTGCGTGAGCAGGACTTCATGGTTGCCACCGAGGCCACCGGTATCCGCATCAGCCGTCGTATTTTCCGCCACCTGGTGCCCAACGTCATGCCCCTGCTCATCGTGCAGGCCACCATGTCCCTGGGCGGCATCATCCTGACGGAAGCAACCCTGTCCTTCCTGGGCCTGGGTATCAAGTATCCGCTGGCTTCCTGGGGTACCATCATCAACTCCGCCAGCAATATTTACGTCATGTCCAACTTCTGGTTCATCTGGATTCCCGCAGGCGTTCTGATCGTGCTCACCGTGCTTGGTTTCAACTTTGTCGGTGACGGCCTGCGCGACGCCTTTGACCCGAAGATGAAGCGGTAAGCGGGAGGAGTAACCATGAAAAAAGACAAGAAGAAATCCGTTGGCTATATCTCGGCCAGAGAATCCCGCAAGATCAGCAAAGAGAACATCAAGATCACCCGCGCCTTTGAAAAGAAGCGGGAACGCAAGAATGTTCCGGAGTCCGAGTACCTGACCACCATGAAGAACCCGGAGAACGTGGTGGAGTTTGACAACCTGCACACCTATTTCTTCACCGACATTGGTACGGTGAAGGCGGTGGATGGCGTCAGCTTCGACGTTCCCATCGGCAAGACCGTGGGTATTGTGGGCGAGTCCGGCTGCGGCAAGAGCGTGACCAGCATGTCCCTGATGCAGCTGGTGCAGCGTCCCACCGGCCAGACCGTGAAGGGCGAAATGCGCCTGAACCTGGGCGACAAAGCCTACGACGTGGCCCAGATGCCTTTGGAAGCCATGCAGAAGATTCGCGGCAACGTGATCTCCATGATTTTCCAGGAGCCCATGACCAGCCTGAACCCCGTGTTCCGCATCGGTTTCCAGCTGGACGAGGTCATCTCCCTGCATAACCCCGAAATGACCCCCGAAGACGTGAAGGCCCGCTCCATCGAGGCCATCAAGATGGTTGGCATCGCCGACGCTGAGGGCGTCTACAACCGTTATCCCCACGAGCTTTCCGGCGGTATGCGCCAGAGAATCGTCATCGCCATGGCTCTGGTGTGCAACCCCCGCCTCATCATCGCGGACGAGCCCACCACCGCTCTGGACGTGACCATCCAGGCCCAGATCCTGGAGCTGCTGCGCAACCTGAAGTCCCAGATCAACGCTTCCATCATGCTCATCACCCACGACCTGGGCGTGATCGCCGAGATGGCTGACTACGTTGTGGTCATGTACGCCGGCCGCGTGGTGGAAAAGGGTCTGGCCCACGAAGTGTTCCTGGATCCCCGCCATCCTTACACCATCGGCCTGATGGAGTCCAAGCCCGTGATCAACAAGACTGTGGATCGCCTGTACTCCATCCCCGGCGCGGTTCCCAACCCCATCAACATGCCCAACTACTGCTACTTCCGCGATCGCTGCGAAAAGTGCGTGGAACGCTGCAACGGCGCCTATCCTCACGAGATGCATATCACCGATACCCACATCGTGAGCTGCTGGCGTTACTTTGACGAAGACAAGGGAGGTGCACAGGATGAGTGAGACCACCAAGAACGTTGTGGAAGTAAAGAATCTGTGCAAATACTTCCCCATTAAGGCCGGCCTGTTCGGCCGCGTGGTTGGCCACGTGCACGCTGTGGAGAACGTCAGCTTCGCCATCAAGCGGGGCACCACCATGGGTCTGGTGGGCGAGTCCGGCTGCGGCAAGACCACCATCGGCAAGACCATCCTGAACCTGACCCAGAAGACCAGCGGCGAGGTCATCTTCAATGAAGACACTCAGCTGGACAAGCTGAGCCACAAGGAAATGCAGGCCTTCCGCCCCAAGATCCAGATCATCTTCCAGGATCCCTACTCCAGCCTGTCTCCCCGTCTGCCTGTTGGCGAGATCATCGGCGAGGCTGTCCGCGAGCACGGCCTGGTTCCTGAGGACGAGCTGGACGCTTACGTCACCCGCATCATGAAGGCCTGCGGCCTCCACGAATACCAGAAGGATCGCTATCCTCACGAGTTCTCCGGCGGCCAGCGCCAGCGTATCTGCATCGCTCGCGCCATCGCCCTGAACCCTGATTTCATCGTTTGCGACGAGCCCGTTTCCGCTCTGGACGTGTCCATCCAGGCCCAGATCATCAACCTGCTGGAGGACCTGCAGAAGGAGTTCAACCTGACCTATCTGTTCATCAGCCACGACCTGTCCGTTGTGCAGCACATCTCCGATACCATCGGCGTGATGTACCTGGGCAACATGGTGGAGTTCGCCGACAAGGAAGAGATCTTCGCCAACCCGCTGCACCCCTACACCCAGGCCCTGTTCAGCGCCATCCCGGTGCCGGACCCCACCGTGAAGATGAACCGCATCATCCTGGAAGGCAACATCCCCTCCCCCTCCAATCCTCCCAGCGGATGCAAGTTCCACACCCGTTGCCGCAATTGCAAGGGCGTGTGCAAGGAAAAGGCCCCCCGCACCATGGAAGTGAAGGAAGGTCACTTTGTGGCCTGCCACATCTACGACCCGGAAAGCGGCTACGAGAATGAGTGACAAGGACAAGCGTGACCGCCTGCCGGAAGGCGACGACGGCCACACCATCGCCAACATGAACGTGGAGGGCATGCCCTGGTATCGCCCGGAGCGGCCCGATCTGCCGCCTGCAGCTTCCTCCAAGGACGACCTGACCAAAAAGCAGGTTCGCATCTACACTGCCAGCGCCCTGAAAGCGGGGCTTCTGGTGGCCGGGGTGATGAACCTTGGACTGGTGCTGTTTGCCGCATTCTGCGTGTTTGTTTGGTTCCGATAAACAAAAAAGACGCTGTTTCACCGCGAAGCAGCGTTTTTTTTCGTTACTGGGAAGAAATGGCATCCGCCGTTCGTCAGATTAGCAGACGGACACGAAGGAGGAGCCCCTCATGCGGAAACTGTTGATTTGCATTTTGACGATCATCTTGCTGCTGCCGGTCCTTTCTACGGCCCTTGCAGGCGATCCTGCCATCCCTGCCGACCCGGAGTTGGTCAAGAGTCTGCTGCCGGACTATACCCTCAAGCAGGGCAACATCGACGGGCGAGTGATGCGGCTGCTTATGGAAAAGCCGGATGGCACGCTGGTATTTGTAGGCTGCGTGCAGGGCGCGTGGAACGAGTGGCAGCTGACGGAAAGCACGCCACTCCCCGAAGGAACCATCCTGGGCGTGGAGAATTTCGTGGACTCCCTGGGCATACCCGTAGGTCATTATTTTGTCGCGGTGGACGTATCGCCCACGCCAAGCGGCCTCTGGGGCGTGACAGCCATCTACGGCGACGAGATCATCCAGATGGGCCGTGACTGGGTCAGCAAGGAGGTTCATCCCATTTACGGCCATTTTGGCTTCAATCCCTGGTATGACATCACCGCCGTTGACTGGACCACCCTGCCCCTCACTTACGAGGAAGCGGTGGCAGGTCTGGATGGCTCCGCCTACGCCAAGGTGAATAATCCCAATCCGGAGGATCGGCTGCGTCTGAGAACGAACCCCAACAAGGAGTCCGCGCCCATCGGCAAGTTCTACAACGGCACTCCGGTGCGGGTTCTGGAAAAGGGCGACGAATGGTGCAAGGTAGACGTTTTCGGCAAGGAGGGCTACATGATGACCCGATACCTGGCCTTTGGCGATGCTGCGGCGGACGTGCAGTACGCGGCCCCCTGGCTGTTCCTGGAGGATGAGGAAGCTGAGTTTTGGGTGCATTCCTACAGCTTCAATCAAAACCTGAGAACGGGATATCACCGATACATGAAGGACAGCGAACGGTTTTATGTGGTGGGCGTCAATGAAAACGAGAGCATGTACATTCTCTGGCTGCCGGACGACGGCTGCATGGGCTATACTTTCTTTTATTGCCTGACCCCGGGTAACGGTTAAGGAGGGAATACGGATGAAACGAATGTTGATTTTGCTGGTGCTGTGCATGGTGTGCCTGACGTCGGCAGTCTTTGCGGAGGACACGGAATGCGTCTACTACAACCACGACGGCGGCGAGTATTATCACGCCCGGCCGGACTGCGAGCGGATCGGTCAGGGGTATTGGAACGCCCTGACCAAAATTGCTGCGGAGGATTTATCGGACGAGGCATTTGCCGGGCTGAAACGCTGCGACTGGTGCTTCGGGGAGACCCAGCAGCCGGATGTTCCCGAGGGCAAAACCAGCTGGCACTACGAGAGCCCCTTTGACACCGGCAGCGATGTGGAGATCGCCCAAGCGGGACAATACTTTGCCGGAAAGGATCTGAACCCAGGCGTATATACAGCCGTCGGGGGCGACAATGCGGACGGAATTGTGTGGGTGCTTGACGCGGATGGCGTGGGCATCAATGCGTTTGTGATGACCCCGGGAGTCAGCTGCTCCTTCTATCTGGGGGAGAACACGTCCGTGGAGCTGCCGGAAAGCTGCACCCTGCGTAGGGTGCGATATGAGCCGAAATACCAGACCATGGACAAGGTGGAGGTTGTCAGCGGATGCTTTTTTGTGATGTACGAATGCCCTGGCCGGATATATATGGCAACCTTGATGGATGGACAGACCGTTGGCGACGCATGGGTGACCAGAATCAACCCGGAAACGGGCCGTGAAGAACGCGTGGTGGAAAGAAAAGAAGTGAAGACCGACGAAACAATTGTGATCAATCTACAGCAAGGATACGATTGTTTTTTGAGACTGCGAAACTGCATCATCTGGCCCGCAGAGGAAGGAGAAGGCTGATGGAATGTTTGGTTTGTGACCGGATCGAGAAGATCAAGAGGGGAGAGAACCCCTATTTTGTGCGGGAGATGAACACCGGCTATGTGGTCATTGGCGACCATCAGCGCATCCCGGGGTACACCGTGTTTCTCTGCAAGGAATGCGCCACGGAGCTGCATTACCTTGCGCCCGACTTCCGGCAGGAATTTTTGCGGGAAATGTCCCTGGTGGCGGAAGCGGTGCACAAGGCTTTCAACGCCGACAAGATGAACTACGCCCTGTTGGGCGTGGGAAGCGGCCTGCACATGCACTGGCATCTGTATCCCCGTCATGCGGGCGATACCCCCAAACCCGGCCCGGTCTGGCAGCTGGGCAAGGAACTGCATGAGCCCGAGTATCTGCCGACGCCGGAGCAGCTGGAGGAATTGAAAGCCAAGCTGAATGCGGAGCTGGAAAAGCTCATTGAAGCATAATAAAACGCGCCTGAGTAAAGAAACTCAGACGTTTAGGCTGGTAGAGATCAAGCAAAACCGCACATCTTGCACCTTCGGTGCTTGCGTGCTTGCATAAAAACGCTGCGGCGTAAGATTTGTGGGCTCTGCCCACACCCGGCAGGAGGCAGTGCCTCCTGCACCTCCAGCTTCACAAACCGAGCGCCTGAGAGAAAAAACTCAGGCGCGGTTTTTGTTGATTACAGCGCGCTTCCAGTGGCGCTGTGGTCGGTGACGAAGGTCACGTCCTTTGTATCTTTCAGCCGGGAATGGCTGGCTTTTTCGAGAAGCATGGAGGCGAACAGGGCCTCGTCCACGGGAAGGGTCACCGGCTGGCCCAGCCAGGAGGACAGGTGCATGGCGTTGGAAAGCATCAGCCCGTTGCGGCCTTCCCAGCCCTCGGCCACCAGAGGCGTTCCATGCAAAATGTGAGCCACAAAGGCGTTGGTCACGCCGATATGCTGGGGATTCTGGCCGTCGGTTTCCAGGGTTTCTACCGTCATGGCGGGCTGAGGATAGGCGCTCTGTGACAGGCGGAAATGGTCTTTTTCGCTGTGGGGGAGCAGCCAGCGGGTCAGTTGCCCATTCTCACAGACCAGCTTGCCCCGGTCAAAGGAGATTTCCAGCCGGTTGGTGCCGGGCAGATCGCCGGTGGAGGCAATGAACACGCCCGTGGCGCCGCCGGGAAATTCCATGTAGGCGGTCACGTCGTCCTCCACTTCAATATCGTGCCACTTGCCCTCGTGGCAGAAGGCGCTGATTTTTTCCGGCATGCCGCAAAGCCATTGCAGCAGGTCCAGCTGGTGAGGACACTGATTCAGCAGCACGCCGCCGCCCTCGCCAGCCCAGGTGGCCCGCCAGGAGCCGGAATCGTAATAAGCCTGGCTGCGATACCAGTCGGTAATGGTCCAGGAAACCCGCTTCATTTCGCCCATTTCGCCGGAGAAAAGGATCTCCTTCATGCGGCGGTAGACGCAGTTGGTGCGCTGGTTGAACATGAGGGCAAAGGTCTTACCGCTGCGCTTGGCAGCGTCCAGAACAGGCTGCACCTGCTGGGTGTACACCGCCACAGGCTTTTCACAAAGCACATGCAGGCCGTTTTCCAGCGCGGCAATGGACAGCTCCGGGTGCTGATAATGGGGGACGGCGATGATGACGGCGTCGCAGCCCTTGGCCCGGATGAGGGACAGTCCGTCCTTATAGATGGCGGTGCCGGCAGGCAGGCTGTTTTTCGCCCATTCCCGGCGCTCCGCACGCAGATCGGCCACGCAGCAAAGCTCCGCCTCCGGCGCTTTGCCGGAAAGCAGCAGCCTGCAATGCTCGGAGCCCATATTGCCCAGACCGATCACGCCGATTTTGACCTTATCCATAGTGGATTCCTCCGTGATGTATCATGCATAGGTTTTGGTGTTTTTCACAGAGTACACGAAAAGAAAATAAATGTCAACGGGAGCGGATGCAGCAACTCTTTCTTTTTTGCCAAAAGGAGAAAGAGGGACAAATTTTTGTAGACAATCCTCTGTTTGCGCGTATATAATGAATGCAACAATGAACGTTCATATTTTCGGAGGTGCATTCTGATGATTCGCATTGCCATTGTTGGTACCGGTAATATTTCACATGCCCACGTGAAGGCCTATCTGCAGTTCCCTGAGCGTTGCAAGATCGTGGCGCTGGTGGATATCGTGCCCGAGAAAGCCCAGCGGATGAAGGAGCAGTATCAGCTGGACGCGGATGTTTACGATGACCACCAGAAGATCCTGCCCCGGCAGGACATCGACCTGGTGGACGTCTGCACGCCGCCTTTTGTGCATGCGTCCATCAGCATCAACAGCCTGCGCTCCGGCAAGAACGTGGTCTGCGAGAAGCCCATGGCCGCTTCCCTGGAAGAGTGCGACGCCATGCTCCGCGCCCGGGACGAGAGCGGCAAGAAGCTTTCCATTATCGCCCAGAACCGGTTCCGCCAGCCCATTGCCAATCTGAAAGCGCTGCTGGACAGCGGCATCGCCGGCCCGGTGCGTTCCGTGCAGGTGGACAGCTTCTGGTGGCGGGGCCATAGCTACTACGACCTGTGGTGGCGGGGCACCTGGGAAAAAGAGGGCGGCGGATGCACCCTGAACCATGCCGTTCACCACATTGATATGCTGGCCTGGATGATGGGCCTGCCCCAGAAGGTGACCAGCGTGCTGGCCAACGTGGCCCATGACAACGCTGAGGTGGAGGATCTTTCCGCCAGCATTCTGCAATATCCCGGCGCGCTGGCCCAGCTGACTGCCTCTGTGGTGCACCACGGCGAGGAGCAGCAGCTGGTGTTCCAGTGCGAGAAAGCCAAGATTGCCGCGCCCTTCAACTGCTACGCTTCCACGCCCCAGCCCAATGGCTTCCCCGTGCGCAACGAGGCCCTGGAAAAGGAAATTGCCGACTATGCGGACAGCCTGCCCAAGGTGACCTATGAGGTTCACACCGGCCAGCTGGAAAACGTGCTCTCCGCCATTGAGAACGACCTGGCTCCGGCCATCGGCGGCGAGGACGGACGGCGCACCATCGAGCTGATCACCGGCATTTTCAAGTCCGGCGCTCTGGGCCAGACCATCGACCTGCCCCTGAAAAAGGACGACCCCTTCTACACCGTGCAGGGCATTATGGACAACGTGCCCCATTTCTACGAGAAGACCACCTCGGCCAGCGACCTGGACGGCGTGATCAGCTACGGCAGCAACTACAAGAAATAAGGAGGATGCCAGAATGAAAGTGGATGCATCCAACGGCATGACCTACGCGCCCAAGGGCAAGCCCGCCCCGGTGGTAAAGCCCGGCGAGTTCATCTTTTCCGCGGCCCATCTGGATCACGGCCACATTTATGGCATGACCAACGCCCTGTTGGAGGCCGGAGGTACCCTGAAATACGTCTACGACCCGGATCCCAACAAGGTGGCCAATTTCGTCAAGACCTATCCCCAGGTGCAGGTGGCCCTCACCGAGGAGCAGGTGCTGGCCGACCCAGATACCCATATGATCTGCGGCGCCCATATCACCAGCGAGCGGGGCCCCTTCGGCCTCCGTGTCATGGGCGCAGGCAAGGACTATTTCACCGACAAGGCTCCCTTCACCACCATGTCCCAGCTCAACGCCGCCAAGGAAATGGTCAAGGCTACCGGCCGCAAGTACATGTGCTACTACGGCGAGCGCATCCATTGCCAGGCCGCCACTTTGGCCGGGCAGATGATCGACGCAGGGGAAATCGGCGAAGTGGTGCACGTGGAGGGCTTCGGGCCCCATCGGCTGATGGCCCACGCCCGCCCTGCCTGGTTCTTCGAGAAGGAAAAGTACGGCGGCATTCTCTGCGATATCGGCAGCCATCAAATTGAGCAGTACCTCTATTTCACCGGCGAGGAAGAGGCCCAGGTCACCTACAGCCGCATCGCCAATTATGCCAATCCGGATCACCCTGAGCTGGACGATTTTGGCGATTGCAACATCGTGGGCGCGAAGGGCACCACCAACTATTTCCGGGTGGACTGGTTCACTCCCGACGGCCTGCGCACCTGGGGCGACGGCCGCACCCTGATCATCGGCACCAAGGGATACATTGAGCTGCGAAAGTACGTCAACATCACCACCGATATGCAGGGCGGTGACCACGTCTTCCTGGTCAATCAGCAGGAGGAGAAGTACTACAACGCCGACGGCGTCGGCTGCCCCTTCTTTGGCGAGCTGATTCTGGACTGCCTCAACCGCACGGAGAAGGCCATGACCCAGCACCACGCCTTCAAGGCCGCGGAGTTGTGCCTGACGGCCCAGGAAAAGGCCATCAAGCTGCGGTAAAAAGCATCATTGCCCCCGCTGGTTTTGCGACCGGCGGGGGCTGATTTGCAGAAACGGAGGGACATGATTTTTTCACGCACAACCCACTTTTCCAGACCATACAATGGGAATATGCCGTGATCCGTACGGCAGGCGGGCGGCTTGCCCAAAAGGCAGGTGCGCGCCCGGAACCCCTTTGGCACAAAGGATAAACAAGAAAGCTGTTAAGGTGGGTTTTTGATG
This sequence comes from Clostridia bacterium, assembly GCA_017937655.1. GTDB lineage: Bacteria > Bacillota > Clostridia > Christensenellales > Aristaeellaceae > Limiplasma. The sequence continues at coordinate 317 of JAGBDE010000006.1, read as the reverse complement.
AATCATCGTCATTATTTCGAAGACAGGAATTTTGATGCACAGGTTGGGGACTATCCCTACAATCAGCGGCAGCAAATGGAAAGTTGTTCCTGCAATCGTTGCGGGCAAAGAGCTAACGGTTCCTTCAATCGGCAAGTGCAGACGGAAAATGTTACTTGTAACCGTTGTCAACAAATGGACGACTTTTCCTGTTGCACGGTTTGTCCCCCTGGCCCGCGGGGACCTGTGGGCCCCCGCGGCCCCGCCGGCCCTCAGGGCATTCCGGGAAGCCAGGGCCCCATCGGTCCCCAGGGCCCGGAAGGCGCCGTCGGCCCGAT
>JAGBDE010000005.1 GCA_017937655.1 Clostridia bacterium | reverse complement strand
AGGTAGTAGTCTCCGCAGCGGCGATAGGTCAGTTTCATGGGGTATCCTCGCTTTCTGCTGCAATAGAAAAAGCAGCTATGTACTTGAAGGTTTCCCTTCAAGCCATAACTGCTTGAATTTACTGTATTTCCCGCGACTCATGACGAGGAGGGGTAAACCTTCCTCTACATAATAACTCCTGTGAACCGGGGCGATTTTTTATGCCTTGCCGATGTTTTTCTCCCGGGCGTAGGCCAAAGTCTGACGAAGGGCGATGGACTTTTCCATCCCTGACAGATGCAGGTTGTGGGCGTGGGCCAGCAGCGCGGAGAAGTTCTTGCCGGGCTTGAGACCGGCGTCGATCAGATCCTGGCCGGTCACCTGGGGGCGACACATCAGTTCCCGATAAGCGTTCAGCCGCTTTTCCAGGAACGCCTTGGCAGGGGCCGGGTCTTCTTTGGGCAGCTTGCCGCCCATGTCGCTGAGGGAAAGCAGGAGCAGGTCGTCCGGCTCCAGGGCCAGGTCGAAGAGGCGGTTGGTGGCCTTGACGGAGGAATTCTGCCGCTGGAGGGCGCCAGGCCGCATGTGCAGCGCCACCATGTTGGGCACCAGCTTCAGCAGGGCCACCTCGCTGGTCAGTCGGTCAAGGAACTTAGCCACAATGGGCAGACCCTCGGTTTCGTGATTGAAAGAGCGGATCACCCCGTCGATCACCCGGGTGGTGACCACCTTGCCAAAGTCGTGGCAGAGGGCGGAAAGCATCAGGCCCATGGGGTTTTTGGCCTGGCTGCGGCGGGATGCGGCCTCGTCCAGCACCATCATGGTGTGGTTCCACACGTCGCCCTCCGCGTGGTAGACCGGGTTTTGCTCCACACCGATCAGCTTTTCCACCTCTGGGAACCAGAAATGCAGCTGGTTCATCTGCCGCAGGGCGGTGAAGAAAACAGAGGGCTTGTCCGCCTTGAGGAGGGCCTTGCGCATTTCCTCGAAAATCCGCTCCCGGGTCAGGGCGCTCAGGTCGATCCGACTGCAAAGGCGGAGGGTCTCCCCGGCGATGGGGAAGCCCAGCCGGGCGGAGAACTGAGCTGCACGAAGCACCCGCAGGGGATCCTCCGGGAAGGTCTGGCTGTTCACGTGGCGGATGACGCCCTGCCGGAGGTCGTCAAGGCCGCCGAAATGGTCCACCAGTTGGCCGGTGAGAACGTCCTCCAGGATGGCGTTGACGGTGAAATCCCGGCGCATGGCCGCTTTTTCCGTGCCGATGAAGGGATCCACGTCCACGGTGAAGTCCCGGTGGCCCCGGCCGATGGCGGTCTCCCGCCGGGGCATGGCAATGTCCAGCTGATAGTCCTTCAGCCCATATACGCCAAAGCTTTTGCCCATCTCCAGCCGCTGGCCCAGGCCGTCCAGAATGGCTTCCAGCTGCGCAGGCGCAATGCCGTGGACTTCCACGTCCAGGTCTTTGTTCTGCTGGTGGAGCAGCCGGTCACGGACGTATCCGCCCACGTAATAGGCCCGGCCGCCCGCCTCAGCCACCAGCCGGGCCAGGGTTTCTGCCATGGCCACGGTCTGGGCATAATCCTTCATGGCTGCATCCTTCTTTCACAGTTTTTCTACGGGAAAATACATGTAGCCCTTGCCATTCGCAGGGTTAGTGAAATCGTGCACCGCGCCGGCCAGCTGAAGGCCCAGGTTTTCCATCTCCTGCAGCATGGCAGGGAACGCGCCGTCGCCGTTTTCACATACCAGGTAACGGTAGCCGGGAATGCTCCATTTTACCCAGCCTTCCGGGGCCTGGGCGTCGTCCCGGCATTCCACGCCCGCCAGGTACAGCCCCTTGGTGAAACCGTCCTCCCAGGGCTGAAAGCTGCGGGAGAAATCCGTCATGGCGCCCCAGACGCCCACCAGGCTGCCGTCCTCATTGACCTTGGCCAGCGGGGCGACCTCCGCAAAATGGCCGTTGGCATCGGCCCAGAGGTTCTGGATAAAGCCCGGGCCGTCCAGGGTGGAGCCTTCCTTGCCGATGACGGAAAAAGCTGGTTTTATCTGTTCAAAATACTGCATCAAATCCATCCTTTCGCTGGGAAATCTGCTTCTATTATGGCACAGTCCACCCGGATTGGCAAGGCGGCCCGGATGAATAAAAGTGCATAGGAAGAACAAAATCCACCCGAAGGATAATGATGGCATAAATGCAGAAATATCAACCGCTTTGGCGATTTTTCCTGCCTTTCCTCCCCGCTTGACGAAATGTATTTTGGGGTATACAATGCATACAATTCATTCGCAATGAGGCGATTGAAAGATTAGTATGGTAGGATTGTAGGAGGAATGAACCATGAAAAAGACAATTGCATTGATTCTCGCAACCGTAATGATGCTCTGTGGTATGAGCGCTGCCCTGGCGGAAACGTACAAGGTTGGCATTTGCCAGCTGGTGACCCACCCCGCTCTGGACCAGGCCACCCAGGGCTTTATGGATGCCCTGACCGCCGAGCTGGGCGACGCGGTTGAATACGACCTGCAGAACGCCGCTGGCGACAGCGCTACCTGCGCCACCATCATGAACACCTTCGTCAACGACGAAGTGGATCTGATCATGGCCAACGCCACTCCTGCTTTGCTGGCCGCTTACGCTGCCACCGGCGATATCCCGATCCTGGGCACCTCCATCACCGAATACGGCGTGGCCCTGAGCCTGGATGACTTCAACGGCATCGTTGGCGGAAACATCTCCGGCACCAGCGACCTGGCTCCTCTGGACCAGCAGGCTGCCATGATCCAGGAGCTGTTCCCGGACGCCAAGAAGGTCGGCCTTCTGTACTGCTCCGCTGAACCCAACAGCATCTACCAGGTGGAAACCGTGAAGGGTTACCTGGAGACCATGGGCTACGAGTGCGAGTTCTACGCCTTTGCTGACAGCAACGACGTTTACGCCGTAACCCAGGTCGCCGCCGATAATTCCGACGTGATTTACCTGCCCACCGACAACACCGTTGCCGCCAACACCGAGATCATCTACAACGTGCTGGTTCCCGCCGGCGTTCCCGCTGTGGCCGGTGAAGAAGGCATCTGCGCTGGCTGCGGCGTGGCCACCCTGTCCATCAGCTACTACGATCTGGGCGTGATGACCGGCAAGATGGCCGCTCAGGTGCTCAAGGGCGAGGCCGATATCTCCACCATGCCCATCGCATACGTGGAAACCTTCACCCCCAAGTACAACGTGGAAATCTGCCAGGAGCTGAACGTTACCGTTCCCGAGAACTATCAGCCCATCCAGTAACATTCCCGCATAAGAAAAGCGTAGGGGCTGTCACGGCCTGTCCGTGGCAACCCCGCGTTTTCATGCATACACACAATGATCCCCGGCGCCAAGCCGGATTTTGGAGGAAAACCTGATGACAAGCTTGCTCAACGCATTGCCCGGCTCCATTTCCCAGGGCCTGATCTGGGGAATTATGGCCATTGGCGTATACATTACCTACCGGCTGCTGGACGTGGCCGACCTGACTGTGGACGGCTCTTTCTGCACCGGCGGCGCCATGTGTGCCGTGACCCTTGCCAACGGCAAGGACTGGCTGGCGGCCATTTTTGGCGCGGAGACCGTGGAAGCATGGGCCGCTGCCTTCAACCTGAACATTGTGCTCCTGATCATGGCGCTGCTGTTTGCGCTGGTCGCCGGTCTGCTGGCGGGCCTCTCCACCGGCCTTCTGCATACCGCCTGCGGCATTCCCGCCATTCTGGCCGGTATTCTGACCCAGCTGGGCCTCTGGTCCGTCAACCTGGTCAGCATCATGGGCAAGAAGGCCACCATCTCCATCGCCGTGGGCAAGATGGACCTACTGGTGGCCATGCGCTACATCACCGACGTGGAGAAGGGCAAGCGCTGGTTTATTCAGCATCCCATCTTCGTGGCGGGCATCATCACGGTTGTGATCATCGGCCTGCTCTACTGGTTCTTCGGCACCGAGCTGGGCTCCTCCATCCGCGCTACCGGCGCCAACCGCGCCATGGCCCGGGCACAGGGCATCAACACCAACCGCAACACCGTGCTGGGCCTGATGCTTTCCAACGGCCTGGTGGCCCTGTCCGGCGCGCTGCTGGCTCAGTACCAGGGCTTTGCGGAAATCAACATGGGCCGCGGCGCCATCGTCATCGGCCTGGCGGCTGTGATCATCGGCGAGGTGGTCTTCGGCAAGCTGTTCCGCAACTTCGGCCTGAAGCTGCTGGCGGTGTCCATCGGCGCGGTGATCTACTACATCGTCATTCAGGCGGTCATCAGCTTGAGCGGCATCGACTCCAACTACCTGAAGCTGCTGACGGCCATCATCGTGGCCATCTTCCTGGCGGTGCCCTTCTGGAAGGGCAAGTATTTCTCCAAACCTGTGAAGCGCGGAGGTAATGCAAATGCTTGAGATCACTAACATTTCCAAAACCTTCAACCCCGGCACCGTCAACGAAAAGGTGGCCCTGAACGGCGTGAGCCTGAACCTGGCCGACGGCGACTTTGTTACCGTCATCGGCGGCAATGGCGCGGGCAAGTCCACCTTGCTCAACGCTGTGGCCGGCACCTGGCCCGTGGACGAGGGCACCATCACCATCGACGGCGTGAACGTGACCCGCATGCCCGAACACAAGCGGGCCAAGTACATTGGCCGCGTGTTCCAGGATCCCATGCTGGGCACCGCCGCCACCATGCAGATTGAAGAAAACCTGGCTCTGGCCAAGCGCCGGGGCGACCGCCGCACCCTGAAGGTGGGCATCACCCCCGCCGAGCGGCAGGAATACAAGGAAATCCTGGAAGAGCTGGGCCTGGGCCTGGAAAGCCGCCTGACCGCCAAGGTGGGCCTGCTTTCCGGCGGACAGCGCCAGGCGCTGACTTTGCTGATGGCCACCCTGAAAAAGCCCCGCCTCCTGCTCCTGGACGAGCACACCGCCGCCCTGGATCCCAAAACCGCCGCCAAGGTGCTGGAAGCCACGGAGCGCATCGTTCAGAAGGATCAGCTGACCACGCTGATGATCACCCATAACATGAAGGATGCCATCGCCCATGGTAACCGCCTCATCATGATGCACGAAGGCCGGGTGGCCGTCGATGTGTCCGGCGAGGAAAAGAAAAAGCTGACGGTGGAGGATCTGCTCCAATTGTTTGAAAAAGCCAGCGGTCAGGAACTTGCCAACGACCGTATGCTTCTGGCATAATAAGAAAGCCTAATCACGCCGCCTCTGCGCCATGTGCCGGGGCGGCGTATTTCAAAGCGGCCAAAAGCCGGAAATGAGGTTTGTATGGAACTGGCCCTGATACTGGGAAAACAGCTGCTGAGCATGTTTATCATGATTGCGGTGGGATATCTGCTGGTGAAAATCGGGCTGCTGAAGGCGGAGGACAGCCGGCCCCTGTCCATCCTGATCATTTATGTGATTTCGCCCTGCATGATCTTTGCGTCCTTCCAGCAAAAATTCCGCCCGGAGATTTTGCAGGGGCTGCTGATGTGCACGATCTGCGCCGCGGCCATCCACCTGCTTTTCTACCTGGTGGGCCACGGCCTGAAAAAGCCCCTGGGCCTGAACACGGTGGACCGGGCTTCCATTATGTACGTCAACGCGGGCAACCTGATCATCCCGCTGGTGGCGGCTTCCCTGGGCGACGAATGGGTGGTGTACACCACCGCCTACGTGCTCATTTTCCTGCCGCTGATGTGGGGCCACGGCTACTCCATCCTCAGCGGACAAAACAGCGTGAAGATCGGCAAGGTGCTGACCAATCCCAACATCATCGGCATTGCGCTGGGTCTGCTATTTTTCGTGCTGGGCTGGCGGCTTCCCGAAGTGCTGGGCAATACGGTCAACAGCTTCGGCGGGCTGATCGCCCCCATCAATATGCTGATGCTGGGCGTGATGATGGCCGGCGCGGACATGAAGAAGCTGTTCAGCATCAAGCGGGCGTATGTGGTCTGCTTCATCCGGCTGATCCTCTGCCCGGTATTGGCCATTCTTTTGATCAAGGTGACCGGCTTTGCAAACCTGTTCCCGGACGGCAAGAGCGTGCTGCTGGTCAGCGTGCTGGCGGCGTCGGCCCCCAGCGGCTCCAACGTGGTGCAGGTGGCCCAGCTCTTTGACCGGGACGCGGATTACGCCGCCACCATCAACATTTTGACCTGCCTGTTCTGCGCCGTGACCATCCCGCTGATGACCTGGTTTTATCAGTGGATTGTATAAGAAAGATAACGGTTTTGGTTGCTTTTTTGGCAAAAACAGGATATGATGTTTCCGACCCATTTTGTTAGTCTGGAGGAATTCCACTTGCACGAGGAACGGCTTTCCCATATTCGGAATTTTTGCATTATCGCCCATATTGACCACGGCAAGAGCACGCTGGCGGATCGCCTTTTGGAGATGACCGGCGTTTTTGAGCAGCGGCAGATGGTGGAGCAGATCCTGGACTCCATGGAACTGGAGCGGGAGCGGGGCATTACCATCAAGAGCAAGGCCGTGCGCATGCAGTACAAGGCCCAGGATGGCGAAACCTATACCCTGAACCTGATTGATACCCCCGGCCACGTGGACTTCAGCTATGAGGTCAGCCGTGCGCTGGCTGCCTGCGAGGGCGCGCTGCTGGTGGTGGACTCCACCCAGGGCATCGAGGCCCAGACTTTGGCCAATGTGTACATGGCTTTGGAGCATGACCTGGAAACCGTGCCCGTCATCAACAAGATCGACCTGGCCAGCGCCCGCCCCGACGAGGTGAAGGCTGAGATCGAGGACGTGATCGGCCTGGACGCCAGCTACGCCCCGATGATCTCCGCCAAGACCGGCCTCAATTGCGGCGACGTGCTGGAAGCCATCGTCAAGTACATTCCCTCTCCTGAGGGCGACGCGGACGCACCCCTGCAGGCGCTGATCTTTGACGCTTTCTACGATAACTACCGGGGCGCTATCTGCTTTGTGCGGATCAAGCAGGGCACGGTGCGGCCCGGCATGCGCATGCGGCTGATGCAGACCGGAAGCGAGTTTGACATCGTGGAGGTTGGCACCTTCAACCCCGGCTATAACAGCTGCGCAGAGCTTCTGCCCGGCGACGTGGGCTACATTGCCGCATCCATCAAGGACGTGGCGGACACCCGGGTGGGCGACACCATCACCGATGCGGCCCGCCCTGCGGCAGAGCCTCTGCCCGGTTACCGCAAGGTGACCCCCATGGTGTTCTGCGGCATTTATCCCGCCGACGGCGCGGATTACGACAACCTGAAGGACGCGCTGGAAAAGCTGCGCATGAACGACGCTTCCCTGACCTTTGACCCGGAAACTTCCGTGGCGCTGGGCTACGGCTTCCGCTGCGGCTTCCTGGGCCTGCTTCATATGGAAATCATCCAGCAGCGCCTGGAGCGGGAATTTGACCTGGATCTGGTCACCACCGCGCCCAGCGTTATCTACCATGTGTACAAGCTGGACGGCTCCATGGTGGAGATCGACAACCCCTCCAACCTGCCCCCCGCCGGCGAGATCGAGCACATGGAGGAGCCTTACGTCACCGCCACCATCTACACGCCCCAGGAATTTGTGGGCGCCATGATGGACATTTCCGTGGACAAGCGCGGCGTGTTCATCGATATGCAGTACGAGGGCAGCCGCGTCAAGCTGACCTATGAGATCCCGCTGAACGAGATCATCTACGAATTCTTCGACCAGGTGAAGAGCCGCAGCCGGGGCTACGCCAGCTTCGACTACGAGCTTCACGGCTATCGTCCCAGCGAGCTGGTCAAGATGGACATCCTGCTTAATGGCGATATCTGCGACGCCTTCTCCATCATCGTCCACAAGGACAAGGCCTACGCCCGCGGCCGCAGCATTGCGGAGAAGCTGAAGGAAGTCATCCCGCGCCAGCTGTTTGAAATTCCCATCCAGGCTGCCATCGGCGGCAAGGTCATCGCCCGTGAGACCGTCAAGGCCATGCGCAAAGACGTGCTGGCCAAGTGCTACGGCGGCGACATCACCCGCAAGAAGAAACTCCTGGAAAAGCAGAAGGAAGGCAAGCGGCGCATGCGCCAGTTCGGTACCGTGGAGGTGCCCAGCGAGGCTTTCCTGGCCGTGCTGAAAATGGATGACAAGTAATTTTTCATCAAACTGCGATTTTTGCCAGTTTCCGGGTGAAAATCTGCTTGACAAAACAAACAGGCAATCGTATAATACAAAATGGTCACGCCATCAAGGAGGATCAAATGGAGCTGGATGTTTCAAAAGCGTTTGTAACGCCTGCAAAAGCCTTTCCCTTTGAGGCGACGGTCACTTTGCCCCCGCAGAGAGTGGTAGGTGAAACCATCACCTTCGACCCTGTGGAGCTTAGCGGAACCTACTGCATGTATGAGGACAACGTCATACGGCTGGAAGGAACGCTGACCACGGTGGCTCACGGAGAGTGCGCGCTGTGCATGCAGCCTGCGCAGGAACCGGTGAGCGTATCCTTTGCGGAAACCTTCCGCAGAGATGCGGATGAACTGGAAAGCGATAGTTTCCGCTACGAGGGCAAAACGCTGCCGCTGGACCACATGACGCTTACGCTGGCAATGCTGGAGCTGCCCATGCGCTTTGAGTGCAAGGAAGGCTGTGAAGGCAGCGCAGAGCTGCAGGCGTGGAAGAAGAACAACCCCGTAAGTTCGAACGACGAGGGAGCACCCACTCAGCATCCCTTCGAAGCGTTACGGAGCTTGCTAAACGAAGAGCCTGAGCAATAAGCTCGGGCAAGCCAAAGCCGCAAGGCATTGGTTCAGGACGATCGAGGAGGTGTAACAATGGCTCTTCCCAAGGGAAAAGTATCCAAGGCTCGTGGTCGCAGCCGTCGTGCAAACTGGAAGCTGACTCTGCCCGGTATCGTTGAGTGCCCGCAGTGCCACGAAAAGAAGCTCGCCCACCGTGTATGCAAGCATTGCGGATATTATAACGGCGTGCAGGTCATCGACATGACCGAAAAGAAGGAAAACGCTTAATCCCGTTTTTCTAACTGCATTGACATAATGGCTGCCCGGTTTCTCCTGGCAGCCTTGTGCCATATCCCGAAGAACAAGAGGAGTACCCCCAAAGCCGCCTAAGAGAGGATGGTTCATCGGCTGAAAGACCGTCCGGATGCGCGATGGGGGGAAGGTCGCTTGGGAGGGTGTCCGGTGAATGCGTGAGCATAGCCGGGCCGTGTGCGCACGTTACAGCGCGTGAGAGGCAGCCCATCCCCCAGGGGAGGACTGTAAATGAAGGTGGTACCACGGAGCCGCTCCGTCCTTTTGAGGATGGGGCGGCTTTTTGTTTTTCTGCTGATCAAGGAGGTGACCCGCATGAACTGGAAGCATCTTTCCAGACCGATCGTCCCCAAAAATATCGCCCAAAGCACAAAGCGGGCCGTCCCGCGCGAAAAACATTAACCTGAATATCGGAGGAAAAAACCATGTCTGAAATCCAGAAGGAATTTGCAATGGAGAAAGTGTACAGCCCTCAGCAGATTGAGGACCGGCTGTACAAAATGTGGGAAGAAAGCGGCGCGTTCATTGCCAAGCGGGAAGAGGGCAAGAAGCCTTTCACCATCGTGATGCCCCCGCCCAACATCACCGGCCAGCTGCACATGGGCCACGCCATGGACTGCCTGCTGCAGGACGCCCCCATCCGCTATCACCGCATGAAGGGCGACCCCACCCTGTGGCTGCCCGGCACCGACCACGCCGCCATCGCTACTGAGGTGAAAATCGTGGAGTCCATGGCCAAGGAAGGCCTGACCAAGGAAAGCCTGGGCCGCGAAAAGTTCCTGGAGCGGGCCTGGGAGTGGAAGAAGGAATACGGCGGACGCATCGTGAACCAGCAGCGCCGCATGGGCATCAGCTGCGACTGGAGCCGCGAACGCTTCACCATGGACGAGGGCTGCTCCAAGGCCGTGCGGGAAACCTTCTGCCGCCTGTATGAAAAGGGCCTGATCTATCGCGGCAACCGCCTGATCAACTGGTGCCCCGAGTGCCAGTCCGCCATTTCCGACGCGGAAGTGGAGCACAAGGAGATGGAAGGCAACTTCTGGCATCTGCTCTACCCGGTGAAGGAAACCGGCGAGATGCTGGAGCTGGCCACCACCCGTCCCGAAACCATGCTGGGCGACACCGCCGTGGCCATCAACCCCAAGGATGAGCGCTATGCCCATCTGCACGGCTGTCACGTACTGCTGCCCCTGATCAACAAGGAAATTCCCATCGTGTGCGACGAGCACGCCGATATGGAAAAGGGCACCGGTGTGGTGAAGATCACCCCTGCCCACGACCCCAACGACTACGAAGTGGGCCAGCGTCACAACCTGCCCATCGTGCGGGTGTTCACCTACGACGGCCACATGACCGGCGCTGCTGACAAGGCCGCAGCCGACGAACTGCTGGCCTCCGGCAAGGCCACCAAGAACGAGCCCGAGGTGCTGGACTGCGGCAAGTACGCCGGCATGACCACCGCCGAGGCCCGCAAGGCCATCGTTGCCGATATGACCGAGCTGGGTCTGCTCAAGAGCATCGAGCCCATCAAGCACGAAGTGGGCGTGTGCTATCGTCACTCCAAGACCGTCATCGAGCCCATGGTGTCCAAGCAGTGGTTCGTGGACATGAAGCCCCTGGCCAAGCCCGCCATCGAGGCCGTGAAGAGCGGCAAGACCCAGTTTGTGCCCGAGCGTTTCTCCAAGCAGTACATGAACTGGATGGAAAACATCCGCGACTGGTGCATCAGCCGTCAACTGTGGTGGGGCCACCGGATCCCCGTGTGGTACTGCGAGGACTGCGGCGAAATGATGGTGCTCCGCGAGGATCCCACCTGCTGCTCTAAGTGCGGCAGCGCCCACATCCACCAGGACGAGGACGTGCTGGACACCTGGTTCTCTTCTGCCCTTTGGCCCTTCTCCACGCTGGGCTGGCCCGATGAGACGGAAGACCTGAAGTACTTCTATCCCACCGACGTGCTGGTGACCGGCTATGACATCATCACCTTCTGGGTCAGCCGCATGATTACCTGCGGCGTGGAGCAGATGGGCGAGACCCCCTTCAAGACCGTGCTGATCCACGGCCTGGTCCGCGACGAGCAGGGCCGCAAGATGTCCAAGAGTCTGGGCAACGGCGTCGATCCCCTGGAGATTGTGGAAAAGTACGGCGCCGACGCGCTGCGTTTCTCCCTGGCCATGGGCGTCAGCCCCGGAAATGACACCCGCTATTCCGACGAAAAGGTGGAAAGCGCCCGCAACTTTGCCAACAAGATCTGGAACGCCAGCCGCTTCGTGCTGATGAACACCCAGACCCGGGAAAATATCGACCCCGCCAAGCTGCAGCTGCCTGACCAGTGGATCCTGAGCCGCCTGAACAAGGTGATTGCAGAAGTCAGCGCCCATATGGAAGACGGAGACTTCGGCATCGCTGCCCAGAACATCTACGACTTTGCCTGGAGCGAGTTCTGCGACTGGTACATCGAGCTGAGCAAGGGCCGCCTCATGGGCGATGACGAAGAGCAGAAGAACAACGTGCGCGGCGTTTTGACCTACGTGCTGGAAGGCATCCTGAAGCTGCTGCACCCCTTCATGCCCTTCCTGACCGAGGAAGTGTACCAGTTCCTGCCCGGCCACGAGGGCCTGCTGATTTCCGCCAAGTGGCCCGAGGTGAAGGCTGAGTACGACTTCGACACCGAAGAACGCCAGATGGAAGGCCTGATGGAGATCATCCGCGCCATCCGCAACCTGCGCGCTGAAATGAACGTGCAGGCCGGCAAGCGTACCCACATCGTGCTGATCCCCGAGGCCGGCTGGGAGGACACCCTGGCCCTGGCCGAGCCCTATCTGCAGCGCCTGGCCTATGCCAGCGACGCCGTCATCGACGGCAAGGACGCCCTCAGCGGCGAGAAGGTGGTCAGCGCCATCTGCGCCGCCGGCGAGATCCGCATCCCCCTGGGCGACCTGGTGGACATCGAGAAGGAAATCGCTCGTCTGGAAAAGGAAAAGAAGAATCTGGAAAATGAAATCGCCCGCGCAAACGGCAAGCTGAACAACCCCGGCTTCCTGAACAAGGCCCCCGCCCAGCTGGTGGAGCAGGAGAAGGAAAAGTTGAAGGTGAACGAAAGCATGCTGGCCAATCTGGAAACCCGCATCCAGGAGCTGACCAAGGGCTGATCACACATGCAGGGCAATCCTTCGGGGTTGCCCATGCCTGTTTTGACAAAGGAGAGTTGGTTATGGCAAACATCAAAATGCAGTATCTTGTGCAGCGTTGCCCCAGCTGCAAAAAGGAAGTCTGCCGTTGCCCTGTGGGCGGAGAGAAATTGGGCCCCAAGATTGTCAAATGCAAGAAATGCGGCCTGGAAATGCCTACCCAGCTCCAGGTGGAATGGTACGAATACAAGACCAAGTGGCTGGTGTTTGCACTGCCGTTCCTGGCTGCAGCTATGGGCTTTGTGGTGGGCCTCTTCATGGGCGAGCCTGCCATTGGCGTTATGGCAGCCATCTTCATGGCGCTCATTGGCTTGGTTATCAGCGGCGTGAATATTGTCAAAATGCTTTTGAGCAAGCGGCGGATGAAAAATCGGGAGTATCTGGAAAAGCTGGTGAAGTATCAGCTGATTACTGAGGATGAATTCCAGTCTTTTATGCAGGAGATCTGAGGGTGGAAAAGAAAGGATTTTCCGAAACTTCCGTAGAATAGAAACAGTTGGGCCATTTGGCTCAGCTGTTTTTTGCAAAGGATGAAATGAGATGCAAATTCTGCTTGGCACCACCAACCCCGCCAAGGTGCGTATGTTCCAGCGCTGGTTTGAGGGCTACCCCGTGACCTTTGTGACCCCTCGGGATCTGGGCATCACCGAGGAGCCGGAGGAGGGCGGCCGGGATCCCCGGGAAAACGCCCGGCTCAAGGCGGAGTGCTATGGCAAGTACGCGGACTACGTCATCTGCAACGATTCCGGCCTGTATTTCGCCAATCTCCCCCTGGAAGATTCCCGTCAGCCCGGGCTGCACATCCGCACGCCGGAAGGCCGCCGGCTGGACGACGACCAGATGATCGCCTATTACAGCGGGCTGATCGCGTCCCTGGGCGGCAAGGTGAAAGCCTTTTACCTGGACGGCTTTGCCCTGAAAACGCCGGAGGGCATGCACACCTATCTGGACACCCTGGAAGCGGCGGAGGACAAGGCCTTCTGGATGACGGCGGAGGCCTATCCGGAGCGGAGGCCCGGCTGGCCGCTGGACTCTCTGTCCCTGATGGCGGACGGCGTGACCCCTTTCCTGGCCAAGGACAAGCCCAAGGAAATGTTCAAGCTGGCCACCGATGAAAAAAGCAATCCCTGGCTGCCCTTCCTGTTGAAGGGCCTGGGGCTGAAAAAATGACAAAACCCATGGAGGCACTGATGGAGATCAATTTTCACCACATCCCGGTATTGTTTGAGGAAGTCATGGAGTGGATGGATCCGCAACCGGACGGCGTTTATGCGGACGGCACCCTGGGCGGCGGCGGCCACAGCGAGGGCATTCTGCGCCTTTCCGGCGGCACGGCCCGGCTCTACGGCATCGACCGGGACGAGGAAGCCATTGCGGCGGCATCGGCCAGGCTGAAGGACTACCCGGGCTTCCAGGCCATCCATGGAAATTTCCACGACGCTGCGGAGCTGCTGCATGCCGCCGGTGCGCCTGCCCTGACCGGCGCGCTGCTGGATCTGGGTGTCAGCAGCCATCAGCTGGACGAAGGCGGCCGCGGCTTCAGCTACCACGAGGACGCGCCCCTGGACATGCGTATGGACACCTCCCGGGGCGAGACCGCCGCGGAGTACCTGGCCCGGATCAGCCCGGAGGAATTCCGGCGCATCCTCACCGATTACGGCGAGGAAAAGTGGGCGGCCCGTATCGCCCAGATCTTTGCGGAAAAGCGGGCACAGAAGCCCCTCCTGACCACCCAGGATCTGGTGGCGGTGGTGGACGCGGCCATCCCCAAGGCCGTCCGCCGCAAGGACGACGGCCATCCTGCCCGGCGAACCTTCCAGGCGGTGCGCATCGCCGTCAACGACGAGCTGGCCCCCCTGGAGAAGGCCCTGTACGACTTTGTGGATCTGCTGGCCCCCGGCGGCCGTCTGCTGGTCATCACCTTCCAGTCCCTGGAAGACCGCATCGTCAAAAATACCTTCCGCACCATGCAGAATCCCTGCATCTGCCCGCCCAAGGTGCCCATCTGCACCTGCGGCCGCAAGCCTTTGGGCAAGGCCCTGGGCGGCGCGGTGAAGCCCTCCAAAAACGAGGTGGATCAGAACGTCCGCAGCCGCAGCGCCAAGCTGCGCATCTTTGAGAAGAAAGGGGAGTAAGCCATGCCCACCCTGTACGTTGTTGCAACGCCCATCGGTAATTTGGGCGACATGACTCCCCGGGCCATCGAGACCCTGAAAACCGTCAGCCTGATCGCCGCGGAGGACACCCGGGTCACCATGAAGCTGTGCAGCGCCTTTGACATTCCTACGCCCCTCACCTCCTGCCACGAGCACAACGAGCGGGGCAAGGCGGTGCAGATCGTCAGCCGGATGCTGGAGGAAAACATCGACGTGGCGGTCACCACCGACGCAGGCACCCCCTGCATCAGCGACCCCGGCAGTATCCTCACCGCCGAGGCCATCAAGAATGGCATTGAGGTGGTGGCGGTGCCCGGCCCCACGGCCATGGCGTCGGCCCTCAGCGTCAGCGGTCTGGATGTGACGGAGTTCACCTTCTTCGGCTTCCTGCCCCGGCAGAAAAGCGAGCTGAAGGAAAAGCTGCTGGACATGGCCCGCCGCTCCAAGGTGGCGGTGGTGCATGAGTCGCCTCACCGGGTCATCGACCTGCTGACCGTCCTCAAGGAAACCCTGCCGGGCACCATGGTCAGCGCCAGCTGCGATTTGACCAAGAAGCACGAAAAAACCCTCCGGGGCAACGTTTCCCAGGTATTGGAAGCGCTGGAAAACAACCCCAAGGCGGACAAGGGCGAGTACTGCATCGTGTTCCAGTGGTCAGCAGAGGACGTCCCCCAGCCGGAAGCCGCTAAGAGCGAGCTTTCCCTGGAAGCCCAGCTGTTTGACGGCATCGTCCGGGGGCTGAGCCTGCGGGACAGTATGGAGGAGCTCATCGCCCGGGGCGAGAGGAAAAACGCCGTGAAGGCCGCCGGCCTCAAGGTGAAAGGCATGCTGGAGGGCGAGTGATCGGCCCCCGGAATGATTGTTTTTCCATTGTTCAACGGATTGACAGAAAAAAACGATGGTGCTATCATGCTAAACAAGCAATGGAGAAAGGAGGAGCAGACCATGAAGCAGAACCTGTTTGGCCTGTATTACTCCTTTTATTTCAGCTTTACCTATTATGGTAAGGCTTTTTCCCATTGCGCTGCATAACAGGCTTGCACCCAAATTCGTTTGCAATCCCCTGCGGCTCAATGCTGCGGGGGTTTTTATTTTGAATCTTTTGGAGGAGGAAATCCCATGATTGTTATCCTGAAAAAGAATCCCAACGAAAAGCAGCTGGAAAACCTGCTGGACTGGCTCAAGGGCCTGAATTTGACCGTGCACCCCTCCCAGGGCGCAACCCATACTTTGCTGGGCCTGGTGGGCGATACCTCTGCCGTGGATATCGACCTGCTGCGGGCGCTGGACATCGTGGAGGACGTGAAGCGGGTGCAGGAGCCCTACAAGAACGCCAACCGCAAATTCCATGAGGAAGACAGCGTCATCACCGCCGGCGGCGTGTCCATCGGCGGGGGAAATTTCCAGGTCATCGCAGGCCCCTGCTCCATTGAAACCGAGGAGCAGATCTGCCTGGTGGCCCGTCAGGTAAAGGAAGCCGGAGCCACCATGCTCCGGGGCGGCGCGTTCAAGCCCCGCACCTCGCCCTACGCATTCCAGGGCCTGCGCGGACACGGCCTGGATCTGCTGCTTTTGGCCAAGAAGGAAACCGGCCTGCCCGTGGTGACCGAGATCATGGATCTGAGCCAGCTGCCCCTGTTTGATGAGGTGGACGTGATCCAGGTGGGAGCGCGGAACATGCAGAACTTCGAGCTGCTCAAGGAGCTGGGCCACACCGGCAAGCCCATTTTGCTCAAGCGCGGCCTGGCCAACACCCTGCAGGAGCTGCTCATGAGCGCCGAGTACATCATGGCCGGCGGCAACAGCCAGGTCATCCTGTGTGAGCGCGGCATCCGCACCTTTGAGACCGCCACCCGCAATACCCTGGACCTGGCGGCCGTGCCCATGCTCAAGAAGCTGACCCACCTGCCCGTGGTGGTGGACCCCAGCCACGCCACCGGCATTTCCTGGATGGTGAAGCCCATGGCCATCGCCGCCACCGCCTGCGGCGCGGACGGCCTGATGATTGAAGTGCACAACGATCCCAAGAAAGCCCTTTGCGACGGCGCCCAGTCCCTGACGCCGGAAGCCTTCCAGGACGTGATGAACAGCGTCAACGCCATCCGTCCCCACGCATACAACTTTTCCAAGGAGTTCCAGGCATGAAGATTGGCATTATCGGGCTGGGCCTGATTGGCGGGTCCCTGGCCAAGACGCTGAAAAAACGTACCGACCACACCGTGCTGGGCATGGACATGAGCCAGAAGGTCATGCAGAAGGCCAAGCTGCTGGAAGTGACCCACGGCCCGCTGACCGAGGAAAGCATCCCGGAGTGCGACATGCTGATCATTGCCACCTGGCCGGAGGGCGCGGTGGAGTACGTGCGAGGCCATGCCGCAGTTATCAAGAAGGGCGCTACCGTGCTGGACGTGTGCGGCGTGAAGCGGGCCATCTGCGAGCCTTTGTGGGACATCGCCCGGGAGAATGATTTCCTGTTTGTGGGCGGCCATCCCATGGCGGGCGTGGAGCACTCCGGCCTGGAATATGCCACGGACACCATGTTTGACCGGGCGTCCATGATCCTGACCCCGCCCCGGGGCAGCGATATCCAGACCCTGGCCCGGCTGAAGAAGTTCTTCCTGGACATGGGCTTTGGTCAGGTGGTCATCACCACCCCGGAGGAGCACGACCAGGTCATCGCCTACACCTCCCAGCTGCCCCACGTGGTGGCCAGCGCCTATGTGCGCAGCCCGCTGATGCTGGGCCATCACGGCTTTTCCGCCGGCAGTTTCCGGGATATGAGCCGGGTGGCCAGCGTGGACGAGAACCTGTGGACCCAGCTGTTCCAGCAGAACCGGGAGCCCCTTTTGGAGGAGCTGAACGGCCTGATCGACCGGCTGACGGAATACCGGGACGCCCTCCGGGACGGCCAGGAGGACACCCTGCGCGGCTTGCTCCGTGAGGGCAGGGAACGCAAGACCCAGACAGAACAGCGGGGAAAAAAGCATGAAGATCATTGATGTAAAGACCAGCCCCAAGTACCAGGTGAAGATCGCCGCAGGGCTGATGGACCGCCTGGGCGAGGAAATGCTGGCGGTGCTGGGCAAGCCCTGCGCCGTAGCCATCCTGACGGATGACACCGTGGACGCCCTCTACGGCAGCCGGGCGGAGGAAGGGCTCAAGGCCAGCGGCTTTACCGTATGCCGCTTTGCCATCCCCCACGGCGAGGGCAGCAAGACCCTTGCCTGGTGGGGCAAAATGCTGGAGTTCCTGGCAGAAAACCGCCTGACCCGCTCGGACTGCATCCTGGCCCTGGGCGGCGGCGTTCCCGGCGATATGGCCGGTTTCGCGGCGGCTTGCTACCTCCGCGGCATCGCCTTTGTGCAGGTACCCACCACCTTGCTCAGCATGGTGGACAGCAGCGTGGGCGGCAAGACCGGCATCGATTTGCCCCAAGGCAAGAACCTGGCCGGGGCGTTTTATCAGCCCAAGCTGGTGCTTTGCGACCCCGACCTCCTGTCCACCCTGCCGGAGGAAACCCTGCTGGACGGCGTGGCGGAATGCGTGAAATACGGCATCCTGGACGACGAACCCCTCTTTAGGCTGTTTGCAGAGGGCGACTGGAAAGCCCAGCTGCCGGAGATCATCGCCCGTTGCGTTCAGGCCAAGGCAGAGGTGGTGCGGCTGGACGAAAAGGACACCGGCTGCCGCCAGAAGCTGAACCTGGGCCACACCTTCGGCCATGCCATTGAAAAGCAGTCCGATTTTGCCATCTCCCACGGCAAGGGCGTGGCCATCGGCATGGTGATGGCGGCTAAGCTGGCCTGTCAGCTGAACCTTTGCGACGAAAGCGTCCCCCGGCGGATTATCGCTTGCCTGGAACGGGTGGGACTGCCCATTTCCGCCGATTATTCCGCGGGTGTCCTGCTCTCCGCCGCTCTGTCGGACAAAAAGCGGGCAGGCAGCAAGATCACCGTGGTTTTGCCGGAGGCGGTCGGCCAGTGCGGCCTTTATCCCGTGCCCATCGAAACCTTTGCCCAATGGATGAAGCTGGCCGTTGAATGATGCTGAGGAAGGAGCATGAACCATGGATATGAATGAACTTCGGGAACAAATCAACCAGATTGACGAGGAGCTTGTGAAGCTGTTCAGCCAGAGAATGCAGGTGGCCCGGAATATTGCACAGTATAAGCAGGAAAACAACCTGCCCGTGTACGACCCGGAGCGGGAGCGCCAGGTGCTGGTGCGCCAGGCTTCCAAGGTGGAGCCGGAGCTGAAAATGCCCGTGCGGCTGCTTTACAACACCCTGTTTGACCTGAGCCGCAACTACCAGCGCCGCTATCTGACAGACACCACGGCCTTTGCCAACACCCTGCGCAGCGCCATGGAAAACACCGCCGCCACCTTCCCCAAACAGGCCAAGGTGGCCTGCCAGGGCATTGAGGGCGCTTACAGCCAGCAGGCCTGCGACCGGCTGTTCAGCCTGCCGGACATCATGTATTTCCGCAATTTTGAGGGCGTGTTCCAGGCCATCGAAAGCGGCTTTTGCCAGTACGGCGTGCTGCCCATTGAGAACAGCGCCAACGGCTCCGTCACCCAGGTGTACGATTTGATGCGCAGCCATCGGTTCCACATCGTCCGCAGCGTGAAGATGAAGGTGGATCACCGCCTGCTGGCCGCCCCCGGCGCAAAGCTTAGCGATATCAAGGAAGTGGTCAGCCATCAGCAGGCCCTGGGCCAGTGCAGCAAGTTCCTCAAAACCATGCCCGACGTGAAGATCACCGTGTGCGAAAACACCGCCATCGCGGCCCAGATGGTGCATTCCAGCGGCCGCAAGGACATCGCCGCCATCTCTTCCATGGGCTGCGCCGAGCTTTACGGCCTCAGCGCCATCAAGGAGGACATCGCCAACAGCGATTCCAACTTCACCCGGTTCATCTGCATTGCCCGGGATCTGGAAATCTACCCCGGCTCCAACCGCACCAGCCTGATGCTGCAGCTGCCCCACAAGCCCGGCTCCCTGTACAACCAGATTGCCGGTTTTGCGGCCCACGGCCTGAACCTGACCAAGCTGGAAAGCCGTCCCATCCCCGGCACGGACTTTGAGTTCCAGTTCTACTTCGACCTGGAGGCCGACCCCGCCGATCCCGACGTGGCCGCCCTGCTCAGCGAGATCATGACCAGCCAGGAAGGCTACACCTATCTGGGAAGCTATCAGGAGATTTAAGGAGCGATGCCCATGAAATTCGGGCTCATTGGCGAAGGGCTGGGCCACAACTATTCCAAGGTGCTGCACGGCCTTTTGGCGGACTATCGGTACGACCTGCTGCCCATGCCGCCTGAAGCGGTTCCCGGCTTCATGCAGGCCCGGGAGCTGGACGGCTTCAACGTGACCATTCCCTACAAGCAGACCGTCATTCCGTTCCTGGCCGAGATGAGCGACATCGCCCGGGAGATTGGCAGCGTGAACACGGTCATCAAGCGGGCCGACGGCACCCTCTATGGCGACAACACCGACGCCTATGGCTTTCGCAAGCTGTGCGAAGCCATCCGGATGGATTGCGCGGGCCGGAAGGTGCTGGTTCTGGGCAGCGGAGGCACCAGCCGCACCGCCTGCTGCGTCGTCCGACGGATGGGCGGCACGCCGGTGGTCATCTCCCGCCATGGCGAAAACAACTACGATAACCTGCACCTGCACAAGAATGCGGCCTATCTGATCAACACCACGCCTGTGGGCATGTACCCCAACGTAAACGCCGCGCCGGTGGATCTGGCGGCCTTCCCGACCCTTAGTGGGGTAGTGGACGTGATCTACAATCCCATGCGCACCCGGCTGGTGCAGCAGGCGGAGGAATTGGGCATTCCGGCCACCGGCGGCCTCAGAATGCTGGTATACCAGGCCGTGCGCGCTTCCGAGCAATTCACCGGCCGGGACATCTCCCCGGAGGCAGCCACAGAGGCGGAAGCCGCCCTCAGAGCGTCGTCGCTGAACCTGGTGCTGGTGGGCATGCCCGGCTGCGGCAAAACCACCGTGGGCGATGAATTGGCCCGGCTCCTCGGCCGTGAGACCATCGACATCGATGCGGAAATCGTCCGGGAAAGCGGCAAGTCTATCCCGGAAATCTTCGCTAAGGACGGCGAGGCCGCCTTCCGGGAACTGGAAGCCCGGATCATCGCCCGGTATTCCAAGGAAACCGGCCGCATTCTGCTCACCGGCGGCGGCGCGGTGCTTCGGCAGGAAAATCGCCAGAACCTTAAGCAGAACGGCTTTGTGGTGCATCTGACCCGGAACATCGGCCTGCTGGCCATGGATGGTCGGCCCCTGTCCAAGGATCGGGCTACGCTGGAAACCCTGTGGCAGCAGCGTCAGCCCCTGTATCAGGCCTGCGCTGACCGGGTCATTCCCAACGAAACCACCCCGCTCCAATGTGCGGAGAAGATTCAGGAGGAATGGAATGAAACTTTACGTGCTTAACGGCCCCAATCTCAATATGCTGGGCATCCGGGAGCCGGACATCTACGGCCGGCAGACCCTGCTGGACCTGGAAAACTACGTGCGCCAGGTCTGCGAGCGGGAGGATATCCAGGTGGAGATCTTCCAGAGCAACCACGAGGGTGTGCTGGTGGATATCATCCAGAGCGCCCTGGGCAACGCCGACGGCATCGTCATCAATCCCGCGGCCTACACCCATACCAGCGTGGCTATTCTGGACGCGCTCAAGGCGGTCGCCCTGCCCGCGGTGGAGGTACACCTGAGCGACATCAACCAGCGGGAGGAATTTCGGCGCATCAGCTACCCGGCCATGGCCTGCATGGCCCAGGTCAAGGGACTGGGCTTTGCCGGCTATGAGAAGGCCATCCTGATGCTGAAGGAACACATCGGCCAAAAGAAGTGAAACGTTCGATTTGCAAAGGAGAGCATGCCATGCACGTGACCTTGTCCCGCGCCACCCTTGCAGACGCACAAGAACTGTGGCAGATGCAGAAGGAGGCCTTCCAGTCCCTTTTGGACAAGTATCAGGATTTTGACCTAAGCCCGGCCTGCGAGCCCCTGGAGAAGGTCATCATGCGGCTGGAGCAGCCCATTAGCGCTATGTATTTCATCCTGGCTGACGGTGTGAAAGTCGGCGCTCTCCGGGTGCGCACTTTGGACGACGGCTTCAAGAAGCTGGGCCCCATCTGGGTGATGCCGTCCCAGCGGAATCTGGGCATCGCCCAGCAGGCCATCCGGCTGGCGGAGGACATCTACGGCGCCGATCACTGGATCCTTGACACCATCCTCCAGGAGCCGGGCAACTGCCACCTCTACGAGAAACTGGGCTACCGCCGCACCGGCGAGCTACGTCCCATCAACGACAAGCTGACTTTGGTGTTTTACGAGAAGTGAGTTTTGCCTCCGGCGGCCCTGCCGGGGGCGTTCTTTTCTTTTCGGTGAAAAGAAAAGAACCAAAAGAAAACCAGCTGATACCCAGGTACAACGCGGGAATTAGCTGGTTTTTTCTGTTGCTGGGGAAGGTGGACAGCTTGCCCAGCATGCGCTTTTCGGGAGGGTTTGGGAGTGGCTTTTCCCCGAAAAGCCGCCCCTACTTTTCTTTTCAGTGAAAAGAAAAGTAGCAAAAGAAAACCAGCTGATACCCAGGTACAACGCGGGAATAAGCTGGTTTTTTCTGTTGCTGGGGAAGGTGGATTGTCCACCCACTATGCGCTTTTCGGGAGGGCTTGGGAGGGGCTTTTCCCCGAAAAGCCGCCTCCCAAAAATCAGAACCTGTCTTTCACAAACTGCCGGTATTCCAGCACCTCAAACCCCAGCCGCTGGTAAAGCCGGGCGGCGGAAAGGTTGTCCGGCTCCACTTCCAGACGGAAGCGGGTGGCGGCGGGGTAGTAGCTTTCCAGCTGGCGCAGGGCCTCGGTACCAAGACCCTGGCCCTGGTATTCCGGCAGGACGTATAGTTCCTCCACCCACACGGCCTGGCCGCCGCATTCCTGGGAGAAGGTTTTGGACGTGATTGCATAACCCAGGCAGTCGCCCTGGTCGTTTTCCAGGAAAAAGCCGTCCGCATAGACGTCGGAACGGAGGATCTCCTCAAAGGTGCGGACGAAGTGCTCGTCCGGGACGGGATGAAGCACCGCGGGGGAATGGTAGAAATCGTGGGCCAGGCGCAGGTAGGCCTGGCGGTCGGCGGCGGTAAGGCGGCGAAGATGCATCGTAACAGCTCCTTTCGATGCCCACTATTATACACGCCCGGGAGAAAAACGTAAAGAAAACAAAGAAGTGATAATTATATATAATTATCTTTTTTGTGCGGTGTTAGAATTTTTACTTGAAATCGGAAGTGATTTACTGTATGATGAGGATAATCTTTTTTATGGGGTGAATGTATGAGCATCGGAATGCGGATTGCCAAGCTGCGCACGGAGCGCCACTGGACGGTAACCCAGCTGGCCCAGATGATCGGCACAAACACAAAGTCCATCAAGGACTGGGAAAGCGACCTGTCGTCCCCCACCATTACCAACGTGCTGAAGCTGTGCAAGCTGTTCCACATCACGCCCAACACTTTGCTGGGTTATCACCCCAAGTCCGTGGTGGTGCTGGACGATCTGCCCCAGGAGGACCAGGCGGTGATCCGGGCCATCGTGCAGATTTATTACGACCGGGATCTGCCGTATCCCGCGCCGGATCTTTTGAAAACCGAGTGAAAAGAACGCCCGTGCAACGAATGCCGGGCGTGTTTTTATTTGCCTGCGGATTCCTCGGGGAAGCTGTACGGCAGGAGGATCTTGGCGGTGAAATGATCGCCCGCAAGGGCAAACTCGCAGCGGCCTTCCGCGTCTTCCACAATGCGGCGGATGTTTCGGATGCCGATGGAGTGCTTTTCAGGTTCGGCCTTGGAGGAGAACCAGAGGTTGTTTTTCTGGCGGATGGTGGAGGGATTGCAGGGGTTTGTGCAGATGAGGCAGAGCATTTCGCCGGGCCGGGCCAGCCGCAGCTGGATGACCGGCCCGTTGGGGTCGGGGATGCGGCTGACGGCCTCCAGGGCGTTGTCCAGCAGATTGCCCAGCACCGTGCAGAACTGGGTGGTGGACAGGGGCAGCTGATGCAGCGGGCACAGGGTGGTCTGGAAGTCCACGCCGGCCTTGCGCATCATCAGATGCTTGGCGGTGAGCAAAGCGTCCACCGCAGGGCAGCCGGTGGCGTAGGATACGTCCTGGGACACTTCCTTGCGGTAGGTCTCCAGATAGGCCTCAGCGCTTTCGTTTCCGCCGCTGCGCACCATTTCTGTCAGGGTCTGCATGTGCTGCTTGAAGTCGTGCTGCTTGATGGACAGCTGGTCGTAGAGGCGTTCCAGCTCCTGCTGGTGCTGTTTGGCCATGAACAGGGCGCTCAGCTCCTCCTGGTGCATGACCTCCATCTCCGTCAGGGCGGACATGCGGTGGAACAGGCTGATGGTAAACAGCGTGCACAGGTACAGGCCGATGTAGGCTAACAGGAACGGCGTGGAGGACAGCTCCTCCAGAATGGCCCGGTTGGACGTCTGGATGTGGAACAGCAGCTTTTCCACCACATAGATGCAGAGGATCAGCGCCAGAAAGAGGAGCAGGTTGGACCATGACAGGCTGTTAAAGTCCTTCTTGAACCGGGACACCAGGAAAATGGCCAGAAACAGCAGGCTGCAGTAAACGATGGTAAACAGGGCGTTGTGCGCGCTTTGGGCGAAGAGAACCTCTTGGGCTGAAATGCCGGGAATGGAATGAAGCAGAAACTGCGCAATATCCACCACAGAGAAAAACAGCGCGCCGAAAACCGCCAGCCAGAACAGGGTCAGGTGAAATTTGTCCTTGACCACGATCAGCGCGTATGGGATGAACAGGAGAAAGCCCAGCTCAGTGGGCAGTTTTCCTGGAAGTAGCAGGTCGCAGGACAAAAGGGCAGTAAAAAGAACCAGGAATATCACATCCCCGGTTTGATGAATGGGCTTGAACCTGAGGCGGCTGTGCATGAAATACAGCAGCAGCACCCCGTGGAATACATAAACGGAAACCTTAAACAGGATCCACAGCATAGCTGGCGTTACCCTCCAGATAGTAGCGATCAAAGGCCTGATTGATCCCGGCCAGATAGGGGCGGGAGATGGGCAGCACATCTTGGTTGGACATGAGCAGCTCGTTGCGCTTGATGCCCCGCACATGGGCCACGTTCACCAGATAGCTGCGGTGGCACTGAACAAACAGCTCCGGGTTGAGGCGGGCGGGAAGCTCGGAAAAGCGCATGCGCAGCTTCAGTTCTTCCTGGTCGTCCTTCAGGCGGACGACGGTATAGGGCGAGCGCGCCTCAAAGTACAGAATATCCTGATAGGCGATCAGGAACCGGTGGCTGCCCTCGCTGGCGGCAAAGAAACGGTTATGATTCAGCGTGTACTGCTTATAGGCAATGTCCATGCATTCGGCAATTTCCTCATAGCGGACGGGCTTGCGCAGGTACCGCAGGGCGGACACGGTATACCCCTCGTACACAAAGGTGTCCAGGCTGGTGATGAAAACGATGGGGATCTGCTCGTCGGTTTTGCGGATGTGCCTGGCCAGCTCCATGCCGTTTAGTTCGTTGGTGAACTGAATGTCCAGCAGTAATAAATCTGCGGATAATTTATCCCATTGTTCCATTAAATCTTCTGTAGAAGAGAAATACAAAATCTGCACATCCTCCCTGTTGTGGATGCGCATCCAGTGTTGAATTTTCTCGGAAATGGATTTCAGATAGATTCTCTCATCTTCGCAGATGACCACATTCATGGGAGATCACTTCCTACAGAACATGGCAGTATAATAATATATTTTGTTGAAAATGTCAAATGGGCTATCACTAACGATATAGAAAAATATATATAATTCAAAAGAAATAGCTCCGGAAAGAAGAATCTCTCCGGAGCTATGAGCAGGTTTGTTACTTTGCAGCGTCGTTGGCCTGCTTGAGCAGATCAATAATGGAAAGGTGCTGGGGGCAGGCAGCTTCGCACATGCCGCATTCCACGCACTGGCTGGGGTCTTCCTTGTTTGCGATGTGGTTCTTCATGCGGCCCTTGAGAATGCTGGGCTGGTCGAACATGAGGGATTCGTCCCAGGAGCGGAAAATGTCCGGAATGCGGACGTTCTGGGGGCAGGGCTGGCAGTAGCGGCAGCCGGTGCAGCCGGTCTTCATGCGGCCGAGGTAGGCCTTCTTCACGTCGTCCATGAGGGTCTTTTCCTCGGCGGACATGCAGCTGACTTCTGCGGCCTCGAAGATGCGCAGGTTGTCCTTCAGCTGATCCCAGTCGCTCATGCCGCTCAAAACGGTGATGACGGCGGGCATATCGTACAGGTAGCGGAAGGCCCATTCCACGGGGCTGCGCTTCACGGGCCAGGCTTCGTACAGGTCGCTGACTTCCTTGGGAGCCTTGGCCAGCATGCCGCCGCGCAGGGGCTCCATGATCACGATGCCCACGCCCTTTTCATAGGCAGCCTGGATGCCGCTGAGGCAGGCCTGCTCGTCGCCGTCCAGGATGTTCATCTGCACCTGGGCCATCTTCCAGTCGTAGTCGTTCAGGATCTCCAGGAAGCACTCGGGGCCGTCATGGAAGCTGAAGGCAGGGAAGCGAATCTTGCCGCTTTCCACAGCCCGATCCAGGAAAGCCTTGTAGTTCAGCTTGCGCAGCTTTTCCAGCCGTTCCTTGTTCATGGCGTGCATCAGGTAGAAGTCGATGTGGTCGGTGTTCAGCTTCTTAAGCTGTTCGTCCAGGTACTTGTCCAGGTCGGCCTCGGTTTCCACCAGCCACACGGGCAGCTTGGTGGCCAGCACCACCTTCTCCCGATAGCCGTCGGCCAGGGCCTTGGCCACCACCAGCTCGCTTTCGCCGCCGTGGTAGGGGTAGGCGGTGTCGATGTAGGTAACGCCATGGTCAATGGCGTAGCGGATCATTTCGATGGCGTAGTTTTGGTCAATGACCCGCTTGTCGCCCTGCTCCATGGTGGGCAGGCGCATGCAGCCAAAGCCAAGGCGGGAGACGGTCACATCGGTGCCGGGAAAGGTAGCGGTGTTCATAAAAAATCCTCCTTCGTTGATGGAAATATGAACGGATATCAATCATATGTTATTATATCGAAAATCTTCTATGATTTCAATCGTTTTCGTCAATTTATTCTTTGCTCTGGATGCGGTGCATCCGGGCGTAGATGCCGTCTAAAGCCAGCAGCTGCTCATGGTTGCCGCTTTCGGCGATTTTGCCTTCCTCAATGACCAGGATCATGTCCGCATTGCGGATGGTGGACAGCCGGTGGGCGATGGCCAGAATGGTGCGCTTGCCCGCGATGGAGCCGATGGCCGCCTGGATCTGCCGTTCGGTTTCCACGTCCACGGAGGCGGTGGCTTCATCCAGGATGATGATGGGGGAGTGGCGCAGAATGGCCCGGGCGATGGCCACGCGCTGCTTCTGTCCGCCGGAGAGGCGCAGGCCCCGTTCACCCACCTGGGTCTGGTAGCCGTCGGGCATCTGGAGGATGTCCTCGTGGATGCGGGCGGCCTTGGCGGCTTCCTCAATCTCCGCGGGCGTGGCGTCGGGCCGGGCATAGCCGATGTTTTCGTAAATACTGCCGTTGAACAGGAAGGTGTCCTGCAAAACCGGAGAGATGTTCCGGCGCAGGCTTTCCAGGGTCACGTTGCGGATGTCCTTGCCGTCCACCAGAATGCGGCCCTCATTGGGCTCGTAGAACCGGGAGATGAGCTGGGTCAGCGTGGTTTTGCCCACGCCGGTGGGGCCCACCAAAGCGATCATCTGCCCGGGCTGACAGGTGAAGCTGATGTCCTGCAAAACCGGCTCGCCCTCGGTGTAGGAGAAGCTGACGTTTTCAAAGGTGACCTGGCCCTGCACATCCGTCAGGGGAACGGCGTCAGGGGCGTCCTGGATGTCGGAAGGGGTGTCCAGGATCAGCATGACACGCTCCGCGCCGGCCATGGACTGCTGGGTGCTTTCCAGCAGATTGGCCAGGCCGGTGATGGGGGCGTAGAACAGGCCCAGGTACAGCATGAACGCCACGATGCTCTCTACGCTCAGGCCGCTGTGATAGGCCAGAAATCCGCCAAAGCCCACCACCAGAATGGTGCCGATGGAGGAGAGAAACTCCACGGAGGGATGGAAAATGGCGCTGATTTTCAGCGCATGGAGCATGGCCTTGATGTGGTCAAAGTTCTTTTCGTTGACCTGCTCGGTTTCGTAGCTTTCCTGGCCAAAGGACTGGATTTCATGGATGCCGGACAGGTTGTCCTGCAGCTTGGCGTTCAGCTCGCCCATCTTTTTCTGGGAAATGCGGAAGAAGGGCCGCACCTTCTTGCTGAAAATAACGCCGGAAACCAGGATCAGCGGGATGGGGCAGCAGGTGATCAGCGCCAGCTTCCAGTCCACGGTCAGCAAAATGGCCAGCACGCCCAGGAAGGTGACCCCGTTGGTGAAAATTTCCGGGATGATATGGGCGTAGAGCAGCTCAAAATCCCGGGTATCGTTGACCACGCGGCTCATCAAATCGCCGGTCTGCTTGTCGTGGAAAAAGCCCAGATGCAGCCGCTGCAGCTTGTCATACATGCGGGTACGCAGGTCGCCCACCAGGAACCAGGCCGCCTTGTGGGCCAGATAGTTGCTCAGAAACCGGAACACAATTCTCAGCAAATACAGGCCGATCAGAATCAGCGTCAGGGTCAGGATCACGGACAGGGATGCTTCCGTCATGCCCCGTTCCACCACGCCCGTCATGGAGGACAGCACCTTGGGCGCAGCCAGGTTCACCACCGTCAGCGACAGGGTGGACAGAATGGCAAAAATGTACAGTTTTTTGTAGCGGATGGCCTCGCGGCTCAGCTTCCATAGCAGTTTCATGGTTTCCTCCTGTGTGTGTTTTCACGTCCCCACCATTATATCGAAAAGGGTCAATGAAATGCAATTGTTATTCATCTTCCGGCAAACTTTTTTGCGGCGATGACCCCGGGGCGGCCACGTTGCTCTTTCACCGCAAAAATGGTATAATGCCGATAGTTTTTGATGCGGGAGATGACCACAAATGCTGTGCAACCTTTGCCCCAGGAAATGCAACGCGGAGCGGCGGGAAACCTCCGGCGACGGCTATTGCCGCATGGGCACCTTGCCGGTGATCTCCCGGGCGGCGGCCCATTTCTGGGAGGAGCCATGCATCAGCGGCACCCGGGGCAGCGGGACGGTATTTTTCAGCGGATGCGCTCTGGGCTGCGTGTTCTGCCAGAACGAGGAGATCAGCCATCATCCGCTGGGCCGGAACATGACGCCCCGGCAGCTGAGCCAGGTCTTCGCCCGCCTGGAGGACGAGGGCGTGCATAACATCAACCTGGTCACCCCCAGCCACTTCGCCCTGGCCATTTTCGAGGCCCTCAGCATCCGCAAGCCGGGCATTCCCGTGGTGTGGAACTCCAGCGGCTACGAGAGCGTCCAGACCATCGAGGCGGCCCGGGGCCTGGTGGATATCTTCCTGCCGGATCTGAAATACTTTTCCGAGAAAAGTGCAGCCACCCTGGCGGACGCGCCGGACTATTTTGAGACCGCCATGGCCGCCATTCAGAAAATGTGCGAACTGACCGGCCTGCCCGTCTATGACGATAACGGCCTGATGCTATCGGGCACGCTGGTGCGGCATCTGGTGCTGCCCCTGCGCACCCGGGAGAGCATCGCCATTCTGGATGCGGTGGCACAGCGGCTGCCCAAGGGCACGCCTCTGAGCCTGATGCGCCAGTACACCCCCATGACGGACACCAAGCTGCCCGGGCTGGATCGTCGGCTGACGGACCGGGAATACCGCCAGGTGCTGGAGCACATGCTGGATCTGGGCCTGGACGGTTACACCCAGCAGAAGGAAGCCGCCAACAGCGCTTTCACCCCCGCGTTCATGGACGCGGAAAGCATCCGCCTCTTCCCGGATAACGAAAAATAAGCTGCATATCACAATCCTTTTTGCGCCATACTGCCCGCAGAAAGGATTGTGATTTTTTTGATGCAAACCCAGCGCCAGCAGCTTGTTCCCACGGATCTGCACCCCCACGCCCTGCCGCCGGAGAAGGAGATCCACCATCCGCAGGCAGTTGCCGGGGCCGTTTTGCGCAACCATGAGGGAGGGACATGCCATGAATAAACAGCGGATCCACACCGATCCCCAGTATTACTCCAGAATGACGGACAAATTTTCCCCGCCCAGCAAGTCTGGAAAATGCCTCTTTCGCGCCTTCTGGGTGGGCGGACTGATCTGCGTGCTGGGACAGGCCATCGCCGATGTGGGCGCAAACCTGCTGAAAATGTCCACCCGGGATGCGTCCACTCTGGCCAGCATCACGCTGGTGTTCCTGACGGCGGTGCTGACGGGCATCGGCGTGTTTGACAAAATCGGCCAATACGCCGGCGCAGGCTCCTTTGTGCCCATCACCGGCTTTGCCAACGCCATGGTGTCGCCGGCGCTGGAATTCCGCCGGGAGGGCCTGGTGCTGGGCCTGGGCGCCAAGCTGTTCACCATCGCCGGGCCGGTGCTGGTCTACGGCATCGGAACCTCGGTGCTGGTGGGCATGATCTACGCGCTGTTTGGGCTTTGAGGAGGGACGAGGATGCAGCTGAAAAGAATCGGGCAGCAGACCATTGACCTGCCCAGCCGTCCGGCCCTTTGCGGCAACGGCTCTTTTGTGGGCAAGAAGGAGGGCGAGGGCCCGCTGGGCCTCCGGTTTGACCATGTGGCCAAGGACGAGCTTTACGGCCAGGAGAGCTTTGAGCTGGCGGAGCGTCGGCTGTACCTGGACGCCATCGATACCGCCATCAAAAAGGCGGGCCTCACCCCAGAGGAGATTCAGTTCCTTCTGGGCGGCGATCTGCTCAACCAGATCATCACCGCGTCCTTTTCCGCCCGGGATCTGGGCATTCCGTTCATCGGCCTCTACGGCGCATGCTCCACCATGAGCGAAAGCCTGTGCCTGGCGGGCATGCTGCTGGACGGCGGTCATGCCCAGCAGGTGGTATGCGCGGCCAGCAGCCATTTCTGCACCGCGGAGCGGCAGTATCGCTTCCCGCTGGAATTTGGCTCCCAGCGGCCGCCCACGGCCCAATGGACCGTCACCGGCGCGGGGGCCACCGTGGTGACCATGGAGCCCAAGGTGCAGCCGTTGGCCCACATCGCCCGGTGCTGCATGGGCCGGGTGGTGGATCTGGGCATCTCCGACGCCAACAACATGGGCGCGGCCATGGCCCCCGCGGCGGCGGATACGCTGCTGTCCCTGTTCCGGGACACGGGTACCGGCCCGGAGGACTACGACCGCATCATCACCGGCGACCTGGGCCAGGTGGGCCACGACTTGCTGATGCAGCTGATGCGGGAGGCCCGCGTCCCCCTCATCGACGAGCGATACCAGGACTGCGGCCTCATGATCTACAACCGGGAAGAGCAGGACGTGCACGCCGGAGGCAGCGGCTGCGGCTGCAGCGCCACGGTGCTCAACGGCTTCTATCTGCCAAAGCTCCAAAACGGCGATCTGAAGCGGATTCTGTTCATGTCCACCGGCGCGCTGATGAGCCCCACCTCCAGCCAGCAGGGGGAGACCATTCCCGGCATCGCCCACGCGGTGGTGCTGGAAAGCCCGTTGATGGGAGGGAAAGCGTGATGCTGATGTATTTGAAAGTGTTTCTGGTGGGCGGCGCGCTTTGCCTCATCGGCGAGCTTCTGGTGCTGCTGACCAAGCTGACCCCGGCCCGGATTCTGGTGTGCTACATCATTGCCGGGGTGCTGCTCAGCGCAGTGGGCCTGTACAAGCCGCTGGTGGACTTTGCCGGCGCGGGGGCCACCGTGCCGCTGACCGGCTTCGGCCACGCCCTGTGCCAGGGCGTCAAGTTCAGCGTGCAGGAAAGCGGGTTCATCGGCGCGTTCACCGGCGGCCTCAGCGCCACCGCTGGGGGCATCGCCGCGGCCATCTTCTTCGGCGCGCTGGTGGGCCTGATCTTCAAGCCCCATTCCAAATAAGCAGCAAAATCGCCCGGCATAAAGCCAGGCGTTTTCCTTTTACTTTTGTTTCCGTGCAAACAACTTGAGAAAGCCACTCAGGAACCTCGGCGCACGGATGCAGATCATCTTGACGGACATCCCTTCACCTCCATGTACGGCTGATTCGAAGCAGCAGCACTCCTGCCGCCAGCAGAACCACGCCAAGCAGCGCCAGCCACGCCCAGCCGGGAATGCAGCAGAACAGCAGGATGATCCCGATGGCAATGAGCACATAGCCGGCAATGGCGGCCACTTTGTTCTCGGCGGCCGGGTAGCAGCGTTCGTAGGCATTCGGCACTTCTGTCACCTCGCTCAGTACAAACTATGCGGAGGTAAGGGGGATTGTGCTATTCGTCCTTGGGGAAATTTTTCATGGCGATGACGGTGATGGGCACCGCCAGCAGGAAGGAGAACAGGTCGCTGACGGGCTGAGCCATCTGCAGACCCAGCAGGCCCAGCAGCCCGGGGAGGATGAACACCGAGGGGATCAGGAACAAGCCCTGGCGGGCGGTGGCCAGCAGCGTGGCCCGTCCGGCCAGGCCGATGGTTTGCAGCATCATGTTGGCCATAATGACGAAGGAAGCCAGCGGCAGCACCACGCACTGCATTCTCAGTGCCAGTTGGCCGATCTCCCACACCTTAGGGCTGTCCTTGATCAAAAGCTGCATGATCTGGGGAGCCAAGGGGAACACCACCAGCGCGGTCACAATCAGCACCGCGGCGCAGACCTTGACGGAGAACCAGAAGGCTTTCCGTACGCGGCTGTATTTCTTTGCGCCGTAGTTGAAGCCGCACACGGGCTGGAAGCCCTGGCCAAAGCCGATGATGGCGGAGTTGCACATCTGCATGACCCGGTTTACGTTGCTCATGGCGGCGATGGCCTCGTCCAGGAAGGGGGCGGCGGCCAGGTTCAGGCAGATGGAGGCCAGGCTGGCCAGACCCTGCCGGGCCAAAGAGGGCACGCCGCCGCGGAAGATTTCCTTGAAAACTGCGGCGGTGGGGGAAAAGTTCTTCAAGCTGATGCGGATGTTGCTGCCCTGGCGGCTCATCAGCAGAAGGACGCAGAAGCTGGTAAACTGGCCGATGCTGGTGGCCAGCGCCGCACCGGTGACGCCCATGTTCAGCCCGAAGATGAACACGGGATCTAGAATCACGTTGAGGATGGTGCCGCAGGTCATGCCGATCATGCCGTAAAAGGCGCTGCCTTGGAAGCGCAGCTGGTTGTTGACCACAAAGCTGCCGATCAAAAACGGCACGCCGGGCATCAGCAGCAGGATGTACTCCCGGGCAAAGGGCTCGATGGTAGGCGTTGCGCCCAGCACCTTGGCGAGGGGGCCGGAAAAGCACAGGCCGATAACCATCAGCACAGCGCCTGCCATGATGGCGGAGAAAAAGCCGGTGGCGGCCATTTTCTTGGCGTCGTCAATGCGACCTGCGCCCAGGGCCCGGGACATGTGGTTGCCCGACCCGTGGCCGAACATGAACGCCACCGCCTGCATGATGCTCATCAGTGGAAATACCACGCCGATGGCTCCCGTGGCGCTGGCATCGCCGATGAGTCCCACAAAAAAAGTATCGGCCAGGTTGTACAGCGCCGTGATCAGCATGCTGATGATGGTGGGAATCGCCAGGGTGATGATCAGCCGGGGAAGCGGCGTTTCCGTCATGTAAATCAGTTTTTCCTGTTGATTCATCTGCTTTTGCATGGGTCTCTGCCTTTCTTTGCTTATGGAGTGTGTATGAGCAGGAATTGCTGCAGGGTGAAGTCAAGGTTGTTATAGCGCGAAAACAGTCCGCCGTAGTAGCTGCTGCCCACTTCTTCGCCGTCTGCGTATTCCAGAAACGCATAGCGGGTTTCTTCGTGGCAGCAAATGGCATTGCCGTCTTCCCAGCGGTATTTCTGGATATACCTGTTGATTTTCCTGGGTTCATCGATGACTTTCAGCAGGATATCGTCCTTGCTGCTTTGCGGGTCCTCCCCGGCAGAATAAATCTCCAGCCGATCGATTTTCTGAGGAGCATTGACGTGGCACCACGGATTGGGCGCCATGAAAAAGATGGCCCAAACGGAAATCCCAAGGACGAGCATAAGCAACACGGCAAGAAAAATCAACCATCCTTTTTTCATGCATCTGCGCTCCTTTTGTGACGTTTGGTTGTGCAAAGGGAAAAAGCTTGTTTTTCAAGCATTTTTCCATTATAAAACTTTTTCTTCTTTTTGCAAGTTTGTCGGTAGGAATTTCGGCCTGGACGGCGAATACTATAATCACAGAGAGAAAAGAGTGACGAGTAACAGAAGACTGACCGGCAAAATCAGGTTCTACCGAAAGGAGCGTGGTTCCATTGGCACCCGCAGAATCTTTTATCCCCCAGAAGGGGGACGCATAATCCATTTATTTGATGAAGGAGAACCGTTATGAATATCAATATTACCGGAAAAAATATGGTCGTTACCAACAGCATCAATGATCGCGTACTGAAGAAAGTCGGCAAGATGGAACGCTACCTTGGTTCCGCCACCAATTTGCAGGTGCGCCTGACCAAGGAAAAGAACAATCGCCGCAAGTGTGAAATTACCGTCCCCTTCGAAGGCGTGACGCTCCGCGCTGAAGCCTCCAACGACGATAACCTCTACATCAGCATCGATCAGGCCCTGGCCAAGCTGGAGCGGCAGATCCACAAGCATCGCACCAAGCTGGAAAAACGCCTCCG
This sequence comes from Clostridia bacterium, assembly GCA_017937655.1. GTDB lineage: Bacteria > Bacillota > Clostridia > Christensenellales > Aristaeellaceae > Limiplasma. The sequence continues at coordinate 136,073 of JAGBDE010000005.1, read as the reverse complement.
TACCGACGCTTTCAGCCCCAAGGAGCTGGAATATGACGCCGAGGAAGCCAAGGCGGAAGCCGCCGAGGAAGGCCGCAAGGTGGTGCGCCACAAGTCCTTCCCCGTGCGCCCCATGAGCATGGAAGACGCTATTTTGCAGATGGAACTGCTGGGACATGATTTCTTCGTATTTGTTAACGTGGAAACGGATCGCACCAACGTGCTGTATTTGCGTAAAGATGGCGATCTGGGTCTGCTGGAGCCGGAAGCATAACGTTCAGCCTTTCATCAGAAGGGAGCGGGTCACCCCCGTTCCTTTTTCTTTTTGGGGGACGTTGGCAGGCGGCTTGCTTGGGAGGCGGCTTTTCGGGGAAAAGCCCCTCCCAAACCCTCCCGAAAAGCGCATGATGGGCGGACAAGTCAGCCATTCCAAGCAACATAAAACCGCTGCTTTATTCCGCGTTGTACCTGGGTATCAGCCGGTTTTCTTTTGCCTACTTTTCTTTTGACTCAAAAGAAAAGTAGGTGGTTTTCTTTTGGTTCTTTTCTTTTCACCGAAAAGAAAAGAACGCCCCCGGCAGGGCCGCCGGAGGCAAAAAGCAGAATAACATTTCCAAAACCAGCCAACCCTACCTCCAAGGAGGGATGTGCGTGGCCCAAGGCATGATGACGGAGTGGGAGTGGCGGAAGCAGGCCCAGCGCGGGCCCCGGGGCCGACGCTGCTGGGGCGCGCTGTGCGTTCAGCCCAAGGCGCGGCCGATTCACGACAGGAGGCTGCTGGCGGGGATGCTGGCGGCGTCGGTGGTGTGCGCTGCGTTGCTGCCGCTGTTTGCTCCGGCGGAGGATGCGTCGGAAATGTACCGTGTGAAAGAGGGCGCGCGCCCTGCGGAAAGAACCGTCCAGGCCAGGAAAATCAGCACGGTGGATTATCGGATGCCGGAGGGGATCGAGGCGGAAAGCAAGAGCTTTTCCCGGGAGGAACTGCTGCGGGGGAAGATGCTGCTTCTGGACGAGGAACATCCGCTGCCCTACGGGGCGCCTGCCCCCAACACCATGAGCGTGGCCAGGTACGGCAAGGGCATGGTTCCCGTCAGCGATCTGACAGTCAGGAGCGGCATGGAGACCATCTCTGCGCTGACGGGGTTGTTTGCGGATTTGCGCAGGCAGGGAGTCAGCTGCTTCACGGTCTGCGGGGGCACCATGACCCCCTGGGAGCAGGAAAATTGGCGGCTTGACAGCTTTCGGAAGTACGCATCCGGCATGCCCCTGGAGGCCGCTGCAGCCCGGGCTTTGGCGGAGACCGACAACCCCGGCCAGGGCGATCTGCTGCAGGAATACACGGTGGAGCTTTGCCTGGCGGGGGACGACTCTGCGGAGAAGCCCATGCTGGAAGCCTCGACCGAGGGGCGCAAGCTGCTGCAAACCGCCTGGCGGTACGGCTTCGTGATGGAGCAAAAACGGAACCGCTGGCGGCTTCGGTATGTGGGCAAGGCTCACGCGGCGGCCATGGTGTTCCTGGACGTGGAGCTGGAAGAATACCTGCACCTCCTGCACGAAAAGCGGGTCTTGCAGGTGCGCCGGGACGACACCACCACCTACCTGATTTTTTGCCAGCCTGCGGAGGAGGAATACGTGGAGTTCCTTCTGCCGAAAAACGTGAAATACGAGGTGAGCCTGGACAACCTGGGCTATGCCCTGGCCGCGTGTGCGGTGGAGACGTGATGGGGGACGTTGGGAGGCGGCTTTTCAGGGAAAAGCCCCTCCCAAACCCACCCGAAAAGCGCATGATAGGCGGACAGGCCAGCCATCCCAAACAACAGAAAAAAACCAGCTGATTCCCGCGTTGTACCTGGGTATCAGCCGGTTTTCTTTTGGTTCTTTTCTTTTCACTGAAAAGAAAAGAACGCCCCCGGCAGGGCCGCCGGAGGCAAAAATGAATATGTTGTTTACTTCAGCTGCTCCAACAGAGTCTCTTCCATGTCGGCCACTTCGCAAACGGTCTTGTGGCGCACGGGCAGGGTGGACAGCTCGCTGATCTGGCGGGGAATCGGCACGCCGGAGATTTCCTGGAGGCGCTCCGCGCACTGGAAGGCGTCCAGGCCCTGGATGGCGTCGTCGCCCAGCAGGCTGCGCACAACGTTCTCGCTGAACTTGTAGGGGCTGGCGGTGGCCAGGATCACGGTGGGGGTCATGTCGCCGGTCTGCTCGCGGTAGTTCTTCAGCACGTAGCTGGCAACGGCGGTGTGGGGATCCAGCACGTAGCCGCAGCGGTCGTAGACGCGCTTGATCTCGGCGGAGGTCATGTTGTCGTCCGCATAGTCGGCCCAGAAGGTCTGCTTGATCTGCTGCAGACGCTGGGCGCCGATGGAGAAGCTGCCCACGGGGGAGTTCAGCTGGGCCATCCATTCCTTGACCAGGTTGGCATCACGATCAGCCACTTCGTAGAGCAGACGCTCCAGGTTGGAGGAGATCAGGATGTCCATGCTGGGAGACATGGTCTGGAAGAAGGTGCGGTGGGTGTAGTACACGCCGTCGGAGAAGAAGTCGGTCAGGACGTTGTTGCGGTTGCTGGCGCAGATCAGCTTGCCGATGGGCAGACCCATCCGCTTGGCGTAGTAGCCGGCCAGGATATCGCCAAAGTTGCCGGTGGGCACCACGAAGTTCACGTTCTGGCCCATGCGGATGTTGCCGATTTCCACCAGGCGCATGTAGGCGGTGAAGTAGTACACCACCTGGGGCACCAGTCGGCCGAAGTTGATGGAGTTGGCGGAAGAGGGCAGCTTGCCGGCTGCGTTCATCTTCTCGTGGAATTCGGGGCTGCCGAACAGCTTTTTCACGCCGGTCTGGGCGTCGTCAAAATTGCCCTTTACGCCGATGACGTGGGTGTTGCTGCCGCCGGTGGTGACCATCTGCAATTCCTGCATCTTGCTCACGCCGCCGTGGGGGAAGAACACGGAGCAGCTGGTGCCAGGGCAGTCCTTGAAGCCTTCCAGGGCGGCCTTGCCGGTATCGCCGCTGGTGGCAACCAGAATGCTGATCTCCCGGTGCTCGTCGTTTTTCTTGGCGGCCAGGGAAACCAGGTGGGGCAGCAGGTTCAGGGCCACGTCCTTGAAGGCCAGGGTGGGGCCGTGGAACAGCTCCAGCACATGGGTGTTGTCCTGCAGGGTCTTCAGGGGGACGATGGCGGGATCATCGAAACTCTTTTCATTATAGGCAGCATTCACGGCTTCTTCGATTTCCGCGATGGAGTAATCCTCCAGGAAATCACGAAGGATGCGGGCAGCCTGCTCCTGGTAGCTTGCGCCGCAGAGAGCGGCCAGGCGCTCCTGAGAAAGCTGGGGGTACATGCTGGGAACGTAGAGGCCGCCGTCCTTGGCCAGGCCCCACAGAATAGACTGGGACGCCGTAACGCACGCGCCGCCGCGGGTAGAGAAAAAAGACATGAAAATCACGCTCCTGATCAATGCGGGTATATCCAGGGGAAAATACATTCCAATGTCATGATACACGCAAATGACCGGGGTGTAAAGACTTTCCGCTGACTTTCTCATGATTTTCTCATTTCAGTATCAGAATAGATTCATATTCTTCAAACGGCGTCCTTCTTTTCACGGGCGGGAAAAAATGTTAAGATGTCATCGTACCCCGGAGGAAAGGGAAAAATAAGGAGGACACCACCCATGACTGATAATCATCTGGACAACGAAGTGCTGGGCCCGGAGGGCAGCTACTACGACCATGTAAAGCAGCAGGAAGAAGAAAAGAAGCGCCAGAAGGACGACGCCATGTTCCCGCTGATCATCGCCACCACCTATCTGATTCTGGGCTTCATTTTTCATATGTGGCATCCCGGCTGGCTGATTTTCTTCGCCATCCCGCTGCATTATGTGAAGTTCAACAGCTGGAAGGAGTTTTTCTGCTTCCCCGTGACCGTGGCGCTGATCTACCTGATCCTGGGCTTTTTCTTCCACCTGTGGCACCCGGGCTGGCTGATTTTCCTGGTCATTCCCTTCTATCACATCACCAACGGCAAGTAACCCCATGTGTACCGGCTTTGTGAAAAAGGGCAAAGACCTGATCTGCGGCTTCAATATGGATCTGCCGGACGGCGTATGGAATTACCGGGTGTATACCCGGAAGGACCAGTTCTTTGTGGGCGTGGGGCCTGCTTTCGCCCCGATCCGGATCCACGGTGTTGGCAGCGGGGGCCGGTTCGGCAATCTGCCCTACATGAACGCCCCGGAGCGGGGACGGTTCCGCCTGGGTTTTGGCCGGCGAAGAATCGACAGCCTTGTCCATCGGTACATCGGCGGGAAGCTGGATTTTGACCGTCTGGAACATTTGGCCAGGACAAAGGAGATCGTGAATCTGCCCGGCCATTCCATGCACTCCCTTTTCTGCGACGCAGAAGGCCGCATTCTTTTGGTGGAACCGGGGGACGGCGCGCGGCGCATCGAGGAAAACGAAGCAGTCATCAGCAATTTTCCCCTCATGGTGCCGCCGGAGGACCTGACCCCGGAGCGGCACGGATTTTACGGAGTGGACCGCTATGATCGGGCCATGTCCATGCTCCGCACCGCCGGGGATGATTTTTCCATGGCGGACGGCATGGAAGTGCTCCGGGCCGTCGCCCAGAGGCAATACGCCCCCACACGGGTATCGTTTGTGTATTCGCGCCGGGAAAACGCGGTGCTGTATGCCCTGGAGGGCCAGTTTGACAAATTGCACCGGTGGGAATTTGCATAAATCAAAACCAGCCGCGGGAAACGGCTGGTTTTTGCTTGTGATTTTTTCCAGGCCGTTGTAAGATGGTTTTACCAACACAACGGAGGCGACGGCCCATGAAGCGCAGCAATCTCAGCTACCAGGAATGGAAATGCATCCTGCAGAAGAAAAGCTACGGCAGACAGGTGGAGGAAAGCTGGTTTGAGGGGTACATCGGGCTGATCCATATCGGCCGGGTGACAAAGCCCCAGGTGTGGAACTGCAACGGCAAGGACATCACCGTGTGCAAGCGGGGCCGCCGCTGGCTGACCCTTCTGCCCCGGGAGGGCCATTACTGCATCACCGCCATGATGAACCGCTGGGGCAAGGTGCTTTTGTGGTACATCGACATGATTGCGGCCCAGGGCGTGGGGGAGGACGGCATCCCCTGGTTTGACGACCTGTACCTGGACTTGGTGGTGTTCCCGGACGGGCGCATCCACGTGGACGATATGGACGAGCTGGAGGAGGCCCTTGCGGAGGGGGACATCACCCGGGAGCAGTATGAGTTGGCCCTCCACACGGCAGAAGAACTGCAGACGGGTTTGTTGAGTGATGTGACCGCATTCAAAGCGTTTACAAGAAAGGCGCTCAGGTATATTTGCAAAGAAAAAAGCAGGGTGTGAACCCTGCTTTTTGTGTGGGGTGCAGGGGCGTCACGCCCCTGCCGGGCGTGGGCAGAGCCCACGAAGGCAGAGCCCACGAAGCAGAGCCCACAAAAAACTTACGGATAAATAACCCGTCCCTTGGCGTCCTCCGCGCCGCTGTAGCGGTGGAAGTAGGTGTTGGTAATATCCCGCCAGTTACGGGCGTTGACGACCTGCTTCTCCAGCTTGGCAAGCACCCGGGCAAAGACGTCGGCAGGAAGCTGATTTTCCAGCTTCTTCCAGCTTTCCAGCAGGGCCTGGGCTTCTTCTGCGCCCTCGAAGTGGTCGTCGTAGATGCGCTGCACCATGGTGCGGCCGTCCTCCATGACGTAGTCGTAGGGCACGCGGTGGAAGAACAGCAGCATTTCCTCGGGGCAGGTGGACTTGTCCTCGTAGAGCTTCTGCAAATCAGCAGGGTACTGGGCGGTGAAACCGGTGCCGGCGGCGGTGCGGTCAATGCCGATGGCGTTGCGGTCAGCCCGCATGTAGGTGCCCCACAGGGAATACTCGTAGCCCTCGGGGTTGGGGCCGTAGTGGACGTGAGGCTCCACCATGAAGCCGATGCCCAGGGGCGCGTTGTACTTCTGGTAAGTCTTGCGGGAGGAATGGAGCATGCGGGCGATTTCGTCCACGGCGGCGCAGTTCCGGCCGAAGGTCAGCTGGGTCCACTCCCGGGCCATGTCGTCCTTCAGGCAGTCGGGGTTCCAGCACAGGCGGCCGTAGGCGTAGAGATTGGCCATGGCCAGGTCGTGGCCGGCCCAGTTCTCGTCCCGGCCCAGGTTGGTGACGGAACAGATGGCGCTGATGTTGCCCCGGGGCAGCACGTCGAAAATCTCCTGCCACATTTCTTGCATGTAATACAGGTCAATCTGCTGGCCGGTGTACTCCTGGGCCAGCTGCAATTCCAGCGCACGGTTGGATTTTTCAAGGGTCAAAAGCAGGGGAGAGACGGGCTCCCGCACCTGGAAGTCCACAGGGCCGTTCTTGATCTGCAAAAGGACGTTGTCGTCAAACTGGCCGTCCAGGGGCATGAAGGTGTTGTAGGCGGCGCAGGGGCGATCCGTCTTCTGGTCGCGCCAGTCCTGACGGCAGTTGTACACAAAGCAGCGCCACACCAGCGTGCCGCCGAAGGGCTTCAGGGCGCGGGCCAGCACGTTGGCGCCCTCGGCCTGGTTGCGGCCGTAGGTGATGGGGCCGGGGCGGAACTCGCTGTCCGCTTTGACCACAAAGCCGGCCAGGTCGGGAATGACCTGATAAATGGCGGCGGTACGGTCCTTCCACCACTGGATGACGGTTTCGTCCAGGGGGTCGGCGGTGGCGAGGCCGTTGTAGGTGGGGGCGGCAAAGTCCACGGTCAGCAGCAGGCGGATGCCGTAGGGGCGAAGCAGATCGGCGATCTTGACCACCTCGGGCAGCAGGTCGTCGATGAGGTGCTGTGCCGGGGGATGGACGTTGACGTTGTTGAGGGTAATGGTGTTGATGCCCACGGAGCTGAGCAGGCGGCCATAGAAGCGCAGACGCTCCGGATCGTAGTGGAACCGGCTGCCTTCAAAGAACAGGGAACGGCCGGCGTAGCCGCGTTCCACGGTGCCGTCCATGTTGTCCCAGTGGTTGAGCATGCGCAGGGCGTACTCGGGCTGCTGGGTCTCAGAGACGATTTCCTGCCCCAGGGCGATTTTCCGAAGCAGGTAGAATGCGCCGTAAAGCATGCCTGCGCCCTGGCCATAGATAACGATCTCCTCGGCGGAAGCGTCGATGCGGTAGCCCTCGCCCAGGGACTCGGTTTTCAGGCTGACGGGACGGGCAAAGCCGTAGTGGGCAAGGCCGTTATCCAGCTCGGCCCGGGCGGCCTCCTCCGGGGTGGAGGGGGCTGCGGCAGGGGCGGCATAGGGCAGCCATGCCTTGGTGTATTTGGGGAAAACGGACTGTTCCATGTAAGTTGTCTCCTTTATATCAGCTGTGGGTGCGGTACCACTCGTAGTCGTAGCCTTCATCGGCTTCCTTCTTGACGGGAGCCAGGGTGAAGTGCACCACGGCGTTTTCCTTCAGGTTCAGGGCCACTTCCTGGCTTCCTGCGGCGATGGCCCGGCTTTCGCACTTGGGCTGGGCAGCGGCCTTGAGGAAGCTGAGCTGGGCGGCGGTCAGGCTGGAGGGCTCGCCCATTTCATGCCACACCTTCAGGGGGTTGCAGCATTCTTCGTCCACGGTTTCCGTCAGCAGCACGGCGTCGGAAAGGGCCGGCAGGTTCAGGCTCAGCTCAAGCTGCTTGCGCTCTTCCCGGCACAGGTTCCAGGCCACGCCCTCGAGGCTGCCGTCGGCAAGGCGGGTCACCAGCAGGTTCTCGTCCCGGTAGATGGCTTCGCCCTTCAGGTTGGTGAAGAAACGGAAGGTGTAATAGGTGGGCTTCTTGATCATGCCGTTGGCCAGCAGGCCGAAGCCGCCATGGAAGGGAGTGGCAGGCACGCCGCCCTCTTCGAACACGTCGCCGAAGGTCCAGTAGGAATAGGAAGCAGCCACGTCGCCCAGAACGGCCAGCAGACCGGAGATGTAGGCGGCGTTCAGGTTGGTGTCATGGATGGGGCAGAAGGGATTGTAAGAGGTGTTGAACTCGGTGATGTGCATGGGCATGCCCTTGAACTCGGGGTAGCTGTCGATGGCGTCCCGGGTGCCCTTCATCTCCTGGAACAGATCCTCCACGGTGCGCATGGTGTGGTACAGGTAGCGGCCCTGATGCTCGGGGGTTTCGCCCATGTAGGCATGACGGCTGACAAAGTCCAGGGGCAGCTTCTTTTCCTTCACAAAGTCCAGGAAATCGGTGATCCACTTGGGGGTCTCGCTGCCGCCGCAGACCGCGGGGCCACCCACCTTCATGTCCGGGATGGCTTCCTTTACGGCCAGCGAGGAGATCTCGTACAGGCGCAGGTACTTTTCCTTGTCCGCATTCTGCCAGAAGGCGGGCAGATTGGGCTCATTCCAAACCTCGCAGGGCCAGGCGCTCACTTCCTCATAGCCATACCGATCCACCAAATGGCGCAGGGTAGCCTTGATCAGGTCGGCCCACTTGGTTTCATCGGCGGGAGGGGTGGTGTTGCCCTTCCAGTAGAAGATGTAGTTTTCGCCGGAAGCCAGAGCGTAGGGCATGAAGCCCAGCTCGATGAAAGGCTTGATGCCGGCGGCCAGGTAAGCGTCAAACACCCGGTCCAGGTAGGTGAAGTTGTAGCGGAAATGCTCGTTGCCTTCCCGATCCTTGAAATACTGGTAGATGCCCATGTCATCGCAGAACAGGCCATGGCCGCGGATGTGGCTGAAGGCGCATTCGGACTGCACCAGCCGGAGCTGATCCATGTATTCCTGCTGCAGGGCCAGGCCCATGCGGCCGGTGCCGACGCAGAAAGCGGCGTTGTTGTTGAATTGTACCCGGTTTTCGGGGTTGAGGGCGATGGTTCTCTTCATGTATGTTACCGTCCTTTTCTGGCAAAAGCCGTTTTGTTCCAGTCAAATACGAAGATCATTTCCGGCGCAGGGGAGGCCTCGCGGGTGTCCACGTTCATGCCGTGGCCCGTGGGCACTGCCGGAGCGTTTTCCAGGCACTCGTCGGTGAGGCCCTGGAAGAAAGCTTCCCAATGGCTGCGGTCATACAGCCGGGGCTGATGGGAGCAGAGCACCTTCTCAAAAGACAGGGGGGCCAGCCGATCCAGCTGGTTTTTCCGGAATTCCTCCGCAGGGAGGGCTGCCGGGAAGAACAGCCAGGTGCAGGGGTTCCAGTTGTCCGCGGTCAGCAGCAGCTTATGCTCAGGCACATAGCACACCGCAGAGCCGGGGGTGTGGCCCGGCACGTGGAGCACTTCCACCGTCAGGCCGCCCAGGTCAACAGGCCCTTCTTCCGCAGGCAGCGGCATGGGGATGACTGCGGAAACATAGGCAGATTCATCGCAGGTGAGGCCCTTTCCGGCGGCCTGGCCCAGAATCTCCTGCCGCTTTTCCGGGCAGGTGTACCGGGCAAAATCGGCCTGATCCTCCGCAAACATGCGGGTCTTAGCAAACCATCTTGCGCCCAGCACGTGGTCGTGGTGGCCGTGGGTCAGCAGCACGTCCACAGGCAGATCGGTCAGGGTCTTCACGAAGGTTGATACGTCGTGGAGGCCGTAGCCGGTATCCACCAGCAGGGCCCGCTCATTGCCGCAAAGCAGCGTGAAGCACACGCCCATGGCGTCCTGAATGTGGTGCACGCCGGGCAAAACTTCCCGGGCGGTGAACAGCTGGTTGTCCATAGCAGGCTCCTTTCACTTTTCGGCCTTTTCCATGCGGAAGCCGTAGAAGTCAAACTGGCTGCCGGGCAGGAACACAAAGGCCACGCTGCAAACGCCCTCGCTCAGCTTGAGGGAGAAGGTCTGGCTGTTTCTCTCGCCCCGGAGGAAGGGCAGCATCTGGGTCTGCTCGTTTCCGGCTGCGTCTGTGATGCGCACGTTGACGGGCTGCTTCTCCAGCGCGGTGGCGCCGTCGATGGTGATCAGGGCTTCCTCAGCACCCTCGAAGTCCATGTGGTCGTAGACCAGCGTCACGTTGTTGCCGATGTCCATCACCGCGGTGCCTTCCCGGCGGAAGCTGTCGCCGTAGACGGAGTCCGCGTCGGCGGCGGTCTGGTCAAGCCAGGCGCGGCTCTGTTTGGTGAAGGAGAAGCCCTTCATGTGCACCTTCACTTCCATGGTGAAGCAAAGGGTCTGAAGGCCGGTCAGGCGGCGGGGCAGCTTGTAGGTCTCGGACTGGTAAACGTTCCAGATGTAAGGCTTCTGGTAGATGAGGTCGGTCAGGTGCTCGCCGCCGTTTTCCGGGTCGCCCAGCCAGAGGCCGATGGTGTATTCGTCGTTGTTGAGGGTGAAGATGGGCAAGGTCAGCTCGTCGGAGCCAACGGGGCCGAAGTCCACGTTCTTGAAGCCCACCATGCTCTTGCCATCCCGGGCGAAGGACACGCCGTGCTCGTTGCCGGGGCCGATATCGCCGTAGGAAAGGTTGTACAGGCTGCCAGAGATGAACCGATAGGGATCCAGGCTGGTTTCGCCAAAGCCGGAAACGTCGATCTCCATATGGCTCAGCACCCGGGCGTGCTCATAGCCGTTCTTGACGGAGGCGCGCAGGTACAGCTTGCCGTCGCCTTGGGCGGTAACGATGCATCCGCCGGGGATGGGCTCCACGGTAGCGGCGAAGGAATCCACGCCCAGATAGTTGAGGATACGGTAGGTAAGCTCCTGCTCGGGAGCGCCTGCGGGCAGGCATTCCACCGCAAATTCCACGGAGGGATTGTCCGGGGTGAGGTGGGTGTCCCCCTTGGGGGTCAGGACGATCTGCCGCACATGGGCGTTTTCCACGGTGGCAGGCACCTGGCTGATGAGCTCCGTGCGGCTGGCGCCCTCCACAGGAGCGGCCGGGAGCACGGGCAGGGTCAGGCTGGCGGCTTCCAGGCCGTCGGCCGCAGCGGTGATGCAAACCTGACCGGCCTCAGCAGTTGCGCCCACGATGGCCAGCAGCTTGCCGCTGAACAGGCGGCGGCTCAGGGTCTGGTACTGATCCAGGTCGCTGCTGTCGCCGTTGTCCGTGCCAAGGAGCACGCCCTGGCCGTCAATGGTCAGCTGCACGCGGTTCAGCGCGTTGTGGACGGGGTTGCCGTCCTTGTCCACCGCAGAGATGGACACAAAGGTCATGTCCTGGTTATCGGCCTTGAGGCTGCTGTCCTCGGCGGAAATGACCAGGCGGACGGCGTCGCCAAAGCTGCGCTGCACGTCCCGGGCGATCTCGTTGCCCTCGGCGTCATAGGCCACGGCCAGCAGCTGACCGGGCTGATAGGGCACCTTCCACAGGCCGTTGCAGCGGACGGGATCCTTCCGGTCCAGCTGCTGCCGTCCCAGGGACGCGCCGTTCAGGAACAGCTCCACGGAATCGGCGCAGGCGTAGACAGGCACGTCAATCAGCTGGCCCTGGTTCCAGTTCCAGTAAATGCCGATGTGCGCCATGGGCTCGTTGCGCCACAGGGACTGGAACATGTAGAAGCTGTCCTTGGGGAAGCCGGCGGTATCGGTCTGGCCGAAGTAGCAGCTGCGGGTGTGGTAGGGGGTGGGCTCGCCGATGTAGTCCAGGCCGGACCAGATGAACTGGCCCATGGAATAGGGAATGTTCTGGTCGATGACGATGCATTCGCCAAAGGATTTTGCGCCCCAGCTGGTGGAACTGTTGCCCAGGGCGGAGCACTGCAGGTCTTCCTCGCTGAGCAGGGGGCTTTCGATGGGGAAGTGGTAAATGCCGCGGCTGGCCAGGATGGAAGCGGTCTCGCTGCCGTAAATGATCCAGTCCGGGTGCTCCTCATGGTGGGGAGCGTAGTACTTTTCCGCGTAGTTGTAGCCCACGGTGTCCTGGTGCTCCGCGCAGAGCTGGGCGCCCTTCCAGGGCATAAAGTTGGAGCCGATGGTCACCGCGCCGTTGCACAGGGGATCGTGCTGACGGACGTACTTTTTCAGCATCTGGGTGATTTCCGGGCCGCGGACAACGTCGTTGGTGTCGGGGATTTCGTTGCCGATGGACCACATCAGCAGGGAGGGGTGGTTGCGGTCACGGCGCACCCAGGAGGCCACGTCGCTTTCTGCGTGGGTGGGGAAGAAGCGGGCGTAGTCATAGGGGGTCATGGGCATTTCCCACATGTCAAAGGCCTCGTCGATGACGTAGATGCCCATTTCGTCGCACAGATCCATCATCTTTTTGGCGGGGGGATTGTGGGAGGTACGCAGGGCGTTGACGCCCATTTCCTGCATGATGCGCAGCTGACGGCGGGCGGCTTTTTCGTGGAAGGCAGCGCCCAGGCAGCCCAGGTCGTGGTGGAGGCAAACGCCGTTCAGCTTCACGGTGCGGCCGTTGACGGAAAGGCCCTTGTCGGGATCCATCACAATATTGCGGAAACCAATGTTCTGGACGATTGTCTGGCTGCCCAGAGTCGTTTCCAGCTTGTAAAGATTGGGGGTGATATCGTCCCAGAGTTTGGGAGAACGGACGGTCAGAACGGCCTTGTCCAGCGCGCCGGAAACGGTGCTGGAGACCTCAGCCACGGTTTCGCCCGCTGCGTCCACCAGGCGGTGGGTGAGGGCCATGCCGATGGCGTCGCCGCAAAGCTCGGTCTCAATCTGCATATTCCAGCTGTCGCCCTCCTGGCGGATGACCACGTAGGTGCCGTCCGGGGCGATGTGGGCCTTATCCAGCACGGAAAGGGTCACGTCCCGGAAGATGCCCGCGCCGCTGTACCAGCGGGAGTTAGGGCTCTGGTGGCGGATGTGCACCATAAGCTGGTTGTCGCCGGCATGGAGGCGGCCGGTCAGATCTGCGTCAAAGGCGGTGTAGCCATAGGGATGGCTGACCACGATTTCGCCGTTGAGCAGCACATCGCTGTCCATGTACACGCCGTCAAAACGGACGATGTGGCATTTGTCCAGCTGATCATCGGCCACGTTCAGGGTGCGGATGTACCAGCCGTCGCAGCTTTCGTACAGGTCATTGGCCTGGGCGATGAGCCAGTCGTGGGGGATAGCCACCGGCTGCCAGTTGCCGGACAGGGCCTGGGAAAGGGTGCTACCATTGGGAAGTTTCTGAAATTTCCAGCCGTCGTTGATGAGCCGTTCCATAATCCAGTCCTCCTGCTTGCGTAAGTTAGGGATGACCAAAGAAATCTGTGAAATAAACCGGGTATTCCCGGGGAGAATCGAAGCCAAGCTTTTGGGCCAGCTGCACGGAGATCATGTTGGCCGCGTCCCAGCTTGGGGTGAGGCCCTTGTCCAGGCAGCGCAGGATCAGCTGGGCGGCGCAGGCGGAGGCCAGGCCCTTCCTGCGGTGTTCCTCCTGAATGTCGATCTCAATCTCGATGCCGCCGGGGAACACGGAATAGCTGGATGCGCCGCCAACAAGCGTATCGCCCCAAAGCGCCGCCACGCCCAGACCCCGGGTGAGGTAGTCTGCCTTGTCCTGGAACTGGGACACAAAATCCCAGGTAAAGTCCAGCTTGCGGCATTCGTCGTAAAGGAGGCCGTCAATGTCCTGGAGCCGGTAGCCCATGGGCAATGCGCCTGCCAGGGCCTCAAGTTGCTGCCGGTCAAACCGGGCCTTGCTGCGGTCAAAGGCATAGCGGATGCCCCTCTGGCATTTGCCAGTGTAAACGTTTTGGATGGCGGCTTCCCAGGCCGGATCCCGGGGCGTCAGGATCATGAACCGGGGGCCGGCCTCCGGGGAAAAGCGGAGCAGGTTTTCACTGGGCCGTCCGGTGTAGAAAGCAAAATCGCCCAGGATGCACATGGCGCTGTCCGGCATATCGTCGTCCATCCAGACGGCGCCCATCATGCCGCTGAGGGATGACAGGATCAATGTTTCGTCCCAGCCGGAAAACAAGGGGGCCGCGGCGGCGGGATCGGCCAACTGGTGAATCATGTCCCTATTCCTCCCCATTTTAGCTTCTTCCATTTTACCCTAAAATGGAAGAAATTCCAACGCTTTTTTTGCAATATTCCAGGGTTATCTGGTTTGACAGGAACGGGGCCGCTACACTATAATCATCAAGAGCTTTGTTTATTTTTCCATCAAGGAGGGTATACATATGATGCAGAGCGAAGTACACGGCAACCGCCTGTCCATGCTGGGTTTTGGGGCCATGCGCTTGCCCACCCGGGAGGACGGATCCATTGACCAGGAGCAGGTTCAGGCCATGGTGGACTACGCCATGGAAAATGGCGTCAACTACTTCGACACCGCCTATCCCTACCACGGCGGATATTCCGAAATTTCCCTGCGTGAGGCCCTGGCCAAGTACCCCCGGGAGAGCTACTTCCTGGCCGATAAATACCCGGGCCACCAGATTGCCTCCACTTACAACCCCGCCGAGGTTTTTGAGGATCAGCTGAAAAAGTGCGGCGTAGAGTACTTTGACTACTACCTTCTGCACAACGTGTGCGAGAACTCTCTGGACACTTACCTGGACGAGAAATGGGGCATCATTCCCTATTTCATCGAGCAGCGCAAGGCGGGCCGCATCCGCCGTCTGGGCTTTTCCAGCCACGGCGGCGTGGAGATGCTGGAAGGCTTCCTTGCCAAGTACGGCAAGGACATGGAGTTCTGCCAGCTGCAGCTGAACTATGTGGACTGGACGCTGCAACAGGGCAAGGAAAAGTGCGATTTGATGGAGCACTACGGCATTCCGGTGTGGGTGATGGAGCCCCTCCGCGGCGGCAAGCTGGCCAATCTGCCTGAGGAGGCCGCCCGGGAGATGCAGGCCCTGCGCCCCGACGAGAGCCAGGCTGCCTGGGCCCTGCGCTGGCTGCAGAAGGTGCCCCAGGTGAAGCTGATCCTGAGCGGCATGTCCAACATGGCTCAGATGCAGGACAACGTGAAGACCTTCCAGGCGGAAAAGCCCCTGTCTGACGCGGAAAAAGCCTGCCTTAATAAGCTGGCCGAGGGACTGAAAAAGTCCGTGCCCTGCACCGCCTGCCGCTACTGCGTGGAGGGCTGCCCCATGGGCCTGGACATTCCCGGCCTGATCCGCGCCGCCAATGATTATACCTATCAGCCCAGCTTCAACGTATCCATGATGGTGGACGCTCTGCCTGAGGGCAAGCGGCCTGCGGACTGCATCCGCTGCGGGGCCTGCGCCGCCATCTGCCCCCAGAAAATCGATATTCCCGGCGTGCTGCACAGCTTTGCCGAGCACATGACCCAGTTCCCCTCCTGGGCGGAGATCTGCCGCCAGCGGGAGGAAGCCGCAAAGGCCATGAAGAAGTAAAGTTTCCGAATCATCGCCGGGAAAAGGAGCAAGCTAAATGCATGCCGCCATCCTGGCGGTTCAAGGAGGAAACACAATGAAAATAGCCGTTTTTGACACCAAGCCCTACGACCGTCCCGGTTTTGAAGCCCTGGGCGAAAAGAAGGGCATCCAGTTCAAGTTTTTGGAACCCAAGCTGAGCGAGGACACCGTGGAACTGGCCCGCGGCTTTGACGGGGTCTGCATTTTTGTCAACGATACCGCCAACGCCGCCGTCATCGACAAGCTGCACGAGATGGGCGTGAAGGTCATCGCCCTGCGGTGCGCCGGCTTCAACAACGTGGATATCAAGCATTGCTTCGGCAAGATCCATGTGGTGCGTGTGCCTGCCTACTCGCCCTACGCGGTGGCGGAGCATGCCATGGCCCTGCTGCTGACATCCATCCGCCGCATCCACAAGGCCTATATCCGCAGCCGGGACTTCAACTTCAGCCTGAACGGCTTCACCGGCTTTGACCTCTACGGCAAGACCGTGGGCGTCATCGGCACGGGCAAGATCGGCCGGGTGTTCATTGACATCTGCCGGGGCTTTGGCATGAAGGTCATCGCCTACGATAAGTTCCCCGCCAAGGATTCCGGCATTGAGTACGTTTCCCTGGACGATCTCTACCGCCGCAGCGACATCATCTCCCTCCACTGCCCCCTCACCGAGGAGACCGATCATATGATCGACGCGGACGCCATCCGCCGCATGAAGAAGGGCGTGGTGATCATCAACACCTCCCGGGGCGCGCTCATCGACACCGACGCGCTGGTGGAGGGCATCAAGGACCGGCAGGTGGGTGCGGCCTGCCTGGACGTGTACGAGGAAGAAAGCGACATTTTCTTCGAGGACAATTCCGGCCACATCATGGAGGACGATACCCTGGCCCGGCTGATTTCCATGCCCAACGTGATCGTCACCTCCCACCAGGCGTTCCTGACGGAGGAGGCCCTCGGCAACATCGCGGAGACCACGGTGGACAACCTGCTGGAGTTTTTTGAAGGCGGCGCCTGCAAAAACGAACTGTGCTACCGCTGCGGCAAGGTGGACGAGTGCTGCAAGAACCGGCAGGAGAAGTGCTTCTAAGCATTGAAAATACCCCCGGAGCAGTTGGGAGGCGGCTTTTTTGGAAGAAGCCCCTCCCAAACCCTCCCGAAAAATGCAAAAACCAGAACTTGCAGAGTGCTTTGCAAGTTCTGGTTTTTTTGTGGGGGTCCAGGGACATCATGTATCTGCCGGGTGTGGGCAGAGTCCACAAAACAATCAGGGTTTTTGCGCAATCAGCATAAACCGATGCGTCTGCCCTTCGATGAAGCCGTCCCTTTCCAGCAACTGCTGGGCCTTCATCAGGCCGTCCAGGTGGGTGGCCACGGAAAAGCCAGGGAACTCCCACTCGATGATCCGGGCAAACCAGGTGAGCGCGCCCACGTCGGTGAAGCGGATAGGCCGGAAGCATTCGTCTGTCTTGCAGATGCGGAAACCGGCGGCCTCAAACTTTTCCCGGGCGCATTGCAGGTACTGCTCCGGGAAGGGCAAGGGCAGGTCGCCCATGAGGAGCTTGACCAGCTCCCGGTCGTTTTCCGCGCCCACCTGCTGGGTGATGAACCATCCGCCGGGTTTCAGCAGCCGGAACATGTCCGCGGCGTTGAAATCCCCGTGACGGTTGATGATCATGTCAAAGGACGCGTCCGGATAGGGCAGGGGATCTGCGCCGTCGCCGGGACGGAAATCCACGCCCAGGGGCAGCAGCTCCTGCCGGCACAAATCCACATTGGGCGGGTAGCTCTCCGTGGCGGCGGTGTTTTTGTGGGGATGGCCCAGGGCTAGGAGGAACTCCCCGCCGCCGGTGTCAACGTCCAGCAGCTTCATTTCCGGGGTGAGCCGGGAGAGGATCTCTTCGCGGTAGTCCCAAGGGAGGTCGGTTTCCTCGGTGTAGCGGCCTTCGATGTGGGAAAAATCCCAGCCGTGGATGTGGGCAATGCTTTCTTCCTGCTTCCAGGATGCGATCAAATCGGGTTTCTTCATGATAACTACTCCTTTTCTCTGATGAATGTGGGTCAGAAAAGGTGCAGCCAACTGACAACATGGATACTCGATACAGCCTGCCGTCAGGTTCTCAGCTGCACCGAGTGGTTATCTCGCATGAATCTCAGCATGTGAGTTCACCGCCTTTGCGTGGTTTCAAGGGCAGTATAGCACAGTTTGCGGCGTGAGTAAACTTACTTTCCCGCGTGGATGTACACGTCCATGAAGGTCACGCCGTCCTTGACGTATTCGTGCTCAAAGCAGCCCAGGAACTCCTCCCCGTGGGTTTCCTTGCCGCCGTTTTGATGCAGATAGTCAAGCAGCAGCTGGTAAGCCTTGGGAATGGTGGCGAAGGGCGCTTTGAAGGGCTCCCGGATGGTGATGACCGCGTAGTCCGCAGCCTCCTGGGAAGCCATTTCCGCGCCGGGGCAGTCGCCTGCAAAACCGTCCGGCAGCACGCATGCAGCGGTGTAGCCCCTGAGGCCGAACCGGCTTTTCTGTTCCTGGGTCAGGCGGGGGAAATCCCAGCCGATAAGCCGGTAGTCCGGGTGTTTTGCGATGCCGGTCTCGTCGGCCCAGCGTTTCATACGGCCGAGGGAATCGTCCTCCGGCTCAGGGCTGATGACGGTGTACCGGGCCATGCGGAAGGCGGGCACGGTTTCCACCCGGACGGGGGAGTAGATGCTTCCCACCTGGGTCATGTCCTGGCGCACCAGCTCGTCCAGGGTGCAGGAAAACAGGTCGCACAGGGCGATGAGTTTTTCCACCTCCGGGTAAATATCGCCGGATTCCCAGTTGGAAATGGTCTGGCGGCTGACGTTCATTTTCTCCGCCAGCTTTTCCTGGGTCATGGAGCCGTTCAGCTTGCGCAGATACTGCAGATTGCTTCCGAAAGTCATGTGGTTTTCCTCCTGTGATGTGATCTCTCCTGCATTGTAGCCGCCCTGAGGCCACGAATCCACCAAGGGGCGCTTGCGTTTTCCCGGGCCGATGGCAAACCGGCTTGACACAAAACCGGCGCTGACCACAGGATCGGCGCCGGGGATGGGGTGGATTATTCGATGCGGAGGATCAGGGTGAGGATGTTCTTCACGGCCTTTTCCATGGCTTCCCGGGTGAGCACGCCGGCGGCCTTGGCTTCCAGCAGGCGCAGGGGGTGGCCGGTGGCCATCTTCAGATCGTTGCCGGCCATGGCTTCCTTGTAGTGCTCGCCGTGGGTCCACCAGTCGGTGGTGACCATGCCGTCAAAGCCCCACTCGTCCCGGAGGATATGGGTCAGCATGTCGGCATTTTCGGAGGCCCGGTGGCCGTTGATGATGTTATAGGAGGACATGATGGCCCAGGGCTTGGATTCCTTCACGATGATCTCAAACTGGCGGATGTAAATCTCCCGGATGGCACGCTCGGAGGCGCGGGAATCGCAGTTGCGGCGGTTGGTTTCCTTGTTGTTCAGGGCGAAGTGCTTGGGGGTGGCGGCGATGCGCTGGCCCTGGATGCCGCGCACCAGAGCGGCGGCCTGCTTGCCGGTGAGGAGGGGATCCTCGGAGAAGTACTCAAAGTTGCGGCCGCAGAGGGGATTGCGGTGGATGCACACGCCGGGGGTCAGCCATACGCCGATGTTGTTTTCCTTCACTTCCAGCGCGCCAGCGTCGCCCACGGCCTCAGCCACGGCGGGATCCCAGGTGCAGGCCAGCAGGGTGGCGCAGGGGAAGGCGGTGGTGGTCACGCCCACGTGGGGCAGGATGCGCAGGCCGGCAGGGCCGTCGGCGGTGGTCACGTTGGGGATGCCCCGAACGGGATTGTTGCCGATGCCCCAGGTGTTGGAAACGCCGGTGTTGGCTTGTCCGCCCATGAGCCAGGCCAGGTCTTCGTCGGTAAGCTCTGCCACAAAATCGTCCAGGGAGAGGCGGCCTTCTGCCACGTCCACCAGGGAGTTGGGCTTGTTCCGGCCCCGGAAAGGCTGGGGATCGTAGCCGCGAACCGGCGGCAGGCCTTCCAGGATCTCGTCGGTCATGGGGGGAAGGTCGGTGTGGCGGGGATCGTTAGGGGTGGAGGTGGGCAGGGCTTCCAGGCTGCCGTCCGCCAGCATGCGCTTTTCAAGGCTGGTGGGAACCATCTGGGCGGTCAGCTGGCAAACGATGCGGTCATCGTCCAGATTCAGGCAGGTATCGGCCTTCTGCACGTCCCGCACGCTGGTGCCGATGTAGAAGCTGTAGCAGCCCTTTTCCAGCAGCCAGGCAGATTTCTGGACTTTGCCCAGGTCGTCGTAGGAGGCCATTTCGCTGATGGGGAAGCGGATGATGACGGTCTCTTCCTGGCCGGGGGGAAGCAGGCTGGTCTTGCGGTAGCCGCCCAGCTCCTTGGCAGGCTTGCCCAGCTTGCCCTGGGGCGCGCTGTAGTAAACCTGGACGACCTCCTTACCGGCCATGTCGCCGGTGTTCATCACCTTCACGCTGGCGATGACCTGGTCATCGGCAACGGTGACGCTGTGGCCGGTGAGGGCAAAGCTGGTGTAGGACAGGCCGTAGCCGAAGGGATAGACCACCTTTTCGGCCGCGCCGGGGATGGTCTCAAAGTAGCGGTAGCCCACGTAGATGTCTTCGGTGTAGTCCACGTAGTCGTCGGAATCGTAGAAGCTCTCGGCGAAGGGATAGTCGCCCAGGTCGCGGGCGAAGGTGTCGGACAGTTTGCCGGAAGGATTGCCCTGGCCCATGAGCAGCTCGGCGGCGGCCAGACCGCCCTCCAGGCCGCCCTGCCAGGCCATCAGCACGGCGCTGACGGCGGGATCCTCCGCCAGGCAAGCGGTCTCGATCATGCCGCCCACGTTCAGCACCACAATCACCCGGGGGAAGGCAGCGCCAACCTTTTGCAGCATGGCCTTTTCCGCCTGGGACAGGTAGAAGTCGCCGTGCTCAAAGATCTCGTTGCTCAGGCCCACGGCCCGCTCGTCCACGGCGGTGTGCTTTTCCATCTTGTCAAAGGCGGACTTGCGATCCCAGCCCTCGCCGGAAAAACGGCTGATGGACACGATGGCGGTGTCGGTGAAGGCACGGGCCTTGTTCAGCATATCGTCCGGCAGCTCCGGCTCGGAGGTCATGCCGGGCATGCGGCCTGCGTCGTACTGGGCCTTGACCTCGGCCCGGTAAAAGTCCACCGTGTCCGGGAAAATGGTCAGGGGATCCACGATCTCGCACAAGCCCTCATACAGGTTGCGGGTGTAGGGGACGGTCACGTCGCCGCTGCCGCCGCCGCCCTTGACGTAGTCAATGGTGGCCTTGCCAAACAGGGCGATGCGGGTGCCTTTTGCCAGGGGCAGGGCATGCTTTTCGTTCTTGAGCAGAACCATGCCTTCCTTGGCGGCGTTTTTGGACAGAAGAATATGCTCCGGGCTGGCGGTGGCGCGGCGGCCGTCCTTGCCCAGGGGAAGCGCAGGCAGATAGTTGGCACGGGTCCAGTGGTTCATGGTCTATCCCTCCAGAAAATATGTCGTTGTTTGGGGTCCCCGCCATGGGATGCTGATTTCGCCATCATTATAGACCATTCTTTATATAAACACAATGGGCCGGGGAGATTTTCGTAAAGGTTTTCGTAAAGAAAAATCCCTTTTGCCGTTTTGGGGCAAAAGGGAAGGATTTTCAGCGGGGAACAGGAATGCGCAGGTAAAAACTGTCTTCGTCCTGATGGTGGATGACGCCTCCGTTTTTCTGGATGACCCGGAGGGAAGCCGGGTTGGATTTCAGGCAGGAAAAATAGATTTCATCGTCCGAAAAGTCCGGCATATGGCAAAGCTCCCGCACGGCCATGGCCATGCCCTGGGTGGCGAAGCCTTGGCCCCGGTATTCAGGCAGTATGCCAAATCCGATGTGCCCGGATCCATTGCGGAGAAAATCGTTCAGGCAGTGACGAAGCTTGAAATTGCCGACGATATTGTCTCCCAGCCAAAGAAAGTAGTAGGTGTCCGGAACGCAGCCGGGCGGCAGGCCTATGCCTTGGGCATATTGCAGGCGCAGGGGAATGGCGGTGTTCACAAATTCTTCTTTGCTCATTCCGAGATAGGGATTGAGAAAGCCATTTTCCGGCGGAAAATGCTGAAAGAAAGCGTATTCCTTTTCAGCGTCAGGTTGGTTCAGCGGTTTCAATTGCAGCATAATGGAGTCCTTTCTGTCTGAATGAGAAACCGCACTTTCCCACGGAAGGCAGGAAAGTGCAGATAATTTTTATTTCAGCAGGGTGTTGTATACGTTCATCCAGGCGTCTTTGCGCTCGAACTTCTCCGTGAACAGGCCGCCGTAGGGGCTGATGAGGTTGTAGTTGTAGGTGCCCTTCTGCTCGTTGGGGCGGTCGGTCATGCCCCAGATGGCCACGCAGGTCAGGGGCTTTACGTCGCCGGAGTTGACCTGCTTGAAGATTTCAAACAGCTTGCCGTAGTACTCGGCGTGCTCGGCAGTCAGCTCGGGGTCAAAGTTGCGCACGGCCATCTCGGTGATGTGCACCTCCAGACCCAGGTCGCCGTAGGCTTTGATGGAATCCCGGATGTTGCTCAGGTGGCTGACGGACAGGCAGCCGTCCTGGTAGCCGTAGCCGCCGATGTAGCCCTGCATGCCCATGCCGTCCATCAGCTTGCGGGGGTTGCCGTTTTCGTCGGTGGCAAAGCTGTTGACGCTCTGGGCCAGGGCGCACATGGCGGTGCGCTTCTGTAGGAAGAAGGCGTTGTAGTCGTTGTAGAACAGCTTGATGTCCGCGCCCAGGGCGTCCACCGCATTGCGGGCGTACAGGAAGGAGTACTCCACATAGTCGTCGCCCACCAACTCATAGAACAGGTTGGGGCCGCCGTTGCGGGTCTTGCGCAGGTGGCGGGGATCGGCAGGATCAAACTCGTCCACATTGTCGCCCACGGCCTCGTTGACCACGTCCCAGCAGTAAACCACGCCGGGGTACTTGGTCTCAAAGTGGGTGATGACCTCGGTGATGTAGTACTCCATGCGCTTGAGCATGGTTTCCCGGTCCACGTAGGGCTTGGCGGAATCGTAGCCCTCACGGAAGAACCAGTCGCACATGTAGGCGTCCCACACCAGCACATGGCCGCGGACCTTGATGTTGTTCTGCTGGGCCCATTCCACCATTTTGTCAGCCCAGTAGAAATTGATCATGGGCATGCCGTCCTTGGTGTTCTTGCTGCCGAACTGGTCCAGCATGGAATAGGCCTTCATTTCGTTGGTGCAGGTCACGCTGTTGAAGTCCTGCTTGAGCATATTGAGATGGGCTTCGTTTTTCATGTCCCCCGCGCCAAAAGCGCCGCCCAGCTTGAAGCCGTAAGGCTCGGCCAAAGTGTACAGGGGCTGATATTCAGCGGCTTCCTCGGCCAGGCCGGCGGGAACCAGCGTCAGGCAGAGGGCGGCCAGCAATACAAGGGAAATCAGTCTTTTCATGGGAAAAAGTTCCTCCTTCGGGTGAATTGATACAAGAATAGCAAAGGCCGATGGAAAATGCAAGGCGGTGTCTGTTCTCCTTTCAGAACAAAACCCCCTGCGGCGTGCAGGGGGGGATGTTTGGTTTATTCCTGGGGTTCCGTCTCTTCGGTGGGCTGCTGGGTTTCCTCGGGGGCGGGAAGGGGGCTGATGACCACCGGCTCCTTGCCGATCATCTCGCTGACGGTGACGAATTCATAGCCTTCTTCCTTCATCACAGGCAAGACCTCCGCCAGGCAGAGCCAGTCCTTTTCGATGGTGTGGAACAGAAGAATAGAGCCGTTTTTATAGG
Source organism: Clostridia bacterium (assembly GCA_017937655.1). Classification (GTDB taxonomy): domain Bacteria; phylum Bacillota; class Clostridia; order Christensenellales; family Aristaeellaceae; genus Limiplasma. The sequence goes on along the minus strand of JAGBDE010000005.1, from coordinate 113,074 downwards.
CTTTAAGGCACTTTTTTGGATTGGTTTGGCTCACGTCCCAGAGGATGGCGTGGTCATAGCCGGCGGCCTCCACGGACCGCACCACGTGGATGTTGCTCTCATTGCCAATCCGGGTGTTTCCGTAGGGCGGACGCATCACCTGCATGGGGTAGTGATAGCCCAGTACCTCGTCCAGGCGGATCTGGGTATCGTCCAGGGTTTTGATGATCTCGTTGCGGGGCAGCTTAGGCAGGCTTTCATGCCAATAGGTGTGATTGCCGATTTCGCAGTCGCTTTCCGCGATGCTTCGCCACAGCTCCCGGTCCTCGTCCTTGAGCACGTAGCCCAGGGTGAAGAAGGTCATGGGCACGCCCAATTCCTGGCTCAGGTTGAAAATGTTCTGTAGCATCTCGGTATTGGAGCAGTCGTCCACCGTAATACAAAGGCGCTTTTCATTGCGGTCGCCGTTGCGGATGGAAAACTTGAACTCCGCCGCAGAGGCGCAGACAGCAGAAAGAACAAGGAGCAGACAGAGAAATAACGCAGTAAGCCGCTTCATTTGCAGGTTCCTCCCATGATGCGTGTGTGGAAATTATGATAGCCTAACCGGCCCGGGTTGTCAAGAATTGGCGGGCTGTGTCTCGCTGCGGCAGAGCTCAGAGCGATGGTAGACCACCATCAGCAGCAGGCTGCACATCACCCAGCCCACGGGGTAGGCCAGGGCGATGAAGTTCAGGTTGTTGCCCAGAAGCTTGACCACGTAAAGGTAGATTTGCCGGAACAGCACGAAGGAAAACAGCATGATGAACATGGGCGCTTTGGCCTTGCCGATGCCCCGCAGGGCGCCGGCGTAGGTCTGGTTGAAGCACATGGCAAAATAGAAGGGGGACATGATGTGGATGAATTTTTCGGAATAATCCAGCACGTCCGCGTCCGGAGAGATAAGGCTGGAAAGGGGCCGGGCGAAGATCATGATCATGGCGCTCAGGAACAGGGTGATGCCCACGGAAAGGATCTGGGCCTTTTTGACGCCCTCTCTGGCCCGGGGCAGCTGGTTGGCGCCGTAGTTCTGGCCCACGAAGGTGGTAGAAGCCAGGGCGATGGACTGCATGGGAATGGTCAGGAAAGCGTCCAGCTTGTTGCAGCTGGACCAGCCGGCCATGCAGGCGGAGCCGAAGTGGTTGATGTAGCTCTGGACAAACACGTTGGAGAAAGAGGTCAGAGCCTGCTGGATGCCGCTGGGCAGGCCCACGGACAGGATCTTCCTGAGGGTGGGCAGGTGCAGCCGCAGTTCTTTCCAGCGGATGCCGTAGGGCGCATGCTCCAGGGTGAGCACCAGAAGCACCAGAAGGGCGCTGATAAACTGGGCGATGATGGTGGCATAAGCCACGCCGGCCACGCCCATATCGAACTTGATTACGAACAGAAGGTCCAGCACAGTGTTGAGGAAAGCAGAGAAGATGAGGAAATACAGGGGCCGCCGGGAGTCGCCCACAGCGCGGAGGATGCCGGAGCCCATGTTGTACACAAGCAGGCCCGTCAGGCCCAGAAAGTAGATGCGCAGGTAGGTGGAGGCCTCGGGCAGAACGTCCTCCGGGGTGGCCTGCATCCTGAGCAGGGGCTCTACCAGGAACACGCTGAGCAGCGTCAGCACCACGGACAGAAGAAAGGTCAGACTGAGGGTGGTGCTGACGGCGCTGCGCAGGCCGGGTTCGTCCTTGGCGCCGTACCGCTGGGAAATGATCACGCTGGAGCCGGTGGACAGGCCCGCGGAAAAGCCCACCAGCGTGTTGATGATGCTGGAGGTGCTGCCCACCGCGGCCAGGGCCTGCTTGTTCACAAACTGGCCCACAATAATGGAGTCCACCGTGTTGTACAGCTGCTGGAAAATCAGTCCTACCGTCATGGGCAGGGCAAACTGGATCAGCTGCAGCCAAATGCTGCCCCTGGTCATATCCGCATCTTTCTGCCGTGCCGTAAGTATCCCTTCTTCCCATTGATGTTACGTTCGGAAAAGAAGGATAGCACATCCGGCGGGGAAGGTCAAACCGTTTCCGGCGGATTTTGTCAGTGATCCGGGAAGTAGGTCTGGGGCAGGGAGGTCATGGGCGCAAACACAGGCGGATCAGGCGTTTCTGCCGCGGGATGGGCCATGCAGAAGGAACGGATCATTTCCATCATCAGGGACATGGAGGCCAGGTTCAGGCTGGATTCGTTCACCAGTTCCTCCTGGGTGGACGCGGGATTGTTCCGCCCACAGTACAGGCTGACAGAGCAAAGGCTGTCCAGGGGCGTGGGGCCGCAGCAGGAGATGGAAACCAGCTTTGCCTGCCCATGCCGGGCTCGCTCCGCCAGGCGGTAGAGCTCCTGGTCATCGGCGCGGACGGAAAGCAGAAACACCAGATCGCCCCGGGAAACGGTTTCCGCCAATAGGGACTGGGAGTATCCGTCCGCCACGGAGCGGCCCTTGCGCAGGGAGCGCATCAGCATCTGGCAGGCGTTGGCGGTCACGTGCATGGCGTCCCGGGAGCCAAACAGGTACACCTGGGAGGCCTCGTGAAAGTATTTCGCAATGGTTTTCAGCTTTTCGGGCTTGAGCATTTCCATGGTTCCCTGTATAATGGTATGGAACCGGCTGTAAATCTTGTGGATGTGCCGGGAATCTTCGTCACGGTTTTTGGCTTCCTCCGGCATGGTGCATTCCTCAGAGGCCAGGGCCGATGAAAGCATCAGCCGGAAATCCTGATAGCCGTTCATGCCTGCTACGCGGCAAAACCGCATGATGCTGGTTTCGCTGACGGAGCAGCGGTAGGCCAGCTCCGTGATAGGCATGTGGATCACTTCGTTTCCGTGAGCCAGGACGTAATCGGCCACGTTTCTTCCGGAAGGGGTCATTGCGGGGTAGAGGGAGCGGATGTTTGCCAGTACGTTGGATACCATGGTCATTCTCCTTTGTGGTGAAATTGGGGCAACCGGGCGCAAAAAATAATTCTTACATTTATTAAATAGTACTACAAGTAAACATTTGTGTCAACAAAGGCGAAAAAAACTTCTTTTTGTGTTTGGTTTGTTGATATTTGTCGAAAACGTGAACCGTTTTCCTTTTTTTATGAAGTTTTTTTCTTCTGCCGGGGAAACTTGTACATCCTGCTGCTTCGGTGTATAATAAAGTGTTGACATATAGCTTTTTTCTATGTGCCCACAGGAAAGGAGGAGACCGGAATTGAGAAAGATCAAGCGTTTTGCCAGCGGCTTTCTGGCTGCGGTGCTGCTTTGTGTGTTTCTTTGCCCCTTCTTTGGCATGCCTGAAGCAATGGCCGAGGAGGAAAACGGCGGTTACCGGTTCATCGCCCCCAGCCTTCCCAGTGATGCGGATCCCTACGACCCTGAAAAGCCCGAGGAACTGAGCCCTGACCAGCTTTACGCCAAGTCCGCCATTTTGATTGAAGCGTCCACCGGCGAGGTCATTTTTGAAAAGAATGCAGACCAGATCATGTTCCCTGCGTCCACCACCAAGATCATGACGGTGCTTCTGGGCATCATGATGGGCGATCTGAACCAGGAAGTGGTGGCCTCCGAGTGGGCCGTGGATCTGGACGAGGGCGATTCCAAAATCGGCCTGGAGGCGGGCGAGACCATCATTTTCCGGGATCTGCTCTACGCCACCATGGTCAAGTCCGGTAACGACGGCGCCAGGATAATTGCCGAGACCATCTCCGGCAGCGAGGACGGCTTTGCGGAGCTGATGAACCAGGCTGCCGCCATGTACGGCTGCACCAACACCCATTTTGTCAATGCCAGCGGTCTGACCGATCCCCAGCACTATACCACCGCCCGGGATATGGCCATGATCGCCCGGGCCGCCATGCAGAACGATACCTTCCGCTCCATTGCCGGGACCTATTCCTACTCCCTGCCCCGGAGCAACCTGAGCCGGCCCACGGTGCTTACCGGCGTCAACAGCAGCTGGCTCAACCCCAACCAGGAAGAAACCGAAAACTACACATCCACCTTCTACCCCTACGCCACCGGTATCAAAACCGGCTTTACCCAGGCCGCAGGCTACTGCTACGTAGGCTCGGCGGAGCGGGACGGCGTGGAGCTGATCTCCGTGGTGTTCTACACCACCAACGGCGGCCGCTGGAGCGACTCCAAAAAGCTGATGGAATACGGCTTTACCCAGTTTGTCAGCGTGACGCCCCAGGAGCTTTACAACCAGAACCCGGTCATCCTGGAAACCACCGGCTTCTCCCTGGAGGACACCAATGTGGGCCGCCTGCAACTGAACGCAGTGCCCCAGGCCTCCACCCGCACGGTGCACATCGTCGGCACCAAGACGGAAATGGAAAACATGGCCCGCAACCTGCGCCAGACGGTGGTCATTGAATACAGCCGGGACAGCTTCGCCGCACCCATTGAGCAGGGCGAGCTGTTCGGCACCATGACCTATTACCCGGCCGACGGCGGCAGCCCCGTGGTCTATGACCTGGTGGCCAGCCGGAGCATCGCCCGGAGAGAGAACACCCCCCTGACCCTGGAGGAGATTGAGGCGGAAGTCCGCGCGGATAAGAGCCTGCTGCCGCCCCTGTCGGTGGAGCTGGTGCTGTTCCTGCTGGTGCCTGTGGTGGCCATCGCGCTGCCCATCGTGCTGTTCCGCCTTCTGTTCCGCAAGAAGACCAAGCGCAAGCACAGCCGCATCCCCAAGCCCAGAAACCGTTACTTCCGCTGATGAGATACAGGAAAGGAGGCCCGAAACTTGATTGCACAGGTAATTGTGGACGTGGTGCATACCAATGTGGATCGGCCTTTTTCCTATTTGATTCCCGAGGGCCTGGAGCCCCGGGTGGGCAGCCGGGTGGAGGTGCCCCTGGGCAAGCGGCGGGTGGACGGCATCGTGACCGCCATCCTGCCGGAAACAGATCTCCCGGACGACCTGCCCCTGCACAAGCTGCGGCCCATTCACGATGTTCTGGACGACTATCCCGCCTTGCTGCCCCTGCTGCTCAAATTGGCCCGGCAGCTGGCGGAGGAGAACCATTGCCCCCTGTCCGAGACCCTTCGGCTGATGCTGCCGGCGGCCATGCGCACCGGGCGCATCCAGCGGAAGCTGGAAACCGTGGCCCAGCTGGTTTCCGGGGTGGATGCCCAGGCCCGGGCCGACGAAATGCGCCGGGCGCCCAAGCGGGCCATGCTGCTCCGGCTTCTGGCGGACGGCCAGCCTCACGCGCTCAGCCAGCTCAGCGAGCTGGTGGCCAATCCCCGGGACGGCCTGCGGGCCCTGGAGGATCTGGGGCTGATTGAGATCAGCCAGCAGGAGGTGTTCCGCTCTCCTTATCAGCCGGAGGACGACCAGCGAAGCATCGCGCCGGAGCTGACCTCCGACCAGCAGGAAGCCCTGGGAAGCATGATCCCCGCCATGGAACGGGGCGAGGGCGCGTTTCTGCTCCACGGCGTGACCGGCAGCGGCAAGACGGAGGTCTACCTGGCCATGGTCAGCCGCGCCCTGGAAATGGGCAAGGGGGCCATCATCCTGGTGCCGGAAATCGCCCTGACGCCCCAGATGGTGCGCTGGTTCCACAGCCGCTTCGGCCCGGCCACCGCCGTTCTGCACAGCCGCCTCACCGACGGCCAGCGCTATGACGAATGGCGGCGCATCCGCCTGGGTCAGGCCCGGGTGGTGGTGGGCGCAAGGTCGGCCATTTTTGCGCCGGTGGAAAAGCTGGGGCTGATCGTGATAGACGAGGAGCACGAGCAGACCTACCTCAGCGACAAGCACCCCCGCTACGACGCCCGCCGGGTGGCGGCCCTCCGCTGTGAAAACGAAGGCGCCGCGCTGGTTCTGTCCAGCGCCACCCCCAGCATCCTGTCCTTTGCCAAGGCCCGCCGGGGGGACTACACGCTGGTGGAAATGCCCCGCCGGGTGGGAAACCGCCCGCTGCCGGAGGTGACCGTGGTGGACATGCGCAAGGAGCTGGAAGCGGGCAACCGCTCCATTTTCAGCGCGCTGCTCATCCAGAAACTTAAGGCGTGTCTGGACAGCGGCCATCAGGCCATGCTGTTCTTAAATCGCCGCGGGTACAACACGTTCGTCAGCTGCCGCAGCTGCGGCTACGTGGTCAAATGCCCCCAATGCGACCTGAGCATGACCCTTCATCGCACCCACGAGGACGACCCGGGCCAGCTGCGCTGCCACATGTGCGGCGCGGTGCAGGCTCCGCCCCAGACCTGCCCGGAATGCGGCAGCAAGTACATCCGTTACTTCGGCAGCGGCACCCAGCGGGTGGAGGAGGAAATGCACAAGCTGTTCCCCGGGGTCAAAACTGTCCGCATGGACATCGATACCACCCGGGGCCGGGACGCTCACGCCCGCCTGCTGGAAACCTTCCGCAAGGGCGAAAGCCAGGTGCTGATTGGCACACAGATGATCGCCAAGGGGCTGGACTTCCCCAAGGTGACGCTGGTGGGGGTCATCGCCGCGGATATGACGCTGAACCTGCCGGATTATCGCTCTGTGGAGCGCACCTTCCAGCTGGTCACCCAGGTGGCGGGCCGGGCAGGCCGGGCCCAGGAGCCGGGAGAGGTGATCGTCCAGAGCTACAAGCCGGATCACCCCTGCATCGAGGCGGCAGCAAAACAGGACTACCGCGCGTTTTTTGAGATGGAGTTTTCCAGGCGGCGCACGGGACTGTATCCGCCCTTTACCCAACTGGCACGGCTGCTGGTGGAAAGCCCCGCCGAGGACAGCTGCAAGGCCCTGGCGGAAAGTCTCCACGCCCAGCTGCAGGCCTGGCTTAACGAAAACCCCGCCCAGCAGAAGAAAACCCTCATGGTGCGCATGGACGAGGCCCCGGTGAAGAAAATCCGCGGGCAGTACCGCTACCATGTGCTGCTCAAACTGTTCAGCCACCCGGACGCAGAGCCGGTGCTGCAAAAGCTGGCCGAGCTGGCCAAAACCGAAAATGAACGCTGCCAGGTGTACTGCGAGGTCAACCCGGCGACGATGATGTAAAGGAGACAGGAATCATGGCTTACAGAAAGATTGTTGAAATTGGAGATTCCAAGCTGCGCAAGGTTTGCAAGCCCGTGGAGAAATTTGACCAGCGGCTGAAAACTTTGCTTTCCGATATGGCGGACACCATGTACAAGGCGGACGGCGTGGGCCTGGCGGCGCCCCAGGTGGGCATCCTGCGCCGGGTGGTGGTCATTGACATCGGCGACGGGCTGATTGAGCTGGTGAACCCTGTGATCGTGGAGAGTGAAGGCTCCCAGACCGGCCCCGAGGGCTGCCTGAGCGTGCCTGGCCGCCGGGGCATCGTCACCCGGCCCAACAAGCTGCGGGTGCAGGCCCAGGACGCCGAGGGCAACGCCATCGAGTTTGAGGCCGAGGAGTTCTTCGCCCGGGCCGTCTGCCACGAGCTGGACCACCTGGACGGCGTTCTGTACGTGGACAAGATGGACGAAGAAATTTTCGACGACGATGACGACGAGGACGAGGAGGAGCAGGATTGAGAATCGTGTTTATGGGCACCCCGGACTTTTCCGTGCCGGTGCTGGAAGCCCTTGTCAACAGCGAATATGAAGTGGTGGGCGTTTTCACCCAGCCGGACAAGCCCAAGGGCCGGGGCGGCAAGGTGCAGATGACCCCCGTGAAGGAATGCGCCCTGAAGCACGGCATTCCCGTGTTTCAGCCGGTAAAAATGCGCCTGGACGGCCTGGAGCCCCTTCGCAGCCTGGCTCCCGACCTGTGCGTGACGGCGGCCTTTGGGCAGATTCTGTCCCAGGAAGTGCTGGACGTGCCTCCCATGGGCACGGTGAACGTGCATACGTCGCTCTTGCCCAAGCATCGTGGCCCTGCGCCCGTGCAGTGGGCGGTGCTGGCTGGCGAGACCGTCACCGGCGTGACCACCATGTTCAGCGACGCCGGCATCGACACCGGCGACATGCTGCTGAAAAAGACCGTGGACATCGGCCCGGAGGAAACCGCCGGCGAGCTGACCGAGCGGTTGAGCCACATCGGCGCGGAACTTCTGATTGAGACCCTGCGCCGCCTGGAAGCGGGCGACCTGACCCCCACGCCCCAGGATCACAGCCAGATGACCTACGATTCCAAGATCGTGAAGGAAATGGGCCAGATGGACTTCACCCAGCCTACCGCCCGGTGCCTGTGCCAGATCCGGGCCATGAGCCCCTGGCCCTGCGCCTATGTGCAGCTGGAGGAGGGCGCGCTGAAGATCTGGCGGGGCAAGGCCGCAGAAGGCCATGGCGAGCCTGGCACGGTGCTCTGCGCAGACCGCAAAAAGGGCCTGATCGTTGCCACCGGCGACGGAGCCATCGAACTGTGTGAGATCCAGGCCCCCGGCGCCAAGCGAATGGAAGCAAAGGCTTACCTGCTGGGACATTCCATCCCCGAGGGAGTCAAACTTGACGAGGTACGTTTATGAGTGAGCAAAAGCGGGACAGATTCCCGAAAAACGGCGCAAAGCCTTATCGCGGCAAGCCCCGGCAGGGCGACAGAAAGCCTGCGAAACCCCAGGGCCCCAACGCCCGGAAAATCGCCCTGGAGATTCTTCTCAGCATCCACAAGGACGGCGCCTACGCGGGCCTGAGCCTGAACGAGCGGCTGCCGGAAAACGGCCTGAAGCCGGAGGATCGCCGGCTGGTGACCAATCTTGTGTACGGCACGCTGGAAAACCAGCTGAAGCTGGACTATGTGCTGGATCAGCTGATGGAGTTCCCTGCCCGGGAAGCCGTGCAGCAGGACATCCTCCGCATGGGCGCATACCAGATTTTGATGCTGGACAGGGTGCCGGACAGCGCCGCCGTCAACGAGGCGGTGAAGCTGGTCAAGCAGCTGGGCATGGAGTCCTCCGCCGGGTTCATCAACGCGGTTCTGCGCAACCTGAGCCGTCGCAAGGAGGAACTCCGCTGGCCCGTGAAGGAGGACGATCCTCTGGAGTGGCTGAGCATTGAGTCCTCCACGCCCCGCTGGCTGACGGAAAAGCTGGCGGATGCTTACGGCTATGACGAGGCCGAAGCGCTGCTGCTCCATCGGGAAAACAGCCACCCGGTGGTGCTGCGTCCCAACATGACCAAGCTGACCGATAAGCAATTTGAGGAGCTGCTCCAAAAGAAGGAATGGCCCTTCACCCGGGGCGTCGCCCCCCATGCCTGGCTGGTGACCGGCGGCGTGAATCCTGCCACGGATGCGGACTTCCGCTCCGGCCTTTACTCCATCCAGGGCCAGAGCAGCATTCTGGCCGCAGAGGCGGTGGACGTGAAGCCCGGCATGCGCATCCTGGATGCCTGCGCTGCCCCCGGCGGCAAGTCTGCCTACATGTGCGAAAAAATGCAGCTGACCGGCCGCGTGTTTGCCTGGGAGCTGCACGAAAAGCGGGCCCAGCTGCTGGACGGCGTGAAGCGCCGCCTGAAGCTGGACAACCTGCGGCCCACCGCCCGGGACGCTTCCCAGTATCGGGAAGACCTGGAAACCAGCCTGGATGCGGTTCTGCTGGACGCGCCCTGCTCCGGCACCGGCGTCATGGCGGAGAAGCCGGACATCAAGCATCGCCTCAAGCCGGAGGACATCCCCGCCATCGTGGAGACCCAGAAAAAGCTGCTGGACACCGTCTGCCGCTATGTGAAGCCCGGCGGAACGCTGGTCTATTCCACCTGCTCCATCCTGCCCGAGGAAAATCGCCGGCAGGTGGAGGATTTCCTGGCCCGGCATCCGGAATACCAGCTGGTCACTCTGCCCGCCACCCTGCCCGCAGAAATTCGCGAAAAGCAGGATAAGTACGGCCTGCAGCTGCTTCCCCACCGGGATCAGGTGGAGGGCTTCTTCATCGCTAAGATGCGGAGGGCGCGCTGATGGCTGACAAGCTGATTTTGCTGGACAAGACCCGGCAGGAGCTGGGGGAATACCTGAAAGAGCAGGGCCAGCCCGCCTTTCGGGCCAAGCAGCTGTACAGCTGGCTAAGCAAGGGCGTGCCTTTCTCCGAAATGACCAACCTGCCCAAGGATTTTCGTCAGAAGCTGATGGACGAGTGTGTGGATCTTCCCATGGAGATCCACCAGGTGTTCCCTTCCCAGAAGGACGACACCGTCAAGTTCCTGTTCCGCTGCCTGGACGACCATCTGATCGAAGGCGTGCTGATGCACTACCATTACGGCTACAGCCTGTGCATTTCCACCCAGATTGGCTGCAAGATGGGCTGTGCCTTCTGCGCCAGTACGCTCAACGGTTGTGTGCGCAACCTGTCCAGCGGCGAAATGCTGGCAGAGGTGCTTTTGGCCAACCGCTTCCTGGGCGATAAGGGCCACGTGGGCCACATCGTGCTCATGGGCAGCGGCGAGCCTCTGGATAACTACGACCACACTTTGCGCTTCCTCCGGGCCGTCAACGACCCCGAAGGGCTGAACATCAGCCTGCGGAACATTTCCGTCAGCACCTGCGGCCTGGCTCCCATGATCCGCAAGCTGGCCGAGGAAAACCTGGGCATCACCCTGAGCCTGTCCCTCCACGCGCCCAATGACCGTATCCGCAAGCAGATCATGCCTGTGGCCAACGCCTACAGCCTGGAGGAAACCATGGACGCGGTGCGCTTCTACGTGAAGAAAACCGGCCGCCGGGTGGTGTTTGAGTATGCCCTCATCAACCAGCTGAACAGCCGCCGGGAGCACGCCATCGAGCTTTCCCAGCTGCTTCGCGATCTGCAGTGCCACGTGAACCTGATCCCCCTCAACCACGTGGACGAGCGCAGCCTGCAGCCTGCGTCTCCCAAGGCGGTGCAGGAATTTTTGCACACCCTGGAGGAAAAGCACATCTCCGCCACCGTCCGCCGGGAGATGGGTTCCGATATCGGCGGCGCCTGCGGTCAGCTCCGCAGGAGACACTTGCAATCCCAGAGCTGAATTGTTACTATAAACCCATGAGATACACCCGTTATCAGCGGCCAATGAAGGAGAAATTGCCATGAGGGTTTGTCAGAATACGCATCAGGGAATAGTTCGGGCCAACAATCAGGACAGCCTGCTGGTCAGCCAGCGCATTTACGGCGTGGCGGACGGCATGGGCGGCCACAAGGGCGGCGAGACCGCCAGCCGGGTGGCCGTGGAGGTGCTTACTGCCGCCCTAGGAAATAAAACCCCCGACGAGAAAGCCCTGCGCCTTGCGGTGGATGCTGCCAATCGCCGCATTTTCAGCATGTCCGCAGAGGACGAGAACCTTCAGGGCATGGGCACCACCCTCACCTTCCTGTGGGAGGGGGAGGAGCAGATCCTGATCGGCCATGTGGGCGACAGCCGGGCCTACCGCTTCCGGGAGGGCAAGCTGGAGCAGCTGACCCTGGATCACAGCATGGTGGCCGAGCTGGTCCGCAAGAACGTCATCACCCCCGAAATGGCAAAGACCCACCCCTATCGGAACATCATCACCCGGGCGGTGGGCATCGACCCCATTGTGGAGACGGACGTTCTCACCGCGGACAAGCAGCCCGGCGACCGCTGGCTCATTTGCTCCGACGGCCTGTACAACATGGTGGAGGACGAAGAAATCTCCCGGATTTTGACCGATATGGATGACGAAAAGGCCTCCGCCCGGCTGATGGAGCTGGCACTGGAAAACGGCGGCACGGATAATATTTCCTTTGTCATCTGCCGGATTGAGGAGGCAGAAGCATGATGAAGGGAATGCTCTTTGCAGAGCGATATAAACTGGAGGAATTCATCGGCCAGGGTGGCATGAGCCTGGTCTACCGGGCGGTGGATATCCGCACCGGCCACAGCGTGGCGGTGAAGATCCTCAAAAGCGAATACAACAGCGACAAGGAATTCCTGGAACGCTTCCAGCGGGAGGCCCAGGCCGCCAGCCTGATGAGCCATCACAACATCGTCAACCTGCTGGACGTGGGCGTGGAGGGCGAGTACCGCTACCTGGTGCTGGAATACGTCAGCGGCAATACGCTCAAGGACATCATCCGCCAGAAGGGCCGCCTCAACTGGCAGACCACCATTCAGGTGGCCGTGCGCATCCTGAGCGCCCTGCAGCATGCCCATGACAACGGCATCATCCACCGGGACATCAAGCCCCAGAACGTGCTGATCCACGCCGACGGCCACGTGAAGGTGGCGGACTTCGGCATTGCCCGCATGACCAACGCCTTCACCATTTCCAAGGGCGACACGGTGGTGGGTTCCGTGCATTACTCTTCCCCGGAGCAGGCCTCCGGCAGCGTGGTGGAATGCACCAGCGACCTGTATTCCACCGGCATCGTCATGTACGAGATGCTCACCGGCCGGGTGCCCTTTGTGGGCGATACCCCTGTGGCGGTGGCCATGCAGCACATCAAGGACATGCCCCCGCCCATTCCGGACTTTGCGCCGGAAGCGCCCCCTGCCCTTGTGGCGGTGGTGATGAAGGCCATGGCCAAGAACCCCAAGGATCGCTTCCAGTCGGCCCGGGAAATGGCGGACGCCCTTTTGCAGGCCCGGGAGGGCAAGCTGGATCCGGAGCTGGTGGCGCCCCAGCCGCCCGCCGAGGGCAAGAGGCAGCCGCCTGCGCCCGTCCGGGCTGATGGCAAGCCCTACGTGCCTTCCGGCAGCCAGAACACCCAGAAGCGTTCTTCCCACAAGCGCAAGCGCAACGCGGGCTATACCCTGCTGACCACCCTTCTCACTCTGGCGGCGCTGGCGCTGCTTACCATCGGCGCCATCAATATTTACGACCAGGTGGCCAACCGGGTCATGGCGCCGGATCTGGCGGACTACACCGTGGCGGAAGCCAGCAGCACCGTCCGCCGGGAGGGCCTGATCTGGACCCAGACCGACGTGAACAGCGACATCGTCCCGGCAGGATACGTGATCTCCCAGATCCCCGCGGCGGACACCCCCATGCGCACCGGCGACAGCATGCTGGTCACCATCAGCCTGGGCCCGGTGCAGGAATCCCTGCCCAGCTACGTGGGCACGGCTTACGATACCGCTTACGCCAAGCTCAAGGACATGGGCTTCACCATTACCGTGGTGCGCATCGTGTCCACGGAGCCCATCGGAACGGTGCTGCAGCAGCGGCCCCAGGCGGGATCGCCCTTCACCCCCGGCCAGGACGTGGAACTGACCATTTCCGGCGGCAGCACCCTGGTGCCCAACGTTATGGGCATGCCCCTGGAGGAAGCCACGGCTTCCCTGACCCAGAACAGCCAGAAGGCCGCTGAACCCCTGTACGAGCCCGTGCTGGATGAAAGCCAGATCGGCAAGGTTATCAGCCAGAGCCCGGCCGCCGGCACCCAGATCGTCATCGACGGAACGGTGACCCTGACCATCGGCGTGGCGGGTGCAGGATATACCGGCGAAGTCATCTTCAACCTGGACGCCGCCGATCAGGACCGAACCATCCGGGTGGTGCTGCTGGAATCCCAGGGCGAAAGGGAGCAGCATGTGGAAGTTTACCCCGCGGGCCAGAGCGGCAAGGTAACCGTGCCGCTGGTATCCGCTTACGGCGGCAGCATGATCTGCCGGATCTACGTGGACGACGAAGTTTATCAGGAGCAGACAGTGACCCTGCAGCAGGAGGAACAGTAACATTGGAGGAAATGCGCGAAGGCGTTATTGTGAAAGGCATAGGCGGGTTTTACTACGCCAGGGAAAAGACCGGCGAGGTGCATGTGCTCCGGGCCAAGGGCAAGTTCCGCAAGCAGCACATCACCCCCACCGTGGGCGACCAGATCCGGCTGACGCCCGCTTTCGGCGATGAGCACGGCTGGGTGGAGGAGATCCTTCCCCGGCAGAACCTGCTCATCCGCCCGCCGGTGGCCAATATCCGGTATATTCTGCTGGTCATCGCCCCGGAGCCTCAGCCGGATTTCTCGCTGGTGGATACCATGCTGATCATGGCCACCCGCCAGTCCATCCAGCCGGCGCTGATCGTGAACAAATGCGACCTGGATGAAAGCCTTTTTGAAACGGTCAGGCAGGAGTACGGCGCGCTGGATATGCCCATTTTGCAGGTCAGCGCCAAGACCGGCCAGGGCGTGGAAGAACTGCGGGGTTTGCTCCGGCAGGGCATCTGTTGCTTTGCGGGGCAAAGCGGCGTGGGCAAAAGCACGCTGCTCAGCGCAGTCACCGGCCTGGAACTGAAAACCGGCGAGATCAGCAAAAAGATCAGCCGGGGCAAACACACCACCCGCCATGCGGAGCTGATGTTTGAGGGGGATTACCAGGTGCTGGACACTCCCGGCTTCAGCCTGCTGGAACTCTGGAGCGGCATGGAGCCCATCGAGCTGAAAAACTACTATCCGGATTTCGCCCCCTACGAGGGCCAATGCCGCTTCTCGCCCTGCTACCACTACGCGGAGCCGGGCTGCGCGGTGCTGGAGGCCGCAAAGGACGGAAAACTGGGCCAGGAACGGCTCAAACGCTACCACCAACTGCTGGATAAAGTACGGGAAGCATGGAGGAATCGCTATGACTAAGGTTGCGCCTTCCATTTTGGCGGCAGATCTGCTCAGGATGCAACAGTCCGTCAGCCTGATTGAAACAAGCGGCGCGGACGAGCTCCACTTTGACGTGATGGACGGCCATTTTGTGCCCAACCTGAGCTTCGGCCCGGCGTTGCTCAAGGCCGTAAAAAAAGAGTTTTCTCTTTTCTGTGACGTGCATTTAATGCTCACCGACCCCATAAACTATGTGGAGGCCTTTGCAAAAGCCGGGGCCGACCACATCACCATCCACCAGGAAGCCAATGATTTCCTGCCCTGCATCCGCAAGATCAAGGAACTGGGCCTGCGGGTTGGCGCGTCCCTGAAACCGGGCACCCCGGCGGACACCCTGCGGGAGGTGCTGCCTTTGCTTGACCGGGTGCTGCTGATGACGGTGGAGCCTGGCTTTGGCGGCCAGAGCCTCATGCGGGACGTGCTGAAAAAGGCGGCGGAGCTCCGGCTGATGGGCTTCCATGGGGACATCCAGGCCGATGGCGGCATCAACGGCGATAACGCCTGGGAGCTGGCCAAGGCGGGCGTGAACACCCTGGTGATGGGCACCGCCTTCTTCACGGCGGACGACCCGGCAGCCCTCGTTGAGAAAGTGCATCAATTGTGACCTTTCTTGGAAAAATGGGGGAGAGGGAAGGCGCAGCTTTCTCAATCTGACCCATGGAGGGGCGAAGGATGCCCAAAACCAAAAAACAGCCGAAGGCCAGCGGCGAGCTGCTGACCCTGTATCCGGCGAAAAAAACCATGAAGCGCAGGCCCATCCGGCACTGACGCTCTGAGAACAGGATGAAGGATTTGACTTTTGACGATATGCATTTGCTGCCGCAGCTTTTGACAGCTGTCAAGGCTTGCGGCTACACCGAACCCACGCCCATCCAGCGGGAGACCATCCCGCCGGTATTGGAGGGCAAAGACCTGCTGGGCTGTGCCCAGACCGGCACCGGCAAGACGGCGGCCTTTGCGCTGCCCATCTTGCAGCTGCTCAACTCCCACCGCCACAGCGGCGAAAAGCGGCCCATCCGGGCGCTGATTCTGACCCCCACCCGGGAGCTGGCCCTGCAAATCCAGGAAAACTTTGTGGCTTACGGCAAGAAGCTGGCCCTGCGCTCCTGCGTCATTTTTGGCGGCGTGGGCCAGCAACCCCAGGTGGATCAGCTCAAGCGGGGTGTGGACGTGCTGGTGGCCACCCCCGGCCGCCTTAACGACCTGATCGGCCAGGGATACATCAGCCTCAAGCAACTGGAAATTTTCGTGCTGGATGAGGCCGACCGCATGCTGGACATGGGCTTTATCCATGACGTGCGGCGGGTGATCGCCCAGCTGCCGGAAAAGCGGCAGACGCTGCTGTTTTCCGCCACCATGCCCCCGGAGGTGGAGAAGCTGGCCCTGTCCATCCTCAAAAATCCGGTGACGGTGAAGGTGGATCCCGTGTCCAGCACCGTGGACGCCATTGACCAGAGCCTGTATCTGGTGGACAAGCCCAACAAGAAGCGGCTTTTGGCCCATCTGCTTTCCCAGCCTGAGGTGGAAAACGCGCTGGTGTTCACCCGCACCAAGCACGGCGCCGACCGGGTGGTTCGGGAGCTTTCCCGGGCCGGGATCCAGGCACGGGCCATTCACGGCGACAAGAGCCAGAACGCCCGCCAGGAAGCCCTTTCCAGCTTCAAGACCGGCAAGATCCGGGTGCTGATCGCTACCGATATCGCTGCCCGGGGCATCGACATTGCAGGCCTGAGCCATGTGTTCAACTACGACCTGCCCAATGAGCCGGAAAGCTATGTGCACCGCATTGGCCGCACGGGCCGGGCCGGCCGGGAGGGCATTGCCATCAGCTTCTGCTGCATTGACGAAATGAAGTGCCTGAAGGATATTGAGAAGCTGACTGGCAAGCAGATCCCCCGCAAGGAAAGCCAATGGCCCATGGAAAACTTTACGGAAACCGTGAAGCAGCCCCGGTCCTCCCGCAAGGAAGCTCAGGCGGCCCGGTTGCCGGAGAAGGCAAAGAAAGAGCCTGCCGCCCAGCAGCCCAAGGAAAAGAAAAAGCCGGAAATCAAGAACACCCTGGCCGCCGTGGCGCCTGTGAAAAAGCAGGAGAAAAAGCCTAAGGATCGGCCGGAGGAAAAAGGGCAGAAGCGGAGCGTAAGGACGGAAAAACCGGAAAAGCCGAATAAAATCGCCCCGCAGGATGCGTCGCCCAGGGAAAACCGCAAGGTGAAAAAGGCGCGCCGTGAGGAGGAAAAGGCCGCCCAAAAGCCCGAAATGCGGGCCACGCCCCTCAGCCGCCGGACGCCCGTCGCCCAGACGCGGGAAACCCTCCTGCCCTTCTTTGAGGACGAACCCAAGCCCCGCCGCCATTCTGAGCCGGACGAGCCCACCATGTCCTACGAAGAATTCATGAAAAAACAGACCCGGCAGCGGCAAAAGCTGTTCACAGGCAGCGACCGCCGCTGACATACCAATCCTGCAAAAGAGGCAAGGTGCGAAACATGTATATTGCCGACCTGCACATTCATTCCAAATATTCCCGTGCCACCGCCGCCGACTGCGACGCGCCCCATCTGGATCTGTGGGCGCGGCTGAAGGGCATCGGCGTGGTTGGCACGGGGGATTTTACCCATCCTGCGTGGCGCAGCGAGCTCAAGGAATGCCTTGAGCCTGCGGAGGATGGGTTTTATCGTTTGCGGAAGGAGTGTATCCTTCCGGCTCAAGTGGCGGGCGATGTGCCTGATCCCCGGTTTGTGATCAGCGGGGAGATCAGCACCATTTATTCCAAGGATGGCAAGACCCGCAAGGTGCACCATGTGATTTTGCTGCCTTCCCTGGACGCAGCGGAGGAACTGTCCCTGCGGCTGGAGGCTGTGGGCAATATCCGCAGCGACGGCCGGCCCATTCTGGGCATGGACAGCCGGGATCTGCTGAAGCTGACCATGGATGCCTGCCCGGAGGCCATTTTCATCCCGGCCCATATCTGGACGCCGCATTTTTCGCTGTTCGGCGCGTTTTCCCAGTTTGAGACCCTGGAGGAATGCTACGGCGACATGAGTCCGTACGTCCACGCCCTGGAGACCGGCCTCAGTTCCGACCCGCCCATGAACCGCATGGTGTCCATGCTGGATAAGTACACGCTGGTCTCCAACTCCGACGCTCATTCCCCTGCCAAGCTGGGCCGGGAGGCCAATATTCTGGACACCGGCTTAAGCTACGGCCAGATGAAGCATGCCATTGAAACCGGCGACGGCTTTGCTGGCACCATCGAGTTTTACCCGGAGGAGGGCAAGTACCACCTGGACGGCCATCGCAACTGCCAGCTGTGCCTGGAGCCGGAGGAGACCCGTGCCCTGGGCGGACGATGCCCTGTCTGCGGCCGCAAGCTGACGGTGGGCGTTCTGAGCCGGGTCAATGACCTGGCCGACCGCCAGCAGCCTGCCGATATTGGCAAGCCCTTTGAGAGCCTGATGCCCCTGCCGGAGCTGCTGGCCAACTGCATGGGGGTCAGCCCCTCCAGCAAGAAGGTGCAGACCGCCTATTTTGAGCTGCTGAAACGCTTCGGGCCGGAGTTTACCATTCTGCGGGATCTGCCGCCGGAAGAGCTGGAAACCGGCGCAGGACGCGGCCTTGCGGAGGCCCTCAGGCGACTCCGTGCTGGAAAGGTCATCCGCCAGGCGGGCTACGACGGCGAGTACGGCAAAATCACCGTTTTTGAGCCCCACGAGCTGGAAATGCTGGAAGGCCAGACCTCCCTGTTTGCCCTGGCGGGGGTGAACCCGCCCAAGTCCAAGAAAAAGAACGTTCCCGCTGCATTGCCCGCAGAAAAGCCCGCGGCGGAGGAAGCGCCTGTTGCCGCCGGGCTGAACCCGGAGCAGCTTTCCGCTGTGGAAAGCCGGGCCAATGTGACCGCCGTGATCGCGGGCCCCGGCACCGGCAAGACCTTCACGCTGGTGGAGCGCATAGCCCATATGGTGGAAAAGCAGGGCGTTTTGCCCAAGGAGATCACCGCCGTGACCTTCACCAACCAGGCGGCACGGGAAATGAAGCTCCGCCTGGAAAAGCGGCTGGGCGCCAAGAAGGCAAAGGGCCTCACCGTGGGCACCTTCCACGCCATCGCCCTCAACGTGATGGAGAAGAAACCCATCATTTCCCGGGCGTCCGCCAAGGCGCTGATGGAGGAGATCCTTGCCCGGCGCGGGGAAGGCGGCTCTGCGGCCCGCCAGCTGGAAATGATCTCCCGCAGGAAAAACGGCCTGGCCGTTACGGGCCTGAATCCCGGCCTGATGGAGGAATACCAGGCGCGGCTTGCGGAAATGGGCCTGCGGGACCTGGACGACATTTTGGTGGAGGCCCTTCACGCGGACGCGTCCGGCCAGCTTTGCTTCCGGCACCTGCTGGTGGACGAGTTCCAGGACATCAACCCGCTGCAGCACCAGCTGACGGAACATTGGCTGCGCAGGAGTTTGTTCGTCATCGGCGACCCGGATCAATCCATCTACGGCTTCCGCGGGGCCGACTCGGCCTGCTTTGCAAAGCTGATGGATCGCCACCCGGACACCCGGGTCATCGTCTTGAAAAAGAACTATCGCTCCGCGCCTGCGGTGCTGGAGGCGGCCCTCAGCTCCATTCGGCTCAATCCCGGCCAGGAGCGGCTGCTGGAGGCCTGTCGGCCCGAGGGGCTGCCCGTCCGCCGCATGCAGGCCGAGGACGCCTTCTCCGAGGGCGTGTGGATCGCCAAGGAAATTGCCGCCATGACCGGCGGCGTGGATATGCTCTCCGCCCACGGACGGCGGGAGGAACGCCAGGAATATCGGGCGTTTTCGGATATCGCGGTGCTGTGCCGCACCCATCGGCAGCTGGAAACCATGGAACGCTGCCTTGTGCACGACAGCATTCCCTGCCTGATCACTGGCCGGGAGGATTTCTGGGAGGACAGGCATGTGCAGGGCCTGCTGGGCTTTTTCCGCTGGCTGACTGACCCTGCCGACGGTGCGTCCCTTGCCGAGGCGCTGGACGGCCTGTGGAAGTGCCCGGAGGCTGTTTGCCAGCGCGCCTGCCATGAGGCCACGGCGGAAAGCGCAGTGGACGTAAGTTTCCTCCGGCTGCAGCTGGACGCCTTTGAGGTGCTGCATCCCTTCCTGGATGCGGTGGAAACGCTGCTGCCCACGGTGGACAAGGCCAAGCCCCGGAAACTGCTGGAAGCGTTGGCCCAGATGACCGGCTGCAAGCAAAAGCCGGTGGAAAAGCTGCTCAACGCCAGCGTTTTCCATACCCGGATGCGGGACTTCCTGGCGGACGTCCTCACCGGCGAAGAAGCCGACCTGACCCGGCGGGAGGGCGGCAGCCTGAATAGCGGCGCGGTGCGGCTGATGACCCTGCATGCCTCCAAGGGCCTGGAATTCCCGGTGGTGTTCCTGGCGGGCGTCAACCGGGGTGATCTGCCCCTGGAGCGGGAAACCAGCCCCACGGACGAAGCCGAAGAGCGTCGGCTGTTCTTTGTGGGCATCACCCGGGCCCGGGACGAGCTGATCCTGTCCTGTGGCGGCGAGGAATCGGCATTTCTTTCGGAACTGCCGGAGAAGATCGTCCCTCAGGGAATCCGCAGCCGGAAGCCCCAGGTGAAAATGGAACAGCTCAGCTTGTTTTGAAAAGCCGAATCGGCCACAAAAAAGATGCGTTTCCCGTCTGTGAAGGGAAACGCATCGCGGCCGCTGATTGCGGCGGGGTGGACGTTTATGTGATTATCAGCCCTGCAGGCCGGCCTCCTGGCGCTCCATGTTCTCAACCACAACGTCGTAGATCTCGCCCAGAGAGGCGCAGTACTCCAGCAGCTGCCAGGGCTCGTTGGTGTGGAAGTGGATCTTGATCAGGTCCTCGTCGCCCACGGCCAGGAGGCAGTCGCCCTTGAGGTTTTCGGTGATGTAGTCGTTGATGGCGTCCTCATCCAGATTGTGGCCTTCGATGAGCAGCTGGGTATCAAACTTGAACTCTAACATATTTGGTAACTCCTTTCAGAAAAATGATTGCAGATAACCACTCAAATTATACATAAATCCGCCCGGGATGGCAAGAAAAAATGCACTTTCCTCCCTTTGAGAAGGTTTTTGCAGAAAAGTTTTCAAAAACATGGTTGACTACTGGGCCGAGAAGGGTTATAATAGCGTCATAACTGCCAAAGTCATTGTATTCATTACTAAGGCAGACTGAGCGAGGGGAGGGATAACAGTGTCCGAGGTACGCATCCGCGAAAACGAATCCCTGGAAAGCGCTCTGAAGCGGTTCAAACGTCAATGTGCTCGCACGGGTGTTTTGGCAGAGGCCCGCAAGCGTGAGCATTATGAGAAGCCCAGCGTGAAACGCAAGAAGAAAGCAGAGGCTGCACGTAAGCGCAAGTACTGATTCATCATCAGTGAACAACGTCGGCCTGCATAAGGGTTTCCGGCGTAGGGATTTTTCCACAGAAAGACTGCATGGCATAACGCTGTGCAGTCTTTTTGCGTGCGCTTTTTTCGGCCTTTTTCGCCCAATATTTCGGGAAAATTTCGTTAGAAAATGGGCGTTTTGCTTCTTGTTCTTTCGGGGTTTCTATGATAAAATGCCCTCAAGAATCGGCCAAAAAACAGGAAAGTGTGAGTAAAATGAGCAGGAAACCCATGGGTTTTGTTTTGAATGCTGAGACCGGCTATTTTCAAAGCCACGGCGTGGACGTGATGGCCTTTGACGATTTTTACCCCGCGGGCCATCAGAGCGGCGTAAGCATCCTGATGCACGGCAACCGGGTGGCCACCAACGGCGATCTGCGCTTTGAGCAGACCCCCGGCCAGTGGCAGCCTTTGCCCAAGCAGGGCGAGCGGAAGCTGGACGAGGAAAATAACCTGATCGCCACCACGCTGCATTACCCGGATATGGACGGCCATCTTAAGGGCTTCAATCCGCTGATTTACCCGGATTACACCTTTGATTACACCGTGACCGTGAAGGGCGAGGGCGCATCCGTCCGGGTGACGGTGGATCTGGACCGGCCCATTCCGAAGGAATACCTGGGCAAGATGTGCTTCAACATGGAGCTGTTCCCCGGTACCCTGTTTGGCAAGCCCTGGATCATGGACTTGAAGCAGGGCATTTTCCCCACCCAGCCCAACGGCCCCACCCTGAGCCTACCCTCCAATTACGAAAAAACCGCCACTTTGAAGCCCCAGACCGACCGCCCCGCCATCCGGGAGCAGCTTTCCGGCGGCGGCAAGGCCTACAATCCCATGGTGGCCGACGACATCATCGCCGCGCCCTACGCGGTGGGCCGCCGGTTCACCGTCCGCCCGGACGATCCGCTGAATCGCTTCACCATCGAGACGAAAACCTCTGACCTGAAGCTCTACGACGGCCGCATGAACCACAACAACGGCTGGTTTGTGATCAGCAGCGAGATCCCCGCCGGGGCCGATAAAAACGCCATCGAGTGGATCATCACCCCCAAAGTGGTGGAAAGCTGGCGCTATCAGCCCGTGGTGCAGGTTTCCCAGGTGGGCTATATGCCCAGCCAGCCCAAGATGGCCATCGTGGAGCTGGACAAGCGTGAGGAGGAACGGCAGGACGTCGCCCTGTACCGCATTGGCGAAAACGGCCACGAGCTGGTTCGCAGCGGCAGCGGCAGGGAGTGGGGGAGGTTCCTGCGCTATAACTACCTGCAGTTTGATTTTTCCGACGTGACCGAAGAGGGCCTGTACCAGGTCAAGTACGGCGAGAGCGCATCCTCTGTGTTCCGCATTGCCGCCGACGTGTTCGACCGGGGCGTGTGGCAGCCGGTGCTGGAGTACTTCCTGCCGGTGCAGATGTGCCACATGCGGGTCAACGAGAAATACCGGGTCTGGCACGACCTTTGCCACAACGACGACGCCCGGATGGCCCCCGTGAACTTCAACCATTTCGACGGCTACGCCCAGGGCCCGTCTACTCTGACCAGGTACCAGCCCGGCGAGCACGTGCCTGGCCTGAACGTGGGCGGATGGCACGACGCGGGCGATTTTGACCTGCGGGTGGAGTCCCAGTCCGGGGAAAGCTACATCCTGTCCCTGGCCTACGAGGCCTTCCAGGTGGACTACGACGCCACCACCATCGACCAGAGCCGCAAGCTGGTGGAGATCCATCAGCCCGACGGCAAGAACGACATCCTCCAGCAGATTGAGCACGGCGCGCTGACCGTGGTGGGCGGATACCGTGCGCTGGGGCGGCTGTACCGGGGCATCATCTGCGGGGACATGCGCCAGTACGTTCTCTTGGGCGACGCTTCCGCCATGACCGACGGCCAGCCCGGCAACGCCGATGACCGCTGGGTATTCACCGAGGAGAATCCGCCCCGGGAGCTGAGCACCGCGGCCCATCTGGCGGCGGTGAGCCGTGCGCTTCGCGGCTTCAATGACGCAATGTCCGCCGAGGCGCTGGACATCGCCCGGGAACTGTACGCCGTCACCGATCATGCCGGCATCGAGTGGGCCCGCCTGACCAAGATCCACGCCGCTGCGGAGCTGCTCATCACCACCGGCGAGGACGCCTATCGCCAGCACCTGCTTTCCGAAGTGGAGTTCATCTGCCAGAAGTTCAAACACATCGGCTGGAATGTGGCCCGGGCATTACCTTTTGTGAAGGATGAGGCCTTCCTTGCAAAGATCCGTCAGGCCGCCGCCCTCCTCAAGCAGGACATGGAGGCCCTCAGCCAGGAGACCCCTTACGGCATTCCCTATCGGCCCCGGATTTGGGGCGCGGGTTGGGAAGTGCAGCGGCTGGGCTATCAGTACTACTTCCTGCACAAGGCCTTCCCGGATCTGTTCGGCAAGGAGCTGATTTTCAGCTCCCTCAACTTTGTGCTGGGCTGCCACCCCGGCTCCAACACCGCGTCGTTTGCCTCCGGCGTGGGCGCAAAGTCCGCCACTACCGCCTACGGCATGAACCGGGCCGATTTCTCCTTCATCCCCGGCGGCGTGATTTCCGGCACGGCACTGATCCGGCCCGACTTCCCGGAACTGCTGGTCTGGCCCTTCCTGTGGCAGCAGACGGAGTACGTTCTGGGCGGAGGATCCTCCTGCTATATGTTCCTGGTGCTGGCTGCCCGGCAGTTGCTCCAGGCGGAATAACAAAAACCACCCGACTCCCAATGGGGCCGGGTGGCTTTTTTCAATATTCTCTGCTGCCGGAAAACACGGGCTGACCGCCGGTGGACAGATGGGGCTGGATGTCAGAATAATCGGGCAATGCGTCCTCCTTCATGGCATTGAGGCGGCTGACGCTGACCTCATAGGCCACCTTGTTGAGCAAGGTTCCGTCCGGCAGCTGCTTTTGGTAGTTGCGGCTCTGGAAGCGGCCCACCAGCTGCACCTTGTCGCCAATTTTCAGGTTGGCCGCATACCGGGCGGTGCGGCCCCAGGTAATGCAGGGAATGTAGTCGCTTTTGCCGTAAGACCGGTTCACCGCCAGCATCAGGTCGGCAATTTCCCGCCCGAAGGGGGTGGTGCGGTAGCTGGGAGCCTTGCACAGCGCGCCGCTGAGCTGCACCCGGTTGGGGTTTTCGTCCTCGTCCGTGGGCAGAAGCCGCTGGGCAAAGGCGGTGATCAGCAGCCGGCCCGCGCCCTCCACCACCTTGTTGTAGGAGCGCAGCTGGCCGTCCAGGCACAGGTTGGAGCCTGCGGTGATGGGCTGGTCAATCAGCAGCCGCTCGCTGAGGGTGATGGGCAGAAAGTCCTCCGCACCGCTGAGCCGCGGCACCCGGAGGATGGTGGTGTAGAACTGTTCGCCAAAGAGCTCGTGGCCGAATTGCAGCGGCTGGCATACCTGGCCCCTGAGATGGATGATGTTTCCCGTTTCTTCCATGTTTTTCACCTCATTGATCTTGTGTTGGTTCGTTTACTGGATGCTGCTTTCCCTGGACGTCGATGGTGTAGTCGCCTTCCAGCAGAAGCTGGCTTACCGGAATGATGTCAAACCCCAGTCCCTGGTAGTGCTGGATCACTGTTGGCAGCGCGTTCAGGATGTCGTTGGAATCATTGTGGAACAGGACGATATCGCCCGCCTCCACCTTCCGGGTACATTGGCGGATGATGTCCTCCGTGCCCCGATCCTTCCAGTCCAGGCTGTCGATGCTCCATTGCACGGCCTCGTAGCCTTCTGCCCGGCTGACGGAGATGACCCGGTTGTTGTAGTCTCCGTAGGGCGGGCGGAAGAGGGTGGGCCTGACGCCGGTTAGTGTTTCCACTTTGTCGGACATGATGCGCAGCTCATCCCGGATCTGCTGTTCCGATTGCTGGCTCATGTGGGGGTGGCTGTCGGAATGATTGCCGATCTCATGCCCCCGGGCGAAGATCTCCTTGACCATGTCCGGATATTTGTCCACCCAGCCGCCTACCAGAAAGAAGGTGGTCTTGACGTTGTACTTGTCCAGAATATCCAGCAGGGCAATGGTTTTGTCCGCGCCCCAGGAGGCGTCAAAGCTAATGGAGATGCTTTGATCCTGCCGCTCCACGGAGTAGATGGGCAGCTCCCGCTTCTGGGCCACCACGGCGGCAGTTTCCTCGCCGAGGCCCGCCACATACGCGATGGACACCGCCGCCAGCCCCACCAGCAGCCCCACCTTCACCAGCAGGTTTTTCCAGTTGGACGCGGCGGGACGCTTGGTCAGCGTTTGTACCTTGGTCATTTCCTTCCGGGGAGGCTCGGGAAGCTGCCGTCCTTTGGGGCTTAGCTTCAGTGGCTTGTTGCTCATGCCGGCATCGCCGTCCTTTCGGGTTACTGGTTCTTTGTATGTGGCGCCAAGGCCAGGTATGTCCCTTTCGGCAAAAGTAGAAAAAATGGCCGAAAACAAGCCATCCTTCGTGGATTTGCATTTTTTCCCACCCTATGTTATGATGCCCCCCAAGGAGGCGATGATATGCTGCATCTGAAGCCCGCCAATCTGGCGGATCTGGAAAAAGAGTACCTGTTTGTGCGGGACATGCCCGTGGACGAAAACGGCCTGACCAACGAATGGCACGGAATCAGCCGGGCGGATTTTGCCGCCGATGCATTGCCTGCCATGATCGACTATGCCAAGGGAGAGAATCTGCCCCAGGGCTATGTGCCGGAAACCTTCCTGTTCCTGTGGAACGATGAGGAGATCGTGGGCCAGTTCCGCGTCCGGCATCATCTGTGCGACTCTCTGCGGGAAGGCGCGGGGCACATTGGCTACTACGTCCACCCGGCCCGCCGGTGCAAGGGGTTTGGCAAGGAAGGCCTGCGGCTGACGCTGGACTATGCCCGTCACATCGTCCCGGAGGACGAATTCTACCTCAGGGTCAACAAAGACAACCCGGCCTCTGTGAAGGTGATCCTGCACAACGGCGGTTTCATCCATCATGAGGACGAGGAAAAATATTACCTGCGCATCAAAAAAGGATGATTTTTGGGAGGCGGCTTTTTGGGAAAAAGCCCCTCCCAAACCCTCCCGAAAAATGCAAAAAACCCGCTGCATGACATTTCATCATGCAGCGGGTTTTGCGTACATTACCATTCTACTTCGATGATACACTTTTCTCCGCCGGTCTTGATGCTTTCCAGCAGCGTTACTTTGATATCGTCCCGCTGGAACACTTCTCTGAAAATGCTTTCCGCATTTCCCAAGGTACAATAGCACCAGGTTTTTGAAACCCTGCCCGGCACTCGTTTGATGCAGGCGCAGTAGCACTCGGGGTAACAGAACAGAATTTTGTTTTCCGATATGTATTTCAGAGAAGCAAAGGTTTCCTTTTCGTTGAACGCATCCACAAACTGCCGGGTGTTGGTGGCCTTGTTCAGATACTTCAGAATCTTGTTTGCAATGGCTTTTCCGTCATTGCATTTGCATTCTTTGCGGATGCGGATGACCGTGTCTGCGTCAAAATGCTGTTCCAGATAATCACAGGCATTTTTGGCCCATTCATATTTCTTTTCAGGATTGGAAGATTTGGACAGCGGAAAATGCTGTTCAAAATTATTGGCTTTATCCACCCCGGCATTTTGCCTGATACTTTCCACCAACCTAATGGAATGTGCATTGTCATTCTTTGGCATAAAAATCTTCTTTCTACCAAATGTGCGGGGGTGCAGGGGGAGATCATCTCCCCCTGCCAGGTGTGGGCAGCGCCCACAATCCCCCCGTTATCCGTTAATCCAATTCTCCGGCTTCTCCCCGGCCAGAACCCTCAGGATCTGGCGGCTGGCTTCGGCGGCCATCTGGTAGCGGGTGCCGGCGGTGTTGCTGCCGATGTGAGGGGTGAGGATGACGTTGTCCAGGGCGCAGAGGTCGGGGGAGACGTGGGGTTCGTCGGGGAAGACGTCCAGACCGGCTCCGGCGATGGAGTGGCTGCGCAGGGCGTCGACGAGGGCGGGCTGGTCGATGACCGGGCCACGGGCGGTGTTGATCAGGTAGGCGGTGGGCTTCATCAGGGAAAGCATCTCCCGGCCGATCAGGCCCCGGGTCTCCGGGGTGGAGGGGCAGTGCAGGCTGACGAAATCGGCCTGGGACATCAGCTCGGGAAGGGCGACACGGACATCGCCCAGGGCATCCCGGTCAGGCTTGGGGCTGCGGCTGTGGTAGAGCACCTTCATGCCCATCAGGCGGCCAAAATCGGCCACTTTGCCGCCGATGCGGCCCATGCCCACAATGCCCAGGGTCGCCCCTTTGAGGGTGGTGCCCATGTTCTCGCCCATGCGGAAGAGACGCTGCTCCGGCTGACGGACGGCCTTGTCAAAAAAGGGCATGCGCCGGGCCAGGCCCAGCATGTGGGCGATGGCTACCTCGGCGGTGGCGTCGGTGACGGTGTCCGGGATGTTGCAGACCATGACCCCGGCCCGGGTGGCGGCGGCAACGTCGATGGAGTCGTAGCCCGCGCCGTATGCGCAGATCAGCTTCAGGTTGGGCGCGGCCTCCACCATGGACGCGGGGAAGGCGGTGCAGGCCACCACTGCGTCGGCCGTGGGGAGGATCCCGGCAAGTTCGTCCTCGTTGAACATGCAGCCCGGGGCGGGAATGTGCAGGGTGTGGCCGGTCAGAACGTCGTCAAAGCCCTGACGGGGCACGCCGTAGTTGATCAGAATATTGGCCATGAAAGTCAATCCTTTCCGAAATTGCTGCTGTTATCATAACAGCTTTTTTTCTTGAAGGCAATACGGCGCATAGATTCCCTCCGCGCCGCCCAACCTAAGGAAAAACAAAGCGGGGGATCCTATGGAAAATCAGCTGTTCTGGCTCCAGGGCGACCAGACCGTCCACCCCATCCTGCGGGGCAGGCGCACCGCAGATGCGGTGGTGGTGGGCGGAGGATTTGCCGGGCTGACCATCGCCCTATGGCTGTGCAAGGCGGGGCTCCGGGTGGTGCTGCTGGAGGCGGAGACCCTTGGCAGCGGGGCATCCAGCCGGTGTTTGGGCAAGGCCAGCCTGCTGGGCGGGGTCAGCTATGCCCGCCTGGAGCAGCGGCATGGCCGGGAGGTGTCCGCCGCCTATGGCCTCAGTCAGCAGAACGCCTTTGCGGCGCTCCGGGAGCTGGCCACCCAGCCCGGCGCGGATTGCGGCTGGGTGGAAGCGGACGACCATCTGACCGGTCTGGAACGGGACGAGCAGCGGCTCGGAGAGGAACTGCAGGCCATGGAACGGGCCGGGGTGGCTGCCGGGTTGGGCAAGGCCACCCAGTCGCCCATGCCGGCGGATTTTTCACTGACCGTCAAGGACATGGCGCTTTTGCACCCCATGCGGTACATGCGCTGGCTGGCCCGGGAAGGGGAACGGCTGGGGCTCAAGATTTACGAGCATTCCCGGGTCACTTCCATGGAGACCAACCTGGCCGGAACCCCGCGGGGCAGCGTGCTGGCGCCGTACATTATCGTGGCCACGGGATACCCCATCGTGAACACGCCGGGGTGGTATTTTCTGCGGCTGATCCAGCGGCAAAGCTGGCTTATCCCCCTGAACGGAGAGGCCCAGTTCAGCGGCATCTACGGGGACTGGCAGGGGGAATATGCTCTCAGACGGCTGGGCAAGGGCATGCTGATGCATCTTGCAGGCGGCAGGGTGGGGGAGAAACGTCCGGTTCATCCCCTGGAGATGTACCGGCAGCGGTACGCCCCCTATCTGGAAAACGCCAGGGCCAGCCATGCCTACGGCGGCATCGACACCTACACCGCCGACGGCCTGCCCTTTATCGGCCCTTATGGGAAGAAAACGCCCAATATGTTCGTGGCCTGCGGCTTTGGGGGACGGGGGCTGATGGGCAGCATGCTGGCCGCCCAGAGCATCAGCGCCCGGATCCTGGGCCTGAGCAACGATGGCGACGCCATCTATTCCGGGCAGAGACGGGGCGACGGCTTTCTCATGCCCCAGGTGCAGGCGGGGCTGTCCATCGCCGGGCATTATGCGGGAAATCTGTTTCGCTTTCGCGCGCCTTACTGCCCTCACATGGGCTGCAAGCTGCGCTATCGGCCGGAGGTGCGGCTGTGGGAATGCCCCTGCCACGGCTCCCGGTTTGACGACATCGGCCATATAAAAAACGCCCCCGCCACCCGGGATGCGGTGATCCGTTACAGGCGGCGGGGATAGACGTTATTCAAAATTTTCGAACCGGCGGCACCAAACATACTTGGAAATGGCGCTGTTCTGCGCGCTTTGTACGCAGGTGCAGAGCAGATCCCGGATGTGATTGGGCAGGAAGCGGTTGAACTTGACCTCCAGGATCATCTCGTTGTGATCAAAGGGGGACACGGTGGGCACGTGGGGGTTGAACAGATCCACGGAACCCAGGCCGGAATGAAGCTGCTTGTCAAAGGTGATGCGCACTTCCTCCGCAGGGTGGAGGTAGGCTTCACGAACGTAGTCCACCAGTACCACGGGCCGGAGGTAGTTCAGCTTCATTTCCCGGAAGATATCCCGCAAAAGGCCGGAACGGCTCTGCTCCAGGCCGGTGGGATCCCCGGCGATGAGCTGCTCCGCCAGAATGCGGGGAATTTTGGCGCTGCGCTTGGAAATGAGCGAGCCCACCTTGGTCTTGCATTCCATCTTGATCACTTTATCGGAAAAGTTGTAGATGCGGATGCGGTACTTGTCACGGTTCTTCACGCCGTCCAGCTTGTCGGTGAGGGCGTCGTTGAAGATGGTGTCAAAGTACAGGGAACGGATGTGGTACTCGTTGTTTTCGTCGCCAAAGGGATCCTTGTCCAGGACGCGCCTCAGCTGGCGGCTTAATACCTCATATTCCAGCGGGGTGATGTAGTACTTCAGCTCATGCCGAAGCGGTACGGTAATTGCCACGGAATCAGCCTCCTTCCTGATGAATTTGGGATACGTTCATCAGGCGCCGATTTCGCTCTGGCAGGCCACCAAAGTAGCGTCGTGCACGCCCTCGATGTCCAGCATCCGGGTGACCACCTCGTGGCGCTCGTTCAGGCGGACCTCGTAGGTCATCTCGGCGCCGGCACGAGTCAGGGTCTTGGAGCGGAGCTTGGAGGTCTTCACGCTGCGGCGAAGCTCGGCATTGATGGCGCCTTCGCAGTACTCGTCATAATGGAGCACCAGCAGGTAGGCGTTGGTGGCGGACATCTTGGCAAAGCTCATCACAAACATGAGCACGGAAATGCACAGCACCACGATCAGGGCGGGCAGGTACATGCCGGCGCCCAGCAGGATGCCCATGGTCAGGGCCCAGAACATGTAGGCGGTGTCCAGGGGATCCTTCACGGCAGTACGGAAACGGACAATGGACAGCGCACCCACCATGCCCATGGACAGGGCGATATCGCTCTTGATGCACATAACCACGGGGGTGGTGATGAGGGTGAGCATGATGAGGGTCAGAGTGAAGGAGGGGCTGTAAAGCACGCCGCGGTAGGTTTTGCGGTACACCAGGGCGATGATCAGACCCACCACAAAGCCCAGGCCCAGGGCGATGAACAGATCGGCAGGGACGATGGACTTGAACTGGGCGGCAAGGCCGGTAGCATTCAGCGTGGTGGCGGTAGTGGCGCTGGACATCAGCAGGGAAGCAGAGAACATAGTTGGGTTCCTCCTTCGTAGTTTCGATTATTGATGGTAGTAGATTTTATGGAAAATGTCAACATTAACCCCATTTTTTGCCCTGGGTTACAATGGCGTCTTCCGGCAGCGGAGGCTTCTCACCAAAGTAATGAAGCATCTGCTCGTCGGTAAGTTCAAAGCGTTCCTGCACCATTTCGTAGAAGTAGGTGGGGCGCTTTTTGAGCACGTTGCGGGTGTAATCCAGGCGTTCATGCCAGTAGCGCAGCGCGCCTTCCGGCGTGAGGGGGGAGTCCACGTTGATGGCCTTGTCGTTTTCCTCGGCCCAGCGGTTGAAATGCATGGTCATTTCCGGCTCCAGGATGGCCGCCATGGTGTTGAGTTCATTGGTCATGGTCTCGGTGGTCATGAACTGGTAGATCTCGCCAAGCCGGGTGAGGAATTTATCCCGCATCTGGTCGTTTTCCAGCAGCTTGCGGATCAGCGTGTTGTTGATGTTTTGCTCGCCGGCACCTTTTTGTTTCAGATAGCTGGTGGGGCTGTCAAAACCGGACTTGAACAGGCCGTAGTCCGCGTCGTAGAAGAGCCATTTCCACTTGGAGCCCTCGGTCTTGAGGCGGTAGAAGCGGATGTTACCGGGGTCAGAGTTGCCGAAGAACATCTGGAAGCCCATGTAGTCAAAGTAGTTGTCCACATCGATGTTATCCAGGATGTACTGCAGGTCTTCCGGGTTGTTGGCCGGGTCGGATTTTTCCACCCGCTCGATCATGGCCCGGTATTCTTTGCTGGTGCCGAAGCAAACGGTGCGTCCGCTGGCTTCCAGCACATCCATCTGGTCGGCCCCTTCCAGGCCCAGGCCTTCATGCTGGGCGATGAAGAACCGGTCGGCACGCTCGCGCATGTTGTAATGGCCCCAGTAGATGCCGTTGAGGTAGACGACCACCGGGTTCCAGGCCTGGTGGATGACGGTGGAGGGGGTATCGGTCTGCTCGTTGAACCGGTCGATGAGCCGGCCCTGGAGGCCGTCGTTGAGGCGGGTCCAGACGCAGTCGTTGCCGCTGTTTCGCAGCACGAAAGCCTTGTACTGGGTGAACTCCCGGTCCGGGAACAGGGCTGCGTCAAAGTACTTGGCGCCGTACTTGGCCTTGGCCTTCAGCTTGAAGGTTTTCTGGGGCATATCCAGGGAGTACTGGCCCTGCAGGCCGAACTCCATGTCCTGGCTGAGCAGCTGCTCGCCCTCCTTGGAGTACATCTCCACATGGCCGGGCTTGATGCCGATGTTGTCCTCGCTTTCCTTATTGGCGCGGTAGACGGTGTTCTTGAAGGGGATCTTGGGCCGTCCGTTTTCGTCGTACTTAATGACGTTATCGCCCGGGGTCAGCATGCCGGTGACCGGGTTCCAGAGGTTGTCCGGGTCGGTGACCACGCTGACGATGGGGAAGGAGTGGTACAGGTTCATCAAATAGGTGTTGGTGATGATCTCGCTGGGCTGCAGCCGCCCGGAGGGATCAAAGGCCCGGATGCGGATGACCGCGGTGGAGTTGATGCTGAACTGGGAGCCGGGCACGTAGAGGTTGCTGTTCTGGGTGGGGACGGTGCCGTCCAGGGTGTAGTAGACCTCGGTGTTCTTGGGCACGTCCACGGTAATGGTCAGGGTTCCTTTATATTCGCCGCCCGGATGAGAAAAGGACGGATTGCTTGCATAGCCATAGTAGCCGGTGTTGTTGGCAACGCCGGGGGTGGGTTGGTCAAAATAGTAGAAGCCGGAATAACCGAGGGTGCGACCGTAGCTGTGATCCGTGGGGATCAGGCTCAGCGGCAGGCGATCCAGCACCTTGCCGGTGGGATCGCAGAAGGTGGCGGTTTCGCCGCCTGCGCGGGTCATACTGAAATTGGTGTGAAGCTCCGTGTTGGAGGAAACGTTGGTGCCGTCGCAGTAGACGACCAGAAACTGGCCCGGCTCAATGGTGGTTCCTGCGGGGAACTGCCAGCGGCGGGGGCGCTTGATGGAGTCGCTCAGACCGTAGAAGGACAAATCTACGGTCTGGGCGCTGCTGTTGTAAAGCTCGATGTAGTCCACAGCGGTTCCGTTGTCGTTAAGCAAAGTCAGGTCGTTGGAGGCCATGACCTCGCTGATGATGACGCCGGTGGGGTTATAGGCGCGGATCAGGTCGTCCGTGGAGGCCTGGCCGCTGAGATCGTTGGAGGCGCCGGGGGTGGAGAGCACAAAGTACTCAAAGGTGCCTGTGGAGGTACGGCCATAGGAATAGTCCGCAGGCACGTTCTCGATGGATACACGGTCCACCATGCGGCCATAGGCGTCGCTGAGAACCAAGGTCTCACGCTCTGCGCTGATGGAGAAATTGGCGTGGGGGATGCCATTCTGCTGCAGCTTGTCCTTGCCGCTGCAGTACACCAGGTAATATCCGCCGGCGGGAATGTAAGCGCTGTCCGGGAAGCGCCACTTCATGGGCTTGTTTTCCTTGTCGGACAGGTAGTAGCCGGAGAGGGAAATAGGCTGATCCGTGTTGTTTTTCAGCTCCACCCAGTCCACCACTTCGCCGTCCTCGTCCGGGATGCCCACCTTGGGGTCGGGGCTGATCTCGTTGATGACCAGCGCGCCAGCCTGGGTGGCGTTGGCAGAGCGGTACGCCAAAAAGCCCTCTTCGCCATTTTCATAGCCGGGAGAGTAGAAGTCGGTGGTTTCGTAGGTGCGTGCGCCGTTTTCATCCACGGAGGCCAGAATGTAGCTGGTATCGGCGATCATGGTGGGCACGGTGACCTCGTCAATCAGGTACATTTCCGGGTCGTACATGTACAGATGCGCGCCTACGGAGGAGATCTTGAATTTGCCGTGGAAGGGCATGGAGGGATCCAGCTGGTAGCTGTCCGACGCGAAAATGATCACCCGCTCCCCGGCCTTCAGGGTGTACTCCGGGAAGGGGAAGGTGATGCGGTCGGTGCGGTTGGTCAGCATGACGCCTTCCATGTTCAGGTCTGCGCCGGTGCCGTTGTAAATTTCCAGCCAGTCATAAAACTCGCCGTTTTCATCAGGCACGGCCGAGTTATTGGCACTCATGACCTCGCTGATGACAAGCCCGTCGTAAGCGGAATGCCCGACGTGCCTGCCCGCTTCTTTGGGGAAGATCAGGTACATGATAACCAGTAGAACGATGAACAGCAAAAGCAGCGGGATCACGGAACCGGCGCGGGTCTTACGCTTTTTGGGGGCGTAATTGCGGGTGGAGCGCTGCCTTGGCGGGTTGGGTACGTTATACTGCATTCATGAACCTCCTTTCGTTGGTTCCTTGGGCCGATGTACTGCGCCCCTCACCCCTTCCGGGCCGGGGACACATATGGATAGTATACCATAGTCTGGCGGGATTGCATACTACAAAACCTTCCAAAAACACAGGAAAAGATATTTGTCGCCCGGAAAAAACGGCGGTGGGGAGGAGTTTTTACATTCGTGAAGGGCCATCGGCCGGGAAAAGGCCTTTTGGCCCCTTTTTGCAGGAAAAGAAGGGGCCGGTGTAGAAATGATACAGTCAAACCTTTTTTACCCTGTCCCTAACGGAGGAGGATGATTCCATGTACAACGTCGGCGTATATTTCGGCCGTTTTCTGCCCCCCCACAGAGGTCATCTCTACCAGATCATTGAAGCGTCCACCCGCTGCAACAAGCTGATTGTGGTCATTTCCGACAACGCGGATCAGACCCGGGAGCTTTGCAAGCTGGACGGCCTGCCGGAGATCTCTTACCGCCTGCGCAAGCAGTGGCTCAGCCAGCAGGTGCAGGACATGCCCCACATCCAGGTGCGGGTGCTGGACGAGACGGACATCCCCCGCTATCCGGAAGGCTGGGAAAAGTGGAGCCAGCGCATGCGGGAAGTGGTAGGGGAGCCTATCGACGCGTTTTTTGTGGGCGATCTGGAGTACAGCGAGACCCTTTCCAGCTTTTTCCCGGAAAGCAAAATTGAGCTGTTCGACCCCAAGCGCACCCGCTATCCCATTTCCGCCACGGACATCCGCAAGAGCATCCTGCCCAACTGGCACTACATTCTGGGCGCGGCCCGTCCCTTCTTTTCCAAGAAGGTGCTGATCGCCGGCACGGAAAGCTGCGGCAAGACCACCCTGACCAAGTGCCTGGCCAAGCTGTACAACACCTCCTGGTCCGAGGAAGTGGGCCGCTACTATGCCCGGGACTATCTGGGCAACGATGAGACCATCTACACCGATGAGGACTTCAGCCGCATTGCCCATTTGCAGTTTGAGCAGGACTACCACGCCCTGCGCAGCGCCAACAAGGTCTGCTTCTTTGACACCGACGCCACCTACACCGACTACTTCAGCGAACTGTACATGGGCCACCGCAACGAGCTGGTGCAGAAATACATCGACAGCTCCCGTTACGACGTGCTTCTGTACCTCTGGCCCGACGTGGAATGGGTGGCCGACGGCCAGCGCCTCAACGGCGACCAGGCCCGCCGCAAGATGCTCAACGAGCGCCTGATCCAGATGTACAAGGATCACGGCTTCGGCGATAAGCTGATCATCATCAGCGGCGATTACACCCAGCGGCTGCGCAAAGCCATCCAGATTGTGGACGGCCTGCTCACCGGCATCAAGCCCTGACCGATCCCCCGGAAAGGAGAAAACCATGAATATTCATAAGTCTGCGGAAGATTATCTGGAAATGATCCTCATGCTGCAACAGGAGAAGGGCTTTGCCCGTTCTGTGGATATCGCGGCGTCCCTGTCCGTCAGCAAGCCCTCCGTCAGCGTGGCCATGAAAAAGCTCCGTGAGAACGGCTACATCCTCATGGATGCGGATAACCTCATCACCCTGACGGAAACCGGCGAGGCCATCGCCCGGCGGATGTACACCCGCCACACCGTGCTTACCCAGATGCTGATGCGCCTTGGCGTCAGCGAGGAAACCGCACGGGAGGACGCCTGCAAAATGGAGCACGACCTGTCCGAGGAGACCTTCGCCGCCATCCAGCGGCATCTTGAGATGTATCAGTAATTTCCGATGCGGCCCCGCGGGGCAAAGGAGAACCGTATGCAGCGCAAAGTAAAACCGGAAATCGCCGCGGATAACGGCATCACCGAAGGCGTGATCTGGAAACAGCTTTTGTCCTTTTTCTTCCCCATTTTGCTGGGCACCTTTTTCCAGCAGCTTTACAACACCGCCGACGCCATCATCGTGGGCAAGTTTGTGGGCAAGGAGTCCCTGGCGGCGGTGGGCGGCGCTACCGGCACCATCCTGAACCTGCTGGTGGGCTTCTTCGTGGGCCTGTCCAGCGGCGCGTCCGTCATCATCAGCCAGTATTTTGGTGCGCGGAAAAACAAGGAGGTCAGCGATTCCGTCCACACGGCGGCCGCGCTGGCCATCGCCGCGGGCCTTTTGATGACGGTGCTGAGCATTGCGTTTCTGCCCTCCCTGCTCAAGCTCATGGGCACCCCCGAGGAGATCATGGCCCCTGCCACCACCTACATCCGCATTTTCTCCCTGGGCATGCTGCCTTCGCTGATCTATAACATTGGCTCCGGCATTCTGCGCGCCATCGGCGACAGCCGCCGGCCCCTGTTCTTCCTGATCTGCTCCTGCATGACCAATATCCTGCTGGACATCATCCTGGTGGTGGGCCTGGAGATGGGCGTCGCGGGCGCGGCACTGGCCACCATCCTTTCCCAGCTGCTCAGCGCGGTGCTGGTGGTGGTCACCCTGATGCGCTCCCCCATGAGCTACCAGCTGTTCCCCAAAAAGATCCGCTTCCACGGCGATCTTCTCCGCCGCGTGGTGCAGATCGGCCTGCCGGCTGGCCTGCAGTCGGTGATGTACTCCATTTCCAATGTGATTATCCAGAGCGGCGTGAACTCCTTCGGCACGGACACCATGGCCGCCTGGACGGCCTACGGCAAGATAGACGGCCTGTTCTGGATGACCATCAACGCCTTTGGCATCGCCATTACCACCTTTTCCGGCCAGAACTTTGGCGCGGGCAAGTACGACCGCATGCGCCAGAGCATCCGCACCTGCCTGAAGATGGCCTTTGTGACCACCATCGTGCTGTCCGGGGTGCTGCTCCTTGGCGGAGGCTTCCTGCTCAACATGTTCACCGACGACGCCAACGTGGTGTCCATCGGCCTGGGCATTGTGCGGCTGCTGGTGCCCACCTACTTCACCTACGTGTGCATTGAGGTGCTGTCCGGCGCGGTGCGCGGCACGGGCGATACCCTTGTCCCCACGCTGATGACCCTGACGGGCATCTGCCTGATGCGCGTTCTGTGGCTGTTCTTTGTGGTGCCCCACAACCGTACCCTGCCCATGGTGCTGGTCAGCTACCCCCTGACCTGGACGTTGACGTCGGTGCTGTTTATTGCGTATTACCTGTCCAACAGCTGGTTCAAGCGGGCCTTGAAGCGGAAGGAAGACAGGGAGAATGAGATGGTGGAGGAGTAAAACACAAAACTCCATAGAAAAACGAACGGAACGTCCACGATGGATGTTTCGTTCGTTTTTTGATGAAAAGATTTATTCCCCCTCCAGCTTCACTTCCACAATCTCCCTGGTGGGCCAGAAGGCGCACAGGCGCAGACGGTCGATGGTGGCGGGCAGGGGCGTGAAATGCTTGACCAATGTGGGCAGGGCCGCGGCGATGGTTTCCGGGGTGTCAATGAGCAGGGTGGTGTGGGGCAGGAAGGGGAAGGCGCTTACGTCGCCCTGGCTTGCGGCGCGCTGGAGGGCAAGTAGCTCCGGGGTGGTGTCCGGCGCGGCAAAAAGCACCTTGCCGCCGGGCATCACGCCGATGTGCCGGATGGCAACGGGCACCGGGCCAAACTGGGCGGCCACCTGGCGGGTCAGCTGAATGGCCTCCGCTTCCCTGCCCAGGGGGAAGGTGGCCAGGCTGATGTGGTGCCTGAGGCCGGGGGTCTGGCTGCCGCGGAAACCGGCGTTTTGCAGGGCGTCGTACCAAATGGAAATGCGCTGCTGGTCGGTATCAGAGTACTCCGCCATCAGGGTGAGGAATTGTTCGGCCATGGGAACCTCCATTACGGATGCAGACCGTAGCGGTCTTCCAGGGAGAATTTTTGTTTGTCGGTAACGGAAATCTCTTTGCCCATCTGGGTTTCGATGATGGTCATCTCCGTCTTTGCGATAACGGTGTGGCGGCTGCCGGCGGGCAGGTCCACCACCACGCCGGGCCGGAGGGCGATCTCCTGATCGTCCACCACGGCCAGGCCCTCGCCCCGGACGACGGTCCAGCTCTCCCGGCGATGCTCATGGCTGTGATAATGCAGCCGGTGGCCGGGCAGCAAAGTGATCTTGATGGTGAGGCTTTCCTCTTCCACATCCAGCACCTTGAAGCTGCCCCAGCTCTTTTCCGCAAACATGATCTGCTGGTCGATGGCGTCCACAAAGGGCTTGATGTAGCTGGATTGCTCCTTGTCCGACACCAGGATGCCCTGGGGGCTGGCGGACACGATCACGTTTTTCAGGCCCATGCAGAGGATGGGCATGTTCAGGTCGTTGAGCACGTGGACGTTCTGGCAATTTTCGTTCATGCGCACGTCGCCCACGGAGCTTTCCTCCATGGCCTCGGTGAGGGTGTTCCAGGTGCCCAGGTCGGCCCAGCGGCCGCCATAGCGCACCACGGCAATATCGGTTTCCTTCTCCACCACCGCGTAGTCAAAGCTGATTTTCCGGGCCTGATCGTAGTGGGCGAAGAGGTCGGCGTAGTCGGCAAAGGAAAGCAGCTGGTGGGCGGTTTTCAGCAGATAGCCCAGCTTGAAGGCAAACACGCCGCCGTTCCACTGGGCACCCTGGCGGATGTACTCCGCAGCGGTGGCCGCGTCCGGCTTTTCCTTGAAACAGTCCACACGGCTGGGGTCGTCCTTTGTGGTGGGGATGATGTAGCCGTATTTCTCGCTGGGGTAGGTGGGCTGGATGCCCATCAGCACCAGATTGGCCGCGCCTTGCTGGGCATGCTGCTGCATCCGGGCCAGGGTCTCAAAATAACCGTTGTCCACGTAGGGGTCCACGGGGCAGACCACCACGGCTTCGTCCTCCGGCACGTTTTTCACGTCATGCAGATAGGCTGCTGCCAGGGCGATGGCCGGGAAGGTGTCCCGGCGACAGGGTTCCACGCAGATATTCACGTCGTCGCCCAGCTGGTTGCGGATGGCGCTGACCTGGGTCTTGGAGGTGGCGATGGTCACGTCCGCAGAGGGGTCTACCTCCCGGATCTGGCGGTACACTCGCTGCACCATGCTCTCGTACACACCGTCCTCCCGGCGGAAAATTTTGATGAACTGCTTGGAGCGCACGTCGTTGCTCAGGGGCCACAGCCGTTTGCCGGAGCCGCCGGAAAGCAGAATGAAATGCATAGGTTCCTCCTTATCTTTCGGCCCGCATGGGGTTGGAAAGGAAATCGGCATAGGTGAGGCGCACGCCGTTCTCCAGATCGGTGCGGTAGGTCCAGCCCAGGGCCGTGGCCTTGCTCACGTCCAGCAGCTTCCGGGGCGTGCCGTTGGGCTTGGTGGTGTCCCAGAGGATCTGGCCCTCGTAGCCCACCACCTTGGCCACGATCTCCGTCAGCTCCCGGATGGAAACTTCCTTGCCGGTGCCCGCGTTGACGGTCTCGTTGCCGGAATAGTGATTCATCAGGTAGACGCAGCAGTTGGCCAGGTCGTCCACATAGAGGAACTCCCGCAGGGGGCTGCCGTCGCCCCAGCAGGTCACGGTGGGCAGGTCGGCTTCCTTGGCCTCGTGAAAGCGGCGGATGAGGGCCGGCAGCACGTGGCTGTGGGTGGGGTGGTAGTTGTCGTTGGGGCCGTAGAGGTTGGTGGGCATGACGCTGATGAAATCTGCGCCATACTGGCGGTTGAGGTATTCGCAGTACTTCAGGCCGCTGATCTTGGCCAGGGCGTAGGCCTCGTTGGTGGGCTCCAGGGCGCTGGTGAGCAGGCAGCTTTCCGGCATGGGCTGGGGGGCCAGCCGGGGGTAGATGCAGCTGGAACCCAGGAATTGCAGCTTTTTGCAGCCGTTTTTCCAGGCGGCGTGGATCACGTTCATCTCCAGCATCATGTTTTCGTACATGAAGTCCGCCAGGGCGCTCTGATTGGCGATGATGCCGCCCACTTTGGCGGCGGCCAGGAAGACGTATTCCGGCTGCTCGGCGGCGAAAAAGGCTTCCACCGCATCCTGCCGGGTCAGGTCCAGCTCCTGGCGGGTGCGGGTGATGATATTGGTATATCCCTGCCGCTGCAGTTCCCGGACGATGGCGCTTCCCACCATGCCCCGGTGGCCTGCAACGTAGATTTTGGCTTGCTTGTCCATCATATGCGTTTCTCCTTACTTGGCGGCCATCATGGCTTTTTCCCGCTTGGCCAGCTGACGGTCATGCTCGGCCATAATGCGCACCAGCTCTGCGTAGGGGGTCGTCTGGGGATTCCAGCCCAGCACGGTCTTGGCCTTGGTGGGGTCGCCCCAGAGATTGTCCACGTCGGTAGGACGGAACCACTGGGGATTGACGCAGACCAGCATCTTGCCGGTCTCGGCGTCGTAGCCTTTTTCATTGAGGCCCTTGCCCTCCCAGCGGATGGTGATGCCGTTGGCGGCGAAGGCTTTTTCCACAAAGTCGCGGACGGTGTGCTGCTCGCCGGTGGCGATGACGAAGTCTTCAGGGGTGTCATGCTGGAGCATCAGCCACATGCATTCCACGTAATCCTTGGCGTAGCCCCAGTCGCGGAGGCTGTCCATGTTGCCCAGTTCCAGGTGATCCTGGATGCCCTCGGCGATGCGGCCCGCAGCCAAGGTGATCTTCCGGGTGACAAAATTCTCGCCCCGGCGCTCGGACTCGTGGTTGAACAGGATGCCGTTGACCGCGAACATGCCGTAGGCCTCGCGGTACTCCTTCACCATCCAGAAGCCGTACTGCTTGGCCACGGCGTAGGGGCTGTAGGGGTGGAAGGGGGTGGTTTCCCGCTGGGGCACTTCCTCTACTTTGCCGTAGAGCTCGCTGGTGGAGGCCTGGTAAATGCGGGTCTTGTCCTTCAGGCCCAGGATGCGCACCGCTTCCAGGATGCGCAGCACGCCCAGGGCGTCCACGTCGCCGGAATATTCGGGCACGTCAAAGCTGACCTGCACATGGCTCTGGGCGGCCAGGTTGTAGATCTCGTCCGGCTGCACCAGGCCGATGATGCGGATCAGGCTGGAGGAGTCGGTCAGATCGCCGTCGTGGAGGGTGATGCGGCCCTTCAGATGGTCGATGCGGGCGGTATTGCTGATGGAGGCCCGGCGGGTGATGCCGTGAACCGCATAGCCCTTGTCCAGAAGGAACTCCGCCAGGTAGGAACCGTCCTGGCCGGTGATGCCGGTGATCAACGCTTTTTTCATATTCATTACACCTTTCGTGTGGATTGAGCGGTATGCCATACAACCAGTATTATAACGCATTTTCAGCGGGAAATCATGCTCTATTTTGCCATATCATAGCACAATATTGACATATAGGCAAATTGGGATATACTTTGGGGTGAAGTAACTCTCAGGGGGAGAAATCATGAACGAGCTGACCTTTCGTGACAACCACCAGGTGGATTCCCGGCGCATCCTGTATACGCCGTCCTCCTTTGCCCGGAGCTGCCTGATGCATCTGCAGGAGGCGGGCACCCTGAAGGCCCTGAGCCCCCACAAGAGCCAGCGCAGCAACCTCAGCTCCTACCTGTTTTTTGTGGTGGAGGACGGTGAGGGCCAGCTGGAATACGAGGGAAAGCAGTACCCCCTCGCGCCGGGAATGTGCGTGTTCATCGACTGCCGCAAACCCTACAGCCACGCTACGTCCGGCAGGCTGTGGACCCTCAGCTGGGTGCATTTTGACGGCATGGCCATGGGCGGCATTTATGAGAAATACCTGGAACGCGGGGGCCAGCCGGTGTTTCAGCCGGCGGATGTGCAGCCCTTTGTGGAACTTCTGCACACCCTCAAAAAGACCGCCGCTTCCGGCGACCATATCCGGGACATGCGCATCAACCAGCAGCTTTCCGCGCTTTTGTCCCTGCTGATGGAAAACAGCTGGCGGCCAGGCGCCCAGCGGCATCGGCCCGAGGGGAACAAGTCCCTGCAGGCGGTGAAAAACTACCTGGACGAAAACTACCACAAAAAAATCACGCTGGACGATCTTGCTGAGCGTTTCTACATCAACAAGTTCTATCTAACGCGACTTTTCCGGGAGCAGTACGGCTCCTCTGTGATCAATTATTTGTTGTACCTGCGCATTTCCCGGGCCAAGGAGCTGCTGCGCTTCACGGAACTGTCCGTGGAGGAGGTGGGCGAGAGATGCGGCATGCCGGACGCCAACTACTTCTCCCGGGCCTTTCGGAAAATAGAGGGCATGTCCCCCA
Organism: Clostridia bacterium; assembly: GCA_017937655.1. GTDB lineage: Bacteria > Bacillota > Clostridia > Christensenellales > Aristaeellaceae > Limiplasma. Next base: position 71,188 of record JAGBDE010000005.1, on the reverse strand, counting down.
GCGGGTTCAGGAAGCTGTGGTAACGTCCGGCTTTTTGGCCAGCAGCAGACCCACCGCGATGGCAAACAGCCAGCTCATCAGGTAGCTGCTGGACAGCATGATCTGCACCAGCGCAATGGGCACAAAGGTCAGCATGACGGCCAGGCGGTTTTCGTCCGCATGGCGCAGGCTCCACAGGCCAGAAACAAACAGCCACAGGATGGCGCCCAGCAGAATAACGCCCAGGGGCAGACCCCACTGGTAGAGGATCTCCAGGGCCAGGTTGTGGGGGTATTTCATGTAAGTAGGAGTTTTGTCCCGGGCAATGACGATCCGGTCCGCCAGCAGGCCATGGGGCGTCCAGGGCTCCTGCCGGATGGCCTCCAGAATGCTGTCATAAAGCACGGAACGTCCGCTATCGCTGAAAAGAACGCCATTGAGCAGAATGTTTAGCGTCCGGGACTTGGCCGCCAGGGGTGCCAGTTCCTCCCGGAAGATGCTGATCATCGCCCCGGCCAAAATGACCAGCGCAATGCACACAGCCAGCACGATCAGCACGATCTTGCGGGCTTTCTTTTTATCGCCCCTAAAGAGGGTGATGAGGAAATACAGCGCAATGCCGATGCATCCGCCCAGCATGGCGCCGCGGGCTCCCAGGAAGCTGGCAACCACAAACAGCACCGCGCCGATCACGCCCAGCAGCTTATGTTTGCCCTGAAAACCATAGAACGTATATATCAACGCAGTAGGGATCAGATTGTAGGAAAGAGGCATGTAACCGTCGCCGCGCTGGAAAAACGCCAGCACGGCGTACAGCACCACGGCGGGCAGGAACCAGGTCAGCTTTTTCGCAAAATCGTCATAATGCTTCATTTGGCGGAACAGGATCACCGCCACGTAGACCCGGGAGAAATACATCAGCGCGGCGGGAATGCCAAAATCCAGGATCTGCGGCGTGATCAGCACGCTCAGGCCCCAGCACAGCAGGCTGACCAAAGTGAAAATGACCTCAAACCAGTCCACGCCATAGCGGATGAACAGATAAGCCACATACAGCATGATGCTGATGTACACCAGGTTGCGCAGAGGTTCTACCACCGCCGTCACCTGGGGTACGGTCACATAAGCGATATACCGCACCAGATCCACCAGAACGGTGGCCACGGCAAAAAACGCCGCCATGAAGCTGAAAAGCCTGTCGTCCCCAGGGCAGCCCCGCTTGCCAATCAAACAAAAGCGCTTGCTTTCGCAGGTTTCACTCATTGGGCCATCTCCTTCAAAAAGGTTTGAGGATCGTTTGCATGGGCGGCATGCTGGCGGAGCCGGGCATCGTCCATCTCCCACCAGCGGCTGTCAAGCAGCCGGGCGATGGTCTCCTCATCAAAGCGATAGCGGAGAACCTTTGCAGGCACCCCCGCCACGATGGCGTAGGGGGGGACGTCGTGGGTGACGATGGCTCCTGCGGCCACCACCGCGCCTGTGCCCACGGTCACGCCGCTTTTGATCTGGGCATGAGCCCCTACCCACACGTCATGGCCGATTTGGGTGCGGGGGCAGTCTTCATAGGGGATAGAGGCGAAGTTTTTCGCGAGGGCGTTTTTTCCCTCCAGAAACACCGGAGAAGTGGACACAAAATCCACCGGATGGGAGGGCAGCCCCAGGATGCTTCCCTCGGCAATGGAGCAGAAGGAGCCGATGGAAACGTTCTGCACCAGGCAGTTGCGGCCGATGTAGGTGTACCGGCCGATATCGCAGCCAAAGATGCGGCAGCGCTTGCCCACGGCAGCGGCGGGATCCACCTGGCTGCGCAGGAAAACGGCAGAAAGGGCCACTTTCCGGTTGGTCAGGGTGACCAGCTTGCCACCCAGCGCCTGAAAGATTCGCTTCAGATTCATGAATTACTCCTTGCTGGCCTGATGGGCGGCGATGACGCTCTTGATGGTGTCCACATACGCGCCCACGCACTTTTCCTTGTCCAGGTTTTCCACCAGGTACTTGCGGCCGGTCTTGCCCATGGCTTCGCCGGCCTGACGGTCGTTGTAGAGGGTCTTGACGGCGTCTACCAGGGCGGTCAGGTTGTCCGCCTCCACGGCGATGCCGCAGTCCGCCTCCCGGATCAGCTGGCTCAGGCGGCTGTTTTCGTCAAAGGACGCCACAATGGGCCGCTCCGCTGCCATGATGCTCCAGGTCTTGCTGGGCACGGAACTTCCGCCGATGCCCGCCTTGGAGATGATCAGGCCGGCGTCGCCCAGGCTGAACACGTGGGCGATGTCCTCATAGGGCTGGAAGGGCAGCATGATCACGTTGGTGATGTCCTCGGCCCGGATCATTTCTTCCAGTTCCTCCTTCATTACGCCCTCGCCGATGAGCACCAGGCGCATGTCAGGCAGGTCTTCTTTCAGGGCCTTGGCGGCGTCCAGCAGCAGCCGCAGGTTCTGACTGTGGCCGATGTTTCCGCTGTAGCAGATGTAGAATTTCTCCCGGTCAAGGCCGTAGCGGTCAAAGAGGATGTTGTCCTTGCGCTCCACCGGGTAGACGGAGGAGGGATCGACCCAGTTGGGCACCACCACGATCTTGTCCTCCGGAACGCCCTTTGCCATGATATTGCGCTTGAAATCCTCGCTGATGACGATGATCTTGTCGGTGCTGCGGTAGGTGAAATCCTCCACCTTCCGGCCAATTTTCCAGATCAGGCTGCCTTCTTTGGTCATGTTGGCGTTGACCATGGAGTCGGGGAAGATGTCCTGCAGATTGTAGATGAAGGGCACCTTCAGCCGCTTTTTCACCAGGCCGCACAGCACGCCCTGGGTGGGAGGCGTGCTGCCTGCCATGATCACGTCGATATCCTTGGCCCGGGAACCCTTGAAATACTGGATCAGGTTCACCAGCACGTAGCGGATGGCCCGCTGGATGGGGTTGGTGCCTTCCCTAAACATGGCAAAACGGTGGATGACCACCTTGCCGTCGTTCATTTCTTCATATTTCTTGTTTTTGTATTCGGCGTAAACCTCGTCGCTGATGCCGCGGGTGGGACGGGGCACATAGTCCACCATGGTGAATCCGGCCTTCACATAGGCCGCCCGCAGGTCCTTGTGCAGATGGGTGGTGGCCACCTGCTCCGGTTCAAAATAGGCCGACATTTTCAAAATACGCATAATGTTCCTCCTGGGAGTATATCGGTGGGGTTATTCCACGGTAATGGTAATGAGATGCATGGCTTTTTCGCAGATAGCCACGGCCTCTTCGGCATTTTTTCCCTGGGCGATGACGTAGCCCACACGGTCTGTGCTGCTGCCGATCTCGCCGGCTTTATCGCCGATCTGCTTGGTGAAGGTGATCTCCTTTACGCCGGAGATTTGCCGGGCTTCCTCCGCGCCGCGGATGTCCCGGATGGTGCCCTGGTCCGTGGGGATGAAGCGGATGGCCGATCCCTTTTGCAGCGTGGGCTGAAGCTCCATGGGCAGGCCCAGGGCGCAGCGGATGGTGCTGCCCACCATGTCGATACCGGTGCTGAGGGGCACCAGGTGGCTGGTGATGCAGTCGCCGCCCATGCGGGCGCCCAGCTCCACCATTTTGGGGCCGTCCTTGGTGACGATGATCTCCACGTGGGCGGGGCCGTTGTCAATGCCCACGGCCTGTACGGCCTGGGTGGCCAGGTCCCGGATGGCGGCTTGGGTGTTTGCAGGCAGGCGGGAGGGCTGAGAATGGCCCATCTCCACAAAATGGGGCGCGCCGGTTGTCAGCTTGTCCGTGATCTGCAAAACGTGGATCCGGCCCTCATCGGCCATGATCTCCACGCTGACCTCCGGGCCCTGCATGTATTCCTCAACCATCACGTCGCCCCCGCGGCCGTTTTCAGAGCTGTAGATCAGCGCCTGTTCCAGCTCCTCCGGGCCATGAACCAGCATGACGCCCCGGCTGCCGGAATTGTCCGTGGGTTTGGTAATCAAGGGATAGGCTGGGGGAGGAGCTTCCAGCTTGCCGCCTCTGGCAATCTGAAACCAGGGATGGGCCACGTCCGCCGCCGCAAAGGCCTGAATCATGGCGGCCTTGTCCGTGGAACGTAGGGCGGTATCATAGGAAATGCCAGTCAGGCCCAGCTTTTGGCAGGCATGGGCCAGGGCCCGCATGGGCATGTCCGTGGCCAAAGTCATGATGCCGTCGGCCCGGAAGGCTTTTGCAGCCTCAAAAACGCCCTCTTCATCAATGGTGCTGACGTTGAAATATTCGTCCGCCAGAGGAATGCCCACGGCCTGGGGATTGAAGTCCGCCACGGCCACGGTAAGGCCCATTTCCTTGGCTTTCAGGATGGCAGGCACCTGAAGCACGGACGCGCCGATAATGAGCAGCCGCTTCATCCGCCTGCCCCCTTTCTACAAGCAAAGGGGCGCCGGAATAGCCGCTGCCCCTGATTTGCTTTATTTCAAATATTCCTTGGTTACCTGCTGATAGGCCTGGATCACGTACTCCACATCCTCGTCGGTGAGGCAGGTGTGGAGGGGAAGGGTGATCTCGTTTTCAAACAGTGCGTATGCGTTGGGATAGTCCTTGATGGCAAAGCCCAGATTCCGATAGGCGGTCATCATGGGCAGGGGCTTGTAGTGCACGTTGCACACCACGCCCAGGGCGGCCATCTTCTGGATGATCTGGTTGCGCTCCTCCAGGCTGATGCCGGGGATGCGGGTCATGTACAGATGGCCGGAGGAGGAATAATCCTCCGTGTAATGGGAAAGCACCTGGATGCCCAGGGGGATGAAAGCCTCGTCGTAGCGGCGGATGATCTCCCGCCGGCGGAGGAGCATGTTCGGATAGCGCACAAACTGCTTGATACCGATGGCGGCGGTGATGTCCGTCATGTTGCATTTGTACCAGGGGCCGATGATGTCGTATTCCCACTCGCCCAGGGTGGACTTGGTGTAAGCGTCCTTGCTCTGGCCGTGGAGAGAGAAAAGCTGCATCTTCTGGTAGATGGCGTCGTCATCCACGCCGGGAATACTGCGCCAGGTCATGGCGCCGCCCTCGGCGGTGGTCAGGTTCTTCACAGCATGCCAGCTGAAATTGGAAAAGTCAGCCACCGTGCCGATTTTCTGCCCCTTCCAGGTGGCGCCGAAGGCATGGGCGGTATCGGCGATAATGGCAATGCGGCCAATGGCTTCCTGCAGCTGGTTGGCGGGACGGAACAGGTGCTTTTTCCGCTGGACGATGTCGAAAATGCGGTCGTAGTCGCAGGGGATGCCGCCCAGATCCACGGGGATGATGGCCTTGGTACGCTCGTTGATGAGGGATTCCACCTGGTCGTAATCCATGTTCAGGTTGCCGGGTTGGGTGTCTGCCAGAACCAGCTTTGCGCCCACGTGGCACACCACGGAAGCGGAGGCGGAGTAGGTGTAGGCGGTGGTGATGACCTCGTCGCCGGGGCCGATGTCCAGCAGCCGCAGGCAAAGCTCGGCGCAGGCGGTCTGGGAGTTGAGGCATACGGCGCGGTTCGTGCCCACGTAACCGGCAACACGGCGTTCAAATTCCTTCACCCGGGGGCCGGTGGTGATCCAGCCGGATTCCAGGGTACTGACGACTTCTTTTATTTCCAGATCGGAGATGTCCGGAGGGGAGAACAACACGGTACGCTTAACCAGCTCTTTGGTGCCATTTGCGTTCATGATGATCTTCTCCCTTGTTGATCGTGTGTGTAATATTTTTGTAACTTAGGCTCTGTATCCCTTGACAAAAAGGGGATAGTTGATCGCCTAAGTGGTTGTCGTTTGGATTGTCAAGGAAGACAACGACAAGAAAAATAAATTTGAACCATGGTATTATAGCACGTGATGTAAAAAATGTCTACACATTTGGACAAACCACGTATTAATCTAATTTCGAAATAAAAAATTAATAAAATATTTTCTATTTTGCAATCTGTGGAGTTTGGAACAGCGGTAAATATGATGGCTTCTGTTGAAATAATAGGATTGTCCATAGACGACCAAAAAGTCATAAAATTGTAAAAAATAAGGATGTAGACAAAATGCGACTCATCATTTCATAACGTTGGTTTTTTTATATCAAGGTAAGAGGATACGTTTTTTCACGTTTTTTTGCGATAATTTGATGCTTGAAAATATTACAAAACCAGGTTGCATAACATGAATAATGTAACTTGTTTTTCTTGCTAAATCAAGGGAAATACCTTGTATTCTTTTGGCAAAATAATTGACAGCAAATGCATAAAATGGTATAATCTCATCGCAAGCAATCTATTCGGAAAGAGGGCATGCTTCATGACGAGGTTTGCATTGCAAGTTCTATGCCATACGGGCTATCGCGTTCAGATCTGTCTGGCTATCCATATGGTCAGATAAAACAAAGCAAAGCAGAGGTCTTGATTATCTTCGCAAGTTGTTGCGGCTCGTGGCCGCTTAATGAACCTGCGTGTGATGTAGACCCTATTTTGCGTTCACGACAGGAGCAGGATTCATGGCAAAGCAAGCGGATCAGCAAAAAGGACTGCGACATCTCTCGCGTTCGGAATTGATAGAGATTATTTATCGTCAGCAGATTTTGCTGGAGGATCTTCAACAGCGTTTGTCCGATTCTAAAGAAAAAGAAGGACAGCTTAGCGAGCAGATCCGTAACTTTGAAGCCAACCGCTCTTTGAGCGCACGTACAGAGCAGCTGGGCGCTGATATCCAGAACATGTCTCGGCAGCTGGATCATCTGAACGAGATTATTCGTCGCAATTACAGTACCGGTTCTGCACCTGCTTCGACCGAGAACAAAGCGTTTATGCCGCCTATTCCACCCCCTCCGGCACCGCCGAAATCACGGCCTGCTCCTGCGAACGCTCCTGCTCACCGTAGGGTCAACCGTTTTGTTCCTCCGGTCCCTGTGCAGGAAATTGCTCCCGAACCCCCGACGTCACCCCTCGCAGAGGATACGGCATCCCCTACGATTGCCCAACAATTAAAGGGCCAGCCGTTCCGCTGATAAACTGAGCAGCTCGCATTGTAACCAATGCTTCTGCATAGAAAGGAATGCAAGTAAAGATGGAGGATGAACAGCTCAGAGACTTACCAAGTATGTCGCTGATTGAACAGGAACGATCACGGCTGAACTACCGCCATCGGTATTATAAGGCAATCCGAAGTACCATTTACGTTCTGGTTGTTGTGGCTGCGGTAGCGGTGCTGATTGCAACCTTGTTCCTGCCGGTTTTCCAAATTACTGGAACCAGTATGGAACCTAACATGAATGATGGCGACATCGTTATTGCAGTAAAAACGACCAATTTTCAACAAGGCCAAGTGGTAGGTTTTTACTTCAATAACAAGCTCCTCCTGAAACGCGTTATCGCGACTCAAGGCGACTGGGTGGAAATTGACGAGGACGGCAATGTAACCGTAAACGGAACCCTCCTCGACGAGCCTTATGTTATCGAAAAAAGCCTTGGTATCAGCGATATTGAGTATCCTTATCAGGTGCCCGATAACGGCGTCTTCGTTCTGGGAGACCACAGAGCAGAATCTGTTGATAGCCGAAGCAGTTTGATTGGCTGCGTCGCTGCAGATGAAATTGTTGGCCATGTTATCTTCAAAGTCTGGCCCTTCCGCGATGCCGGACTTGTCGACTAAGTATATTTCACTTCTTCGTTTGTTCTATATCCAGCAAAGGTAAGGTGAACGGTGTGCATTGGAAAATTTCTTCTTACATTCAGGACTGCTTTACTAACAAAGCAAAGCGCCGTAAAGCTATCGCTGTTCTGAGCGTGCTGTCGGTACTGGTTGTTAGCGTGGTTGCATTGCAGTTGATGCAGCCTGCTATTACCATGTCTTCCGAATTGATCTGTGTTCTTGAAGAACACTCTCATTCTGAGAACTGCTATGCGGTTCATCAGATTTGCGAACTCCAGGAATCGGAGGAACATGTTCATGCTGAGGCGTGTTATTCCCGTGCTATGGTGTGTGGCAAGGAAGCCCATACTCATGGCGGTGAATGCTATGCCCAGGTGATCGAGGAAACCCTTGCACCTACCGAAGTACCTGTTACCGAGGTTCCTGTGACTGAAGTACCTGTAACCGAAGTACCTGTTACCGAGGTTCCTGTGACTGAAGTACCTGTAACCGAAGTACCTGTAACCGAAGTACCTGTTACCGAGGTTCCTGTGACTGAAGTACCTGTGACTGAGGTACCTGTAACCGAAGTACCTGTTACCGAGGTACCTGTGACCGAAGTACCTGTTACCGAGGAACCGGAAGCAACCGAGGAAGTCGTTATCACCGAGGCTCCCGCGGAGACCGAGACTCCTGTGCCGCTGACTGTTACCATCACCAGCGAGAAGGATCTTGGCATTGTGGTCAACGAAACTGCAACCTGGCAGTTGAATACTACCGGAGCAGTAACGCTGTCCTACAATGTAACCGACGTAACGAACGGTGCGGTTGTTGTACCTGAAACCAGTCTGGATCCTACCACCACTTCTCTCAGCTGGACTACCTCTATTCCCGGCGTTTATCACATCACCTTCACCGTCTCTGATGGAGCCTATAACGTTTCTGATACTGCTTCTTTGGCTGTGAGCGACGGAAACATGGTGCTGGGCCTTACCACCGATGCACTGTATGCCTCTCCCGCCAATAGTCCCATCTATCACATTAGCCAGTCCGGTGGCACCGCTCCTGTGAAGTATCAGGTTAGCGTGCTGCAGGATGAAACGGAAATCCTCTCCCTGACCGATTACGAGCAGAACACTTTTACCGTTGCCGTTCAGTCTTGGGAAAAGAAGAGCACCATCACCGTGAATGTTAAGGCTGTCGACGCCAACGGCGTTACTGCTGAAACTTCTGCTACCTTGCGTTGCTCCGGTACTTTGGTTGAGACTCCTGCCGAATGGCGCAGTGCTTTCAAGGGCCTGGAACTCACAGGCGAATGGCCCAAAGATCTGCTGATGATTGCTGAAACACAGATGGGTTATGCTGAGTCTCAGGATAATTTCGTGATTGAAAGCGATGGCTTCTATGGGTACACTCGCTATGGCGACTGGTGGCATCTGCCTTACAGCGATTGGTGCGCTATGTTCGTATCCTTCTGTATGGACAACGCTGAGCTGCCTGAGGATGTATTCCCGCAGGAATCCAATGCGACCCGTATGCGGCGTGACTATGCGTCCATTGGTCTGTTTGCGAAGGCCGGCGGAGACTTTATTCCTTCCTCTGGCGATTTGGTTTTCTTCGATTGGGATGGAGATGGAAAGGCAAATCATGTCGGTATTGTATATGATGTAAGCGGATCCAAGGTGATCACCATCGAGGGTAATCATGATGCCGAAGTCGGTAAGCATGAATACAAACTGAACGATCCCACCATTGTTGGCTACGGTCTGATCAACATGGCTTATGAAGCCATGTTGGAGGCCACCTCTACTGAAGAACCCGTCGAATCCACCGTCACTCCTGAAGGAGAAACTTCCTATTATATGTGTGAAGTTTCTGAGCACGTTCATGGCGACGAGTGCATTGACGAAGTAGGCAACGTGATTTGTGAAGTGACCGAGCACGTTCATACCGAAGAGTGCCTGGTTGCTCCCGAGACCACTGAAGAAGTCATCGAGACCGAAGAACCTGTGGTTACCGAAGAAGTCGTCGAGACCGAAGAACCTGTGGCTACCGAGGAAGTCGTCGAGACTGAAGAACCCGTGGCAACCGAAGAACCCGCCGAGACCGAAGAGCCTGTGGTCGAGCCCACGTACTACTGCGGTCTGGAAGAGCACGCTCATGTTGAGGCTTGCATCGACGCAGAAGGCAACGTAATCTGCGAGGTTGCAGAACACACTCACACCGAAGAGTGCACAGTTGCACCTGTTGAGACCGAAGAGCCTGTGGTTGAACCCACGTACTACTGCGGTCTGGAAGAGCACGCTCATGTTGAGGCTTGCATCGACGAAGAAGGCAACGTAATCTGCGAGGTTGCAGAACACACTCACACCGAAGAGTGCACAGTTGCACCTGTTGAGACCGAAGAGCCTGTGGTCGAACCCACTTACTACTGCGGTCTGGAAGAGCATGCCCATGTGGAAACCTGCTTCGACGCTGAGGGCAACCTCATCTGTGAAGTGGCTGAACATGCCCATATCGAAGAGTGCACCGTCGCTCCCGAAGTGACCGAAGAGCCTGTGGTCGAACCCACTTACTACTGCGGCCTGGAAGAGCATGCTCATATTGAAACCTGCTTCGACGCTGAGGGAAACCTCATCTGCGAAGTGGCTGAACATGCCCATACTGAAGAGTGCACCGTCGCTCCCGAAGTGACCGAAGAGCCTGTGGTCGAGCCCACTTACTACTGCGGTCTGGAAGAGCATGCCCATATCGAAACCTGCTTCGACGCTGAGGGCAACCTCATCTGCGAAGTGGCTGAACATGCCCATACTGAAGAGTGCCTGGTTGAAGTGGTGCTGTACTGCGCCATGGAAGAACATCTCCATGCCGAAGAATGCTACGACGAGTTCGGAACGCTGATCTGCCAGCTGGAAGAGCATCTTCACTCTGATGTCTGCACCAAGCCCCAGCCCACTCGTTACGTATATCAGGATTACTACGTTTATATCACTATCGAGATTCCCGAAGGAGTCACTTTGCCCTTCGGCTCCGAACTGGTTGTCACCCCCGTGGATAAGAATAGCCAGCTTTATTCCGATACCGTTGATCAGGCCAAGACCGTTACCGGCAAAAAGTCCGTGGAAGATCTGGTCTATGACATCTGCTTCATGCTCAATGGCGTGGAAGTGGAGCCTGAAGGCGGCGAAATCATCGTTCGCTTCCATCTGGCCGAAGATGTCCTGAATTCTCAGGATCTGCTGCCCGAAGAGTTTGACATCAACGTGGTTCACATGGTTGATGAAAATACTCCTGAGCTGCTGGAAAACAACGCCCTCATTCACGATGACGGCACCGTCCAGACCGTTGAGTTCTCTACTGATAGTTTCTCTACCTACTATGTATCCGTCAACCTGGCTGGCGATATCGACCCCGGTACCTATCGCGGCAAAACATTCGAGTACAACGACGAATACAATGCCTTTGTTAACAACTCCGAATATTCCAAGTACATTGTTCATACCAGTCCTCTTGGCATTGCCGGAAGCTTCCATCTGGTTGCTTTTGACACGGCCAACGTCCTTGCGCACTGTAATGGTAACATTCTTGCTTTGAACTGTGTAGCACAGAGCAACTTTGGTACCAACCAGTTGGCCGATGAGCTTTCCTACATTCTCAATTATAAGGAAATCAACGGCGGAAGCGGCGCCAAGGCCAATCATGTTTTGGTTGTGGGCAGCGGTCACACCATCGGCCTGAAAGATAATGGTACTGCCCTGTCTATCAACAATGTAAAGATGGAGCGTCCCAACAAAATTATTAAGGACCGCGATAGCAACAACCGTCCTTTCATCGATCTGGAATGGGTTGAAAACCAAATCCGCAGCATTAGCGACAACTTGTATAACCAGATTGACGGCCTTGATTGGGACAAAATTATTACCTATAACTACTGGGGATCCCCAAGCACGTCTACGCCTGGAACCAGAGCCATGGGTGCTGATGTTGCGGTCGCACAGAACGGCTATTGGTACACCAGCCCCAACGGTGGTTTCTATATGAACCCCACCATTAACGTCAACAAGATTGACGGTGCTGCTTATGTTGAAATGAAACCTGATACCATCAACGGCATCGAACGTCGTCTTGAACTGACCGGCTTCAAAAAAGGTCATAACGGCAGCTTGATTATCAATGTAGATTGCTCTTTGATGGAGGGCAAAACCATCAATCTGCCCCCCACCATGCTTTACATCGACGGCAAGCAGACTGCCGCCAGCGAAACCGGCGAATTCTCCAACGGTAAAGTGATTTGGAACTTTACCCATGCAGAAGGCGTTACTATCAACACCGATACCATGGTTGGTTCTATTATTGCTCCCGGCGCAACGGTCAATATTAAGTCCAACATCAATGGTACCGTTATTGCTGATGTCATCAACGTCAAGGCGGAGTCTCACCGTACTGACTTCACCGGTACCACCCGTCCCTCTACCATCAAGGACGGCTTCAAGAAGCAGGTTAACGGCGGCGTGCCCAAGGCAACCGAGAACTTCGTTTTCATCAAGGAAAAATGGAATCCTGAAACCAACGAGTGGAAAGAAGTTGGCAGAGCTGTCAACTATGGCGGTGAATTCCACTTCAGCGACATTACTTACACTGATGCCAACGCTTCTACCAAAGGAGAAACCTACTGGTATCGCGTTTATGAAGCAACTGAGCAGCCCAATCTGCCCGCTGGTTCTATGTACGAAATCAGCAAGGTGCAGTATCTGGTGAAGGACTTTGTTAAGCTCAAGCCAATCCCGGGTATGTTCTGTCAGATGTATCAGGTGGAAGTAAAGTCCTCTTTCTACCGCCTTGAGGACAATAACAGTAACATCGACTTTACGAAGCTTGGAAAGCCTATCGGCGCAAAGGACTTGATTTTCAACAATATCTACGTCCCCAACGTCACGCCTACTCCTGCCCCCACGCCCACCAATCCTGACGCTCCTACTCCTAGTTCCACCCCGGAATCTACGCCTACGCCCACTCCCGTTCCCGCTAAAGCCAGCATCAGCTTCAATTTCCAGAAGACTGTGAACGGTAACCCGGCCGACGGTAACCAGAAGTTCTCGTTTGAATTTGAGGAACTCGTATTCCATGAGGAAGGCAACTGGGAAGGCAAGCCCATCGAAACCCTTACCAACGTGTCCGAAAACCTTGCTACCAGCAAGTTTGGTACCAAGACCATTGAATATCCCCACAAGAACGAAAACGCAGAAACTCCCACAGTAACTACCACTTACTGGTATCGTGCATACGAGCAGCAGTCTCAGGAGGAACTCGACAAGACCTACGAGTACAGCACCAACCAGTATTTCATCCGCGTTATGGTGGAAGACAACTACATCTATGGTACCAGCATCGTTGCGACGGATTACTACGTTGCCAGCGGCGCCACCTATGATGGCAAGCTGATCGACGTGCCCTTCGTGCCGGAATACGATGAAACCGATGAAGAAGCCCCCGTGCTCATCGGCTACATCATTGATGAAACTGTTGCCACCTACCTGGGCGACGGCAGCGGCATGGTGTTCAACAACAACGAGAAGAACCGTGACCCCATCCCGGTGAATATGGGCATCGACCTGTACAAGAACCTGGATGGCCAGCCCGTAAAAGGCGCTGCTGAAGACGGTACCTTCCCGGCATTCAACTTCGTTCTGGAAAAGCTTACTCATCAGGAAACGCCAACCGGCATTTCCAGCGGATGGGAGAAAGTTGACAGCACCCGCAACACCAACAACCAGTACACCTCCACCGAAGACCTGATCCACTTTGAACTGGATTACGCCTTCGAGACCGACATCGGCGTGCACTGGTACCGCGTGTACGAAGATGGCACTGCTGCAAAGAAGCACACCGTCAGCAACGGCGCAGTGACCGAATCCGAAGAAGCCTACAACTTCAACGGCAAGAACCTGGTCAATTCCAAGGATGTGTACTATATCCGTGTGGAAGTGACCATGGACGAGGACTACAACCTCTCTGCCAGCAGCGAATACTTCCTGCACAGCAACGCCATTGGCACGGACAACAATAACAATCGCCAGATTCCTGAGCCCAGCTACAAGGCCAATGGCACCGAGGTTGATACCAGCTCCATGTCCACCAACGGTGACCACATCTTCCATAACGAGCTGCAGGATGTTGCCGCCATCGCACTGGTTGATCCGGGCGCCTACTACAAGCAGTTTGGTGGCAATCCCATTAATAATGCTGACCAGACTGACAAGTACACCTTCATTATGGAACAGCTGATTGGCAGCAACTGGACTCAGATCCAGACTACCAAGAACAGCCAGGTAAAAGATCAAAATGACTACGGCTACGTGAAGTTCAGCGACCTGACCTTCGACAAGCCCGGCACTTACTGGTTCCGTATTCGTGAGGATCAGACTCCCATTGTTAGTACCGTGCTGGATACAAGCGAGTACATCATGAAGGTGGAGATCAGCGACCCTGCTACCAAAAAAGATGGCGCTTACTACAAGCAGGGCGATTCTGACGTACCTGCCGGCATCGTGAACGACAACGCAAATTATCCCGTTGGTGCGGATGGCTTCTACTACACCCTTGATGGCAAGCGGATTTATCGCAGCACCACCACCTTCTACAAGGTGAACAATGAGGCTGTGTACGGCATCAGCGCCGAAGAAGAGCAGGAAGCCGCTGTTGCGACCTATCAAATGGTTACATCGTCCTCGTCTGCCATTATTGATAGTTCTTCCCCCGTGACGTTCTATTTTACGGGCCTTCCTGAAACTGAACGAACCTATGAGTGGTATGTATATATTGGTTTTACTGAAAAAATCACGAATAGCGATGCTATCAATTGTTCAGCCGTTCTTTCGGACGAAAATGTTGGTGCAACTCTTATTGGCGGCTACACTGCAGCCGACGACTATGTAGCTGTTTGCAGAATTAATGATCAAGGCGGCTATAAACCCAATAAAGGATTCAAAGACGGAACCGCAACAGTAACCATCAACTATACAGGAGATAAGACGCTCACAATCGATAAGGTTCAGTTGTACCAAACTCATACTGGTGGTAATACTAATGAATCCCAATACTTTACTGCGAGTTCTTGGTCCGGCGGCACCACGGAACCCCCTGCTCCGGAAGAGCCGGATGAACCCAGCGGTGAGGAACCCACTCCCGAACCCACCATCCGGCCCAACCTGCTGCCGCTGGTCATTCCTGACGGCAAAGGCGGCTACATGGTCAACCCGCAGGCGCTGGAAAACTACGTGTACAACGAGGACGAACCCCTGAAGTACCCCGCAGGCCTGGAACTTGATTTCCATTATCATGACTTCAACAACAAGACCTTCAACTTCGGAAACGACGCCGCTGAAGTCCAGCTGAAGTTCTACAAGCGCATTGAAGGCGTAGACGAAGGCGAAGCTCCCAAGCAGTTCCAGTTCGAACTCTACGAACGTACGGAAGATCTTGATTGGAATCTGATCCAGACGGCCACCAACGAAAAGACCGGCGAAAATGATAAGGAACACGACAACGTCTACAAGTACCCCATCTATTTCGCCCCCATCCGCTACGACACCCCCGGCGAATACTGGTACAAGGTTGTTGAAACCCAGACCAGCAACACCGGCTACGTGCTGGATACCACCAACTATTTCGTTCGTGTTATCGTTTCGGAAAGCTTCGACGTAACGGAAGAGTCCTTCAAAGTTGAAACAGACGAGCATGGTGTTGGTAACATCGTTGTTTCCGGTCAGACTTCTGTGAATCTGCAGAAGCAGTACATCAGCGGCAATGACGTTGATGCTGTCAAGGAGGGCGAAGGTTTCATTAAGCTTCCTGAGCCTATTGATCCAAACAACGCCAACAATGCAAAAATCATCATCTACTTCTCCAGCATTTCTGGGGAAGGAAAGAATAGTGCAACGGCTCGTTTGTACATCTATGATGATTCAGGTAATTCGGTAGACATGCACTTTAATAACGTGGGTCAAACTAGCGCAATGGAAATCGATAACAACCTGGCAGCAAACCAAGCATTCTTCAAGAGCGCCGATAACAATTGGCATCGTTTCAAACTTGTAATGGAGAATTTCAACGTCGAAGGAACTAAGTTGACGTTTGCTGGAATGAAGTATCAGCCTTCGAGCGGAGCTGATTTCGTAGAAGCACAGTTTGCAGACCATCCTGATGGTTCCACCGATACCACCGTCACCCCCGATGGCACTCACACCATCTACACCACCATCTTCGATAAGGACGGTAAGGCCATTCCCGATGCGCTTGTTGCCGCTACTGACAACAACCATCGTACCTTCACCAACACGAAGATTACCTATGTGGAGGAACCCGACCCCGTTGCTGCTCAGCTCAAGATGCTCAAGCATGTCAACAACCGTCTCTACGTTAACGGTGCAGGCGACTTCCAGTTTGAACTGCAGACGCTGGAAGGCGAAAAGTGGGTGAATGCCGGCATTCCTAACACCACCAACGACAATGACGGTAACGTGATCTTCGTCGGTGACGCAGAAAATGAGGCTCACCCCCTCACCTTCAAGGCAAGCGACATCGGCACTCCCCGCTGGTTCCGCGTGGTGGAGAAGGTCGGCGATGGTAACTACATCTACTCCGGCGAGGCGTATGTGTTCAAGGTTGAAACCCTGCGCAGCAACGGTCAGCTGGTTACCAACGTTACCACCTTCCAGCAGCCCAGCAGCCAGGATGGCGTAAACATGACCGCTGGTCTGGCAGGTACGTACAACGCCGGTGATAGCATGACTGCCAGCTTCACAGTGCCTGAACAAACTGATTGGAACAAGGGTGACGGCGGATTCCAGTTGACGATTAACACTGGTATTGCCAACGAGAACTACAACACAGGATCCTTCGATGTAACCATCGGTAATAGCACATACGCGAACGATTATCCTGTGAATTACAATGACCAGAAAATTATCTGGCTCACCAACGATCTTACTCCTGGTTCTCAGAAAGTTGATCTCAAGCTTAATTCGGGTGGACCGATTAAGGTAACCAGTGCGTACATCACCTACAAGGATGTCAACGGCGCTCAGCAATCCCTCAAACTCACTCCCGTGAACACCTGCAATGCCAATGACGGCAGCAACATCATCGTCAACGGTACCGTGGACGAATCCCTGCTGACCCGTACCACCACTGGCAACAACGTGTTCCATAACACCACTCGTGTTGACAAGCCCAGCGAAACCGAGATCAACCTTCACTTCTATAAGTACATGAATGGCCTGCTGTACAGCGGCAATTCCAAGTTCGACTTCCACTTGAAGAAGCTTGATGAACAAGCCGACGGTACTTATAAAGTGTCCAACACCGAGGTTGTGCCCGTCACCCAGAATAGTGGCCACCTGATCACGTTTGACAAGATCAAGTACGAGGGAATTGGCACCCACTACTACGTGGCGTATGAAGAGCCGACCAACTACAATGGCGACAGAGCTGACTACAAAGAGCGCTACTTCACCGCTGAGGATAGCTACGTTGTGAAGGTGGTTGTCAGCAGAAACGACGGCAACCTGTCCGCGAAGGCGTACTACTATCGCAACCCGCTTGAGGGACAGATCAAGGTTGGCGATTTTATCAACATTAAAGACCTGGGCACTGCTCTTTACGAGTATGAGACCGCAGTTGGCGAAGACGGACTGGCCATTACCAGCGGCACCCGTCCCGGCTTCTACAACGAAACCACGCAGAATGCGGAACTCCCGTCCACCGGCGGTGCCGGTACCCTCCTGTACACAGCAGGCGGCCTGCTGCTGATGGCAGCAACCCTGTTGTACTGGTACGTAACGAGGCGCAAGCGTGAAAGGAGGTATGAGTGAGAGCCTCACTTCACGGCGAAACTTGTGCCGCGCGTACCGGAAAATAAAACCCCCAAAACAAGAAACGAAAGGAAGACACTACAATGACTAAGAGAATTATCTCCGTTCTCCTGGCTCTGGTTCTGGTTCTGGCTCTGGCCATGCCCGCTATGGCTGCCACCCTGAATGTGGATGACACCAACAAATATGTTGCCTATCAGATCTTCACTGGTGACTACATCGCCGGCGCCACTGATGGCAACGTGTTCGCCAATGCTAAATTCGGTTCTGCCGCAGATGAGACTAAACTGAAGGCTTGGCTTGCTCCTGACGCTGAAACCTTCACTGCTACTGATGCAGTTGAAGCTATTGGCGCTATTAAGGACATGACCCCCGTCGAAATTGCTACCAGACTTGCTGATTGCGTTAAGGAAGGAACTGAGATTGATCTTCCCGATGATGTTGTGTCCGGCTACTACCTGATTGTTGATGTTACCGAAAATGCTGATACCAAGTCTGCATACATTCTGAACGTTTACAACCAGGACCTGACCATTGCCAAAAAGCGTTCTGATGTTCCCGACACCGACAAGAAGATCGACGAAGACGAAGAAGATGTGAACGTTTCCGCCTACGACTACGGCGATGAAGTCAAGTTCTATCTGACCGCAACCGTGCCCACCGGCTTTGATAACTATGATGTTTATACCATGATCTTCAAGGATACCATGGATGACGGTCTCACTTACAATGGTAATGCAAAGATTACCGAACCCGCTGCTCTGAAAGACATTGCCGCTACTACCAAGGGTAATGGCTTCGAACTGAAAGTTGAAGACCTGACCGAAGTTACTGGCATCACTGCTGGAACCGTGATCAAGGTTGAATACACCGCTATTCTGAACGAAAACGCCACCATCGGTCAGACTGGTAACGTCAACGAGTTTACTCTTGACTTCACCAATGGTCCCGAAGAGGATGACTTTGGTACTACCAATCCTGTTTCTGCTGTTGTGTTCACCTTCGAACTTGACGGCGATAAGTTTGACGGTGATTCCAAAGCCGCTCTTGCTGGTGCCAAGTTCAAGCTGATGCGCGGCTCCGAGTACGCTGTGATTGACGAGGATACTCTGAAGCTCACTGGTTGGACTTCTGACGAAACCGCTGCTTCCATTCTGGAATCTGATGATCAGGGTAACTTTGGTGTAAAGGGCCTGAAGGACGGTGTCTATACTTTGATCGAGGTAGAAGCTCCTAAGGGTTACAACAAGCTGACCACCAACGTTACTTTCGAAATTAAGTATGAAACCACCCAAAACCCCGAGAACAAGGTCGTACTGGATACTTCTAGCGCTGAGACCACCGTTAATGCTGATGGTGTGATCGAAAAAGATGTGGAAAACAACGCTGGTACCACCCTGCCCTCTACCGGCGGCATCGGTACCACCATCTTCTACCTGGTGGGTGGCCTGATGATGGCTGCTGCCGTGGTTCTGCTGGTTGCCAAGAAGCGCACCGTGAACGAGTAATCGTTTCCAAATCATCCCCTGCCCGTAACGGGTAGGCTTTGGGGGAGGGCGGTTCCTGCCCTCCCCCTTCCCATGGCAGGCAGCGCATGGGGCTGCAAACCCGCAACCTCATCCATTGCCTACCCCCCTCACTTTTCACCCTTGGGAGTGTACTATGAAGAAACACCTTTCCAGCATCATCCTGGTGGCCGTTTTTTTGGTGGGCCTGTGTATTTTGCTATACCCCGCCATCAGTGATTACGTCAACTCCAAAAACCAGTCCCGCGCCATTGCCAGCTATGACAGCGCCTTGGCCAACATGGAAGCTAAGGACTACAGCGCCTTCTTTGAGGCCGCGGAGGACTACAACGCCCTGCTGCTGGAAGACTACATGACCTTCTACGATCCCTCTCGCGTGGAGGGCTACTGGGAAACCCTGGACGTGACCGGCACCGGCATCATGGGATATATCGACATCGACAAAATCAAGGTGGAGCTGCCCATCTACCATGGTACCAGCGAAGCCGTGCTGAACGTGGCCGTGGGCCATCTGGAGGGGTCTGCGCTGCCCATCGGCGGTGCGGGTAACCATATCGTCCTCAGCGCCCACCGCGGCTTGCCCAGCGCTATCCTCTTCACCGACCTGGATGAACTGAAAATTGGCGATATCTTTACCATTACCGTGCTGGATCGCCTGCTGACGTATGAGGTGGATCAAGTCCTCATTGTGGAACCCACCGAGGTGGACGCGCTGCTGCCCGTGCCCAAGCGCGATTACTGCACCTTGGTCACCTGCACCCCCTACGGCATCAACACCCACCGCCTGCTGGTCCGCGGCAAGCGCATCGAAAACATCAAGGAAAAGCCCGTCATTTTCGTCCCGCCCGATATGATGCAGATCGACCCCATCATCGTCACCCCCGCCATCGCCGCGCCCATTCTGCTGGTGCTGCTCATCGTCCTGATGGTCCGTTACCGCAAGCGCAAGGACGAGGGCGACGTCTGATCCAACCCCGTTATTTCGCGCGCTCTGCCGCGCTTTGATGAAAGGTGTGTACCCACGATGTTTTATACCCTGAACGTTGCCGGCCTCAAGCGTGACCTTCCCCTGTGCAGAGTTAATGACAGCCTGTACATCGGCGCATTTGTCATCTTTGGCGATGTGGAGCTGACCAAGGCCTGCGCCCGCGATCTGCTCAAGCTGGCCCCCGAGCACGATATCCTTATCACCGCCGAGTCCAAGGGCATCCCCCTGGTGTACGAAATGGCCGCCCAGGCTGGCGAGAACCGTTACCTCATCGCCCGCAAGGTGCCCAAGCTGTACATGAAGAACGTTTTCACCACCGAGGTCAACAGCATCACCACCGAGAAAAAGCAGATCCTTTGCATTGACCAGGACGACGCCGACTTCATGAAGGGCAAGCGGGTGGTCATCGTGGACGACGTCATCTCCACCGGCGAGAGCCTCAAGGCCGTGGAGAAGCTGGTGGAGCAGGCCGGCGGCAACATCGTTGGCAAGATGGCCATCCTGGCTGAGGGCGACGCCCAGAACCGGGAGGATATCATCTACCTGGAGAAGCTGCCCCTGTTCAATCCCGACGGAAGCATCAAGGAGTAATTCAACAGACGCGCCCAAAAGCGCGTCTTTTTTTGCCCGCAAAATTGTTACAAAAATATAAAAATTCCCCTGCTTTTTTCTGGGGGATGTGATATACTGTATCAGGTTAAGAAATCTCCATCGTCGAAAGGAAGGAATCCCCGCTATGGCAAATTTTTCGCAGAAAGTGAAATCCGTTTGGTTCAAGTGCGTTGAAAGCGTTGGTCAGGGCGCTGCCAATCTGGCCGACAATGCAAAGCAGAAGCTGAGCGAAATCAATATGGAATCCCGCCGCAAGGACATCGCCGCGGAGCTGCCCAAGAAGCTGATGCAGCTGTGGAAGGACGGCGTCGCCCTGCCCGAGGAACTGACCGCCCTCCTCACCGAGCAGAATGAGCTGGAGGAAGCCCTGGCCGCCGCTAAGGCCGCCCGCCTGGCCAAGAAGACCCGCCCTGCCCTGACCGACGGCTCCGACAAGGAACAGCCCGCCGAAGAGGCCGCACCCGCCGCTGAAGAAGCCGTCGAGGAATCCGCTCCCGAAGCAGAGGAAGAAGCCGCTTCCGAAGCCCCCGCCGAGGAAGCCCAGCCCATCGAAGAATAAGCAAGCAAAAGCGATACCTGATTCTCAGGTATCGCTTTTTTATGCACAAGAAAGGGAATGCTCAGCCGAAGGTTATCTGGCCTCGTCCAGGGGAAGCCCCAGCCCGGGGATCCAACCGGCGTCCGCCATGGCAACCACGCACAGCAGCGCACCCCAATGGTAGAATTTGTCGCTGTTGCCGGAATCGCAGCCCTCGCCAGTTATGGAGGAGTAGTTCTCATGCACGTGACGGTGCTCGGACCATTCCTTCAGGAACAATGCGGCAGATTTTTCCGCCAGGTCGCGGCGCACATCGGCAAGGCCGGTAGGGATCAGGGCCAGATACACCAGGAAGTTCAGCGGGGCCCATACCCGGCCGCGCCAGTAGTTTTGGTCGAAGTAGGCGGGATCGTTCCGGGCGATGGACGGCAGCATCCATTGGCCGTAGAATTCCTCCGGGTTGAAGTAGTGCTCATCCGCCATGCGGCGCTGCCGTTCCGGCGAGACATCCGGCGAAAACAGCGCGTAGAAATTGGTGGGGGAGATGCGGCGGGAGAAAGCGCCGGTATCGGTGCGGCGGTTGTAGTAGAAGCCGTTTTCTTCGTCCCAGAGGTTTTCCAGACCGGCGCGGGCCGCATCCATGCGGCTTTGCAGCTCGCGAATGTCCTCCTCCCGGCCGATGACCCTGGCCAGCTCCATCAGCGAACGGCAATCCAGAATATACAGGCCGGTAAGACCCACATCCTCCAACTCCAGGCGGTTTGTGGCCTTGTTGAAGGGGACGTCATCGTACATGGGGGAGTTGTCCAGGCCGCTTTCCAACGCTGCGCCATAGGTGGCGTGAACGCCCTCGGTCTCCCAGCGGTTTCCATAAAGCACGGGAATTTCATTGCTGCCCCAGCACAGCGCGCCGCTTGGATTCATCCGGTTTTCCGCAAACCAGCGGTTCCAGCGGAGAAGGTCGTCATACATATCGACCACGATCCATTTTTCGCGGTAGATGCGATACGTTTCCAGCAGCATAGCACTGCCCACCGGCGGCTGGGAACGGTCCGCGCTGACCTGCCCGGTGGCGTAGGCCAGATTGGGCACAAAACCCTCCGGGGTGTGCTCGTTCAGGATTTCCCTGAGGTTGCTGTAGGCAAGCTCCCGGCAGCCCAGGGACGCCATAAAGCCTGCAAAAAAGTTGTCCCAGCAAAACAGCACATAGCCGCCGCTGGAAATGCTCCAAAGCCTGCTGACAGGGGAAATGACCCGGTTATGCCTGGCGTCGTAGATGGTGTCCCAGCCCAGGGCAGACTCCATGGCCTCGTACATGGCGGCCATATCGCCGAAGCGGGCGCATTGCTCCGCGTGGGCGGCTTTCCGGCTGGCAATCAGCCGCTGCACATCCTCCAGAGTACGTTTGACGTTGGTGAACACCGCCACAGGGCCATCCAGGCAGACCTGCAGACAGGCGGCCTGCACGGGGATGTTGGGATCGTCCATGGGTGTGCCGGTGATGTACACGTTGCGCTGACCGGAGGCCATGTGGGCGGACAGCGTCTGCCCCTGCTTTTCCACCCAGCCAGGTCGGCCCCATAGGAAGCCGCTTTCCAGCACCAGCATGGCAGGCCGAACCTGCTTGGTAATAGGCGTGACAAGCAAAATGAGCTCATCCTCCACCACGGCAGATTCCACTCGGATCTCCATATCGCACCATTTCAGGCGCATTTCGGTGTAGGAATCGTCAAAGGCGTGGGGGCCGGGGAAGGCGGTTTCGGCAGGCTCCCGGCCGTATTCGTTGGTGAAGCGGCCCACCAGGGTCTCCTTCAGGTAATGGCCCTCCCGATATTCCTTGAACGCCACGTTCAGCGCAAAACCGTCCGGCATATGCACGTGGGACAGCACGCTGCGCACGTTCCATGTATGCCAGCCCCGGATATATTGTTCCTTCATTTGGGAATAAGACATTGCGATTTCTCCTTTGGCAGATGGGAAAAGCCGGTTACAGCCGGCCCATGCCCTTCAGGTACAGTAGATTCTGGATGATGAGATGGCCCTTCCACCAGTTCTTGCTGATGGCCCACTCCTCCGGGAAATCCTCCCAGCTCCAGGTGATGGGCCAGGTGCCGTCCTCCTGCTGACCGGCCAGGATGAACTCGCATTCACGCTGGGCCAGCGCCTGGTTGGCGGAATAGAACTGGCTGTCCATGCTGGTGAAGAAATTGGAGGGCTTGCAGGAATACAGGTGCCATCGATCGGCGTCCTTTTGCAGCAAGCGGCTGACGGTGGCGTGCAGCTTCTGCCGCAGTTCATCCGCCGGGACGAGATGGGTCGCGCCTGCTTTTTCCAGCAAGTGCAGCAGGTGGATGTAGCAGGTGCAGGTGTGCATGTCCTCCAGGGCATCCAGCGCGGCAATGGCCTCGTTGGCGATACGCAGGCCCAGCTGATAGCCCTCGCTGCCGGGGGCGCAGTAGCGTACCAGAAAACCAGCGATCTGGGCGGTGCCATTATAGTCCGTGTGGCAGCCGCTTTCACTGCCGTAAGTCCACCAGGGGGAGCGGGGATACTGGTTGTTGCTCTCCACCACGATGTCCCAATGGCTGCCGTCAAAATGTGCGCCGCTGAGGTAGAAGGAAATCAGTCCCTGCACAAAGGGGTGGCTGGCGTCCTCGAAGTCAATCTCCCGCAAGATGTCCCCCGCGGTGCCAGAGTGCATCGGCGTGGAGTTGGGGTTCCAGCAGTCTGCCTCCACCCCGTGGCCGCAACCGCCGTCCGCGTTCTGATAAAAGCGCAGCACATCCACCACCTGTTCCTTGCTGCCGGACTCAAAATGGTACTGAAAACGGGCCAGATCCAGGGGCCTGGCGTTGCGGTACATCCAGGCGCGTGCTTTGTCAAAAAACGTCATAAAATCAGCTCCTTTGCGTCCATTATACATACAAAACCGCGGGCGCACAACTGAAAAAAACTGCACAAAAAAAGCGGCATGGATTTCCATGCCGCAGGGGGAAACAGATTACTTCTCCAGAGCCTTGTAGGTCACGGCAGCCAGAGCAGCGCCAACCAGCGGGCCAACGATGAACACCCACAGGCAAGCAATGGGAGCGGCGTTGCCGGAGATGGCGGCGACGACGGCGGGGCCAAAGCTGCGGGCGGGGTTGACGGAGGTGCCGGTGAGGCCGATGCCCAGGATGTGAACCAGGGTCAGGGTCAAGCCGATGACCAGGCCGCCGAAGGAGCCGTGGCCAGCCTTCTTGGAGGTCACGCCCAGGATGGTCAGCACGAAGATGAAGGTCAGCACGATCTCAACCAGCAGACCGGCAACCGCGCTGCCGTTCACGCCGGCCAGGCCGTTGGAGCCCAGACCGCCGGTCATGTCGGTCACGTTGCCCAGACCAAAGATGGCGCTGAGCAGGCCGGCGCCAGCCAGGGCGCCCAGGCACTGGGAGACGACGTAGCCAATGAAATCCTTCACGGACATGCCCTTGCTCAGCAGCACGCCCAGAGAAACGGCGGGGTTGATGTGGCAGCCGGAGATGTTGCCCACGCAGTAAGCCATGCCAACGATGACCAGGCCGAAAGCCAGGGCGGTCAGCAGGTAGCCGGAGCCAGCTGCGGCGTCGCAGCCAACCAGCATGGCGGTGCCGCAGCCAAGGGTAACCAGAACAAGAGTGCCGATGAATTCTGCAATGTACTTTTTCATTGTGTTCCCTCGCAGTATGAAGTATTGGACGAAATCGTCCAAAAAATATTATACCTCTTTCTGGAAAAGCCTGCAAGGGGAAAAACATGGGGCGATGTTGACATATCAACATAGGAGGGGTATGATAAACATATACCATCAGCACCACGGAGGGGTTGTTATGCAAAGCAGATACGAGCAGTTTGCCTCGTCCATCTCCAGCATTTATCATTCCATTCAGAAAATTGAAAAGGCGGAAATGGTCCGTTACGGCACCAAGGGCATTTTTGCCCAGTACCTGGCGGCGCTTTTGGGCCACCCGGAGGGGATGACCGCCGCCCAGCTCAGCGACGTCTGCGACAAGGACAAAGCCGCCGTATCCCGGGCGGTGGCGGACATGGAGCAGGAGGGCCTATTGACCCGGGAAAGCCGGGACGACAATCGCTACCGGGCGCTTTTGCGGCTGACGGAAGCGGGAGAAAAAGCGGCCCGATACGTGGCCTGTCAGGCGCAGAAAGCGGTGGACGCGGGCGGCGAGGGCCTGGACGATCAGGAGCGGGCCAAGCTGCAGGAGGCGCTGGCGCTGATCGCCCAGAATCTGGAAAAAATCAGCAGGGGCGGCATGGATGCCTGACCCTGAAGCATCAACAAAGGAGGAACCACAATGAAACGTTATGCCATCTACGGCGCAGGCTCCCTGGGAACGGTGCTGGGCGCATTCATTACCAAGAACGGCGGGGAGATCGACCTGATCAACCGCAACCGGGCCCACGTGGAGGCTCTCAAGCAAAACGGCGCGAAGATCATCGGCACGGTGGAGATGACCGTGCCCGTCAAAGCCTTCACCCCTGACGAAATGACCGGCAAGTACGACGTGATCCTTTTGATGACCAAGCAGCTGCACAACGCGGAAGTGGTGGCCATGCTGAAGGATTTCCTGGCGGAGGACGGCGTGATGGTCACGCTGCAAAACGGCCTGCCTGAGCCCGGCATCGCGGAGATTGTGGGCGCCAACCGCACCATGGGCTGCACCGTGGAATGGGGCGCCACCCTGTCCGCCCCCGGCGAGTGCACCCTCACCAGCGACCCGGACAGCCTGTCCTTCCACATGGGCAAGATGGAAGGCATCTCCGACGGGCAGTACGCCATGGTCAAAGAACTGCTGGAAAAAATGTGCCCCGTCCACGAGGAGGACAATCTGCTGGGCGCACGCTGGTCCAAGCTGCTGATCAACGCCACCTTCTCCGGCCTGGGCACCGTGGTGGGCGGCCGCTTCGGCGACGTGTCTGAAAACGCAGACGCCCGCAAGGTGGCCATCCGCTGCATGAAAGAGGTCATCGATGTGGGCCATGCCGCCGGCATCACCTTCGCGCCTGTGCAGGGCAAGGACATCACCAAGCTGTTCTACTACAAGGGAAGCGTGAAGCAGGCGATTGCCACGCTGCTCATTCCCATCGCCATGAAAAAGCACCGGGCCATCGAGCCCTCCATGCTGCAGGACATCCGGCACGGCAAGCCCTGCGAGGTGGACGCCATCAACGGCGTGGTCTGCGACTGGGGCAAGAAGTGCGGCGTGCCCATCCCCATCAACGACCGCATCGCAGAGGTGATCCGCAAGCAGCAGGACGGCCAACTGCCCCTGAGCCCGGAAAATATCCGCCTTTTTGACGATCTGCTGTAAAAAACCATCATCCCCGGCTTTGCGCTTGCAGGCCGGGGTTTTTGTTACATCCGGACATTTGCCCGGGCGGCCTCAGGGTGGTATAATGGCAGTGACGTTTTTTGCACAAATGCCAAAGGAGGCAACAACATGCCCATTCAGATCGTTCGCAACGATATTACCCGCATGCGGGTGGACGCCATCGTTAACGCGGCCAATGAGAGCCTGCTGGGCGGCGGAGGGGTGGACGGAGCCATCCACAAGGCTGCCGGCCCGGAGCTTCTTAAAGAATGCCGCACCCTGGGCGGCTGCCGGACCGGCGACGCCAAGCTGACCCGGGGCTACAACCTGCCCTGCAAATACGTGATCCACACCGTGGGGCCCGTGTGGCGGGAGGGCAGCGCCCGGGAAAGCTCGCTGCTGTATTCCTGCTACTGGTGCTCTCTCCGGCTGGCGGCCCAGCAGGGCTGCGAAAGCGTGGCCTTTCCGCTGATTTCCGCCGGGGCCTACGGCTGCCCCAAGGAGAAGGCCCTGCAGGTGGCCATGCGGGCCATCGGCGATTTTTTGATGAAAAGCGATATGCTGGTGTACATCGTGGTGTATGACCGGGAGAGCTACCACCTGAGCGGCAAGCTGTTTGCGGACGTATCCCAGTTTGTGGACGACCGCTATGTGGAGGAGCACACGGATTTCCGCCGGGAGCAGATCCGCATGACCGCCGCCGCGCCCATGCCTACGGCTGCTTACAACGAGTACGCTTCCTTTTCCGCCGACGGATTCCTGGAGGAATGCGAATGCGCGCCCCAGGCCAGCCTGTCCCTGGAGGACGCGCTGAACCAGATTGACGAAAGCTTTTCCCAGATGGTGCTTCGGCTCATCGACGAGAAGGGCATGAAGGACTCCACCTGCTATAAGCGGGCCAACATCGACCGGAAGCATTTTTCCAAAATCAGGGGCGACGTGTTCTACAAGCCCAAAAAAACCACCGCCGTGGCCATTGCCATTGCGCTGGAACTGACCCTGGATCAGACCCGGGATCTGCTGATGAAGGCCGGCCTGGCCCTGAGCCGCAGCAGCAAGTTTGACATCATCATTGAATACTGCCTGCTGCACGGCATTTACGATATCCACCAGGTAAACCAGCTGCTGTTTGACTTTGACCAGGTCACTTTGGGGGTGGGCGCGTGAAAAAGGAACTGCCGCCCTTGCTTGTGCCGGGCATCTTACTGTTGGTTTGTGTGCTGGCTGTTCTGGGAAACTGGATCATCAGGCTGGACAAGCCTGCCAGCGTACCTTTCATGGAAGAGTTGTACTTTGCAAAATACCCCGCTATCGACTGCATAGAGGTGTATGAATTTGGCTACCAGGGTTGCGTTCTTCTAGGCGAGACCACCGATCCGGAACTGATCGGCCGGTACGTTTCCGCCCACCGCTGGGAGGATACCTACGCCATCTGTTGTGACGAGGCTACTGCCTATGTGTTTAAAGAATATGCGAACGGTTGGTCGGTGGGGGATTCCAGGCTGCCCCGGGGCAAAACCCGTTACAACAACCGGAAGTTTGCGGCTGTACAGAAGGAAATACTAGGCACGTTACTGGAGGATGAAATACCATGAAAAAGAAGACATGGATCCTCTGGCTGATCGGATTTGTCATTTTGGCGCTGTTCATTGCCTGGCATGCGTGGGATTATGCAAAATACCCTGACGATCAGCCCATATTCTGGGGCAGCCTTCCTTCGGATATTGACCGGCTGGAAGTATGCGACGCAGAAGGCAATGTGCTGAAAACCATCACCCGGCCGGGTCTGGTGCAGCGTTATTGCTCCCAGCATCGCTGGAGAAACGTTTACCTCATGAGCGATGAAGGCTGGCCTCATACTCACGTCATCCATGCCTATACCGGAGACTGGGAGAGGAACGACAGCTATTACAACGGCTTGTTTACCGGCTTTTACAACCTGGAATTCACCTTCTGCCAGTGGTGGCTGATCAATCTGAGCTGAAAATGTCGCCTGGCAGGTGACCAACGGAAATGCAAAACCTCCTATAATGGCATTGTCACCAAGGCAAATCCATTGCAGGAGGTTTTTTATATGAAGAAGAATTTGACGGAACTGGTTTTCATCATCGACCGCAGCGGCTCTATGAGCGGCCTGGAAAGCGATACCATCGGCGGCTTCAACAGCATGATCGATAAGCAGCGGCAGGAGGCGGGGGAGGCGCTGGTATCCACCGTTTTGTTCAGCACCGGCAACCTGGTGCTGCATGACCGGGTGGACATCGCCCGGGTGAAGCCCATGACCCGCCAGGATTATCTTCCCGGCGGATGCACCGCGCTGCTGGACGCCATCGGCGGGGCCATCCACCACATCGGCAATGTGCACAAATACGCCCGGAAGGAGGACGTGCCGGAGCATACCCTGTTCGTCATCACCACCGACGGCCTGGAAAATGCCAGCAGCCGCTACACCGCGGACAAAGTGCGCCAGATGATCCAGCGTCAGAAGGACAAGTACGGCTGGGAGTTCCTTTTCCTCGGCGCTAACATCGACGCGGTGGAGACGGCCCGGGAGTTTGGCATCAGCCAGGACCGGGCGGTGAACTACCACGCGGATTCCATCGGCACGCAGCTGAACTACGAAGTGGTGGGGGAGGCCGTGGCCGCCATGCGCTGCGGCGCGCCGCTGCAGCCCAACTGGAAACAGCGCATTGAGGAGGATTTCAGCACCAGAGGGTAAAAGCCAACATTTCCAAGACAACACTTTGATTGTTTAATGCATTGCATTTATCGTGTTGTTTTGTTTGTTTATGTCTTTCACTTTTGTGGAGGACATGCAAGTGATGCAACGTTGTTTTCCCGTTAGCCCCACCATAAACCAGTCAGAAATGACTGGTTTTTCTTTTTGCATATTTTTCTGGAATCGCTTGGCGCCATCCTTCCGAATGACCCAAAACGCCCCGCACAAAAATCTTGAATCTGGCTGCGTTTTGTGTTTAACTATAAGGTGGTTGTCTGTGGTTGTCATTCCGGCATCATCCCTTCCGCTTTTGGCGGGTATTTCTTCAACGCAGGCACCCTTCATCCAAACGAATGTTTCAAGGAGTTGAGTACAAATGAACTACGCTTCCAGCTGGGATTTTACCATGGCCAACTATGGCGCTGTGTGGGCGTTCATGGTGCAGCTCGGGCTGCTTTTGCTGTTCCTGATGATGGGCAACATCCTCCGGCGCACCATCCCCCTGTTCCGGAAATGCCTGGTGCCCTCCGCCCTTCTGGGCGGCGCACTTTTGCTGATTGTGAACATCATTTGCAAGCAGTTTGGATTTGCGCTGGTGGATAACCGGCTCATGCAGGTGATCACCTACCATTGCCTGGCCATCGGCTTTGCGGCCATGTCCCTGAAAACCGAGAAGAGCACCCACAAGACCAACCGGGCGCAGGTGCTGGAGTTCGGCGCGCTGCAGGGCGGCACCTATATGCTGCAGGCCTTTGTGGGCCTGGGCATCACGCTGGTGATGTTCCTTCTCACCCGGTATGGGGACAAAATCGTTTCCTATATCTGCGGCCTTATCCTCCCCCTTTCCTTTGGTCAGGGCCCCGGCAACGCCCTCAGCTGGGACATCAACTTCACCAATACTCCCGCCGCCCAGTTTGCCGGCAACGGCAGCTTCGGCCTGTCTCTGGCCTCTATCGGCTTTGTGGTGGCGTCCGTGTTTGGCGTGCTGTACATCAACATCCACAAAAAGCGGGGCGACCTGACGGTCCGTTCCGGACTGCCGGTGGAAGTGGCGGCGGATCCCGCCATCCTGAACGGAGAACTGCCGGACAACGAATCCGTGGACAAGTTCTCCCTGCAGGCCGGCTTTGTGGCCCTGGCCTACGCCCTCTCCTTTGGCTTTATGTACCTGCTGGGCATCCTTTCCGATTTCACCAACAGCATCGCCTGGGGTTTCAACTTCCTGTGGGCGTCCCTAGCTGCCATGCTGATCCGCTTTGTGGTCAAGCAGCTCCGCAAGCGCAACATCATGCACCGGGACTACATCAACAATTATCAGATGGACCGCATCTCCGGCTTCTCCTTCGACCTGATGATCGTTGCGGGCGTAGCCGCCATTGAGATCAACGATATCAAGAACTACATCCTGCCCATCGTGATCCTCAGCCTTGTGGGCACGGTGATCACCTTTGTGTACATCCGCCTGGTTGCCAAGGAATGCTTCAAGGGCTTTGAGCATGAGTTCTTCCTGATGAGCTTCGGCACCCTGACCGGCACGGCTTCCAACGGCATGATCCTCACCAAGGAAATCGACCCCGGCCTCCGCACCCCCACCTCCAGCCTGTACATCCTTTCCAACTTCCCCGCCATGGTGATGATCGCCCCGCTTTTGCTGCTGCTCAGCTTTGCAGGAAAATCTCTGCTGAACGCCGTCATCGCCTGCGCCATTTTCTTTGTGCTGTGGGTGGTTTACACCGTTTTCCTGTTCCGCAGGAAAATCTTTGTCAAGCGGTATCAGGATTCCCCCGTGGCCACCTGGACGGACAAGGCCGATTGCTGATTGGCCGCCAAACCACAAACAAAAAAGGCCTTCCCCAGTAAGGGTGATGTGAAGGAGGGAGTTATCTTACATTATTACATCGAGCAAATAACGAAACCGCAAGCTTTTGTTGGCTTGAGGTTCTATGCACTGCTGTGATAGAATGAAAGCGGCAAACTGGAATTTGACGAGGTAAGAATATGGCGATGTGGAATCCGTGGAGAGGTTGCAAAAAGTGCAGCGACGGCTGCCTTTATTGCTATATCCACAAGGGCGACGCAAAGCGTGGTGTTGATACAAGTATCATTGAAAAAACAAAGGACTTTGCAAAGCCCATAGAACACTTAAAGAACGGCAATTATAAAATGAAATCTGGCATTGTATATACCTGCTTTTCCACCGATTTTCTGATTGAGGAAGCAGATGCATGGCGCCCAGAATGCTGGAAGATGATAAAGGAGCGCAAGGATTGTACCTTTCTCTTTCTCACCAAGCGCATCGACAGATTGATGGATTGCATTCCCGATGATTGGGATGACGGCTATGAAAATGTGGTCGTTTGCTGTACGGTTGAGAATCAAAAGAATGCAGACTATAAGCTTGGAATTTTTGAAAAACTTCCGATCAAGCATAAGTGTATAACGGCTCAGCCACTTATCGAAGCCATTGATATAGAACGATATCTTGACGGTATTGAACTTGTGATTGTCGGCGGTGAATCGGACACGAATGCAAGACCGCTTGACTACGATTGGGTGCTCAAGATCAGAGAGCAGTGCATCAGGAAAAACGTATCTTTCGAATTCAGACAATGCGGAACGCATTTTATCAAGAACGGTATGGAATACAAGTTGCAAACAAAGGATCTGTGTGCTCAAGCAAGAAAAGCTGATATAGATTTCAAACGCAATAGTTGATTCAGTTCCAATTTGCAGAGCAGACGAAATCCCTCTTTCCCATCGATTTGGGAGGGCGCAATTATACGCACCGTTCCTGTGCATTGCGTTTGAGGACTACATAAACAAACGAGCATCCAAACACGGATGCTCGTTTGTTCGTTGCAGGATAAATTGTTCCTTAACAACCCTCTCACTACCGGGAAGGTCTTTTCTCATGCCCGTTTTGCATTTCGGGCGCGGGTGTATTATAATAAACAAAGCACAACCCCCACCAAAACAAGGAGAAATTCCATGAAATTCATTCACATTTCCGATCTGCACCTGGGCAAGCAGATGAACGATCTTTCCCTGCTTCCGGACCAGGAGATCATCCTCCATGAGATCACTTCCATTGCCGTGGAGGAAAAGGCCGACGCGGTGCTCATCGCCGGGGACGTGTACCAGCGGTCGTCGCCCCAGGCGGAGGCCATGGCGCTGTTTGACCGGTTCGTGTCCGGCCTGGTGGAGATGGGCATGAAGGTGTTTGTCATCAGCGGCAACCACGATTCCGCCACCCGCATCTCCTATTTTTCCGCGCTGGTGAAAAATGCGGGCGTATACGTGACCGAAGCCTTTGACGGCAAGCTGCAAAGCGTCACCCTGGAGGATGAGCACGGCGAGATCGTCCTGTGGATGCTGCCATTCCTGCGGCCCGCCCATGTGAAGCGCAAGCTGCCGGAGGAGAAGATCGCCACCTATCAGGACGCAGTCAGCGCCGTGCTCCGGCAGACGGAGATCGACCAGAGGAAGCGCAACCTGCTGATGTGCCATCAGTTCATCACCGGCTGCGAGATCTCCGATTCCGAGGAGCGGGCCGTGGGCGGCGTGGAAAACGTGGACGCCGCGCTGTTTGACGCCTTTGACTACGTGGCTCTGGGCCACATCCACAAGCCCCAGAAAATCTTGCGTGAAACCCTGCGGTACGCTGGATCGCCCCTGAAATATTCCTTCTCTGAGGCAAATCACAAAAAGAGTGTGGTCGTGGTGGATGTGCGGGAGAAGGGCGACGTCATCGTCCGCACGGTGCCCCTGCACCCGGTGCGGGATGTGCGGCTCATGGAAGGCACCATCGACGAGATCTGCCGGATGCCCTATTCGGAGGATTATGTGTGGATCACCGTGACCGACGAGTGGGTGCCGCCGGATACCAAGGTGAGCCTCAGCGTGAATTTTCCCAACATGATGAAGTTTTCCGTGGTCAACTCCCGCACCAAGTACGATGTGGACGTGCTGGCCACCCAGAGCATGGAGGACAAGACCATCCCCCAGCTGTTCACGGACTTTTACAGCATGCAGAACAATGATCAGCCCCCCACCACCGCCCACATGAAGGTGCTGGACAAGGTGCTGAAGGAATTGGAGGATATGCCATGAAGCCGATGAAACTGGTTCTATCCGCCTTTGGCCCCTACGCGGACGTGACGGAGATCGACTTTTCCCTCTTTGGCGAGAACGGCCTGTTCCTCATTTCCGGCGATACCGGCGCGGGAAAGACCACCATTTTCGACGCCATCAGCTTTGCCCTCTACGGCGAGGGCTCCGGCGGTAACGAGCGGCGCAAGAGCAAGTCCTTCCGCTCGGACTACGCCGCGCCCAAAACGGAAACCTTTGTGGAGTTTACCTTTCAGCATCGGGGCGAAACCTTTTTCATCCGGCGCAATCCGGAGTACATCCGCCCCAAGCTGACCGGCGAAGGCACCACCACCCAGCACGCCTATGCGGAGATGCAAAACCAGTCCACCCATGATCTTGTGGTGGGCCTCAGCGAGGTCAACGCCGCGGTGTACGACCTGCTGGGCCTGAGCCAGGATCAGTTCACCCAGACGGTGATGATTGCCCAGGGGGATTTCCTCAAGATCCTCAACGCTTCCTCGGACAGCCGCAAGGCCCTGTTCCAGAAGCTGTTTAACACCTCCATCTACGCCTCCCTGCAGCGAAAACTGCAGGAGATGAACTCCGAATGTACCAAGGAAAAGGAGGCCCTTGACCAGAACATCCTGATCGCCATGGGGAAAATCGACCCGGAGCCGGATTTCCCGGAGCGGGAGATGGTGCAGCTTTACTGCACGGAGGCCAAGTATGCCGACGTGCTGCTGGACAGCCTCGCCCGCCTGATCCAGAGCGAGAAAACCGCCCGGGAACAGGCCCAGGGGCAAATTGACCAGGCGGAGGAAGCCATCAACAGGCTGATTGCGGAAAAAGAGCAGGGCAAGGCGGTGAACCAGGACTTTGACGCGCTGGAAAAGGCCCGCATCTCCTGGCAGTCCCTGCTGGACAGCCAGACCGCCATGGATGACAAACAGGCCCAGCTGACCCGCGCCAAGAAGGCTCTGGAGCACACCGAGGATGAGGTTCTCATCCGTCATAATTTGAGCAATATCAATAAAGAGCAGAGCGACATGGACGCCGCTGCCGCCGCCCTTCAGGAGGCGCAGGCCCAGCTGCCTGAGGCGCAAAAGCAGCTGGAGGCTGCAAAGAAGCTGGCCCCCAAGGCGGATCTGCTGCTGGCAGAGGTAACCCAGCTGGAAGGGTGCATTCCGGTTCTGCGGGAGCTGGAAACCCAGCAAAGCCGGCTTGCCCTCATGCAGGCCCAGATGCAGCAGCTTCTGGACAAGAGCGCCCAGGCCGACGCGGCCTACACCCAGGCCAAGGAAAGCTACTACCGCAGCCAGGCGGGACTTCTGGCGGCCCAGCTTCGGGACGGCCAGCCCTGCCCCGTGTGCGGCGCGGTCAGCCATCCTGCGCCTGCCCAGCTCAGCCTCGAGGCCGTCACCCGGGAGGACATGGAGCGGGCCGAGAACGCCCAGCGTACCGCCGCCCAAGCCCTCAGCGACGCAAGCACCCAGCTGGCCGCCGTCCGTCAGGCGGTGGATATGGGCCAGGAACGCCTCCGGCAGCTGAATATTCCCGCAGAGGAAACACAAGCCGCGCTGAAGCGGCGCATCGAAAGCATGAAGGCCCAGGCCATGGGCATCCGCCAGGATGCGGAGCGCTGCCAGTCTGCCCTCAGTAAGCTGGAAATGCAGGCGGAAACCAACCGGGCTGCCATGGAGCGCAGCCAGTCCAGCCTCGTTTCCCTCCGCCGCGAGAGCGAAACCCTCCAGGCCCAATTCCTTGCCAAGCTGAACGAGAGCGGCTTTGACGGCACCAAGGACTACCTCCGGGCCAAGCTGCCCGCTGCCGATATGTCCCGGCTGGAGCAGGAAATCCGCCGCTATGGGCAGGAGAAAAAGTCCCTGGAGGACCACATCGCCCATTTGACGGACAGGCTCAACGGCAAGCAGCGGGTGGATGTATCCGCCCTGGACGCCCAGCAGCTGTCCCTGGCCCATGCAAAGGCGGACGCGGAAGCCGCAGAAAAGCGGGTCGCCCGCAAGCTGACCCTCCACGAGGACGCCCGCCAGCAGATCCAGTCTGCCCGGGCCCGCCAGAAAAAGAAGGAGGAGCATTGGGCCATCCTGCGGGACCTGTACGACTGCTGCGCCGGCAAGGCGGGCACCAGCCGCCGTGCCAAGCTGACCTTCGAGGCCTACGTGCAGCAGTACTATTTCAAGCAGGTAGTGGCCGCCGCCAACAAGCGGCTCACCGTGCTGACCGATGGCATGTTCACCCTGCGCTGCAAGGAGGAGGCCAAAAATCGGGTCAGCCAGAGCGGCCTGGACCTGGACGTGCTGGACCGCAGCACCGGCCAATGGCGGGACGTGTCCACCCTTTCCGGCGGCGAGAGCTTCCTGGCCAGCCTGGCCCTGGCCCTGGGCCTGTCCGACGTGGTGCAAAGCCGCAGCGGCGCGGTGCGCATGGAGGCCATGTTCATCGACGAGGGCTTCGGCACCCTGGACGACAACGCCCTGCGCAACTCCCTGCGCGTCCTCGGCGAACTGGCCGACGGCAAGCGGCTCATCGGCATCATCTCCCACGTGCGGGAGCTGGATGAGAAGATCGACAAGCAGATCATCGTCACCAAGACCCTGAACGGTTCCAGGGCGGCGGTGATGGCGTAAGCCGCCAAGCATTGTAAATCCAAAAAAGAAGGGATAATGATGTTTTTTCTCAAGGCGGCCTACTGCCGTATTTTCCAGACCGCGTTCCGCCTGGCCCTGCCAATTCTGCCCTACCGGGATCCGGAAATCGTGGGCTCGCTGGCAGAGCTGCCCCGGGTATTTGCCAAAGAGCAGGTGCACCGCCCGTTGATCGTGACGGATAAAGGCATCGTTCAGAATGGCCTGGTTGCGCCCCTGGAAGCCACTCTGCATGAAAACGGCATCCCTTACGCACTGTACGATCAGACCCAGCCCAACCCTACTGTCAGCAATGTGGAGGACGCCCTGCGCCTCTACTGGGAAAATGCCTGCGACTGTCTGATCGCTATCGGCGGAGGGTCTGCCATGGACTGCGCCAAGGCCATCGGCGCGCGGATCGCCCACCCCGGGAAAACCCTGCGGCAGATGAAGGGCGTCCTTCGGGTGCTGCGTCATCTGCCCACACTGATTGCCATTCCCACCACCGCCGGCACCGGCAGCGAGGTGACCCTGGCCGCCGTGATCACGGACAGCGAAACCCACGACAAATACGCCCTGATGAGCTTCCCCCTCATCCCCCGCTATGCGGTGCTGGATGCGTCGCTCACCTTCACCCTGCCACCTAGCCTGACTGCCACCACCGGCATGGACGCGCTGACCCACGCGGTGGAAGCCTACATCGGCCGATCTACCACGCACAAGACCCGGCGTTTGGCCCTGGAAGCGGCAAAGCTGGTTTTCCAGAACATCGAGATCGCCTACACGGACGGCTGCAGTCGCAGCGCCCGGGAAAACATGCTCCACGCCGCATACAAGGCTGGAGCGGCGTTTTCCCAGTCCTACGTGGGATACATCCATGCCATCGCTCATTCCCTGGGCGGACAGTACGGCATGCCCCACGGCCTGGCCAACGCGGTCATCATGCCCTATGTGCTGAAGGCCTACGGCAAAAGCGCCCATCGCAAACTCCATCGGCTGGGTAGTGCTGCTGGGATCTGCAACTGGAACGATTCCCATCGGGCCGGGGCGGAAAAGGTGATCCGTGCCATCCAGGAGCTGAACGCGCTGATGAACATCCCTGCCAAACTGACCGGCATCCGGCGGGAAGACATCCTCGCCATGGCCCTTCACGCGGAACAGGAGGCCAATCCCCTTTACCCCGTGCCCAAACTGATGACTGCCGCTGAGCTGGAAAAGATTTATCATTTGATTGCAGAATAAAGCAACGAATCAAAGCGAATCCTTTGAGGACTCTACGACAAGGAAAAACATTTTCAAATTGAAGAATTCAGGGACTTCTCAGAACAAACCTCCCGCTCAGATACGGGAGGTTTATTCGATATAGAAAAAGACTGTTCCAAAACGGAACAGTCCTTTTATTTTACACATTTCTGATTTCCAGCACCTTGTCCAGAATCCGGTGGGCCACATCCTGCTTGCTCATCAGGGGCAGGGATTCCAGGCCGGTGTGGGTCAGCAGGGTGACGATGTTGGTATCCACGCCGAAGCCTGCGCCTTCCTGGCTCACGTCGTTGGCCACGATGAGATCCAGGTTCTTTTTGCCAAGCTTCTTTTCGGCGTTTTCCAGCAGGTTTTCCGTCTCGGCGGCAAAGCCCACCAGCGTCTGGCCGGGCTGCTTGCGCTGGCCCACAGCCTTGGCGATGTCCGGGTTCTCAATCAGCTCCAGCACCATGGGCGCGCCGTCCTGCTTCTTGATCTTCTCCGGGGCGATGTCCTTCACCCGGAAATCTGCGGGGGCCGCGGCCTGGATGATCACGTCCTGGCGGTCGCAATGGGCCATCATGGCGTCGTAAAGGTCCTGGGTGGACTGGACTTTCACCACATTGGCCGAGGGTGGGGGAGCGAGGTGCACATTGCCCAGCAGCACCGTGACCTCTGCGCCCCGGTCAATGGCAGCCTTGGCGATGGCCAGACCCATCTTGCCGGAGGAATCGTTGGTCAGGTAACGCACCGGGTCGATGCGTTCCACGGTGGGGCCGGCGGTGACCAGCACCCGGAGGCCTTCCAGATCGCGCTTGGCACAGAGCAGCTCCTGGACCTTTTTCACGATCTCGGCAGGTTCGGACATACGTCCGGCGCCGCTGTCGCCGCAGGCAAGGAAGCCCGTGCCGGGGCCGACGGTGTGCACGCCGCGGCTCTGCAGGGTGCGCAGATTGGCCTGGGTGGCCTCTGCCGTCCACATGCCCGTGTTCATGGCGGGGGCCAGCAGGATGGGCGCTTTGGTGGCCAGCAGCGTGGTGGACAGCATGTCGTCCGCGATGCCGTGAGCCAGCTTGGCCATCAGGTTGGCCGTGGCGGGGGCCACCAGGAACAGGTCGGCCTTCTGGGCCAGGGAGATGTGCTTCACGTCCCAGCTTTCCGTGCGGGAGAAGGTGTCCACGCAGACGGGGCGGCAGGAAAGGGTCTCAAAGGTGAGGGGTGCCACCAGTTTGGTGGCGTTTTCCGTCATGATCACGTCCACCCCCGCGCCCAGCTTTTTCAGCCGGGAGACCACCTCGCAGGCCTTGTAGGCCGCGATGCCGCCGGTTACGCCAAGAACAATGTGTTTTCCGGTAAGCATTTAGTTCTCCTGAATTTCGGGGTCACGCTCGTAGGTGAGCAGGCCGCGGTTGATTTCTTCGATGGCAACCTTCAGGGGCTTGTTTTCCTTGGGGTCGATGAGGGGCTGGGCGCCGTCCACCAGCTGGCGGGCGCGCTTGCTGGCTTCCACAACCAGGGTGTAGCGGGAGTCCACTTTTTCGCTCAGTTCAACGATGGTAGGATTGACGATGGGCATAACAAATTCCTCCTAAATTCAGTCTTCCTGGATGGTAACGTGGTAGCGGTTGATGCGCTGCTTCTCGGCCTCAACGATGGCTTTCAGCGCGCCGACGGCTTCATCCTGCCGTCCGTGGTAGTTGATGATGTTGTACTGGTACTTGCCGGCCTTGCCGACCTCTGCCCGGGCGTTGGCCAGGCGGATGACCAGGCTGTCCGTGGTCTCAGTGCCGCGGTTTTTCAGGCGGTTTTCCAGGGCGGAAAAGCTTTCCGGCAGAATAAATACGCTCACGTAGTCCGTGGTATTCTGCATCACGTTCAGGGCGCCCTGGCAGTCGATGTCCAGAATCATGATCTTGCCATCGGCCAGCGCCTCGTCCACGGGCTGACGGAGGGTGCCGTAGTAGTGGTCATGCACCCGGGCGTGCTCCAGGAAGGCGTCTTTGCGCAGCAGGTCGGCGTATTCCTCATCGGTGATGAAGTGGTAGTGCACGCCGTCGATCTCGCCGGGCCGGGGGGCGCGGGTGGTCACGCTGCAGGAGAAGCAGTACTCCGGGTTGTCCTTGGTCAGCATCTGGATCAGGGTTCCCTTACCGGCGCCGGAGGGGCCGGAAATAATCAGCAGCATTCCTTTGCGGTCAATGATGGGAGGCATGATCAGAACTCCTTTTCCTCATCTTTGGTGATAAATTCCTTGCCGGTCAACCGCCCGGCGATGGTTTCCGGCTGAATGGCGGACAGAACCAGGTGATTGCTGTCGGTCTGGATGACGGCCCGGGTGCGTCTGCCCTGGGTTACGTCGATGACCCGCTTCTCTTCCCGGGCCTCCTGAATGAGGCGTTTGACCGGGGCGCTGTCCGGGCTGACGATGGCGATGATGCGGTCGGCGGCAACCATGTTGCCAAAGCCGATGTTCACAAGCCGAAGCATGTTTTCCCTCCCGTCAGACTACGTTCTGCACCTGCTCGCGGAGCTTTTCCACGATGCACTTGGCAGCCACCACATTCTGGGCGATTTCCGCGTCGGAGGCCTTGGAACCGATGGTGTTGACCTCCCGGTTCATTTCCTGCAGGAGGAAATCCAGCTTTTTGCCGGCCTCAGCGGCGGTTTCCGCGGTGGAGGCAAACTGGTCGATGTGGCTGATCAGGCGGCTCAGTTCCTCGTCGATGGCGCAGCGGTCGGCCAGGATGGCCACTTCCTGGGCCACCCGCTGGGGGTCGATGTCGCTGACGGCCCATTCCTTGAGCCGGTTTTCCAGCCGCTTGCGGTATTCCTTGGGCACTTCCGGAGCCCTTAGGGCGATCTTGTCCCGGAGTTCAGACAGCGCCTTCAGGTTGGAAAGCAAGTCCTGCTTCAGGTTCTCGCCTTCGGTGCGGCGCATGGCAAGCAGCGCTTGCACCGCTTCCCCGGCGGCCTCCAGGGCCAGCTTTGTTACGGCGTCGGAGTCTTCGTCGGCCTGGCGGAGGGTCAGCGCGCCGCTCATTTGCAGAGCCTCTGCCGCGGAGAGGCGCTTGTATTCCTTCAGCAGCTTGTGCTGGGAGGCGATGGCCTGGTTGAAGGCCATCAGTGCGGTTTGGTCCACGGTGACCGTTTTGGCGTCCTCACGCTGGTTGACGTAGGTAATGAAAATTTCCACATGGCCGCGGCCGACCCCGTTTTTCTGGATCAGGCTGCGCAGCGGCTCCTCCAGAAAGGAGAGGTTCTTGGGCGCCCGGAAGGCCAGGTCCAAAAATCGATGGTTCACAGCCTTCATTTCGATGGTCATTTCCCGGCCATCCAGCCTGGCTGTGGCCCGTCCGTAGCCCGTCATGCTTTCCATGACTCTACCCCCTTTCGATGTACCCTTTATTATAACATTTTCTTCTGGTTTATACAAGGTTTGACTTTTGGTTTTCCTGTAGTATCATCAAATGAAGAGGAACCGTTGCGCAGGGCTTTTCCTGCCATTTATTCTGGAGGGATCAACCGTGAAAATGAACTACAAACGCACCCTGCTGGTGGGCCTTGCTTTTATGACCATCAGCGCTTTCTGGCAGTTGTATGATAACGTTGTGCCGCTGATTTTGAAAAAAACCTTCGGCATCGGCGATACCTGGACCGGCGCGGTGATGGCCATGGACAATGTGCTGGCCGTGCTGCTGATGCCCCTGTTTGGCCGCATCAGCGACCGGTGCCACACCCGGCTGGGCAAGCGGATCCCCTTCATTGTGGGCGGCACTGCCGCTGCGGTGATCCTGATGAACCTGCTGCCCGTGATGGATAAAAAACTGCTGCTGACGCCCTTCATCATCGTACTGGGCATGCTGCTGATCGCCATGAGCACCTATCGGTCTCCCGCCGTGGCCCTGATGCCAGACGTGACCATCAAACCCCTGCGCAGCAAGGCCAACGCCATCATCAACCTGATGGGGGCACTGGGCGGCGTGTTTGTGCTGGCCACCACCGGCCTGCTTGTGCGCAAGGGCGCCAACGGCGTTTCCACCATGGTTTCCGAAACCGGCGAGGCCATCCTGCGGGACGACTACACCTTCCTGTACTTGGCGGTCAGCCTGCTGATGGTGATCGGCGTGACGGTGCTGGTGCTGACCATCCGGGAAAACAAGCTGGCCAAAGAAGCTGCCGAGGAACAGGCCAAGCTGGATGCATTGGCCGCGCCGGAAGAAGCGCAGTCCAAAGCCGCATCCGCAGACGGCAAGCTGGACAAGGCCACCATGCGCAGCCTGGTGCTGATCCTTCTGTCCGTTTCCTTCTGGTTCATGGGCTACAACGCCGTTACGTCGGCCTTTACCCGCTACATGGAATTCTACTGGGGCTATGAACTGGCCAGCAGCTCCCTTTTGATGATGGTGGCCACCGTTGCTGCCGTGATCAGCTATCTGCCGGTGGGCATCATTTCCAGCAAAATCGGCCGGAAACGGATGATCCAGATGGGCGTCATCCTGCTGGCTGCCAGCTTTGGCGTGGCAGGCCTGTTCAAGAGCTTCCATCCCGCCGCTTATGTGATTTTCTGCC
The DNA here is from genome assembly GCA_017937655.1 of Clostridia bacterium. Lineage (GTDB taxonomy): Bacteria > Bacillota > Clostridia > Christensenellales > Aristaeellaceae > Limiplasma. The sequence continues at coordinate 29,460 of JAGBDE010000005.1, read as the reverse complement.
TGGTGGGCGTCGCCTGGGCCATGATCAACGTCAACTCCTACCCCATGGTGGTGGAAATCAGCAAATCCGGCGACGTGGGCAAATACACCGGCTACTACTACACCTTCTCCATGGCAGCCCAGGTGCTGACCCCCATCCTCAGCGGCTATCTGCTGGAGCATGTGGGCTACTACACGCTGATGCCTTATGCCTGTGTTATGGTGCTGATCTCCTTTGTGACCATCAGCCTGACCCGCCATGGCGACAACAAGCCCGAGCCTCCCAAGAGCACCCTGGAAGCCTTTGACGTAGGAGATGACTGAGGATGATTTTCTGGATTGCCGGCATTCTGCTGGCGCTGATCCTTCTTTACCTGTTCCTGATCGCCCCGGCGCTGCGAAAGCCTGACGCATCCCACCTGATGGGCTGGAAATACGCCCATCGCGGCCTGCACGACGGCAACCGCAAGGTGGCGGAAAACAGCCTGGCAGGCTTCCGCCTGGCGGTGGAAAACGGCTACGGCATGGAGATGGACTTGCAGCTGACCCGTGACGACCAGCTGGTGGTGTTCCACGACAAGAACCTGAAGCGGGTCTGCGGGGTGGATGTGGATCTCTGCACCCAGACCTACGACGAACTCAAGGAGTACTTCCTGCCCGGCGGCCAGCAGATCCCCCTGTTTTCCGATGTACTCAAGCTGGTGGACGGCAAAACGCCCCTGATTGTGGAGATCAAGTACCACGACCGGCTCACAAAGACTTGCGAGGCCGCCCTTCGGCAGCTTCGGGAATACACCGGCCCCTACTGCGTGGAAAGCTTCCACCCGCTGGCGGTGCGGTATTTCCGTAAGCATGCGCCGGATATCGTCCGGGGACAGTTGGCCTCCGGCGGCCCCCGGGGCAATGAAACCTCGGCCCTCAACTATTTCTGCATGAAGCATTTGCTGGTCAACTGCCTGGGTCGGCCCCATTTTGTGGCTTACTCCGTGCCGGAGGACAAAAGCCCCTCCGTCCGCCTGATGAAAAAGCTGTTCCGGCCCTATCTGGCCGCCTGGACCATCCGCAGCCAGGACGTGTTCGACTACGCCCGGAAGGACGGCTACCAGCTGCCCATTTTTGAGCTGTTCACCCCGGAGGATTGATCCATCGCCCCTGCCGAATTGGCGGGGGTTTTCTGCACCTGGAAATTTACATTAATCTGAACGGATTTAGGTTGCTCGCGCGTCGGAATATGGGGTATAATAAACAAAACTCTTACCCATTTGGAAGGAACTGTCATGCGAAGTCGTTTGATTGCCTTGCTGGTATTGCTGCTGGCTGTGCTGCCGGTATCCGCTGCCATGGCGGATGATGTTATGTTTCTGGAGCTTACCATAGACTGTGTGCCCGTGGGAAGCGTGATGGACTATTTCATCACCACCAACACCGAAAAAGCAGATCTATACCGTTTCACCATGCTCCGGGATGGCAAAAAACTGTTTGAAACCGAGACGGAATACAGCTCTGGCTCCTATCTGCCCAGGGAGACCGGCGAGTACACCCTCAAGGTGGAAACGGTGGGGGAGGGCCCTACATTCAGCACCTCGGCGGATTTTACCGTGGTGGAGGCCCTGACCCTGACCCCTGGCCCCCTGCCGGACAGCCTGTCCGTGGGCGACAGAGTGGAGATTTCCCTGAAGGCAGAAGGCGGCACACCGCCTTACCGCTTTACCTATGCCGTCACCCAGGATGGCCAGACCATCCTCGAGCAGTTGGCGTTGGGCAGCGACCGCTGGCTCTGGACCCCCGTTCAGCCCGGTGAATACACCCTGCACATGGATGTGACGGACAGCGAGGACGGATCCACCACCCTGCGGCATAAGGTGCAGGTGGAGGAAAACGAGGGGATCAGCCTCAGCCACAACGGCGGCGCGCTGCTGGGCCACGGCGGCCAGAAAAGCTGGATGGTTTCATCCGGCGGCGACTGGACCGCTGAAACCACAGACGATTTTTTCCGCATCGAAACCCCATCCGGCCAGCCCGGAGATTCCCTGGTGGTCACCGCGCTGTCCGCAACCGACGAATACCGGCAAGGCAGCATCCTGATCACCAGCGGCGGTCAGCAGCTAAGCTGGCCTGTCAGCCAGTCGGCCCAGCAGGGCGTGGACGAGGAAGTGTTTCTGTTCTCTGACAAGCAGCCCCTATACGTGGATGGCCAGGAGCACGCCCTCTGGACGGACGCCTCGGGCAGCCGCAGCTTTACCGTATCGGCCGGGGACGCACCCTGGACAGCCACCGCGGATAGTGATTTCATCATGGTGGACACCCAGGGCGACAGCCTGACCGTCACCGTGTACCCATCGAGCAGCGGGGCCGTCCGCAGCGGCACGGTCACCCTGACCACCGATAACGGCAGCGCCTATCTGCATGTGTACCAGCTTCCCGGCGAGACCAGCGCAGGCCAGGACGTCGCCATCAACACTTACTGGGAGGAAACGACCATCTACAGCCAGTTCAGCGGCCGCTGGAAGGACGAGAAATACGGCGTCAGCACCCTGGAACATTCCGGCTGCGCCATTTTCGCCCTGGCTCATGCCCTGGAGTGGCTGGGCATTGACGGCGACAACGCGCTGCCTCCGGCCCTGGCCAAGAAGTACGCCTTCTGTCTCAGGGACGGCGGCACCATCAACTCCACTCTGATCGGCAACGCCGGTGACGACTTCGGCTTCAAGACCCGCTACGATCTTTACACCGACGTCCGCACCATCCGCAGCCGCCTGGACGAAGGCGCGGTTTTCTCCTTCGCGGTGGTCAACGGGCATATCGCCCTGGTGGTGGAAAAAAGCGAGGATGGTTCCATGATGCGCATCATTGACTCTGCGCCGTCCGCCACCTGGGAGCGCATCAAGGGCGCCCAGCTGTACCGCCTGGAGGACGGCGAGTTCATCCCCATCCAGTCCCTGAAGGAGCTTGAGCACATCCGCTACTACGTGGAAAACAACGCGTTCGGCGGGACGACCTACTGGCTGGAGGCCAGCTATGTGGCCCGCAGAGGCGTCCGGCTGATCCAGCTGAAGGAAGAAAATTGATCGGCTTTTTTGCCATTTCCTGCCCGGCGGACGTTTGACAAAACGCTGCCGGGTGTTATAATTGAAACATAATGCTTACTATTTTTCCGGAAGGGATGCACATGGATTTATTCCAAAAGCTGCTGGGCGTGAAGGATCATGAGGGCAACCGCATTGAGACCCCCCAGCTGAAAGATTTGTACAAAAAGACCATTTCCATCGCCTGGCCCTCCACCGTGGAGGGCGCGCTGATGAGCATTATCGGCTCCGTGGATACCATGATGGTGGGCACGCTGGGTGCGGCGTCCATCGCTGCGGTGGGCCTCACCAGTCAGCCCCGCATGATTATGCTCATCCTGGCCCAGGCCCTCTGCGTTGGCACCACGGCCCTATGCGCCCGCCGCAAGGGCGCTCACGACAACGCCGGGGCCAACGCCTGCCTGAACCAGTCCCTGGCCATTATCACGGTCATCGGCGTGCTGATGACGCTGATCGGCTATTTTGGTGCGGTGCCCCTGATGAAGCTGGGCGGCGCCAACGAGGACACCCTGGCCCTCAGCGTGGACTATTTCCGCATCATCAGCCTGGCGTTTTTGCCGTCCTGCTGGCAGCTGTGCATCTGCGCGGCCATGCGGGCCATCGGCAAGACCCGGGTCACCATGGTCACCAACATCACCGCCAATCTGATCAACGTGTGCCTCAACTACGTGCTCATCAACGGCAAGCTGGGCTTCCCGGCCATGGGCGTCCGGGGCGCGGCTATCGCCACCGCCTGCGGAACCATTGCCGCCAGCCTGATCTGCATTTTCACCGTGGTGCGCAACGGCAGCTATTATCACCTGACCCGCCCCCGGTTTGACAAAACCACCCTGAGCGGCCTGACCAAGGTGGGCGCCAGCTCCATGGTGGAGGCGGTGTGCCTCCGGGTGGGCTTTTTGATGCTGGCCCGGCTCATTGCGGGCATTGGCACCAACGCCTTTGCGGCCTACCAGATCGTGTCCCAGGTCACATCCCTGTCCTTCACCCTGGGGGACGGCGTCGGCACCGCGGGCACGTCGCTGGTGGGGCAGAGCTTGGGCGCAAAACGGAAGGATCTGGCCATGGCCCACGCAGGCGTGGCGTACCGCATCGGCATTTGCGTGTCCTTCGGGCTGATGCTGGTCATCGCCCTGACCAGCAGGCAGATCGCCCTGCTGTTCACCACGGACGAGGAGATCACCCGGGGTGTGACGGCGTCCCTGTACGTGGTCATTCTGTCGCTGATGCCCCAGAACGGCCGGGTCATCCTGTCCGGCGCGCTGCGCGGCGCAGGCGACGTCAAGTTTGTGGCAATCTGTGCTTTGGTCAGCGTGGCGCTGCTTCGGCCCATCCTCACCTGGTTTTTCTGCTATCCCGTGGCTGCCTGGCTGCCCCAGTGGGACATTGCCGTCATGGCCCCGTGGATCGCCTTCCTGATCGATTCCATCGTGCGGGACCGGCTGATGGCCCGCCGCCTGAAGCAGGGCCGCTGGCTGGACATCAAACTGAGCTGACAAAAGGAGAAACGTATGTCTGAACAAAAGAAAGTGCTGCTCCTGGGCGATTCCCGCCGCATGGGCTACGAACCCTTTGTGCGGGCGGAGCTGGAGGGCCGGGCGGAGGTTTTCGGCCCCAAGGAGAACGGCCGCTGGGCCGGATATACCCTCAATTCCCTGCGTTTCTGGCTGGATGAGTTTCCCAAGCCGGACGTGGTTCATTGGAACTGCGGCCTGTGGGATCTGGGCGATGACTACCACATCGGCCGGCCCTTTTCCCTGCCGGAGGAGTACGAAAGCGCGGTGGAGCGCACGGTGATCGTGCTTCAGAAGCTGTTCCCCGGCGTGAAGATCGTCTTTGCCACCACCATGCCCACCACCGATCCGGACACCGCCGGCATCCGCGCCTACAATGACATCATTCGCAAAGTGGCTGACCGCCACGGCATTTCCGTGGACGACCTCTTTGCCACCATGCACGACAAAATGGCCACCTATGACAGCGGCGACCACCTGCACCTGAACGACGAAGGCAACGCCATCGTGGCCAGACAGGTGGCCGGGGCCATCGAGGAGTGCTTATGATGGACGCAAAACAAAAGCGCCGCCAGCTTTTTGCCACGCTGGCGGCGTTCATCGGCAACGGTATTTTCGGCTTCAGCTTCATGTTTTCCCGCATCGCTCTGCAGGTGGCCTCGCCCTTTGTGATGCTGATGTACCGCTTCTGCGGGGCCTTCCTTTTGCTGAACCTGGTGGCCGTCTGGGCGCGGCGCACCGGGCGGCAGGACTGGCTCCGGTTTGACATTCCCTGGAAGTCGGCTGGGACGCTGATTTTGCTGGGCCTTGTCCAGCCTGTTTTGTATTTCCTGTGCGAAAGCTACGGCATCTCCATGACCAACGCCACGGTTTCCGGGGTCATCATTGCGCTGATTCCCATTGTGGCGCTGGGCGCAGGCGTTCTGTTTGTGGGCGAGAGACCCTCCTGGCAGCAGGTGCTGTTTTCGCTTCTGTCCATTGCCGGCGTGGTGGTTATGACCCTGCAGCAGAGCGCAGGCGGCGAGATCCGTCCCCTGGGCGTTGTGCTGCTGGTGGGCGCGGTGGCCTGTGGCGCGGCCTTCAACATCATGAGCCGCAAATTGTCCGCCCGGTTTTCCGCCCTGGAGCGCACCTACGTGATGATGCTGGTGGCGGCGTTGGTCTTCACCGCCCTGGCCCTGGTTGAAACCCGGGGCGACGGCGCGCTGCTCCTGGCCCCCGCCCGGAACGGCGGCTTCCTGCTGGCTATGGTCTACCTGAGCCTGTTTTCCTCCATCCTGGCATTCATGTGCCTGAACTACGCGGCCACGATGCTGCCGGTCAGCAAAACCACCGCCTTCTGCAACGTGACCACCATCCTTTCCGTATACGCGGGCGTGGTGTTCCTGGGCGAGAGCATAACCTGGGTATCGCTGCTGGCCGCCGGAGTGATCATTGTGGGCGTGTTTGGGGTGCAGAGGAATTAATGTTTTGCCTCTGGCGGCCCTGCCGGGGGGTTCCTTTTTGGGTCAAAAGAAAAGAACCCAAAGAAAACCGTTTTGTCTCAATAAAAAAAGCAGGGGATTTCCCTGCTTTTTGCTTACAACCGTAAAGCTGCAATGATCTCGTTTTCATCCATATCACCGGTTTCCTGAAAGCCCACAGAGCGGTACAGTTCCCGGGCCACCACATTCTCCGGCTCATAGCTGAGCCAGCAGCAGTCGGCCTTGCCGCAGGGCCAGCTGCGGATGAAGTCCAGCGCCAGCTGAAGCGCCTGTCGGCCGTAACCCTTGCGCTGACAGCGTTGGTCGATCATCAGCCGCCAGATGTTGTAGCTCCCATGGGCGATTTCCGGCGGGTTGAGCCAGTCGTCATCCACGCCAAAGCCGACCATCAGAAAGCCCACGGGCTGGTCACCGTCATAGATGCCGAAGGGGAAAGCGCTTCCTCCGGCACGGATGCAGGCCGCTGCCTCCTCCAGGCTGCGGCGGTTATCGGCCACAAAATGCCGCTGGCCCTCCGCCACCTGCAGGCAGAGAATATCGGCCTCATTTTCCGGGGTGACGGGCCGCAGGGTGATCATCTGCTGGTGCCGCAGTCCTTGCAGTACAGGCTGGTGGCGGCGTTGAGGGTGTCGCACTGCTTGCAGCGCCATCCGCTGGTGGTGCCGCTGGAAGTGGTATGAGGCCGGCTGAAATAAGAGGGCGTGGGGGCGGGGGAGGGGTCAGACTTACTGCTGCTCTTGCCGCTTTCGCCGTTCTTGCGCAGGTGTTCCAGGATCTGGGTGTTGGTGTAGGCGTTCTGCTGGGTGCTTTCGATCAGCTCGCCCAGGCCGTAGGTGAAGAAGGAGCCCAGCCAGGAGCCCAGGCATCCGACCACCAGCGTCAGCAGACCCGGGAGGAACGTGGGGTTCCAGCGGTCGCCCGCCGCCCAAATAGCAATGGCGCCGATAATAGAAGCAATAATACCAATCCAGCAGATGACTTTCGCCAGGGATTTGATTTTTCCACCGATGTTTTCAAACATGAGAATCCCTCCGAGTTTATGATGGCAAGAATATACTCTTTTTGCCGTCTTTTGTCAAAAGAAAAAGGAGCCTGTCCATGGGACAGACTCCTGAAAAAACCGTGATTACTTGGCAGCTTCCTCGATGGCAACAGCCACGGCGACGGTAGCGCCAACCATGGGGTTGTTGCCCATGCCGATGAGGCCCATCATTTCCACGTGAGCGGGAACGGAACTGGAACCGGCGAACTGAGCGTCGCTGTGCATACGGCCCATGGTGTCGGTCATGCCGTAGGAGGCAGGGCCAGCGGCCATGTTGTCGGGATGCAGGGTACGGCCGGTGCCGCCGCCGGAGGCCACGGAGAAGTACTTCTTGCCGTTCTCAACAGCCCACTTCTTGTAGGTGCCGGCAACGGGATGCTGGAAGCGGGTGGGGTTGGTGGAGTTACCGGTGATGGAAACGTCCACGTCTTCCAGACGCATGATGGCCACGCCCTCGGTGACGTCGTCGGCGCCGTAGCAGCGAACCTTGGCCTTTTCGCCGTCAGAGTAGGGGGTTTCCTTCACAATCTTCACTTCGCCAGTGGAGTAATCCATCTGGGTCTGCACATAGGTGAAGCCGTTGATGCGGCTGATGATGTAAGCAGCATCCTTGCCCAGGCCGTTCAGGATAACCCGCAGGGGCTCCTTGCGAACCTTGTTGGCGGTGCGGGCGATACCGATGGCGCCCTCAGCAGCAGCAAAGCTCTCGTGGCCAGCCAGGAAAGCGAAGCACTTGGTGGATTCGCTCAGCAGCATGGCGCCCAGGTTGCCGTGGCCCAGACCAACAGCGCGCTGGTCAGCAACGGAGCCGGGGATGCAGAAAGCCTGCAGGCCTTCGCCGATAGCCTTGGCGGCGTCGGCAGCGCTCTTGCAGCCCTTCTTGATGGCGATGGCAGCGCCCAGAATGTAGGCCCAAACAGCGTTTTCAAAAGCGATGGGCTGAACGCCGCGAACGATGGAATCAACATCCACGCCGTAGTCCTTCACGAACTGAGCGGCCTGGTCCAGATCGGCAAGACCATACTCGGCAAGAACCTTGTTGATCTTTTCGATTCTTCTCTCGTATCCTTCAAAAGTAGCCATTTCTACTCACCTCTTATCAAATTCGGATTACTGATGACGGGGATCGATGTATTCCACAGCCTCGGCGAAGCGGCCGTAGGTGCCGACGTTCTTCTCGTAGGCTTCCTTGGGATCGACGCCCTTCTTGATGGCTTCCATCATCTTTCCAAGATGCACGAACTGATAGCCGATGACCTCATGGTCCTTGTCCAGACCGATCTTCAGCACGTAGCCCTCGGCCATTTCCAGGTAACGCACGCCCTTCTTCAGGGTGCCGTACATGGTGCCGATCTGGCTGCGCAGGCCCTTGCCCAGGTCTTCCAGGCCGGCGCCGATGGACAGGCCGTCCTCGGAGAAAGCGCTCTGGGTGCGGCCGTACACGATCTGCAGGAACAGTTCCCGCATGGCGGTGTTGATGGCGTCGCAAACCAGGTCAGTGTTCAGGGCTTCCAGAATGGTCTTGCCGGGCAGGATTTCAGCGGCCATAGCGGCGGAGTGGGTCATACCGGAGCAGCCCAGGGTTTCCACCAGAGCTTCCTGGATGATACCTTCCTTCACGTTCAGGCTCAGCTTGCAGGCGCCCTGCTGGGGAGCGCACCAGCCCACACCATGGGTGAAACCGCTGATGTCCTTAATCTCGCGGCTCTGAACCCACTTGCCCTCTTCGGGAATGGGGGCAGGGCCGTGATTGGGGCCCTTCTTGACGCATACCATTTCCTCGACTTCTCTTGAATATTGCATGATTGTATCCTCCTTATCCAACATTGTCTGTGATGCGGACACATACGAGCATACTATAACACATTTTCCCAAAAGGAAAAAGCCCCAGACAGAAAAATTCTGTTACTTTTGTGAAAAAAGTGTCAAAAACCTTCTCCGTTGATAAACGGGCCCGGATGATGTATAATCTATGTGCCTTTTGGAGCGAAAAACAGCTTACATAAAACGAAACGAGGTAGAAACATATGAGCCGTTTGGGAGATTTGCTGCACACGGAGCGCCTTCGGCGGAACATGACGCTGAAGCAGGTGGCTAAGCTGGGCGGCGTCAGCGAAGGATATCTGAAGGACGTGGAGGCCGGCACCCGCATCATCCAGGACGACCAGGCCCGCCGCATCCTGAAAAAGATGGGCCTGACCGAGCACAACGAGGTGGGCTTCAGCCTGGAGGACATTGCCGCCACGGTGGACCTGAACACCACCGTGCCCAAGGCCGCCCCCAAGCCCCGCCGGGAGGAAACGGAGAAGGTCTACTCCACCTCCGGCGATGATGAGAAGGAAAAGAGCGTTTCCGGCAGCGTCTGGCTGGACGCGCTTTCCAGCGTGCTGAAGCGGGTGCCCGTGTACAACGCCGTCATGAAGGAAGTGGATCACCGGCTGGTGCCTATTCTGGACGGCAAGATCGAAGGCGCGTCTCCGGACAAGGTGTTCTACATCTCCGCCCCGGACGACAGCATGCGGGGCTTCCGCATCATGCGGGACGACTATTGCTTCGTGGTGCCCTCCGCCAGCCCCATTGACGGAGCCATCATGCTGGTGGAGAAGGACGGCCGCCGCAGCCTTCGCAAGATCAAGAAACTGGACGCTATGAACGTGCTTTTGCAGAGCTACGACCGGGAGTACCAGAGCGACGTCTGCTCCCTGCCGGACGTGAGCTTTATCGGCCGGGTGGTCAAGGTAGAGTTTACCCTCTGATGCATGCAAGGGGAGGATGAAACATGCAAACCGCGCAAAAGGAAAAGCTTCCCGTGAAACAGACCCTGAAGGAATACGCCTGGCTGACCCTGGCCACCCTGCTGATGGCCATCGGCATTGCCTTTTTCAAGTTCCCCAACCATTTCTCCACCGGCGGCGTCAGCGGCATTTCCATCATCCTGGGCCATTATTTTCCCGGGATGACGCCGGGTACCTTTGTGTTCATCATTAACCAGCTGCTATTGCTGCTGGGCTTTCTGGTGTTCGGCAAGTCCTTTGGTGTGCGCACCGCCTACGTCAGTCTGCTGATGTCCGGCGTGATCTGGCTTTTGGAACGGGTCTACCCCCTGGACGGCCCCCTCACCAGCCAGCCTTTGCTGGAGCTGATCTTCGCCGTGGCATTGCCCGCCATTGGCAGCGCCATCATGTTCAACATGCAGGCCTCCAGCGGCGGTACCGACATCGTGGCCATGATCCTGAAAAAGAAGACCAACATCAACATCGGCCAAAGCCTGCTGTTTGTGGACTTTGCCATCACTTTGATGGCTGCCGTGGCCTTCGGCGTGGAAACCGGCCTGTTCAGCATCCTGGGCCTGGCGGTGAAGTCCGTCATCGTGGATATGGTGCTGGAAAACATTGCCGTGCATAAGTATTTCCAGATCATCACCACCAAGCCGGAGCCCATCATTGACTTCATTGTGAAGGATCTGCACCGGGGCGCCACCCGCATGGAGGGCGAGAGCGCATTCACCCATGAGGACAAAACCGTGCTGCTGACCGCCGTCAGCCGCGCCCAGGCCGTGCGCCTGCGCCAGTTTGCCAAGCAGGTGGATCCCTCCTGCTTCATTCTGATTACCAACACCACGGAGATCATCGGCAAGGGTTTCCGGGGCGTGATGTGACGGAGATGCTTATGGAATTCAGAAAAGTGTTCGACACCATCCCTGAGCAGTTTGACCGCTATCGGCCCCACTACAGCCCGGAATTGTTCCGGGAACTGATTGATTACGCGGGCGTCGGCCCGGGGAAAAACGTGCTGGAGCTTGGCCCCGGCACCGGCCAGGCCACGGAGCCCATCCTTCGCACCGGATGCAACTATCTGGCCATCGAGCTGGGGGAGCACCTGGCGGACAAGATGCAGCAGAAGTTCGGCCACATGCCCAATTTCAGCATCGTCTGTGATGACTTCATCACCCATGATTTTCCCGATGGTCAGTTCGACATGATCTACTCCGCCGCCACCATCCAATGGATCCCGGAGGACATCGCCTTTTCCAAGACCTTCCGCATGCTGAAACCGGGCGGCACGCTGGCCATGATGCTGACCCGCAGCGAGTACCGCTCCTCCAACGAGGCCCTGTACCAGCAAATCCAGCAGGTGTATGACCGGTTTTATCAACCCCAGGAGAAGTACTCTCAGAAGTTCACCTATACCAACGCCCCGGACTACGGCTATGTGGATTTTGAGAAGCGGGAGTATTCCGGCGCCCGGGTCATGACCGCCGACGAATACGTGGGCTACTCCGGCACCCATTGCGACCACATTGTGATCCCCGAGCCGTACAGAAGCCAGTTCTTTGGCGGCCTCCGGGAGGCGGTGCTTCAGGCGGGGGACAAGATTGTGTTCAACGATACTTATATTCTGTATCTGGCGAAGAAGCCTGAAGAGGAGAACCGTCTATGAGGCGTTTGAAAAGGGTTTTGATTGTGGTATTGGTTGCCGCTTTGCTGGTGACATTGTCCGTCGGCATCACCCGGCACATCCGATGCCGCAGCCTGCTCCAGGCTGTGGGACTGGAAAACGGAAGCGGTTTCAAATGCAAGGCGTATGATAGCTTTACGGACTTTTTGCAGTATGTGGATGGTTACGAGATCGCGGTCTTCACTCTGCCCGCTGATGGATGGAATGTCCCGAAAGATTGGATAGCAGAACCGGCAAGCGTGAAGGAAATTCCGGTACCTGTGGAACTGAATCAAAACGTTCTGTCGTCTATGGGTATGGAGGATTTGGAATGTTCTGCCTGGTTTTTCCGCGATGACCGGGAAGGCGTCCCCTTTGAAAAGCAGGAATATACCTTTGCCTGCTATGGCATTCAGAAGGATACAGAGGTGGTGCTGGTTTACAGGGGCCACCATCTGTACGGCATCTAAACGAACAAAAACCCCCACCTTCGTGATGGAAGGTGGGGGTTTTGTATTGACTAAATTACTTGGCGTTCTTCACTTCTCCCCACAGGGCCTCGTAGAAAGCGATGAAGTCCTGAATGCTGTGGAAATATTCGCAGTTTGCCAGGCTTTCAGCGGGGGGATTCATGGTGGTGTTGCTGGTGTATTCCTCGCCCATCAGCTCGATGGCGCCGGTGTTGGGAGAAGAGTACCAGATTTCTTCGCAGTTCTTCTGGGCGATGTCGGGGCGGCAGAGGAAGTCGATGAACTTCTCAGCGTTTTCCTTGTTCTTGGCGGTGGAGGGGATGACCATGCAGTCCACCCACACGTTGCTGCCTTCCTTCGGGATGGCGTAAGCCAGATCGGGATTGAGGTCGATGGCGTACTGGGCGTCGCCGCTCCAGACCACGGCCAGGGCGGCCTCGTTCTGCACCATCTTGTCCTTGGTTTCGTCCACCTGGTAGGCCTTGACCACGCCGGACTTCTTCTGCTCAATCAGCTTGTCCTTGGCGGCTTCCAGAGCCACGGGCTCGCGGGTGTTCATGGAGTAGCCCAGGTACTTCAGGGTGATGCCCATGGTGTCGCGGATGGAGTCCAGCATGAACACGTTGTTCATGTACTTGGTATCCCACAGGATGGCCCAGCTGTCAACGGGTTCGTCCACCATCTTGGTGTTGTACAGGATGCCCACGGTGCCCCACATGTAGGGAACGGAATGCTTGTTGTCCGGGTCGTAGTCCGGGTTCAGCAGGTTTTCCAGGGTGTACTTCATGTTGGGAACGTTGTCGTAGTTGATCTCCGCCAGCAGGTTTTCAGCCATCAGCTGTTCCACGCAGTACTCGGAGGGGAAGATGACGTCGTAGGCGCCGGGGTTGGCGCGGACCTGCACCATCATGTCCTCGTTGGTGGTGAAGTTCATGTAGTTGACGTGGATGCCGGTTTCCTTCTCAAACTGCTCCAGAACGGACTCGTCGATGTAGTCTTCCCAGTTGTAAACGTTGACCACATTGCTCTGGGGAGCGGAGCCGCAGGAGGAAAGAAGAACGACCATAACCAGGGAAAGCAGGATGGCAAGAACCTTTTTCATTGCAGTACCTCCAAAAGTAAAATATGTCACGCCTTGCTTTCAGCAGTACGGCGGTTGACGATGATGAGCAGCACCAGCAGCGCCACAAACATGAGCGCGCTCAGGGCGTTCAGGGTGGGGTCGATACCGATGCGGGCCTTGGAATAGATCAGCGTGGACAGATTCTGCACCATGGGGCTGGTGGTGAAGTAGCTGATGGTGAAATCGTCCAGGGAGAGGGTGAAGCTGAGCATGGCGCCGGTGATGATGCCCTGCCGCACCTCGGGAATGATCACGTGGGTCAGCGCGTAGGTGGGGGATGCGCCCAGGTCGAGAGCAGCCTCGTAGCTGTGCTTGTTCATCTGTTTCAGCTTAGGCATGACGGACAATATGACGTAGGGCGTGTTGAAGGTAATGTGGGCCATGACCATGGTCACAAAGCCGCGCTCCACCTTGGTGAACAGGAACAGAAGCATCAGGCTGATACCGGTCACGATGTCCGGCATGGTCATGGGGATGTTGGTGATGGTCATCATCAGGGCCTGAGGCCGCTTCTTCATGCTGTAAATGCCGATGGCGGCCAGAGTGCCCAGGATGGTTGCCACCACGGCGGCGATGACGGCCACCAGGATGGTCACCTGCAGGGCCTGCATGATGGAGCGGTCCTGGAACAGTTCGCCGTACCAGCGGAAGGAGAAACCCTCCCACTTTGCGCGGCTCTTGCCGGCGTTAAAGCTCTGGATGATCATGACCACAATGGGCACGTACAGGAAGATAAGAATGAGGCCCAGGTAAAGCTTTTTGTACCACAGCTGGGGCTTCTTCATGCAATACCGCCTCCTTCGCCTTCAGGGTCGGCCTTGCGCAGGATGCCAAGGCTGAGCAGAATCAGGATCATCATGATCATGCTGAGGGCGGAACCCACGTTCCAGTTGCCCTCGGTCAGGAATTTGCTTTCGATCAGGTCGCCGAACATCATGGTGTTGCCGCCGCCCAGAATACGGGGGATGAAGAAGGTGGTGACGGAGGGCATGAACACCATGGTGATGCCGCTGATCACGCCGGGCAGGCTCAGGGGAGCGGTGACCCGGGTAAAGGTGCGCCATTCGTTGCAGCCCAGATCCTGGGCAGCTTCGCCCAGCTTGGGATCCAGCTTGCTCAGGCTGGTGTAGATGGGGAAGACCATGAAGGGCAGGAAGTTGTACACCATGCCCAGCAGCACCGCCGAGGAGTTGTACATCAGCTGCACGCCCTCAAAGCCCAGCAGACGCAGGAAGCTGTTGATCAGGCCGTTGTCCTCCAAAAGGCTCATCCAGGCGATGGTGCGCAGCAGGAAGTTCATCCACATGGGGATGATGAACAGAACCACGATGGTGGCGCCAATCTTCATGTTCCTGTCCGCCATGAACAGGGCGGCAGGATAGCCCAGCAGCAGGCAGATAACGGTGCACAGGAAGGCCATCCACAGGGAGTAGACCAGCGTGTCCACGTTGACGGTGCCCCGGGTGATATACCCGGCGTATTCATCGCCCATGGTGGCGTAGAGCTCGTTCTTGGCGTGGTTGCTGTCCCAGAAATGGCGGAAATTGTCCAGGGTGAAGGCGCCGTTGGCATCGGTGAAGGCATAATATGCCACCAGGATGCAGGGCACCACGGTGAAAATAATCATCCAGAGGGTATAGGGGGAGGCGAACAGGCTCCGCTTCACGCCGTGGTTGCGGCGCACGGACAGGATGATGAAGCCCACGAAAACCGCCAGGCCCACGCCCATCATGACCCATGCCCACCAGGGAAGAGAAACATTATACACTTTCCTCTGCCTCCTCTTCGGACTTGACGTCGTCCATGGGCTTCATGATGTGGATGTTGTAGGGTACAATGTTGATGCCCACCCGGGAGCCCTGGGGCTGCATGACGGTGGAGTGCACCTTGAGCACGGTGTCGCCGGTGTCAATCATCATTTCGTAGTGGACGCCCTTGAACAGCACGCTCTGAACGGTGCCGGTCAGCTGGCCGATGTCCTCGCCCACGATCATGATATCCTCGGGGCGGACCACAACGTCCACGGGCACGTTCTCGCCGAAGCCGGAGTCCACGCAGGGGAAGTTGACGCCGCAGAAATTGACCAGCTCGTCCTCTACCATGGTGCCGCGGAGGATGTTGCTCTCGCCGATGAAGTCCGCAACGAAGGCGTTGGCAGGCTCGTCGTAGATGCGCTTGGGATCGCCGATCTGCAGGATGTGGCCGTCACGCATGACCACCACGGTGTCACTCATGGTCAGGGCTTCTTCCTGGTCATGGGTGACGTAAATGAAGGTGATACCCAGCTGCTGCTGCATGCTCTTGAGCTCCAGCTGCATTTCCTTGCGCAGCTTGAGATCCAGGGCGCCCAGAGGCTCGTCCAGCAGGAGCACTTCCGGCTCGTTGACCAGAGCGCGGGCGATGGCGATACGCTGCTGCTGACCGCCGGAAAGCTGATCCACGCTGCGCTTGCCGTAACCCTTCAGGTTGACCAGCTCCAGCATGCGATCCACCTTTTTGTCAATCTCTTTGCGGCTCAGCTTCTGCAGCTGGTTGCCTTCGGTCTTCTTGCCGAACAGGGCGCGCTGCATGTTGGCCTTGCCGATCTTGTGGTTCTTCACGTTGAGACCGAAGGCGATGTTGTCCCGCACGTTCAGGTGGGGGAAGAGAGCGTACTTCTGGAACACGGTGTTCACCTGACGCTTGTAGGGGGGCAGCGCGGTGACGTCCTGTCCTTCAAAGTAGACAGTGCCGGTGGTGGGGTATTCAAAACCGCCGATGATGCGCAGGGTGGTGGTCTTGCCGCAGCCGCTGGGGCCCAGCAGGGTCACGAATTCCTTCTTGCGCACGTAGAGGTTGATATTGCTGAGTACCGTGGTTCCGTCGTAATCCTTGGAAATGTTGCTCAGGTCGATCAGGTGTTCCTGTTCCATCATGGTCGGTTATCTCCTTCGTATATAAGGATGCTGCGGCACGTCGCAGGGATAAGCTCAGAAGCTGGGGGGATTGGAAATCCAGATCAGGGAGGCGGGGCCGCTGCCGGTGTTTTCCAGGTAATGGGAGGTGGCCGGGTGGAGGCAGAAGCTGAAACCCTTGCGGATGCGGTATTTCCGGCTTCCGGCGTGGAGGGTCAGGCTGCCCTTTAATACGTAGCCAAATTCCTCGCCCTCCGAGGGGGGAAGTTCCACGCTGCATGCGCCGGGGTCAAGCTCCAGCAGGATGGGCTCCATGGCGTTGCGCTGGGCGGCGGGAACCAGCCAGGTGATCTTCCGGTTTTCCTCTTCTTTTTCGAACATGTCCTGAGGCGCGTAGACCACCTTTTCGGTGGAGTCGCCCGCGAAGAATTCCTTCAGGCTGGAGCCCAGGCATTCCAGCAGGTCCGTCAGCGTGGCGATGGAGGGAGAAGCAAGATCCCGCTCCACCTGGGAGATGAAGCCCTTGCTCAGTTCGCAGCGGTCAGCCAGCTCTTCCTGGGTCAGGTTGCGCTGGATGCGCAGTTCCTTGAGTTTTTCACCAATCCTCAACGCATTCACCTCGTTTCAGCAGGGTCTGTTCTGATAAAAAGTTTAGAAATAGTAAACTTTCAAAACAGTATGTATTTAACCATATTGAGGGGGGGATGTCAATAGTTTTCCAAAGAAAAACGGGCTTTTTTTCAAAGAATGGGCGAGGGCGCAAAGGCTTATTTTGCAACAAAAAAACAGCCGCCCGGAAGGCGGCTTGGGTGAAAAAACATTAGAAAACCAATTTTGATGCTTACTGGATGGTGGAAAGCAACTCCCGGATCCGATCCCGGCTGGCATAGTTCAGGGGCGAGGGCCGGGCGGTGAGCAGGTCTTCCAGGGTCTCCTTAGCCTGGGCGGTCTTGCCGGCCTCGATGTCATACTTGGCCAGGAAGAAACGGGTGTCCATCTGACTGGGCTTGATCTCGATGGCCTTGTCGAAATACTTCTTGGCGGTTTCCTTATCGCCCAGGAGGCGGTAGTACAGCTGGCCCAGGTTATCCAGGGTCACGGAGTCCTCGTCGTCATATTCCAGAGCCTTCAGGTTGTACTCCAGGGCCTTGTCGGCGTCGCCGGCTTCCACGTACAGATAGCCCAGAGCCTCGTACACCATGCCGCTTTCGCCCTTGGCATGCTGCGTTTCCAGCACGCTGATGGCCTTATCCAGCTCGCCCATGCGGAAAACGGCGGCGGAATAGTTGACGTACAGCTGGGTCTTCTGCTCCGGCTTCATGGGATAGCGCTGGATCTTGACCAGCAGCTCCCGGGCCTTCTGGAACTCGTCGTTGCGCAGAAGCAGCACGGAATAAGCCAGCAGCATGCTGACGTCCTGCATGCCCTCCTGCTCGCACTCTTCGTAGAGCTTCAGGGCCTCCTCGGTCTTGCCGTCGTGGTGCAGTTTATAGGCTTTGCGGGCCTTCAAAGTGGTTTTCAGAGACATGGACTTTCTCCTTCCAAACATCGGTCATTACGGGGTTTCCGCGCTGCGGCTTAATTTGCGGCGCAGGCGGGCATAACGGTATTGTAACGCATTTTTTGTTTCTTGTACAGCTTCATCTTTCCGGAGAGTGGGCTCGGACAGCATCAGCAGCGCCTGGCGGGTGTAGCTCAGCGCCCGGTCGACGTCCCTGAGCTGATGCTCATACAGCTTGGCCAGGGCCTCACAGGCGTAGATGGGGTCGTCCCCCTGACGAAGCATGTTTTCCAACAGCTTCACCGCCGCCTGATAGTTTCCGTCCCGCTTTTCCATGACGGACAGGGCCCGGAAGGCCTCGCCCTGCATGGGGCTGCCGGTGCACAGCCGGTAACAGCGGACGGCCTTCTGCTTCTGCCCCTGCTTTTCCATGGCCCGGGCCAGGGAGAGAAGGTCCTCCTTCTCAGCGATCTTCTCCGGCTGGCTGACCTGTTTACATAGGAAGAAA
The DNA here is from genome assembly GCA_017937655.1 of Clostridia bacterium. Lineage (GTDB taxonomy): Bacteria > Bacillota > Clostridia > Christensenellales > Aristaeellaceae > Limiplasma. Next base: position 11,426 of record JAGBDE010000005.1, on the reverse strand, counting down.
AACAGCTGCGCCAGGGACACGATGTCCTGCCGGTTGTGTTCCAGAATGCCGTTCAGGGGCTCGAAATTGCCGTCCTTCAGATATTGGAAATAGGTTTGGGGCACCAGGTAGCCGGGCAGATCGTTTTCCCGCTGCACGCCCAGAAGTTGCTCTTCCAGGTTGCCCAGATTGCACTGCTTGAGCCGCAGCTTCCAGATGCGCCGGGCGGGGTAGAGCACGTCGGCATGGCAAGCGGGGATGGAGCTTTCCGGCATGCGGTTCATGAGGAACCGGGTGCGGATCAGCGGCACGTCAAAGGTTTTGCCGTTGAAGGTGCACAAAAGGGGATACCGCTTGAACCGGGCTTCCAGGATACGGAGCATTTCCGGCTCTTCCGGGTAGTCGTGCATGAGAAGCTGTTCCACCACAAAGCCCGCCGGGGTAAAATACCCCAGCCCCAGCTGGAAGGCCACCGTGCCCACGCCGCCGGACAGACCGGTGGTTTCCGTGTCAAAGAACAGGATGTCCTCCGGGCTGACCTTGTCCGGAAAGTCGCCGCCAAAAATCTGGGTGAGCAGCTCCGGGCTGAGGCAGTCCATGTCTGAAAACAGGGACACGGGAAAAAACGTTTCATTGCGGTAGACCTTGCGCTGCTCCTGGGGCCTTGCGGCAGGGGCCGGCCTGGCCGGGGCAGCGTCCATCATTCGGAGCTTGTTCAGAAGTCCTGCCATAGGCCCAACAGCTCCTTCAAAACGGCTTCCGTGGTCTTTTTGCCATTTCCGCCAACTTCCACCACCGGGCCCACGCAGCCGGGGCAGCCATCCTCACAGCCGCATTGCTGAACCACCTGCAAGGCCTGCTCCAACAGCAGTTCCTGCATGGAGAAGGCTTTCTCGCTCAAGCCCACGCCGCCGGGGAAGGAATCGTAGAGGAAAATGGTGGGTTTATCGGTGATGGGGGCCTTGACCTGGTAGATGACTCGGATATCCCGGGGCGAACACATTAGGTACAGCGGCGCCACGATGCCCAGCAGATTGGCCACGCCCACCAGCGCGCCCTGGAGCTCGTCGTTGGAATAGCGGGCGGCCAGGGAATCCGGGATGGTCCACCACATGCCCACGGTGTGCATGTCGGTCTGAGGCAGCATGACCTGGCCAAAACCCAGGTTTTCATGGGTGTCCAGCTTCATTTTCTTGAAGATCTTCACAATGGTGCTGACCCTCAGCTCGCCCAGGGTCACGTCCACGCCGCCCTTGGTGGCGCGGCTGTCCAGATCGTCCAGGATGTGCAGGCTCACGTTCATGTCCGCGTCGGTGTAGTAGTCCACGTCCACGGCGCGGATGAAGGCCTTGCAGGCGTCAAAGTCCAGCTTTTCCACCTGATACTGCTTGGCCTCGTGCATGTAGATGGCGTTCTCGTGCAGAAGCATGGGCACGGTAAAGCGGTCCATCTCCCCGATGACCCGGTGATGGGCGGGGTTGGTGATGTCAATGATGACGAAGTTTTCGCTGGTGGCGCTGCGCAGGGAGATCTCGCCGGAGGGCAGATCCTCCTCCATCCAGTAATACTTGCCGTCCAGATGGCGCAGGATGTTGTTTTCCGTCAGGTATTCCAGGCATTCCGGGGTATCGGCCACGCCGCCGAAAAGCTCGCCGTCCTGGAAGGGCAGCTCATAGGCGGAGCACTTCAGATGGCTGAGCAGGATGTACAGGTTATTGGGGGCCACCAGCGCGTTTTCGGGGGATGCGCCGAAAAAGTAGTCAGGATGCTCGATTACGTACTGATCCAGGGCGGCCGACGTTGCCACCAGGATGGTGACGGCAGTGTCCTTCCGGCGGCCGGCGCGGCCCGCCTGCTGCCAGGTGGACGCGATGGTGCCCGGGTAGCCGCAGAGTACGCAGGCGTTCAGGCTGCCGATATCAATGCCCAGCTCCAGGGCGTTGGTGGAGACCACCATGTCCACCTCGCCGGCCCGGAGGCCCCGTTCGATGTCCCGGCGTTCGCTGGGCAGGTAGCCGCCCCGATAGCCGCGCACCCTGGGCGAGAAGCCGTAGGCGTCCTTGGTGGCGTCCTTCATGCGGCGGGTGAGCACCTCTACCTGCACCCGGCTTTTGGCAAACACGATGGTGGGAATATGGTTGCGCAGCAGCATGCTGGCCACGGACAGGGTCTCATTGACCGCGCCCTTGCGGATGCCCAGCTGTTTGTTGACCACGGGGGGATTGTAAAAGATGAAATGCCTCTCGCCCATGGGCGCGCCGTTGCCGGTCACCGGGGCGATCTCCCGGCCGGTGAGGGCCTGGGCCAGTTCCACCGGGTTTTGGATGGTGGCGCTGCACAGGATGAACCGGGGGTGGCTGCCGTAAAAATCGCACAGGCGCTTGAGGCGGCGCAGCACATTGGCCAGGTGGGAGCCGAACACGCCCCGATAGGTGTGGATCTCGTCGATGACGATGTACTCCAGGTTTTCAAACAGCTTGACCCATTTGGTGTGGTGGGGCAGCATATTGGCGTGGAGCATGTCCGGGTTGGTGACCACGATGTGCCCGGTCTGGCGGATGGCTTTGCGGGCCACGGCCTGGGTATCGCCGTCGTAGGTGTAGGCCTTGATGTCCATGTCCAGGGCGGTGATCATATCGTACAGGCCGCTGACCTGGTCGGCGCTGAGGGCCTTGGTGGGGAACAGGTACAGTGCCCGGGCGTCCGGGTTTTTCAGGATGGCGCTGAGCACAGGAAGGTTGTAGCACAAAGTTTTGCCGCTGGCGGTAGGGGTGACCACCACAAAGTCCTTCTTTTCCTCGGCCAGCCGGAAAGCCTCCGCCTGATGGGAATACAGCCGGAAAATGCCCCGCTTTTCCAGCACCTTCTGAATGCGCTGATCCATGGAGGCAGGGAAATCCGCGTAGCTGCCATCGGTGGCAGGCAAAGTGCGCCAATGGGTGACGCAGTCCATAAAGGACTTGTTCTGGCGCAAAGACGAGAGCAGCTGGTCAAGATTCATGGAACGGCCTCATTTCTTTCGGAAAAATACAAATTGACAGGGGAACAAATGTACGCTAAATTGATTATAGCAGGGGATGCATCCCTGCGCAAGAGGCAATGCGAAAAAGCAGCAAAACAATGAATCAATGAGGTAGAAGCATGGAAAACGGATATTACAAGCCGTGCAGAGAATTGGATATTTGCAATGAATTGATGGAAAAATATTGGGAATCCAAGCAGTATGACAAGTGTTTTGAAGGACATTTGCTTCTCGCCGAGCGGGGCTATCCCCTTGCGGAATGTCAGGTGGGGTATTTTTATTTGGAGGGTCTTGGCGTGGAAAAGGATTTGTCGAAGGCGCTGTATTGGACACGCCGGGCGGCAGAACACGGCGACCGGGACGGCCAATGCAATTTGGCCTGGTTCTATGAAGATGCCATTGGCGTTGAGCGGGATATGGAGCAAGCTAAGCATTGGTATTGCCTTGCGGCAAAGCAGGATCATGATTTGGCAATTGAAAAATGCAAAGAACTGGGAATTGCTTTTTGATCTTGAAACATCCCTCAAAACGGTTTGCCCGTCAGCGGCAAACGCCGTTTCCTTTTTGCCCATGATGTGATATACTTCCCTTGCCGCAGGCTGTTGCGGCGCAAATCTTTTGTTTGTGAGGCCGTTATGGAAATCACTGCGGAAAGAACCCTTCCCCGGAACAACGAGGAGCTGGCAGGAAACCTGGACACAGGCTTTCTGAAGGTACTGGCGCTGGTGTTTATGCTCATTGACCACATGGGCGTACTGTTTTTCCCCACCGTGCAGGAAATGCGGGTGCTGGGGCGCATTGCCATGCCGCTGTACGCCTGGTGCCTGGTGGTGGGCAACGTCAAGACCCGCCGCCCGCTGATGTACTGCCTGCGGCTGCTGCTCATCGCCGTCGTTTCTCAGCCCCTGTACATGATGGCGCTGAACCACGAATGGAACTATTTCAGTATCCTGTTTCTTTTGTGCATTGCCACGGTGGCCATTCAGGGCATCCGCTGGGGCAAATACCTCAGCCAGATCTGGGTGCCCGCCCTGTGCTACCTGCTGCTGGGGTTCATCCATGTGGATTACGGCTGGAAGGGCCTGACTTTCATCCTGCTTTTGTACCTGGCCCGGAACAACAAGGCCGGCCTGTTTGCGGCCTTCTTTGGCTTCTGTCTGTTCTGGGGCACCAGCAGCGGCGGCGTGACCCAGTTCTTCGGGCTGGAGTTCAGCTTCCTCAAATGGCCCGGCATCGGCGATCTGCTCCGTGCGGTGTGCAAGCTGCAGTCCCTGGCGGTGCTGGCTTTGCCGCTGATTTTGATCCCCACCCATACCCGGCTCCGGCTGCCCAAGTGGCTGGGCTATGCCATTTATCCGCTGCACCTGGTGCTGCTGATTGTCCTGCGGGTGCTGCTCAAGGGCGCCACCTGGGAGGCCCTCACCGCCTACTTCCGCTGAGAAAAGGAGAAGCAACATGCTGAAATACAAGGTCTGCGCAGACGCCAGCGCCGATATCCCCGCCGAGGTGGCCAAGCGCTACTCCATCCACACCCTGGGCATCCCGGTGACGGTGGGGGAGGAGAGCTACATCAGCGGCGTCAAGCTGGACAACAATACCTTCTATCAGCTGATGGAGGATTGCGACACCATCCCCATCACGTCCCAGATCACCCCCTATGAGTTCAACGAGCTGTACAAGGCGGAGTGGGCCGACGGAACGGAGCACTTGCTGATTTTCCTGCTCAACTCCAAGGGCTCCGCCACCTACGCCAACGCCGTGGGCAGCTTGGACAAGTTTTTTGAGCATCACCCCGATGCAAAGGACGCCATTTCCATCCACATTTTGGACGGCGGCAGCTACACCATGGGCTTTGGCTACGCTGCTGTTCTGGCCGCCCAGAAGCTGGAAATGGGCATGGACGTGGGCGAGGTGCTGGAACTTGTCAAGGGGCAGCTGCAGCGGCAGGCCATCCTGTTTGGCATGTACACCCTGAAATACGCGGGCAAGTCCGGCCGCATCCCCAGCGCGGCGGTGTTTGTGGGCGAGACTCTGGGCATCAAGCCCATCATGCGGGTGTTTGACCACCAGATCATCACCGCAGGCAAGGCCCGGGGCGAGAAAAAGCTGGTTCGCGAAGTGGTCAAGATGACGCTGGCGGACATGCAGCCCGGCACGCCCTACTGCGTGGGCTACGGTTCCGATACCGCCGCCCGGGACGAGATGATCGAAGAAGCCACCAGGAAGATCGGCTATCCGCCGGTGTACCTGTTCCAGGTGGGCCCCGCCATTTCCGCCAATACCGGGGCGCGGGTGGTGGGCATCGTCTACGAGGCCAAGTAACATGCATTTTGTGAAAGCCAAGGGCATCCTGTCCGCCCAAAATGGCATGAACCTGTACCGGGGCTGCACCCACGGTTGCATCTACTGCGATTCCCGCAGCGCCTGCTACCAGTTCACCCATGATTTTGAAGACATTGAAGTGAAAGAGAACGCCCCGGAACTGCTCCGGGACGCTCTTTTACGCAAACGGCGCAAATGCATGATCGGCACCGGGGCCATGTGCGACCCCTACATCCCCCTGGAGACGGAGCTTCAGCTGACCCGCCGTGTGCTGACCATCATCCGGGATATGGGCTTCGGGCTGGCCATCCAGACCAAGTCGGACCGGATCTTGCGGGACATGGATCTCCTGCGGGATATCCACCGCCGGGCCAAGTGCGTGGTGCAGATGACCCTCACCACCTGGGACGAGGAATTGTGCGCCATCCTGGAACCCAACGTATGCAATACCCAGGCCCGCCTTCGGGTGCTGAAGGAGATGCGGCGGGAGGGCATCCCCACGGTGGTGTGGCTCTGTCCTGTGCTGCCCTTCATCAATGATACGGAGGACAACATCCGCCGCATTGTGGATGCCTGCGCCGACGCAGGGGTGTACGGCATCATCCATTTTGGCATGGGCATGACCCTGCGGGAGGGCGACCGGGAGTACTATTATCAGAAGCTGGATGAGCATTTTCCCGGCCTGAAGCAGAAATACGTGCGCCGCTATGGCAACAGCTACGAGCTTTCCTGCCCCAACTGGCGGGAGCTGGAAGCCCTCTTTGCCCGCCTGTGCGATGAGGCCGGCATCCGCCACGATACGGACGGGCTGTTTCAGTATCTGCATCAGTTTCCTGAGCGGGACGAGGGAGAGCAGCTCAGCTTTTTGGACATGTGACAAACAGAAACACAGGAAATCCATCCGTCATGGGTGGATTTCTTGACAATACAAGCAAATCCCATGTATAATTTTACCGTCTGCGAAAAAACGCAGAGTTTATGATGAGGTGAATCCAATGCTGACCAACAGACCCAAGGGAATGAAGGACGTACTGCCCCAGGAAAGCGCGCGTTGGCGTGCTGTGGAAAACGAAATGCGCAAAGCCGCTCTGCTTGCCGGATACAGGGAGATTCGCACCCCCGTTCTGGAGCATACGGAGCTGTTTGCCCGTTCCGCCGGTGAGAGCAGCGACGTCGTCCGCAAGGAAATGTATACTTTCAAGGATAAGGGCGACCGCAGCGTGACCCTGAAGCCGGAAAGCACCGCCGGTACCGTCCGCGCCTTTTTGGAAAGCGGCCTGTACGCCCAGGCGCTGCCCATGAAGATGTACTACGTCAACGCCCCTCATTTCCGTTATGAGGCGCCCCAGTCCGGCCGCCTCCGCGAACACCACCAGTTTGGCATGGAGTGCTTCGGCGCGTCCCAGCCCTCTGCCGACGCAGAGCTGATCGTGCTTGTGGTCCGCCTGCTGGAACGCATTGGCCTGAAGAATCTGTCCGTGCGTATCAACTCCATCGGCTGCCCCAGCTGCCGCCCCACCTATCAGAAGAACTTCCGGGAATACCTGGAACAGAAGCGGGACAAGCTGTGCAAGGCCTGCCAGGAGCGCATTGAGATCAACCCCATGCGTACCCTGGACTGCAAGGAGGACGCCTGCAAGGCCGAGCTTAAGGACGCCCCCGAAATGCTGGACAACCTTTGCGAGGAGTGCCAGGAGCACTTCGAGAAGCTGAAGAAGTACCTGGCTGCCGCCGGCATCCGCTACACCGTGGATCCCCGCATCGTGCGCGGCCTGGACTACTACACCAAGACCGTGTTTGAGATCATCACCGACACCCCCAACGGCGAGCTGACCGTCTGCGGCGGCGGCCGTTACGACGGCCTGGTGGAGCAGGTGGGCGGCCCCGCTATTCCTGCGGTGGGCTTCGGCATGGGCATCGAGCGCGTGCTGATGCTGCTGGATGAGCTGGACAAGCACAACCTGCACATCGAGGACGAAACCCCCGAGGTGTTCGTGGCCTGCCTCAACCAGTCCCTGTCCGAGAACGCTTTCCTGCTGATGCAGGCCTTCCGGAACGTGGGCATCCGGGCCGATATGGATCACCAGGGCCGCAGCCTGAAGGCCCAGTTCAAGTATGCTGACAAGCTGGGCGCCAAGTACGTGGCCATCCTGGGCGACGACGAGGTGGCCCGCGGCGTGGTGAAGCTGCGCAACATGGAAACCCGTGACGAGTGGGAGATTGAGCAGGACAAAGCGCCTCAGGATATGGTCAGCCGTCTGGGCTAAGGCAGAAAATGACGGATTTGAGAATTATTCCGTATTGTAATTGTAAAATTCGGCTGAATCTGTTATACTAAGGATGTGTATGCGCCGAAGCATGTTTTTCCCTCAGGGAAAAACGAATACGGCATTTGGCCAAGGAAATACAGGAGGTGTCAACTATGGCTCCTAAAAAGGATAATCTTCCCCTGACCCTGGAGCAGGACAACGATTCTACCGGTACCATCACCTACGCAAACGAAGTGGTGGCCGTCATTGCCGGCGTTGCCGCAGCTGAGGTGGAAGGCGTTGCAGGTATGTGCTCCGCCAACGGAATCAGCGAGGTTTTCTCCCGCAATTCCAAGAACGTGACCAAGGGCATCAAGGTGGAAATCGGCACGGAGGAAGCCTCCGTGGATATTTACCTGATCATTGAGTACGGCACGCCCATCCAGACCGCATGCCAGAACGTGCAGGAAGGCGTGCGCAAGGCCATCGAGGACATGACCGGCCTGCATGTTGTCCGTGTGGACGTGCATGTGCAGGGCGTCAGCTTTGAGAAGGAAAACAAGGAAACCCTGGTGGGCCTGGAAGAGCTGAACACCCCCGTGGAGGCCGCCAAGCCCGTGGCAAAGCCCGCTGTGAAGCCCGAGCCTGTGAAGGAGCCTGTGGTCGAGGAGCCCGCTGAGCCCACCAACGAGGAGCCCGCCGTGGAAGAAGCTCCCGCTGAAGCTGAAGAGGAAGCCTAAACAAATCCGTTTATAAAGCAATACCAGCCAGAGCGAATATCTCGCTGTGGTTTGGCATTGCTTTTTGTATGAACGCCGCGATTTGAAGGAGGAATTAACCAATGAGAGTGAAACTGTGGAATCGTTTTGTGATCGCCCTCACCGGTCTTTTGCTGCTGGCCGCTGGCATTTTGCTGGGCCTTTGCGCCGTTGGCTTTACCCCCAACTGGATGGATATGAGCTGGCTGGAAGGCAAGCTGACCGCCACTTGGCAGCGCATCGCCCTGGGCGGCGTGGGCCTGGTGCTGGTCATCCTTGGCCTGCATAATGTGTGCATGCTGTTCAAAGGCAAGAAAATGAAGGGCTTCATCATGCAGCGCACCGATTACGGCGACATGAGCATCTCCATGAAGGCCCTGGAAACCATGGTGCACAAGTGCGTGGATCAGCACAGCGAGCTGGAAGTGAAGTCCACCAAGATCTACCGGGTCAAGAACGGCATTCTGGTGCAGATCCGCATCCTGCTGGAAACCGGCGTGAACATTCCCCTCACCGTCAGCGCTCTGCAGAAGCAGATCAAGCAGTACATCGTTTCCTGCAGCGGCGTGGAAGTCCACGAGGTGCGGGTGCTGGTGGAAACCGCCGCCCCCAAGGCTCTTCCCGGCAAGGAACAGCAGGAGATTGTGGTGGACAACCGCAAGCCCACCATCGTGCCTGAACCCATTGTGATTGAGAAGGAAGAGGTTGCTGAGGAACCTGCCGCTCCCGTGGCGGAGGAGATCCTGGAAGAAGTGACCGAGGAAGTCGCCCCGGTGGAAGAAACCGTGGAAGAAGCGGCGGAAGAGATCGTCCCCGAAGAACCCGCCGAAGACCTGTTCGAAGGATTTGACGCCTTTGTGGAAGAAACGTCCGCCGAAAGTGATAAGGAGGAAGAATAATGGAAAATAAGCGTTTTGAGATTGGTACCCCTGCCTGCGGCCTGCTGTGCGCGGTTCTGGGCATTGCCCTGGCCCTGTGCCTCATTTTCCTGGGCTTCTGGAAGACCCTTCTGATTCTGGCACTGGGCGGCGTTGGCTACTTCTGCGGCGCCTGCAACAACAAGGCGGATTTCTTCCGCAAGACCGTGGACCGGGTCGTGCCCAAGAAGGGCGAATAACACAGAGAAAGTTTGCAATCAACAGCAGAGGAAACGGAGTGTAGAACATGGCGCGTTCAATGGCCAGACAGGCTGCCATGCAGCTTTTGTATGAACGTCTGTCCGGCGGAGAAGCCGGCGAGGAATCCATGGCAATGGTAAAGGAGCAGCTCGCCGAGCATAACGCAGACAAGGCCGCTATCGGCCTCACCAAGGACGACAAAGCCTTCATCCAGGAGATTCTTGCGGGCGTGGAGGAGAAAAAGGATCAGCTGGATGAGATCATCCGCCAGCATTCCACCGGCGAATGGACGCTGGAACGCGTTGCCAACGTGGATCTGTGCATCCTCCGCATGGCAATTTATGAAATCCTTTACCGCGACGATGTGCCCAACAACGTGGCCATCAGCCAGGCGGTGGAGCTGTCCCGCCTGTACAGCGAGCCCAAGAGCAGCCGCTACATCAACGGCGTGCTGGGCGCCATTGAACGCAAAGGGCAGGAAGGCTGATTTCATGGACGTTTTGCTGGGACTGGACACCAGCTGTTATACCACATCCGCTGCGGCGGTGGACATGGCGGGAGAGGTTGTTGCCTTTTCCCGCCTGCTGCTGCCTGTAGAAAGCGGACAGCGCGGCCTTCGCCAAAGCGAGGCCGTTTTTGCGCACGTAAGGCAATTTGCGGACGTGATGAAGACCCTGAACGAGCAAATGCCTGAAAACGCAAGGATCGTGGGTGTTTGCGCGTCCGCCACGCCCCGGGACGAGGAAGGCAGCTACATGCCCGTGTTCCGGGTGGGCGCAGGCTACGGCCAGGCCCTGGCGGATACCCTGCGGGTGCCCTTTTTCACCACCAGCCATCAGCAGGGGCACATTGCGGCGGGTCGCATCGGCACAGAGCCCTTGGGCGACCGCTTCGTGGCGCTGCACATCAGCGGCGGCACCACCGAGATGGTACTCTGGGAACAGGGCCGGGTGGAGATCATCGGCGGGTCGATGGACCTGCATGCGGGCCAGATGGTGGACCGGATCGGCGTGGAGATGGGCCTTCCCTTCCCGGCAGGCCCGGAGCTGGAAAAGCTGGCCAATCAGTGGGATGGGCCCACGGAGGCGCTTTTTGCCGCCAGCATGGAACAGGGCGACTGCTTCTGCCACCTGTCCGGCGCGGAAACCAAGGCGCTGCGGTTCATCCGCGGGGAAACATATCCCCGGGAGCAGATTGCCGCAGAGGTCTACGACCTTTTGGCCCGGAGCATCAGCCGCATGCTGGACGCGGGCTGCAAGAAATACGGTGCAAAGCAGGCGCTGGTGGTGGGGGGCGTGGCGTCCTCCCAGCTTCTCAGGAAGCTGACCCGCCAGCGGCTTCAAAAGAATCGGAGCAAAATCCAGCTGGTTTTCGGCCAGAGCCAGTACAGCGCGGACAACGCCGCCGGCGTGGCATGGCTGGGAATGCAGCAATATCTGAAACAATAAGGGACACAGGAGGATGGACATATGAGCGCACAACTGCTTGACGGAAAAATCATGGCAGCCGAGCTGGAGGAACAGCTGAAAATCCGGGTGGAGGCCCTGAAGGAAAAGGGCGTAAACCCTGGCCTGACGGTCATTTTGGTGGGCGACGATCCTGCCAGCCAGACCTATGTGAGCAACAAGGAAAAGGCCTGCGCCCGTCTGGGCATCCACTCCGAGACCCTGCGCATGCCTGCGGAAACCACCCAGGAAGAGCTGGAAGCCGCCATCATCGCCGCCAACGAAAACCCTGCGGTGCACGGCGTTCTGGTGCAGTTGCCTTTGCCCCGGCATCTGGACAGCGATAAGGCCCTGGATCTCATCCGCCCTGAAAAGGACGTGGACGGCTTCCACGATATCAACGCGGGCCGTCTGTCCCGCGGCCTGGACTGCGTGGTGGCCTGCACCCCCAAGGGCGCGCTGCACATGCTGAAAACCGCCGGCATTTCCATCGCCGGTAAGGAGGCCGTGGTCATCGGCCGCAGCAACATCGT
>JAGBDE010000057.1 GCA_017937655.1 Clostridia bacterium | reverse complement strand
GAACATCATGCCCTGGTCGCCGGCGCCGGTGGAAGCTTCCTCGCCCTCGCGGGTCTCCAGGGCGTTGTCCACGCCCATGGCGATATCGGGGCTCTGGGAGTGGACGGCGGTGAGCACGGCGCAGCTGTTGCCGTCGAAGCAAAGCTCGCTGCTGGTGTAGCCGATGTCCCGGATCACCTGCCGGGCGATCTCGTCAATGGCAACGTAGCTGGTGGTGGTAATTTCGCCCATGACCTGCACAAGGCCGGTGGTGGCGCAGGTTTCGCAGGCCACGCGGGCCATGGGATCCTGTGCAAGGATAGCGTCCAGAACGGCGTCGCTGATCTGGTCGCAGAGTTTGTCCGGATGTCCTTCGGTGACGGATTCGCTGGTGAATACAGTGCGCATGGTTCATTCCTCCTGTGTACATGCATCGGGGTGGGGAAAGGGGGGGCAATGACAATGGAACTCTCAGCAGGCAATCAGTCGTTCATACAAAAACACGCCCGCATGCTGGCGGGCGTGAAAAGGATACGTTTTGACCTTATCTGCCAGCGTCTGCACGCTGCGGGATTTGCCACCTTCACGCTTTTGGCGCAGGTTGGCGGGTTTCATAGGGCCCGTCCCTCAACCGCTCTTTATAAGGTGTTCGATTGTCGTGAGGAATTATAGCAAAAGTGTTTCTAAGTGTCAATACATCAAAAGAACAATTATTTGCCAAACAGCCGTAACACGTCCTTGAAGGTGAACAGCAGCATCAGGCCGATGAGGAAAGCATAGCCGATGAGGTAGATGACCGTCTCCACCTTGCGGTTGACGGGCTTGCCCCGGATCAGCTCGATGAGCTGGAACACCAGGCGGCTGCCGTCCAGGCCGGGGATGGGCAGCAGGTTCATCAGCCCCAGGTTGATGGAGATGAGCACCAGCAGCTCCAGGTAGGCCATGAAGCCGTACTGCTGGGTCTGGGTGGACACCATCTGCACGATGCCGATAGGCCCGGCGGACTCATTGAAGCCCTCGCCGGTGGTGACCATCTTGCCCAACGCGCGGATGATGGCGCCGCCGTAGTACACGCAGCTTTCCCAGGCCTCGGGGATGATCTCGCCGGGGCGGAGCCGCCGGGTGGATTCTGCAATTTCCACGCCGATCAAATACGTGCCGGTGTCCTCGTTTTTGCGGAGCTGGATCTCCAGGGGGACAATTTCGCCCTCCCGCAGCACGGTGAAGGGGATGGGCTGCGAAGGATCGCTGCCGGTGATCTTGCCCACGATGTCTTGGGCGGAAAGGGCTTCCACGTTGTCCCCGTGGATGGTCAGCAGCTTATCACCGGGCTGGAGGCCGGCCTCCATGGCAGGAGAGTTTTCATACACCGCGTGAATGTAAGTGTTGGCGTCCGGAGCCTTGGCGAAAAAGGTCATCAGCATCAGGGCCACCAAAAAGGCCAAAACAAAGTTCATCAGCGGGCCAGCCACTACGCTGATCATCCGCTTCCAAACGGGCTGGCGGTCGTAGGCGCGGGGATCGTCCTGGACTTTGCCGTCCGGGTCGTCGTCCATATCGCCGTAGAACATGCAGTAGCCGCCCAGGGGGATGGGCCGGAGGGAAAAGGCGGTGCCGGTCTTTTTGCTGACCCGCTGGAAAATGGGCGGGCCGAAGCCCAGGGAAAACTCCTTGACCTCGATGCCGCAAAGCCGTGCCGCCGCAAAATGGCCAAACTCATGCACCATGATGAGGATGCCCAGCAGCAAAATGGCCAGCAGGATATACAGGATAATCATTCCATCAGTCCTTTCGGGGTGTCTGTCAGGTTAGCATATGCAATCAGCGGCGGAACAATCGCTCCCGGGCGATTTCCCTGGCCAGGGCATCCGCGTGGAGGATGTCCTCCAAAGTGTCCGCAGGCAGGCTGCCCGCCTTTTGCAGGGTGTCCTCCACCACATCGTAGAGGGTGCCCAAAGTCATGGTATCGTCCCGGAGCAGAGCCGCCACCGCTTCCTCGTTGGCAGCGTTGAGCACGCAGCAGGCCGCGCCGCCGGCGTTGAGGCACTCCTTGGTCATCCTGAGGGAGGGGAAGCGTTCCGGGTCGGGCCGCTCAAAGGTGAGGCCTGCCAAAGCAAACAGGTCAAGCTCCTGGCCGCCGGTGGGCAGGCGATCCGGATAACTCATGGCGTACAGAATGGGCAGTTTCATATCCGGGGTGCCCAGCTGGGCCAGCACCGCGCCGTCCGCGAACTGTACACCGCTGTGGATCACGCTCTGGGGATGCACCACCACCTGGATTTTGTCCTGCTCCACATGGAACAGCCACTTGGCCTCCATGATCTCCAGGGCCTTGTTGAACAGGGTGGCGCTGTCGATGGTGATCTTCTGGCCCATGACCCAGTTGGGGTGCTTCAGGGCCTGGGCCTTGGTGGCGGCCCGGATGGCGTCTTTCTCCCAGGTGCGGAAGGGCCCGCCGGAGCAGGTCAGCAGCAGCTTTTCCACCGGGTTGCCCTGGGCGCCCTGCAGGCATTGGAAAATGGCGCTGTGCTCGCTGTCCACAGGCAGCAGGGAGTTTTCGCCCAGCTTGGCGGCGGCGTTCATCACCAGGTGGCCGCCGGTGACCAGCGCCTCCTTGTTGGCCAGCAGCACCCGCTTGCCGTTTTGCAGGGCCGTCAGCACGCTTTCCAGGCCCACCATGCCCACCACGGACACCAGCACGTCGTCGCAGTCGCTCTGGGCGGCCAGCGTCAGGCATTCCTTGCCGAACACCCACTGGCAGAACCGGAGATCTTCCGGGATCTCCTCCATGGGAATGGGCATGACCAGGCCCGCCATCTCCGGGCGGAACCGGCGAACGGCGTCAAACAGCTTCTCTTTGCTGGAATAGGCGGTCAGCGCGGTGATCTGGAATCGGTCCTGGTGCAGCGCGGCCACTTCCAGCGCCTGAGACCCGATCGACCCAGTACATCCCAGCACGGCGATCTTCCTACGTTGCGTCATGAAGGCACATCCTTTCGATAAACAGAAAGCCCCGGATACGGGGCGACGGGACGGACGGGGACTCAGGGGCTGCTCGCCCCTGAAACCCTCGGCAGAAGGCTGAGCCTTCTGCACATCCACATTTTATCCTAAAAGTGTGTGGACAACTACCTGATAGCTATAGACAATGATGCAGGTGAAGAAAATGCTGTCCAGCCGGTCCAGCATGCCGCCGTGGCCGGGGAAAATATGCCCGAAATCCTTCACGTTGCAATGCCGCTTGACCATGCTGGCAAACAGATCGCCCACCTGGCCGGCCACGCCGCCCAGCAGGCCCACGATGATATCGCCCCAGATGGGAGGATAGGGCTGAGCGCCGCCCAGGGCAAACAGCCGCGCCACGGCAATGGAGCAAACCACGCTGCCCACCAGGCCGCCGATGGAGCCGGAGATGGTCTTGTTGGGGCTGATGTTGGGGCAGAGCTTGGGCCCGCGGAGGGCGCTGCCGATAAAGTAGGCGAAGGTATCGCCGCCCACGGCAATGGCAAAAACGGTCACCAGCAGCATGGTGCGCAGGTGGGGCATGGTATCGGTGATGGCCATGCCGATGAGGCACATGGCGGGCAGCACCAGCGTCAGCATGGGCAGCACGCTGACCATGATATCAGTCAGAAGGGGCTTTTCCCGGCGCATGACCTGCAAAACCACCCCAAAGCCCAGCACGGTCAGGATGGGCATGATGGCCAGGGAGGATTCAAAGAACTTAAGGGCGGGCAAAGCCAGAATCAGCGCGGTGTAGCTGGTCCAGCACACCGGGTTGTGGCCGCCGTTTTTCAGGGCGTTCAGCTCCTCATAAATGGCAATGCCGGTGCACACAAAGGCCACGGCCGCAAAATACCAGCCGCCCAGCCAGAGCACAACCACAAGCAGCGTCAGCAGAATCAGGCCGGTGGATACGCGCATGGCAAGCGCGGATTTCTTCTTGGTGGTTTCAGACATGATTGCCTCATCCTCCGGATGGAATAGTTCATCCTGTATTTTACTCCATTTTCCGGGCGGTAACAAGCCCCGGGGCGGCAAAAAAAGCCCCCGGCGGAAAGCCGGAGGCAGAAAAAACACGGCGGATGCAGGGTTTGGTCCTGTGCCTCAGGGCGATGGGCCGATCAAGATTTACAGTACGTTCTTTTTTTCGGCCTTGGCCCGGGCTGCGTGTTCCACCACCCGGACGATGCCGTCCAGGATGGCGGGGGTTTCCCGGGTGATGGTGCACACATGGGGCACGCCGGAGAGCTGCAGCTTCCACTTGTGCTGGCTGGAGATGTTGTCCAGGATGTAGTCCGCGCTGCCCAGCCAGATGGTTTCGTCTGCGTCGGACTGGACAACCAGCAGCGGGCACTCGATGGCAAACAGGTTCTTTTTGGCCAGCTTGATCAGCCGGTTCAGGTCGGCCCCCTTGGCGGTGGGGAAGCCGGGATAGCCGTAGCTGTACTCCGCGTCCATCTGGCTTTGACGCTCCGGGTGGGAACCCCAGGGAATGCGGGGGATCAGCGGCGCGGCGATGCCCGCCAGGCCCAGGAAAGGGTTCTGTACGGCCATGGGCGCGGAGATGGGCACGCAGGCGTCCACCTTCATCTGCTCCGCCACCAGCAGGGCCAGCACGCCGCCCATGCTCAGGCCGCAGACGGTGACCGTCTCGCAGGTATTGATCAGGCTGAGGGCCGCTTCCTTGGCGGCCTGGAGCCAGGCTTGCCAGGTGGCCTTGGCCATATCGGCTTCGGAGGTGCCGTGGCCCGGCAGGAGGATGGACTTCACCGTATAGCCTTTCTCTATCAGGCCGTCAGCCAGGCGGCGCATGTGGGCGGGGCTTCCGGTAAAGCCGTGCATCAAAAGCACGCCGTGCTCGTTTCCCTGGTGGTCAACGGGCTGGCATACAGGCAGATCGGCCCAGGACACTCTGGTTTCTTCCATGGCAGTTCATCCTTTCCGCAAAGCAACTGCTGATGTATATGCTTTCCTGCGGGGAATATGCCTTACCGCTGGCGCAGTTCCTCCACGTCCTGCTGCTTGCCCAGCACCAGCAGGGTATCGTCCTTTTCCAGGGGCATGTCCGGCGCGGGGGACACCATGAACAGGTCGTTCCGGTTCACGGCCAGGATGTTTACTCCGTACTTGCGGCGCACGTCCAGGGTTTTCAGGCTCTTGCCCTCCCAGTTTTCCGGCAGAATGATTTCCATGATCTGGTAATCGTCGCTCAGGTTCATCAGTTCCAGCACAGACGGGCTGACGATGCTCCGGGCCAGCCGGGCGCCCATGTCCCGCTCCGGGAACACCACCCGGTCCACACCGATTTTGGTCAGCACCTTGGCGTGGAGGTCGTCATTGGCCTTGGCAATGAGGTAAGGCACGCCAAGTTCCTTGAGCAGCACGCAGACCAGGATGCTGGCCCGGGTGTCCGTACCGATGGACACGATGGCAGCGTCAAAGCTGGCCACATCCAGGGAAGTCAGGGCGGCCTCGTCGGTCACGTCCAGCTGCACAGCCTCGGTCACAAAGGGGGCGATGTCGTCCACGGCTTCCTTTTGGCCGTCGATGGCCAGCACCTCGTGGCCCTGCTCGCAAAGGCTTTTGGCCACGCTGGTGCCGAAGCGGCCCATGCCCACGACCAGATATTGCTTGGTTTTCATATTGCAATCCTTCCTTTCTGTCAGCCTCAGCCGATCATCACGTTCTCTTCAGGGTGGCGGACCCGGTTTTTCACGCTGCTGTTCATGCGCTGGGCCAGGGCCACCGCCAGGGTCAGGGGGCCTACGCGGCCCAGGTACATCAGGGGCATGAGCAAGATCTGGGAGGCAGCACGCAGGTTGCCGGTGCCCATGGCGCTCAGCCCCGTGGTGGTCACGGCGGACACGGTCTCATAGGCCAGATCCAGGGTGTCAAAGCCGTTGCCGTCCTCCAGGATGGTCAGAGCGCAGGTGACGATCAGCACCATGACCAGCGCGATAACAATGATGGCCACGGCCCGCTTGGCGGTATTCATGGAAATTTCCTTGCCGAAGACGGTAATGTGCTCCCGGCCCCGGATGACCGCCCAGACCATCAGGCCTGCCACGGCGAAGGTGACGGTCTTGACGCCGCCGCCGGTGGATGCGGGGGACGCGCCGATGAACATGAACAGGCAGCTGAGTATTTTGCTGGAGGGTTTCATCAGGCCCTGGTCGATGCTGGCAAAGCCGGCGGTGCGGCAGGTGATGGACTGGGTCAGGGCGTTGACCCAGCGATCCCATTCCGTCAGCCCTTCCCGGGCCAGGGTGGCGGGGTTGGTGCGTTCCATCAGGTAGAACAGCAGCATGCCGCCAAAGACCAGCACGCCGTTCATCACCAGCACCAGCTTGGCGTGAAGGCTCAGCCGGCGGCTGCCGCTGCGCAGGTTCAGAATCTCCAGGATGACCGCAAAGCCCAGGCCGCCCAGCAGGATCAGCATGCAGAGGGTCAATAGCACGGTGGGATCCTGCTGGCACCCAATGATGCTGTTGTATTGGCCAAAGAGGTCAAAGCCGGCGTTGCAGAAGGCGCTGATGGCGGTAAACACGCTCATCCAGATGCCTTTGCCCACGCCATATTGAGGAATGAGCCGGGTGCAAAGCACTGCCGCGCCGGTCAGCTCAATGGTCATCGCCATGAGGAAAAACCACAGGCTCAGCCGAACCATGCCGGTCATGTTGGTCTGGTTCATGGCCTCGCCCAGCAGCATCCGCCCCCGGAGGGAAATCTTCCGGCCAATGAGCACCATGCCCAGGGAGGCAAAGGCCATAAAGCCCAGGCCACCCACCTGGATAAGCATCAGCAGGATGGCCTGTCCAAAGCCGCTCAGCTCCACGCCCGCCTCAATGAGGGTCAGGCCGGTGACGCACACGGCAGAGGTGGCGGTGAACATGCCCTTGAGCAGCCCCAGGGACTGCCCGGTGGCGGAGGCGGCCGGCAAGGTCAGCAGAAGGCCGCCGGCCAGAATCAGCACAAGAAAGCCCAGCGCAAGGATCTGTCCTGGGTTAAGGGTCTTGCGCGCACCCTTTTCCCGTTGCTTTAGCAAAGTCAAATCGGTCCCTTCCTTCCGGTAAAATGAGGAAGCCTGTCCATGAATATTATATGCACATCCGCTGTTTTTGTACAGTTTTCCCGCGGAAGCTGTGGTATAATCGGTGCAATTCCAATGAAGAAACGGAGGAGAAACCCTCGTGAACAAGAAGGATCAATACGCCGCCCTTTGGGCGCAGCTTTCCGCCCTGATGGATGGCACGCCGGAGCCTTTGCCCAATATGGCCAACCTGAGCGCCCTCATTTTCCAAAACGTGGACAGGCTCAACTGGGCGGGATTCTATATCAACACCGGCGCGGAGCTGCTGCTGGGGCCCTTCCAGGGCAAGCCTGCCTGCATCCGCATCCCCTTTGACCGGGGCGTATGCGGCGCAGCCGTCCGGGAGGACAGAACCCAGCTGGTGCCGGACGTGCACCAGTTCCCGGGGCACATCGCCTGCGACGGCGCCAGCCGCAGCGAGCTGGTGGTGCCTGTCCGGGCCGGAGGACGGATTGTGGCGGTGCTGGACTTGGACAGCCCGGAGGCGGCCCGTTTTGACCAGGACGACCAGGCGGGCATGGAAGCCCTGGCCCGGATCCTTGGCGAAATGTGCGACTGGACCAGCCTGATCTGATTTACTGCTGGGGGATCCATGCCATCCGTCGGCATTCCTTCTCGGAAAAGATGGGCAGCGGTTGGCCCCACACCTCAAAATAGCGGAAGTCCCGGTGGAAGTCGCCCCGGTAATGGGGCGCGTCCTCCATGCCCATGATGCTGACCGTCACCCCGCCGTCCGGGGGATTGCAGCGTGTATAGCCCATCTGACGAATATATTCCTTATATCTGTCCGTGTAAAACGGATTTGCGCCGCAGTGGATGAACAGCGGGTATTCCAGATACTCCGCAATCTCCGGCGCGTTTTCTTTTGTCATGCCGTAGTCCGCCGGCGTGCCGATGTAAATCAGCACATGGTTGGGGCCGTGATCCACCACCAGCAGGTCGCCAGGGAGGAAAAAGTCCGGCCATTCGCTGGCGGGGCGGCTTTCCGGCAGGGGATCGTTCAGGTGCTGGTAGAGCAGCTCCGGCAGCGCCGCGTGCTCCTCCACCCCCGCCTGCCGCTGCACCCAGCGGGTGAAGCCCTTGCAGTCCAGGCCGTACAGGTACTGCTTATCCAGCTTGTAGTAGCTGGACTCCTGCACGCACACCCGCACCTTCAACGCGGCTTCCTCGTTCACGCCGGCAAAGAAGTAGGGCATGCCCCGCTGGTACCTGGCCTCCACCAGATTGTCCCCCAGCACATTGTACTGCTGCAGAAACACATTCCCTTCCTCCAGCATGGAAAAGGCGTTCTCCAGGTACATGTTGCTCTCCACGTAAGCCAGGCCGCTCAGGGGCGTAAGGCACATCGCCGCCAGCAGCACCCCGGCAAGGATCTTCTTCATACCGCTCCCCCTTTCCCTGATGCGAAAAGGATATCGTATTTAGAAGAAAACAACAATCCCCTTTTTGATTTTTCAGGGGTGATCGTTACATCGCTGGGGAGGAAAAGGAGAAGCCTATGGCGAAAGAATAAATGGGATAATTTTGAAGGAAAGGGATATTGCCTGCGATGATCCAACGAACCGCCTGCCTGATTGCCCGTGGGAATGATCCCTGCCGCAACCTGGCCATGGAAAAGCATCTGATGGATACTCTGCCGGACAGCACGGCCATTCTGTTTTTGTACCAGAACCGGCAGTCTGTTGTGGTGGGCAGAAATCAGAACCCATGGCAGGAGTGCCGGGTGGATGCGTTTCTTGCCCAAGGCGGAGAGATTACCCGGCGGCTCAGCGGCGGTGGCGTCAGCTATCAGGACGAGGGCACGCTTTGTTTCAGCATCATTTTGCCCAAGAAGGATTTTGATGCAGCCCGGCAGGTACAGCTGCTTTATCAGGTGGCCGCCGTATGTGGCATGCCCACCGACCCGGGCATGGGTGTGATGCTCCGTTCTCAGGGCCGGATTTATTGTCAGAATACTTTCTATAAGGCGGGTTCCGGCGCGATTCATCACGGTGTGATTCATGTGGGTACCAATCAAGAAGCGCTGATGAAGGCTCTGGGTATGTGGGAAGAGAGCCAGGAGAGAACGTCGCCCATTATCAACCTGCAGGAGAGGAACCCTCAGGTGACAATAGAAAGCGTACAGCATATGCTGTACCGTGGTTTTTCTGATTTCTATCACAGCGAACCCACCTGGTTGGACGAGCAGATGATGGATCAGGGCTCCATTCAACAGTATACGAATCGTTTCCGGGATGAAAAATGGATTTATCCTCCCAAGACCGATTTTGATTTTACCGTGTCTGAACGCTTCCCTTGGGGCAGCGTCAGCGTGCAGCTGAAGCGTGAAGGTGGCGTGATTCGGGAATCCAGAATTTTCTCCGATGCCATGGAGGCTGCGCTGTTCTTCCCGATTGAGGAAGGGTTGGTGGGTTGCCCGTTTTTGATCGGCGCCATTACCACCAGGTTTCAGCAGAAGCTGGAGTTGGTCAGCGATCCCAGACTTTTGCAGATTGCCGGGGACGTATGCACGCTGATTTGCGGCCGCATCCGGGCCCAGGACAGGGCCGGGCAGACCGAGGACTGAGCCCGGGAGGGTATAACGATGAATATTCTGATTTTTGTGCTGGATATTGTGGGAACCCTGTCTTTCGCCATCAGCGGAGCCATGACGGGCATGAAAAAGAACATGGATATTTTCGGCGTGTGCATGCTGGGCGTGACCACCGCTGTGGGCGGCGGCATTCTGCGAGATCTTCTGCTGGGCTTGACGCCTCCTGCGACTCTGGTCAATCCGCGGAACGTGTTTTTGGCCATAGGCATCTCCATGATTCTGTTTTTTCCTTTTGTGCGCCGGTTTCTTTTCGCCCATCAGAATGTCTACGACCGTCTGATGCTTTGGGCGGATTCCGCCGGCCTGGGGCTGTTCACGGTGTACGGCATCCGTGTGGCGGCCCTAGCAGGTTATGAAAGCAACGCCTTCCTGCTCATCTTTGTGGGAGTGATCACCGGCGTGGGCGGCGGCGTCATCCGCGATTTGTTCGCGGGAGACAGACCCTACATTTTCGTCAAGCATATCTACGCCTGCGCAGCCATCGCCGGGGCCATTCTCTGCGTATTGTTAAGACCTGCACTCGGGCTGGATATCGCCATGGTTGCAGGTCTTGCGGTGATTGTGATTATTCGGTTGTGTTCGGCAAAGTTCCGTTGGAGTCTTCCCCGGGCCCAGCAGACGGAGTAGTTGTTTTTTCGCGAGCTACCAGGAACAAAGAAGCGGCATAAATCAGGAAAACATCGCGACTGTAGAAAACGGTTCCAAGTGCAGAAATAATCAGGAAAATGACGCCCATCAGTACCAAATGAGGGAAATGGGCGCATTTTTTTGCGTTTTTCCACAATCCGTACTGAAGCACCATAAACATGATGGCAACCACAATCATACCGAGTAGGCCAACCCCGGAAAGAAGATCCAGCAGGTCGCTGTGGTAACTCAGTTGCTTTTCTGGACGCAAAACGCTTCCAATTAAGGGAGAAGCAGAGAAGCTTTCCCAAGCCTCTTGATAAAAGACTAACCGATTGTGATCGTCAACGGAAGTACCCTGGAACATTTGCAGCAGCTTTGTCAGATTCCCCGCAGGAACCGCCATATCCAGAGCGGTGAAAATCCGTATGGCCAATTGCAGCAGAGGAATGCGCAAAAGGAACATAACAACAAGAGGGAGCAGAGATAGCAACATGGACGTTCCAGGACGAAGCCGGAACAGGCGCCGGATGGCAGATGTAAGAAGAACAATGACAAGAATCAAAGCGGAATAGAGCATGGCATAGGTGTACTCGCTTAAAACGATCATAACCAGCAAAATCAAAAGAAGGAAACTATATCCTGCCCGTTTCCAGCCGTGATGTGTTTCAATACCGACCCAAAGCATAGGGAGCGCCAGAACGGAAGCATAAATGAAGTCATAACCGGCGATATTCCGACGCATATATAGCTTAAGTTTTTCGGGATCCTGAGCACCATTTCCCAACAAACGGCAGTAGGTTTGGTCCCAAAGGTTTTCATACTTCGGACCAATGATTAGCCAGCCAATTGTGGTTAATGCAGTAATGCCCAGCACCACAAGCAATAGGGTTTTTACGCCCTTGTAAATCTGGCTGTCGCTTTTGCGTTGTGCATAGGAAAAAAACACCAAAGGAAACCAAAGCATGGCATTCCGAACAAAAAAACCAGGAAGGTCTCCGCCGCCTCTATCAGCAAAAAAGAAAAGAATGAGAGGGAAAGCAATCACGCAAATTGCTTGCAAAAGCAAAATGCTCCAGTTTTGGCGCCAATCTTCTTTGTCAAGCAAAAGGCCGAGAATAAAGCCTCCTACTGTTGCACAGCCCGTAATCGCCTTGCCCGTTACCTGTACGGCCGGAAGGAGAAGCCAAAAATATATGCGAGAATGCTGAATTGGCAAAGATATGATGAAATGGTTGTTCTTTTGCGTTTCTCCATAACGATCCCTTCTTGTATCGAAAAAATAGGAACCAAAAAAATCTTATCAAAAACGCCCTTCGCTGTCAACGAAGGGCCGGGTTTGTTACACATTGGCGCTGAATTCCGGGGGCTTGTTGTCCTTGGGGGAGAAGGACATGAGCATGTTTTTCCGCTGGGTCAGTTGGCTGCGGTACTGGTTGGGCGGCACTCCAAACTGGGCGATGAACGCCCGGTGGAAGGTGCGGGGATTGCCGTAGCCGCACTGGTAGGCCACCTGGGAGATGGAATAGGAGGGATCCTGCAAAAGGGTGCAGGCGCGGTCGATGCGGAGGGTGTTGATGTAATGCCGGAAATTGATGTGGAGCTGCTGGCTGAACAGGTGGCTCAGGTGGATCCGGCTGATGCCCAGCGCGTGGGCGGCGCTTTCCAGGGAGATGGGCTCGGTGAAATGCTCGGAGATGTACTGCAGCGCCTGATAGGTCAGGGCGGACTGGGCCCGCTTTTCCAGGGGCAGCAAGGGCAGGCAGGTGAACAGATAGCACAGGAAGATGTGTAGATAGCCCAGCTTCAGCGGGGCCAGTTCATCGGAGGAAAGGCCCTGAATCTGCCGGGTGATGCCCCGAAGACCCGCTGCCTGGGCGGCGGGGGCCAGGAAGGGAGACTCGGGGATGGCGGTGCGGAAGGTCTGGCTGAACTCCGCGATGGTATCCGGCGCAAAGATCATGCAGATGCCTTCCGCGTCCTCGGAAATCTCGTCATAGCTGTGGGGGATGTTGGGAAAAGCGATGGCCAGGTCGCCTGGGAACAGCTGGTAGCGCTTGTCCGCAATGGACATGGTGGCGCTGTCGGCAGTCAGGTAGACAATTTCGGTGGCGTCATGAACATGGGAAGGAAAGGGGTGATCGCAGATCACGCCCATGTAAGCTTCCTCGGCGCGGTGTTCGTAAAAAATCATCAAAAAACTCCTGTAATGGCAGTGTTGTCATATGGCTGGAATCAGGTGGATGGCTTTATTTTACTACATTTTCCGCTTGTCTGCAACAATATGGAAGGAAAAGCCACAAACCGGCAGATGTTGATCGGACAAAAAGTTGCGCATACGTTTGCATAATCATCCGGGAAAAATCAGGGAAATCTGGCATGAAAAAACCCCTCCCAGACGAGGCGTTATTATGTAGAGGAAGGTTTACCCCTCCTCGTCATGAGTCGCGGGAAATACAAGTAATTCAAGCAGTTATGGCTTGAAGGGAAACCTTCAAGTCCATAGCTGCTTTTTCTATTGCAGCAGAAAGCGAGGATACCCCATGAAACTGACCTATCGCCGCTGTGGAGACTACTACCTGCCCAGCATCGGCATCCCTGCCGAGGACATGCGCCCGCTTGGCAAGTACGGCAGAATGCGCATGCGCTATCTCCGGGAGCATCGTTCCCTCCTGTTCAATCAGCTCCTGCTGTCCGGCAAGCTCATGAAACACCTGTACAGCATTGACGATGCCTGCCAGGAACGCCTGGATCTGCTGATTCCTCAGATGAAAGCAGCCGAGGGCGTTACCGAGAAGCTGAAATCTGCTGACCAGATG
>JAGBDE010000056.1 GCA_017937655.1 Clostridia bacterium | reverse complement strand
TGCCGCATCGCCCCGGATAAGGGTGATCAGCTCGTCCTTCACGGTGGTGAACAGGCTGTCGATCTCGTCATCCATCTCCATCACTTCTTGCGCCAGCTTCACATCCTTGCGGACATAGGCATCCAGCGCAGCCGTCACCATACGGATAGCCTTTTCCGCCATCAGGGGCAGATGCTCCAGCTGCTTGATATAGGGCTCACTGGACAGGTAGATGACGATCTCGGAAATATCGGAAGCCTGATCGCCGATGCGCTCCATATCCGTTATCATTTTAAGGGCAGAGGAGATCAAACGCAAGTCCCTTGCCACCGGTTGCTGCTGCAAAAGCAGCTTCAGGCACAGGGATTCGATGTCCCGTTCCGCCTGATCCACATCCTTATCGGCAGCGATGGAGGCAAGGGCTGCCTCCACATCCTGATTCACCAATGCGGTGGTGGCGCTGCGGATGGCGCTTTCCACCAGCGCGCCCATTTCCAGCAGCTCGTGGTTGAGCAGGCTCAGCTGCTCGTCAAAACGGTTTCTCATGGGGTGTTCCTCCTTAGCCAAAGCGGCCGGTAATGTAGTCCTCCGTGCGCTGATCCTTGGGCATGGAGAAGATTTTGCCGGTCTCATCGTATTCGATCACTTCGCCCAGCAGAAAAAAGGCGGTTCGGTCGGAGATACGGGCGGCCTGCTGCATGTTGTGGGTCACCATGACGATGGTGTATTCCTGCTTGAGCTGCAAGGCAAGGTCTTCGATCCTGCTGGTGGAGATGGGGTCAAGGGCGGAGGTGGGCTCGTCCATCAGGAGAACCTCCGGCTCCACCGCCAACGCCCGGGCAATGCACAGCCGCTGCTGCTGACCACCGGACAGCCCCAGTGCGTCCTTTTTCAGGCGATCCTTCAATTCGTCCCAGATGGCGGCGCTTCGCAGACTGCGCTCGATGATGTCGTCCAGTTTGGCCTTGGAATGAATGCCGTGGGTGCGGGGCCCGAAGGCGATGTTGTCATAGATGCTCATGGGAAAGGGGTTGGGCTTCTGGAACACCATGCCTACCCGCTTTCGCAGCAGGGCGGCATCCATTTCCTTGTATACATCCACGCCGTCCAGCAGCACCTGCCCTGTGATTTTGCAGCCCTCCACTAGATCGTTCATCCGGTTGAGGCATTTCAGCAGCGTGGATTTGCCGCAGCCGCTGGGGCCGATAAAGGCGGTGATCTCTTTTTCATGAATGGCCAGATTCACGCCTTTCAGGGCGTGAAAACTGCCGTAATGCAAGTCAAGGTTGTTGATCTCTATTTTCATGAGTGCTTTTCCTCCTGTTTGCCTGTTGTGCTGTGTCCGACTTTTTTGGCAATGAACGCAGACAGGCTGTTGATCAGCAGCACCATACCCAGCAGCACCACAGCTGTGGCATAGCTCTGACCGATGTACAGACCTTCTGTGGAGATGGTGTACATGTGCACCGCCAGCGTTCGGGTGGAATCCAGCAGGCTGCCCGGTACCTTGGCCACGGTACCGGCGGTATAGATGAGAGCAGCAGTCTCGCCCACAATGCGCCCGATGGCCAGAATCACGCCGGAGAGGATCCCCGGCACGGCGCTTGGCAGAACCACCTTGAAGGTGGTACGGAGCCGCCCCGCACCAAGGCCGAAGCTACCCTCCCGGTAGCTGTCCGGCACTGCCAGCAGGGCTTCCTCCGTGGTGCGCATGATGGTGGGCAGCACCATAATGCTGAGGGTCAGTGCGCCGGAAAGCAGGGACAATCCCATCTTCAGCGTAACAACGAAAAACAGGGAGCCGAAAAGGCCATAGATGATGGAGGGAATGCCGGAGAGGGTTTCCGCCGTCATGCGCACCAGCTTCACCAGTTTGCTGCCGCGCGGGGCATATTCCGTCAGCCAGATGGCCGCGCCGATGCCCAGCGGCACGCAGACCAGCAGGGAAAGCAGTGTCATCAGCAGGGTATTGATGATGGCGGACATCATGGAAACATTGGTTGAATGATACTCCCATGCAAACAGCTCCGGTGACAGGTTGGGAATGCCCTTGATGAGGATATACCCCACGATCAGCAGCAGCACGCCCACCGAAAAAACGGTGCCTGCATACACGGCGGACCGGTAGAGTCTGGCTTGTATCTTTGCACGCATCAGCCTGACCTCCTTTTGAGGATACTGGTGAGCACGTTGATCAGCAGGATGAACACAAACAGCACCACAGCGGTAGCGATTAGCGCCTCCCGGTGCAGGTCGGTGGCATAACCCATCTCAATGACGATATTGCTGGTCAGAGTGCGCACCCCTTTCAAAAGGCCTTTGGGCATGGAGGTACGGTTGCCAGCTACCATCATGACGGCGGTAGCCTCGCCAATGGCACGGCCAATGCCCAGTATGATGCCAGCCATCACGCCGGATTTGGCTGCCGGGAAAATGACATGGAATACGCTGCGTTCATGGGTGGCTCCCAACGCCAGCGCGCCCTCATAATAGGAAGCAGGCACAGCATTCAGCGCCGATTCTGCCACGGTGATGATGGTGGGCAGGATCATCATGCCCAGCAGTACGCTGGCTGTGAGCAAAGATGAGCCTGTACCGCCGAAAACTTCCCGTACCAGCGGCACCAGCACCACCAGCCCGAAGAAGCCGTACACCACCGAGGGGATGCCCGCCAGCAGCTGCACGGCGGGGCGAAGCAGTTTGGCAGCCTTTCGGGAAGCGAAGCGGGACAGGTACAGCGCCGTCAGAAGTCCGGCGGGAACACACACCACCAGCGCGCCCGCTGTTACATAGATCGAGCCGAGAATGAAGGGCAATATGCCGAAAATCTCCTGACCGGGCTTCCACTTTTCTCCGGAAAGGAAATCCCACACGCTGATCTTTGCCATGCCGGGGATGCCATTGGCGAACAAAAACAAGCAGATCAGAGCCACGGCCAGAATGGAAACAAGGGCCGTGAAGGTGAACGCCGCTTTCGCAGCGCCCTCCTTCATAGCCTGAACCTTGAACTTATTCATTGATTTCGCTCCACTTGGTGATCATACCCATGTAGATATCCCGCACCTGCTCGGAGGTCAGGCCTTCCACAGGGTTTTCAGGGCTGACGATGACGGCGATACCGTCCATGGCGATGGTCATGGGTACCAGCCCCGCTTCCAGTTCGGAATCCTTTAGCGCACGGGAGGCCATGCCGATGTCGCACACACCGTCCATGGTGGCGGTCATGCCGGAGGAGGAGTCGCTCTGCTGGAGCTCGATCTCCACATTGGGGTTCAGGGCTTCGTAGGCCTCCTTCAGCTTCTCCATCACAGGGGTGACAGAAGAGGAACCGGCGATGACGATCTTTCCAGACACCTTGCCGCCGGTGAAAGCGGAAGCATCCTCTGCTACGGCGATGTAGCCATTCGTTTCCACAACCGCCTGACCTTCCGCGCTCATAATGAAGGCGATGAAGTCATTGACAGCGTCGCTTACCTCGGCCTTGGTGGCAATGTTGAAGGGGCGGGCCACCTTGTAGCTGCCATTCTTGATATTCTCCACGGAAGCCTCCGCACCGTCGATGGGCAGCGCCTTGACGGTATCGTTCATGGAACCAAGGCTGATGTAGCCGATGGCGCAGTCGTTGCCAGCCACGCTGGTCATCATAACGGAGGTGGAGTTGGTAATGTCGCAGTCGTCGGTGGTGTAGTCGATCTTCACGCCTTCTTCGTCCTTTTGCTCAATGCCGAACAGCTCAATGAATGCGCCGCGGGTACCGGAGCCATCCTCACGGGAGATGACATTGATCTCTTCCGCAAGGGCAAAGGTGGAGGTCATCAGCATGGTCAGGGTCAACAGGATGGAAATCAACTTTTTCATTCTTTCTACCTTCCTTTCTTCTTTCGGGGTACGATGGAATCATACTGCCGGAGTGTTTCAAACAAATACTGAGAAGGTAAAGAGTGTGTAAAGTGTTTCTTTCATAGAAAAAAGCAGAGCTGTGATGTGGATCGCAGTCCTGCTTTTTCTGTATGCCAATGGAACATTCCATCAGCATTCTATTTCTTTGAAATAAAGAAGAAATCCGAACCCATTCCCTACAGGAATCAAGTTCGGATTTCTCCGGTATGGTGGAGCTAACGGGAGTCGAACCCGTGGCCTCTACAATGCGAATGTAGCGCGCTACCGAAGCATGCCGATCTCAGCCCCGCAATGATCTATCGTTTTGTTTTCTGACAGGCCTAAATTTGCGATGCATGAAACATCCGGTATGCGAAGCAAATTAAATCTTCTTTTCATTTATATGTAAAGTCCACAGTGCCGGAATAGAACTCTTCTTCTGAACAACTATCGGTTAAACTATTGTTGTAATAGATATGGAAAGTTCCATATCTGCCGGCGAGTCGATCAACATTCAAGCTACTTGTGGCTTGGGACAGCAGAGTGGCAAAGCGCTCTGGAGTTGCGTTCGCAAAGTAATCTGCTTTCATATGCATGGCGAGCATTCTGCGTTTTTGAAACCTTTCTCTAATCTCAGCCTCGCTGCTCGTAACTCTAGGATCCCGTATAGCACGTTCTTCAGCCTCTTTACTGGTGGGATGTGCCGTCAGTTTCAGCACAACAGCAGTGGGCTTTTCTGCCGAGCCCAGAAAAGAAATATCGATGTTCTGCCTGAACAGATAAGACCGTGCGATATGCTGCAATCCTATATACAATCCTTGGGGATCTTTGATCGATAAAGCACCCCGCATTTCAGCATAACTCATAGAAGTTTCTCCTTCATGATATCGGATTTCTTTGTTTACATCCCGCCTATGGAAAAGACTACGCGTAATGATAACTTTATTATAGCAGAAATATGAACAAAGTCAAAAAAACCTCAGTTAAATACTGAGGTTTGGTGGAGCATACCGGATTCGAACCGGTGACCTCTACAATGCGAATGTAGCGCGCTGACGAGGTATGCGTAACTCAGCCCTATGTGGTATTACTCACAAGCAAAGGACTACCTGTTTTACGTCATTATACTCTTATTTACTGATAAATATGATCTTGTTGACTTGACAATAAATCAAATGTTATAATGCAAGAAACGTTTGGAGAGGAGAAAACACTATGAAAAAACGGTTCGCTATTCTTTTCATCATCGTTCTTTTGACTGTAACTTGTGCGCTACTCTTAATTCTTTCTCATGTTTCTACAAGGAACAAAGAAGAGTACACGCTAGAACAACTCGAACAAATTGTCAGAAATAATAATAATGAATACTTGGTAACTAAGACGCAGCCTACATCTGAGGATATGATGGATAAGATTGGTGAGATTTATGATGAGTCGTTGGTGAATAAACAGGAAAATCTGTTGGCTGAAGATGAACAGATAGTTGGGACGTTAACAGAAGGGGAGTATTCATATGTATTTTATAGCGATGGAAGAACGGTTGCTCGTGGAATCGATGGAACAGTGACGAATTATGATTCGGATGGTCCGTATGCGAATCCGGACGGAAAGACATGGTATTATCGGGATGATGGAACGATCGCTGCAATTTTTTCTGTTGAGAGTTTGAAGGAAATCGAGAATAGTGTGAACGCGATAGAAGAAAAGCGAGACAGTTTTGACAAGTACACGTTGATTTCCACACGGCACAGCGAGTGGGATGGCAATGGGATTTCGTTATATATCAGATTTACAGATAACAGCTATATTGGGATTTCAGCAGCCAAGGAAATGGGGAAATATAATGCTTATCATAGTAATGGTACATATTTAGGCACGTTTAATTCGGGAGAATCATTTCGATACGGGAGTATTGATTATTTGATTCTTAAGAATGATAATAATATTGGGCACTTTTACGTCGAGTTGTATCAATCAATAGGCGAGTAATTAATAGATTAGGATTATCAATTTGAAAAGAGCAGATGATACACCAATTAATACGAATGCGCCGCTACCGTCCGTGCTAATATCCTAAGTAAATCTGCCCACTTTCTCATTCCAATTATGCGCTTGTTTTTTAACAATACTCTCTACATAAAACAAAAGACCTTCTCTTTCGAGAAGGTCTTTGTGGTGGAGCTAACGGGAGTCGAACCCGTGGCCTCTACAATGCGAATGTAGCGCGCTACCAACTGTGCTATAGCCCCATGGATTGTGCTGCGCCGGATGGATTCTGGCGCAAAAGTCATTATAGCAACTTGCCGGGGGAAATGCAAGGGGTTTTTCATGGACATCCGGAATTTTTCAAAAATTCTTACAAAAATTGGAAGCCGAAAAGGGAAGAAAATGCAAATGTTTTGTGGCAAAGGCTTGCTAAGAACATTACATTTGTGTTACAATGAAAGGCATCCTTGGCTGAATTTTGTCTGAGGAGGAAATGCTGGGAATGGATAGAATGTACGAAATCGTGCTGAAAACCTCTGCACGGCAGGAAGATGCGCTGGTTGCCCGCATGGCGGTCAGCGGCCTGGGCCTTCTGGCCGGGCTGGACGCCGATACCATCGGCGATCTGCAGACCGTGGTCAACGAGTGCATGGATTGTTTGATTCATCAGCCGGTCAAGCCGGAAAACCTGGAACTTCGCGGCTGGGTGGAGGATCAAAAGCTCCGCCTGCGCTTTGAGGCGCTGGGAAACGCCGGTCAGGCTGACGAGAATCCGCTGGATCTGGAAGTGGTACGCGGCATTCTGGAAACCCTGATGCCTGAGGTGGAGCTTTGCTCCGATGGCCGGGGTGTTTGCAGCATTGCCTGTTCCATTGCTGTTTGAGGCGGTGGAAGTATGACGGAGGAACGCTACGGGCAGGCGCTGAAGGAATACGCCGTCACCCGGGACCGGGGTCTCAGGGACGAGCTGTTTGAGGCGTTTATGCCGCTTTGTGCAAGCATCGCCGGGAAATTTTCCGGCAGAGGCGCGCCCAGGGAGGATCTGGAACAGGTGGCGGGAATGGCGCTGCTGAAGGCGCTGGAACGCTATGAGCCGGATCGGAACCTGCGGTTTGTGACCTATGCCGTGCCCACCATCACCGGCGAGGTGCGGAACTACATCCGGGACAAGGGCTCCCTCATGCGGATGCCCCGCAATTCCCGCCAGATGCTCTACGATATGAGCAAGGCCCAGGAAAGATTCGAGCAGGAGCATCTCCGCACGCCGTCGGCCCAGGAATTGGCCGACTATATGGGCATCTCCGCCGATGAACTGCTGGCGCTGCTCAACGTGCGCCACCAGACGGAGCTGGTCTCCCTGGATACGCCCATCGGCGAGGATGAAGACGCCGGGCTGGACGCGCTGCTTGGCGTCAGCGAGGCCGGCTACGAGCAGGTGGAGCAGGGACAGTTTATGCAATGGGCTCTGTCCGTTGTGACGGAGCAGGAAAAAGAAGTGCTTCTCCTGCGCTTTCAGGAGAGGATGAACCAGCGGGACGCCGCCCGGCACATGGGCGTGTCCCAGATGCAGGTATCGCGGCTGGAGCGCAGGGCGCTGGAAAAGCTGCGCAGACTCAGCAGCGAATTTGACGTGTAACGAAGGGAGGGAACGGCATGCAGGGCAACAACGGAAATCAGCCTTATCAGAACCAGGGCAATTTCTGGCCCCAGCAGGGCGGTATGGCCGACCCGCAATATCCGTTCCCTCAGCAGGATATGTTTCAGCAGACGATGCAGTATCAGCCGGTGCAGCCCCAGATGATGGGCCAGCAGGCGCCGCCCGCCCAGCCCTATCCGGACATGTTCCAGCAAACCATGCAGTATACGCCGGTGCAGCCGCAGCAGTATCAGTACCAGGATGTGTACCAGCAGACCATGCAGTACGCCCCGGTGCAGCCGCAGCAGTACCAGTATCAGGATCTGTACCAGCAGCCCACCATGCAGTATCCGCCGGTCAATCCCCAGCAGATGCAGCAGATGCAGCCCTCGCCCATGCATCCCAACATGTTTAACCAGCAGGGCAAGCAAAAGCGGAAAAAGAAACCCAAGGGACCCAAGCGTCCCGGGCCGTCGCCGCTGAAGACCGCGCTGATCTCCGCGCTGATCGTGGCCATTATCGGCGGAGGCGCATACCTGCTTTGGAGCCAGGCCCAGAACCGCAAGAACACCACCGCCACCGTGGAGGCCAGCACCGTCGGCACCTCCTACCGGGGCGACGCGCTCATCGTCCGCAACGAGGTTGCCTTTGACGAGGAAGGCGTGCAGAATATAGAATACATCGCCCAGGAGGGCAGCACCGTCTACCGCAACAATGTGCTATGCCATGTGTACTCCACCGGCTACAGCATTTCCGAAATGCGCACCCTGCAAGATTACCGCGACCAGATCCGGGACTTTGAGCTGAGCCTTCTCAGCAGCGAGACCTCCTTTGACCAGAAGATGGAGCACCTGGAAAGTGAGACCATCAGCCGGGGCCTGGAGGTGCGCAGCCTGGTGCAGGGAGCCCGGGGCAACATGATCCAGCAGGAGCAGATCCTGGATACCGCCATCGAGCAGCGGCAGAACTACTTCCGCTCCAAGTATTCCGAGGAGCCCCGCCTCAGCCGCCTTTTCGACGACGAGGACACCCAGAAGCAGCGCATCGAAAGCTGGATCAAGCAAAAGAGCGCCAACCAGGAAAGCATCGTCAGCTTTTACACAGACGGCTTTGAGTACGCGCTCTCGCCCAGCAATTACGAAAGCTACACGCCCACCCAGGTCAGGAATATGATCAACGGCCAGAAGCCGGAGGAAAGCCTGGCCAACCGCGGCCGCACCACCCTGTACCGCCTGGTGAAAAAGCAGGACTACGTGGTGCTGATGCTGGTCAAGGACAGCACCTGGACGCCCAAGGACGGCGACACCTACAAGCTGGTGCTGGAGCAGTTCTCCAGCACCGTGGTCAACGCCAAGGTGCTTTCCTCCACCCGTACCGGCGGCGAATTGCTGGTGCGCCTGGCGGTGCTGGGCGACGTGACCGACGTGCTGTACATGCGCACCTGCTCCGCGGAGCTGGGCAAGCACGTGGACTGCATGAAGGTGCCGGTGGCCGCCCTCTACACCCAGAACGGCAACACCGGCGTGGTCACGGACAGCCCCGAGGGCCAGTTCTTCATCCCGGTCAACGTGATGGAGCAGTCCGGCGGGTATGCCTACATCACCGCCATTCAGACGGGACAGCTCACCTCCGGCATGACGGTACGGCTGTTCCACTAACGCAAACAAAGGAGAGGGAAGATATGCAGCAAGCATCGCCCTTGCCGATGGATCCCCTGCTCAGGGACGACGTGGAAGCGGAGATCCTTCACCGAAACGTACGGCAGGTTTTGTCCACCCTGGAGGTAAACCGCTACAAGGATCAGGCTCCCGCCCGGCTCATCGCGGTGACAAAAACTGTTACACCTCGGGTGATCAACCAGCTCAAACCCTTGCAAATTCTGGATATTGGCGAAAACCGCGCCCAGGTGGCATTGCCCAAACTTGAGGAAATCGCGCCGGAATTCAGGCTGCATTGGATTGGACGGTTGCAAACCAACAAAGTAAAGTATATAATAGATAAGGTATGCATGCTCCATACCCTGGATCGGCTCCCCCTGGCACAGGAGGTCAACCGCCGGGCAGGCGAGCATGAACGGCTGCTTCCCACGCTGGTGCAGGTAAATATTGCCGGCGAGAGCCAGAAGGGCGGCATGCCTCCGGAGGAAGTTCTTCCCTTCCTTCGCCAGATGAAGGACTTTTCCAACATCCGCATCCAGGGCCTGATGAGCATCATGCCCCTTCATGCGGACGAGAGTCAGCTTCGCCAGCTGTTTGCCGGAATGCGCCGGCTCTTTGACCAGCTGCGCGAAACTGCCGTGGACGGCGTGGAAATGCAGGAGCTTTCCATGGGCATGTCCGGCGACTATGCCATCGCCGCCTCCGAGGGGGCGACCATGGTCCGCGTTGGTACCGCGTTGTACCGTTAATCATGACATCCACAGGCTGCTTAGGGGGTACTTGGATTGGGTATTTTCAACAAGATGAACGACTGGGTCAATAAGGCCAGCAGTCGGATCATTGCAGGAGGCGGCGAGCAGGCCGCGCAGGCGCCCGTATACGGCGCTGAGAATCAGGGCATGAATTATGCCGCTGAGGAACCGCAGCAGGCTGCGCCCCAGCAACCCGCTTTCGATCCGTTCAAGCGTGACGGCGATGGCGAATACGGCGGACGGCAGGTGTATCGCAGCCGTGTGGACGCCGAGCAGGAGGAAATGCAGAAGCAGCAGGCTGAAATGATGCGCCGTCAGCAGATGGCCCAGCAGCAGCCCATGCAGCAGATGCCTCCTCAGCAGATGCAGCAAATGCCGCCGCAGCAGCAGATGCAGCCCCAGCAGGGCTACCAGCAGAACCCCGCCGCCAGCAATGTGGTGCCCTTCCCGGGCATGCGGCAGGGCGCAGACGGCATGGTGTACGGCCATGTGGAGTACATTCTGTTCCTCCATGGCTGCGGCCAGTGCCGCCGGGTCATTGATTTTATCAAGACCAACGCTTCCGTGTTCCTGAACATGGAGTTCATTGCCAACGAGGCCGAGCGCCAGCGCTGCGTGGACTTCCTCAGCGGCGCGGTGTACGCGCTGGGCTGCACCCTTAACAAGATTTCCACCCGGGGCATTTATCTGATCTCCGCGCCTTCCGTGAAGGTGATCCTGGACGCCACCGCTCAGAAGATGGGCAAGGCTCCCGAGACCCGCGGCTTTGTGCAGCAGCGCTACGACCAGCCTGCCCGCCAGCCCGCCCAGCAGATGCAGCCTCAGCGGGAGCAGATGACCCAGCAGTTCCAGCCGGTGCAGCCGCAGGCAGCCCAGCAGGCCGCACCCCAGTATGCACAGCAGGAACAGCAGATGGCCAACGCCGGCTCTTTTACCCAGCGTTTTGCCGCGCAAGGCACCCAGCGGAACCGGCCTGTGACCTTTGCCACCGCTATGGGCGGTAATAACGCCGGCCACCGGGAGGCACGCTATCCCCAGTAATGGTCTGAAAGGAGCAAGCGCATGTTTTCCATTATTTCCACGCTTCTTTCCCTGCTGAACACGGCCATTTTACTCTACTGCATCCTGTCTTTTGTGGCGCCGAACAGCAGCATTATGGACGCCGTCCGCCCCTATGCGGACATGATCCTGGATCCCTTCCGCAAGCTGATTTACAGCATTTTCCCCAGCGCAGCCAATTCGGGCATGGACTTTTCGCCCGTCCTGCTGTACCTCGCCATCGGCCTGGTCAGACGGCTGCTGGGCCTCTTCTTCTGATATGAACCTAAGTCATGACGAAGAACTGCTCCGCCGACGGTTCAGCGAGCTGGCAGCGCGGGCGGACAAGCAGTACCGGCCGCTGTTCACCGGCTTTCTGTCGCCCCCGGAGGCCCAATGGGCCCTGCAGGCGGGCAGGCAGGCCCGGGTCAGCGTACTTCTCTCCGGCGGCTACGAGGACGCAGAGCGCCAGATGGCCTGCTTTTCCCCGGATGACGAACCGGTAGACTTCCCCTTTTCCGCATTGAGCCTGATCTGGCCCCATCAGTCCGCCCCGGGACACCGGGACATTCTGGGCGCGGCCATGGGCCTGGGCATCCAGCGGCATTGCCTGGGGGACATCGCCATGGAGGAGGACCGGGCCATCCTGTTCGTTGTGGACGAAATGGCTCAGCATCTTTGCGACAGCCTTACCTCCGCAGGCCGCGTCAAGCTGCAGACCCGTCTGCTTGACCATCTGCCGGAGATCCAGCCCCCGGAAGGGCGCACCGTTCACGACACCGTCGCCAGCCTGCGATTGGACGCGGTGGTGGCCAGTGGCTTCGGGCTTTCCCGGGCCAAGGCGGCGGACCTTATCGCCGCAGGACGGGTCAAGCTGCAGCACCTGCCCAATCTGCGCACCGACGTGCAGGTTTCGGAAGGGGACAGCATATCGGCACAGGGACTGGGAAGAATCCGCCTGGAAACCGTGGGATCGCCCACCAAAAAAGGCCGGATCCCCCTGACGCTTCTCCGCTACGGAGAACATAAACATTGATCATTCTTGGTACATTTGAAAGGAGTGGACCTCATGGCGATTACGATCGACGATATCTATGACAAAGAGTTTGCCCTCAAGGGCGGTGGATACGACCGGGACGACGTGGACCAGTTTCTGGACGAAATCTGCGACGAAATGACCAATCTGCATGAAACCATCAATTCCCTGCAGATGCAGCTCAGCAAGGCCCAGGAAGACCTGGCTGTTGCTCAGACTTCCGTGCAGCCCATGTATCAGGAAGTGAAGCCTGTGGAAGAGAAGTCCTCTGACGACGAAGTGAAGAAGGCCAGCTCTGCCCTGGAAAGCATCCTGCGCAACGCTCAGGTTCTGGCCGATGAAGAAGTGGCTAATGCCAAGAAGCAGGCCGAAGAGCTGATCAAGGAAGCCCAGGAGAAGGCCAGCCAGATCGTGGACGATGCTCAGGAAGAGAAGCTGGCTCTGGGCGACAGCCTGGCCAACATGAAGGCCGCCGCTTCCGAGTACCGCACCAACTTCCTGGCCATGCTCAAGAAGCAGCAGGAACTGCTGGAAAGCGACGCCGCTCTCTTTGCCGAGGACGCCGAATAATTCCGCAAATACGCAAAACCCCCGCCGAACGCCATGTGCGCCCGGCGGGGGTTTTTCTTACATTCGGTTTTACGCTTTCTGGAACTGCTGCAGAAGCCGCTCCATATTCTCCCGCCGGGGGACGATGATGTCCAGATCCACCTCCGGATGGTCGGCGGCGTAGGCGGTGAGCATGTCCATCAGATTGTCCCGGGAAAGCATGTAATCGGCGATGATGGTTTCCTCGTCCGCGCCAAGGCGATGCAGCAGAAGCGCCGATACCACGCCGGTTCTGTCCTTGCCGGCGGTGCAGAAATACATGACGCCGCCCTCTGCGCCGAGGATGGTTTCCAGGATCCTGTCCATCTGGGCATCCACCATCTGCCAGTA
This sequence comes from Clostridia bacterium, assembly GCA_017937655.1. Taxonomy (GTDB): domain Bacteria; phylum Bacillota; class Clostridia; order Christensenellales; family Aristaeellaceae; genus Limiplasma. The sequence continues at coordinate 2,134 of JAGBDE010000056.1, read as the reverse complement.
GGTTTCGTGGAGGTGCGCCCGGGACTTGGGGGTGTCTCCGCCGCCGGTGACCGGCAGATGGAAATAACGGAAGTCCTCCCGGTTTTGCAGCGGACAGGGTTTCCGGGTCACTTCCTCGTCGGAACGGAGATCCACCAGCGTGGTGATGCCCTGTTCCAGCAGCCATTGGATTTCGGCTTCTGCCAGATGGAGGGGCACGTCGCTGCGGAGGAAACGTCCGCCGCCAAGGGGCAGCGGGCGGGTGTTCATGGTGGAGCGGAAGATAGAACTCATGCTGCGTCTCCTTTTTCGTGAAGCCGGACCGCCAGCAGCTCCATGTGGATGGTGATCTCCTGAAGCGCAAGGCCGCTGAGGTCGCCCTCGGCGAGGGAGAAGGTCATGGGCGTCATGCGGAGGAAGTCGGCGGACTGAGCGGGGGAGAGGGGGAAGGTCTCATGGACGGTCACGCGCTGGAGGATCTCCCCCTGGGCGGAAAGATGCTCCAGCACCCGGGCGTTGTCGTAGTCCTGGTTGCGCAGGCGATCCTTCACCAGGCCGCGGATCTCCTTCAGATAATCGTTGCCGGGGATGGCTTTCAGCAAGAGGCCGTCCGGCTTCAGCACCCGCCGGAAGGAAGCATAGTCGGCGGGGGTGAGCACGTCCAGCAGCACGTCCATGGAGTGGTCGGCCAGGGGGAGATGTTTCAGATCGCCCACAAGCCAGCAGGCGGCACGGTGGCGGGTTGCGCGCTGGATGCCGTCACGGCTCAGGTCGATGCCATAGCAGCGGCTGGCGGGGAAGTCTTCCGTCAGCCGACGGGTGTACCAGCCCTCGCCGCAGCCAATGTCCGCCGCAGAAAAGTCGCCCACGGGAAAATGTTGGGCGATGCACTCCCGGATGGCGCGCCAGAGAGGCAGGTAGAATCCGCCTTCAAAGATGCGGCTGCGGCTGTCAAACAGGGCGGCGTCGTATTTTTCCCGGCTCTGGTCATGGCCCGGGGCCAGGTTCACGTAGCCCTTGGAGGACAGGTCATAGCAGTGGCCGGATGTGCATCTGAGCTGGGCATTGGCCAGGGAAAAGGGCTGGCCGCACTTGGGGCAGCACATGCCGGGCAGATAGGTTTCCAGCTGCCGGGCAAAGGCAGAAACTTTCATCATTCAGGCTCCTTTCGGATGTTGCAAGGGAAGAATTTCGACGCAAAGGCGGCTTCTCCCTGCCGTTTTTCGCCATAAAACAAGCCCCCGGAAGCGTTTCTCGCATCGTTTGCAGAATTTTTCACAAACTTACGTTTTCCTATTGCAAATGTAGCTCAAAATTTGGTACAATATCAGGTGGAAATCAACACTTTTTGGGAGGTACGATTACTATGGTTAAAGTTGCTATCAATGGTTTCGGACGTATTGGCCGTCTGGCTTTCCGTCAGATGTTCGGTGCTGAGGGCTACGAAGTTGTGGCTATCAACGACCTGACCAGCCCCGCCATGCTGGCCCACCTGCTCAAGTATGATACCGCTCAGGGCGCCTACTGCGGCACCATCGGCGAGAACAAGCACACTGTGGAAGCCACTGAGGATTCCATCATTGTGGACGGCAAGGAAATCAAGATCTATGCCGAGAAGGACGCTGCCAACTGCCCCTGGGGCAAGCTGGATGTGGACGTCGTGCTGGAGTGCACCGGCTTCTACTGCTCCAAGGAAAAGAGCCAGGCTCACATCAACGCTGGCGCCAAGAAGGTTGTTATCTCTGCTCCCGCCGGCAACGATCTGCCCACCATCGTGTTCAGCGTTAACGAAGACAAGCTGACCAAGGAAGATACCATCATCTCCGCCGCTTCCTGCACCACCAACTGCCTGGCTCCCATGGCCAAGGCCCTGAATGATACCTATCCCATCCAGAGCGGCATCATGACCACCGTGCATGCTTACACCGGCGACCAGATGATCCTGGACGGCCCCCATCGCAAGGGCGACCTCCGTCGTGCCCGCGCTGGCGCTCAGAACATCGTCCCCAACTCCACCGGCGCTGCCAAGGCCATCGGCCTGGTCATCCCCGAGCTGAACGGCAAGCTGATCGGCTCCGCCCAGCGCGTGCCCGTTTGCACCGGTTCCACCACCCTGCTGGTTGCCGTTGTTAAGGGCAAGGATGTGACCAAGGAG
>JAGBDE010000055.1 GCA_017937655.1 Clostridia bacterium | reverse complement strand
GGATACGGGGGACCCCGCACCGGTCCCCCTCTACCCCTGGGAACCCCTAACCCCCTTCCCGCGCTGGGGGCCTGCGGGCCCCCCGTCCCCCGACCTCGGCGGGGGTGGACTCCGCCCATTCCCGAAACTTGGATAGTCCTTCCGTCGATGCGCCTTTCCACAGCAAAAAGTAACTATAATAATAGTTCCAGTAGACGGCGACCACGGGGTTGGCAGTAGCCACCACCCGAACAACTTTCAGCCTGTCCCGATGGTATGTATCTTTCTTTCCACAGCCACGCGACAATCATCCCTTCCCTGCAGCCAAGATCCGGCAAACGCAGACCGGCGACGTAGCGGAGTGCAGGCAAATCCCGAAGCCCAGTTTCGGGGCGGGGAAGCGCACGCCGGACGTGGCCAGCCCCAATGACAGCCAACATCACGAGATCGTGCGCGGCCGCACCGAAAATGTGGCGATTCACGGGATTTGCCGGAACGAGCGTGTCGCTCTGGTTTTTGCTTCTTTTTCCCTAAAGAAAAAGAAGAAGTCTTTCCCCGTTTCGCACCGCACGAAACGCCACCCCAAATCCCAGCGCACCAAAAAAGTAACAAAAAAGAAAACCCATTTTCCGTACCCACCCCGGGTATCATGCGATTTTCTTCTGCTTCTTTATCTTTGTACCCAAAAGAAAAGGAGAGCCCCCAAAGAGGCTCTCCTCTATTTCCATCAACCCATTCCCGCACCCTCGTCGGTGTCCTCCTGAGGAACATCCTCCCCCTCAGGGGCCGGGGTGGCGTCCGGTTCCGGCGTGGCGGACGGCGTCACGGTGGTGTTCTCAAACACAATGGTCAGCACGCCGTTCTCGCTCCTGCAGGTCATGGTGTACACGCCCAGCTGCACCTCGTAGGTGTTGCTCAGCTTGAGGGCCGCGTTGGTGTCGCTGACCAGAACAAAACGCTCATAGGGCGTGGTGTGGCTGTCCATGGCCATTTGCAGGGCGTAGCACTGGTAGGCCGACATGGCAAAATCGTTGTAGGTGGCGTTGCCCAGCTCCATGCCCGCAGGCGCGGTCAGGGTGATCTCGCACCGCTCGATGATGGTGTCCGTGGGGTCGGTGCGGATGACCATGGAAAGAACGTCGCCGAAGATCTGGTAGATCATCCGGCCGTCGCCGTTGCCGGAGGTGGCGCTGGCAATGGCCAGGGGCAGCAGGTGGCGGTTCTCACAATCGTTGATGAACTGCACATTCTCCGCATAATACTGGGTGAACACATCGTAAAATTGGCCGGAAATGGCGTAGCTCCGGGCGACCGGGGCCAGGCACAGGCACACAAGAAGCAAAACGGCTGTCAGTTTGCGCATCGGGATTCTCCTTTCGCACTCATCCCTTGGAGGATAGCATATCCCCGGCGATTATGCAACCCGGAAGGATTTGCCGGTATTTCTTGACAGTCTTTTCACAATGCGTGTATAATGCGGAAATACAAGCGCGGCCTTCGGTCAAAGTCCGTCCCGGGCGCGCTGTTGTTCCAGGCGTTTGCCTGAAAGGAGCGATGTTTTGATGGCTAATCCCAGCGAGATTTTCGGCGCAAATGTTTTTGATGACCGGCTGATGCAGGAGCGTCTGCCCAAGGAAACCTACCGGGCGCTGCAGCGTACCCGGGAAGAAGGCCGATCTCTGGATCCTGCCGTGGCCGGCGTGGTGGCCAACGCCATGAAGGACTGGGCGCTGGAAAAGGGCGCGACCCATTACACCCACTGGTTCCAGCCCATGACCGGCGTGACTGCGGAAAAGCACGACTCCTTTATCGCCCCCAGAAAGGACGGCACCGTGCTGCTGGAGTTCAGCGGCAAGGAGCTTGTCCGCGGCGAGACCGACGCCAGTTCTTTCCCCTCCGGCGGCATCCGCTCCACCTTCGAGGCCCGGGGCTACACCGCCTGGGATCCCACCAGCTATGCATTCATCAAGGAGGGTGTGCTCTGCATCCCCACGGCCTACTGCTCCTACGGCGGCCAGGCCCTGGACAAGAAGACCCCCCTGCTGCGCTCCATGCAGGCCCTGAATAAGCAGGCACTGCGCATCCTGCGCCTTTTCGGCAATGACGACGTTGTCCGCGTTTACGCCACCGTGGGCGCAGAGCAGGAATACTTCCTGGTGGACAAGGATATGTACAAAAAGCGGCCCGACCTGGTGGTTACCGGCCGCACCCTGTTTGGCGCAAAGCCCCCCAAGGGCCAGGAGCTGGACGACCATTTCTTCGGCGTCATCAAGCCCCGGGTGCAGGCCTACATGAAGGATCTGAACGAGGAGCTGTGGAAGCTGGGCATTCTGGCCAAGACCGAGCACAACGAGGCCGCCCCCGCCCAGCATGAGATGGCCCCCATTTTCTCCACCGTGAATATCGCCGCCGACCACAACCAGCTGACCATGGACGTGATGAAGCGGGTGGCCGACCGGCACAACCTGGTGTGCCTGCTGCATGAGAAGCCCTTCGCCGGGGTCAACGGCAGCGGCAAGCACAACAACTACGCCCTGAGCACCAACACCGGCCTGAATCTGCTGGAGCCCGGCGATACCCCTCAGCAGAACGCCCAGTTCCTGCTGTTCCTGGCGGCCATCATCGCCTCCGTGGACGATTATCAGGATCTGCTCCGCGTGGTGGTGGCCCATGCGGGCAACGACCATCGCCTGGGCGCCAACGAAGCCCCGCCCGCCATTATGTCCATCTTCCTGGGCGACGAGCTGAACGCTATCATCGAAAGTGTGGTCAACTCCAGCAAGTACGAAACCCACGCCCCCGACCAGATGCGCCTGGGCGTGCACATCCTGCCCAAGTTCCCCAAGGACTCCACCGACCGGAACCGCACCTCGCCCTTTGCCTTTACTGGCAATAAATTCGAGTTCCGCAGCCTGGGCTCCAACCAGAGCATCTCCGGCCCCAACGTGGTTCTCAACACCATCATCGCCGATACCCTCATGCACATGGCCGACGAGCTGGAAGCCGCCTCCGACTTTACTTCCGCCGCCGACGCCCTCATCCGCCGGACCCTGCGGGAGCATATGCGGATCATCTTCAACGGCAACGGCTACGACCAGAGCTGGCGGGAAGAAGCCGCCCGCCGGGGCCTGCTCAATCTGCCCACCACCGTGGACGCTCTGCCCTACTACATCCACCAGAAGAACCTGGATCTGTTTGAGCGGCAGAAGGTTTTCACCGCCCAGGAAGTGCACAGCCGCTACGAAGTGAAGCTGGAGAAGTATGTGAAGGTCATTGACATTGAGGCGCTGAGCATGGTGGACATGGCCCGGCAGCTGATTTTGCCGGCGGCCCTCCGCTACAGCAAGGACGTGGCCAAGGAAGCCGAAGCCAAGCTGAAACTGGGCTTTGACGCCGGGCTGAAGCTGGAACGGTCGCTGCTTGGCACGCTGGACGAGCAGATGACCAAACTGTATGAAGGCACCTTCGCGCTGGAAAAGGCGGTGGAGGATACCCGTTCCATTGAGGATATGCTGGAGAAGGCGAAGTTCACCCGGGATCGGATCCTGCCGGTAATGGAGGAAATCCGGAAAGCCGGCGATATTTTGGAGACGGTGGTGGGGAAGGAATATTGGCCCATGCCCACCTACCAGGAACTTCTGATGAGCGTGTAAAAATGTGGAGGTGCAGGAGGCATCATGTCCCGCAACCTCAGTCGGCGTTCTGGGCACTACCCGTGCCCAGCCCTTGCTTCGGTTGACGACTGCGGGTCGTTAACGCCTACGGCGTTGTGCCCACCGGGCACACACTTCCCTCCGTCCCCCCTGCCGAGGGTTTCAGGGGCGAGCAGCCCCTGAGCCTGCGCCGCAGCGCAAACCCCCAAAGCACAGCGAGCCGCAGGCAATGCTGTGCGTCTCTTCTTTTCTTTTGTGTCAAAAGAAAAGAAGCAAAAGAAAACCACTTTTTGCTACCGCTTACCGGGGCATCCGTCCGGAACACGCCAGTTTTCCTTTATCACCACAAAGGAGGCGCAGCCATGGTCAAGCCCATCGTCAAGGACGTTTTCTTTCTGCAGCAGAAAAGCCAGCCCGCCACCCCGGCGGACGCAAATCACGGCCAGGATCTGCTGGACACCCTGAACGCCCATCTGCATGAGTGCGTGGGCATGGCCGGGAATATGATCGGCGTGCTGAAAAGGATCATCGTGATCCGGGATGAGAACAAATCCCGGCTGATGTACAACCCGGTTCTCCTCAGCACCATGGGCCCCTACACCCAGGAGGAGGGGTGCCTGAGCCTGACCGGCACCAGAACCGCCCAGCGGTACAACCTGATCCGCGTCCGCTTCCAGGACGAAACCTTCCAAACCCGGGAGGAAACCTTCGCCGGTTTTACCGCCGCCATCGTCCAGCACGAGATGGCACATCTGGACGGAATTTTGATATAATGAACATGCTGAAAAATGTTATATTTCCTTAACTTTCAAGGCTTGACGAACCCCTTTTTTCCTGCTAATATGGATGCCGTGATCAACACTGTTCTTTGCGACTGACGGATTTTTTGCAGAGCACTGCAGGGGAACAAAGAACATCCGGGGCAAGTCCCCCTATGCCGACCGTCTGGGCGCACTTGGATCATTGTGATTTGAGTGCGCTTTTTTCTATTTCATCAAGGAGGGACCACCAATGAAGAAGGTTGGAATCATCATGGGCAGCGACAGCGATCTGCCCATCGTCCAGAAGGCCATCGATACGCTGAACGCTCTGGACATCCCCAGCGAGACCCACGTCTACTCCGCACACCGTACCCCCGAACAGGCCCGTGACTTCGCCATGAACGCCCGCAAAAACGGCTTTGGCGCAATCATCGCCGCCGCCGGCATGGCCGCCCATCTGGCTGGCGCCATCGCCGCCAACACCACCCTGCCCGTCATCGGCATTCCCTGCAAATCTACCACTCTCGACGGCATTGACGCCTTGCTTTCTACTGTACAGATGCCCTCCGGCATTCCGGTGGCCACTGTTGCAATCAATGGAGGAGTCAATGCCGCCTTGCTTTGCGCCCAGATCCTGGCCGTCAGCGACGAAGCCCTGGCAAAGAAGCTGGACGACAAGCGCGAGAACGACCGCAAGGCCGTCCTGGAAAAGGACGCAGCCCTGCAGGCCAAACTGAACCAGTAATCCCCCACACAAGACATAAAAGGAGAGATTGACAATGGAACGCATCTACACTGGCAAAACCAAGGACGTATTCGCACTGGAAAATGGCAACTACCTGCTCAAGTTCAAGGACGACTGCACCGGCAAGGACGGCGTGTTTGATCCCGGCGAAAATTCCGTGGGCCTGACCATTGACGGCGTGGGCGATGTGAACCTGCGCATGTCCATCTACTTCTTCGAAAAGGTCAATGCCGCCGGCATCAAGACCCATTATGTGAGCGCCAACCTGGAAGACACCACCATGGAAGTGGTTCCCTGCAAGGCTTTCGGCAAGGGACTGGAAGTCATCTGCCGCCACAAGGCCGTGGGCAGCTTCTACCGCCGCTACAGCGACTACATTGAGGAAGGCGCCGACCTGCCCGCTTACGTGGAAATGACCTTCAAGAACGACGAAAAGGGCGATCCCCTGGTCACCAAGGACGGCCTGGTGGACCTGGGCGTGATGACCGCTGAGCAGTACGACGAAATGAAGGCCATGACCCAGAAGATCACCCAGATTGTGGCGGACGACCTGAAGGAAAAGGGCCTGATCCTCTACGATATCAAATTTGAGTTTGGCTACGACAAGGACGGCAACGTCATCCTCATCGACGAGATCGCTTCCGGCAACATGCGCGTCTACAAGGACGGCCAGTACATCGACCCCATGACCCTTTCCAAGCTGTTCTTTGCCTGATTCTGACTCCCTCGACGAAAGAAAGGCAGGAATAACATGGGCGGTTTTTTCGGAGCTATCGGCAAGCAGAACATGCTCTCCGATGTATTCTTCGGCACGGATTACCACTCCCATCTGGGTACCCGCAGCGCAGGCCTTGCCGCCTACTGCCCTGAGCAGGGCCTGCAGCGGAAAATCCACAGCATTGGGAATTCTCCGTTCCGTACCAAGTTTGAAAACATTTTTGACATGATGCGCGGCACCGCCGCCATCGGCTGCATCAACGACACCGACCCCCAGCCGCTGATCATGCGGTCCCAGCTGGGCACGTATGCCATCTGCTTCGTGGGCGCCATCAACAACTTTGACGCGCTGATCGAGAACTACATCCGCCAGGACAACCGGCAGTTTGGCGCCATGAGTGGCGGCCAGGTCAACACCACGGAGCTGGTGGCCGCCTACATCAACCAGAAGGAATCCTTCGCCGAGGGCATCCGCTACGCCCAGGAAATGATCGAAGGCTCCGCGGCCATCCTCATCCTGACGGACAAGGGCACCCTCATCGCCGCCCGTGACCTGATGGGCCGCCTGCCGGTGATGGTCGGCAAGGGCCCGGCGGGCTACTGCGTATCCTTTGAGAATTTTGCTTACCAGAAGCTGGACTATGCGGACTACGCCAATCTGGCCCCCGGCCAGGTGGTGGAGCTGACCGCCGACGGCATGACCACTCTCATGGAGGGCCGGGAGGAGATGCACATCTGCTCCTTCCTGTGGAGCTACTACGGCTTCCCCACCTCCAACTACGAGGGCATCAACGTGGAAGTGATGCGCTACCGCAACGGCGAGATCATGGCCCAGAACGAGGCCGCCGCCAGCAGCCTGCCCCGGGTGGACTGCGTGGCCGGCGTTCCGGATTCCGGCACGCCCCACGCCATCGGCTATGCCAACAAGAGCCACATCCCCTTCGCACGTCCCTTCATTAAGTACACCCCCACCTGGCCCCGCAGCTTCACCCCCTCCTCCCAGGAGGAGCGCAACCGCATCGCCAAGATGAAGCAGATCCCTGTGGACAGCCTGATCCGGGACAAGGAACTGCTCTTTGTGGACGACTCCATCGTCCGGGGTACCCAGCTGCGTGAAACCGTGGAGTTCCTCTACGAAAGCGGCGCAAAGAAAGTGCACATGCGCTCCGCCTGCCCGCCCATCATGTACGGCTGCAAGTACCTCAACTTCTCCCGGGCCACCAGCGACAGGGAGCTGATCACCCGCTCCACCATCATTGAGCTGGAAGGCGAAGAGGGCCTCAACTACCTGGAGGAATACAGCGATTCCTCCACCCAGAGGGGCAAAAACCTCCGGGCCGCCATCTGCAAGAAGCTGCACCTGGCGTCGCTGGAATTCCAGTCCCTGGAAGGACTGGTGCAAGCCATTGGGCTGGAGCCCTGCAAGCTTTGCACTTACTGCTGGAACGGCAAAGAATAACGGAGGATGAAACACATGCACGAGAATTCTAGATCCGAAAGCTACGCCGCCGCTGGCGTTGACATTACCGCCGGCTACAAGGCCGTGGAACTGATGAAAGCCCATATTGCCAGAACCATGACCAGCGGAGTTGTTTCCGACGTGGGCGGCTTTGGCGGACTGTTCGAACTGGATTTGACCGGCATCAACAAGCCCGTGCTGGTCAGCGGCACCGACGGCTGCGGCACCAAGGTCAAGCTGGCCATTCTGCTTGACAAGCACGACACCATCGGCATTGACGCCGTGGCCATGTGCGTTAACGACATCATCTGCTGCGGCGCAAAGCCCCTGTTCTTCCTGGACTACATTGCCTGCGGCAAGAACGTTCCCGAGAAGATTGCCCAGATCGTTTCCGGCGTGGCCGAGGGCTGCGTGCAGAGCGGCGCGGCTTTGATCGGTGGCGAAACTGCCGAGCATCCCGGCCTCATGCCCGTGGAGGACTACGACCTGGCCGGCTACTGCACCGGCATCGTGGACAAGGACAAGATCATCCGCAATGAAACCATGGCCGCGGGCGACGTGGTCATCGCCCTGCCCTCCAGCGGCGTGCACTCCAACGGCTTCTCCCTGGTGCGCAAGGTGTTCGACGTGGAAAACGCCGACCTGACCAGCCCCTGCGAAGCCCTGGGCGGCAAGTCCATCGGCGAAACTTTGCTGACCCCCACCAAGATCTACGTCAAGGCCGTGATGGCTTTGCTGGAAAAGGTGGATGTGAAGGGCATCAGCCACATCACCGGCGGCGGCTTCTACGAGAACATTCCGCGTTCCATCCCCGACGGCCTGGGCGCCAAGATCCGCAAGGCCGACGTCAAGGTCCTGCCCATCTTCAAGTTGATCCAGGAGACCGGCAGCATTTCCGAGCGGGACATGTACAACACCTTCAACATGGGCGTTGGCATGAGTATCGTGGTTCCTGCCGACCAGCTGGACACCGCCCTTTCCGTGCTGCGTGACTGCGGCGAGGAGCCTTACGTGATCGGCGAGATCGTGGCTTCCGAGGAGAAGATCGAACTATGCTGAAGCAAACTTTGAACGGCATTCTGGCCGGTATTCTGATCATCATCGGCTGCAGCGTGTTTCTGGCCTGCGAGGTCAACTACGTGGGCGCGGTGATGTTCGCCGTGGCGCTGCTGTGCATCTGCTACAAGGGCTACTCCCTCTTCACCGGCAAGGTGGGCTACCTGGCGGAAAGCTGCAAAAAGCAGGATATTTCCATCGTGCTCACCGCCCTTTTGGGCAACCTGATCGGCACGTTCCTCTTTGGCCTGATGGTGTCCTACGCCCTGCCCAACCTGCAGGAAAAGGCCTTTGCCATCTGCTCTGCCAAGCTGACCCAGACCGTGCCCGTGGCCTTCATCCGCGCCATTTTCTGCGGCATGCTGATGTACCTGGCCGTGTGCCTCTACAAGGAGCACAAGACCATCGCCGGCATTGTGTTCTGCGTGCCCGTGTTCATTCTGGCGGGCTTTGAGCACTCCATTGCCGATATGGGCTATTTTGCCATCTCCGGCATCGTGTCCCTGGAAGCCTTCCTGTTCATCTGGGTGGTCATCCTGGGCAACTCCCTGGGCGGCGTGCTGCTGCCTTTGCTGGGACGGCTGACGAAAGAGAGGGCCAACTGATGGAGCAGAAAGCAACCCGGATCGCCGTGCTGGTTTCCGGCGGCGGCACCAATCTGCAGGCCCTGATCGACGCTGAAAAGCGTGGAGAGCTGGGCGGCGGCAAGCTGGCCGCGGTCATCTCCTCCAAGGAAGGCGCCTACGCCCTGGAGCGGGCCGCCAATGCCGGTATCCCCGGCTACGTGCTGCCCCGCAAGTCCTTTGCGGACAGCCGGGCCATGACCCAGGCGCTGGTAAATAAACTCCATGAGCTGGACATTCAGCTGGTGGTACTGGCAGGCTGCATGGTCATCTTCACCGAAGAGCTGACTCAGGCCTACGAAAACGCCATCATCAATGTTCACCCGGCGCTGATCCCCTCCTTCTGCGGCAAGGGCTTCTATGGCCTGCACGTGCATGAGGCGGCCCTCAGCTACGGCGTGAAGCTGTCCGGCGCTACCGTCCACTTCGTTTCCGAGGAATGCGACGCCGGCCCCATCATCGCCCAGAAGGCCGTGCCCGTCCTGGAGGGCGATACCCCCGAAACCCTGCAAAAGCGGATCATGGAGGAAGCGGAATGGAAGCTGCTCCCCCAGGCCGTGAAACTTTTCTGCCAAGGCCGTCTCCGGGTGGAAGGCCGCATCGTGAAGATCAAACAGGAGGATGAAGCATGAACATCTACGAAGTCAAGACCCTCAGCCAGCGCCTGGAAGGCAACACCTACCCCGGCCGCGGCATCGTCATCGGCAAGAGCGAAGACGGCAAGAAGGCCGTAGCCGCCTACTTCATCATGGGCCGCAGCGCCAACAGCCGCAACCGCGTCTTCACCGAGAAGGACGGCGCCGTCTACACCGAGCCCTTCGACGCTTCCAAGGTGGAGGATCCCAGCCTGATCATCTACGCTGCCCTGCGCCAGTACGAGAACAACCTGATCGTCACCAACGGCGACCAGACCGATACCATCTTTGACGGCATCAAGGCCGGCAAGAGCTTTGCCGATTCCCTCACCGTCCGCGAATTTGAGCCCGACGGCCCCAACTTCACCCCCCGCATCAGCGGCATGCTGACCTTCTTGAACGGCGACTTCACCTACCAGATGAGCATTTTGAAGAGCGCCGACGCCGAGGGCACCGCCTGCAACCGCTACGCCTTCTCCTATCCCGCCCTCAGCGGTCTGGGCCACTTCATCCACACCTATGTGTGCGACGGCAACCCCATCCCCACCTTCCAGGGCGAGCCTGAGCGTGTGGCCATCGGCAACGATATCGACGCTTTCACCACCGAGCTGTGGAACGCGCTGGATGAGAACAACAAGATCTCCCTGTACGTCCGTTACATCGACCTGGCCACCGGCGAATGCGAAAACCGCCTTGTGAACAAAAACGCCTGATCTGTGAAGGAGGATATACCAATGAAAGAGTTCGAGCTGAAGTATGGCTGCAACCCCAACCAGAAGCCTTCCCGTATTTACATGCATGACGGCAGCGACCTGCCCATCGAAATTCTGAGCGGCAAGCCCGGTTTCATCAACTTCCTGGATGCTTTCAACTCCTGGCAGCTGGTGAAAGAACTGAAGGCCGCCCTGGGTCTGCCTGCTGTGACCAGCTTCAAGCACGTCAGCCCCACCTCCGCCGCCGTGGGCATTCCCCTCAGCGATAAGCTGAAGAAGGCCTGCTTCGTGGACGATATCGAGGGCCTGGACGAGAGCCCCCTGGCCTGCGCCTACGCCCGCGCCCGCGGCACCGACCGTATGTGCTCCTTCGGCGACTGGGTGGCCCTGTCCGACGTTTGCGACGTGACCACCGCCAAGATGATCCAGCGCGAAGTCAGCGACGGTGTCATCGCCCCCGGCTATGAGCCCGAAGCCCTGGAAATCCTCAAGACCAAGCGCAAGGGCAACTACAACATCGTCAAGATCGACCCCGACTTCGTTCCCGCTGAGCAGGAGCGCAAGCAGGTGTTCGGCATCACCTTTGAGCAGGGCCGCAACAACTTCGAGATCAACCACGCTCTGCTTCAGAACATCGTTACCGAAAACAAGAACCTGCCCGAGTCCGCTGCCCGCGACCTGATCGTGGCCCTGATCACCCTGAAGTACACCCAGTCCAACTCCGTGTGCTTCGCCGTGGACGGACAGGCCATCGGTGTGGGCGCTGGCCAGCAGAGCCGCATCCACTGCACCCGTCTGGCCGGCACCAAGGCCGATACCTGGTTCCTGCGCCAGCATGACAAGGTGCTGAACCTGCCCTTCCTGCCCACTCTGGGCCGCCCCGAGCGGGACAACGTGATTGACGGCTACATCAACAAGAACGAAGAAGACGTTTGCGCTGACGGCATCTGGCAGAAGTACTTCACCGAGCAGCCCGCTCCCCTTACCGACGAAGAAGCCAAGGCTTACCTGGCCTCCATCCGCGGCGTGGCCCTGGGCTCCGACGCATTCTTCCCCTTCGATGACAACATCGAGCGCGCATGGCGCAGCGGCGTGGACTACATCGCTGAGCCCGGCGGATCCATCCGCGACGGCATCGTGATCGATCGCTGCAACTACCACAACATGGTCATGGCCTTCACCGGCATGCGCCTGTTCCACCACTAATTCACCATTTCTGAAATACAGCACAGGGAGGCAGCACAGCCATGCGGATTCTGGTCGTGGGCGGTGGCGGCAGAGAGCATGCCATCATCCGTAAACTCCGGGAAAACAAAGATGTGACTGAAATTTTTGCCCTGCCGGGCAACGGCGGCATTGCACGGGACGCAACCTGCGTGCCCATCAGCGCTACGGACATTGAAAACATTGTCCGGTTTGCCGTGGATGAAAAGATCGACTACGCCGTGGTGGCTCCTGACGATCCCCTGGTGCTGGGCTGCGTGGATGCCCTTTCCGAAAAGGGCATCCCCTGCTTCGGCCCTCGCGCCAATGCAGCCATCATCGAGGGCAGCAAGGTTTTCTCCAAGAACCTGATGAAGAAGTACGGCATCCCCACCGCCGCCTACGAAGTCTTTGACGATGCGGAAAAGGCCCTCCAGTACCTGGACACCGCCCCCATCCCCACCGTCATCAAGGCCGACGGTCTGGCTCTGGGCAAGGGCGCCATCGTGGCCATGACCCTGGAGGAGGCCAAGCAGGCCGTCCGGGAAATCATGCAGGACAAGAAATTCGGCAAGAGCGGCGATCAGATCGTCATTGAAGAATTCCTGACCGGCCCCGAGGTTTCCGTGCTGGCCTTCACCGACGGCAAAGTGGTCAAGCCCATGGTATCCTCCATGGACCACAAGCGCGCCGGCGACAACGACACCGGCCTCAACACCGGCGGCATGGGCACCATCGCCCCCAACCCCTGCTACACCCCCGCCATGGCCGAGGAGTGCATGAAGACCATCTTCCTGCCCACCATCGAGGCCATGAACCAGGAAGGCCGCACCTTCCAGGGCTGCCTGTACTTCGGCCTGATGCTCACTCCCAACGGCCCCAAGGTCATCGAGTACAACTGCCGCTTCGGCGATCCGGAAACCCAGGTGGTGCTTCCCCTGCTGCGCAGCGACCTGCTCACCGTCATGCAGGCCACCACCAACGGAACCCTGGCCGAGACCCCTGTGGAATTTGCCGATGAAAACGCCTGCTGCGTCATCATGGCCTCCAAGGGCTATCCCCAGAGCTACGAAAAGGGCTTTGCCATCACCATTCCCGAGGCCGTGGCCGACCAGGTCTACGTGGCCGGCGCCGTCCTCAAGGACGGCCAGCTGCTCACCAGCGGCGGCCGCGTCCTGGGCGTGACCGCCCTGGGCAAGACCCTGGAAGACGCCATTCAGGCTTCCTACCAGGCTGTACAAACCGTCCATTTTGACAACGCATTCTATCGCCGGGATATCGGCGCAAGGGCACTGAAAGCCCAGGAGGAAAAGTAAGTGGTTTACAGAGTATTTGTGGAAAAGAAACCGGGCCTTGCCAATGAGGCCGCGGCGCTCCTCAGCGATGCCAACACCCTGCTTGGCATTACCGCCCTTGAGGACGTCCGCATTCTGAACCGTTACGACGTGGAAAACATTTCCGAAGAGCTGTTTCACTATGCTGAGACCACCGTTTTCTCCGAGCCTCAGCTGGATAACATCTCCGCCACCTTTGAGGATGAAAACGCCACCCTGTTTGCGGTGGAATACCTGCCCGGCCAGTTTGACCAGCGGGCCGATTCCGCTGCCCAGTGCATCCAGATCCTGTCCCAGGGCGACCGTCCTCTGGTGCGCACCGCCAAGGTCTACGCCCTCTACGGCAAGCTGACCGAGGCCGACGTGGCTGAAATCAAGAAGTACGTCATCAACCCCGTGGAAGCCCGTGAGGCCTCCTTCGAGCTGCCCGAGACCCTGAACATCCGCTATGAGATCCCCACCGAGGTCAAGACCCTCACCGGCTTCACCCAGCTGGATCGCGCCGGCCTGGAAGCCTTTGTGAAGGAGTACGGCCTGGCCATGGATGCGGATGATATCGCTTTCTGCCAGAACTATTTCAAGAGCGAAGACCGGGATCCCACCATCACCGAGATCCGCATGATCGACACCTACTGGTCCGATCACTGCCGCCACACCACCTTCCTGACCATCATCGACAACGTGACCTTCGAGGATCCGCTGCTGCAGGGCGCTTATGAGCAGTACCTTGACGTGCGCAAGGAACTCGGCCGCACCAAGCCCATCTGCCTGATGGATCTGGCCACCATTGCCGTGCGTTACCTCAAGGCCCACGGAAAGCTGCCCAAGCTGGACGAAAGCGAAGAGATCAACGCCTGCACCGTGAAGATCAACGTGGACGTGGACGGCGAAAGCCAGCCCTGGCTGCTGCTTTTCAAGAACGAAACCCACAACCATCCCACCGAAATCGAGCCCTTTGGCGGCGCTGCCACCTGCATCGGCGGCGCCATCCGCGATCCCCTGTCCGGCCGCTCCTACGTTTACGGCGCCATGCGCGTCACCGGCGCGGCGGATCCCCTCAAGCCCATTGACGAAACCATCCCCGGCAAGCTGCCCCAGCGCAAGATCGTGACCACCGCAGCCGCCGGTTACTCCTCCTACGGCAACCAGATCGGCCTGGCCACCGGCATCGTGGATGAGATCTACCATCCCGGCTATGCTGCCAAGCGCATGGAGATCGGCGCGGTGATCGCTGCGGCTCCCCAGGAGAACGTCCGCCGCGAGGTTCCCGCCCCCGGCGACGTGGTCATCCTGCTGGGCGGCTCCACCGGCCGCGACGGCTGCGGCGGCGCAACCGGTTCCTCCAAGAGCCACACCGCCCAGTCCCTGGAAACCTGCGGCGCTGAGGTGCAGAAGGGCAACGCTCCCGAGGAGCGCAAGCTGCAGCGCCTGTTCCGCAACAAGGAAGCCACCCTCATGATCAAGCGCTGCAACGACTTTGGCGCAGGCGGCGTGTCCGTTGCCATCGGCGAATTGGCTGACGGCCTGGAAATTGACCTGAACGCCGTGCCCAAGAAGTACGAGGGCCTGGACGGCACCGAGCTGGCCATTTCCGAGTCTCAGGAGCGCATGGCCGTGGTGGTGGAAAAGGAAAACGTGGAGCGTTTCCTGGCCCTGGCTGCCACCGAAAACCTGCAGGCCTGCCCCGTGGCCGTGGTCAAGGCTGAGCCTCGCCTGATTATGAACTGGAACGGCAAGCAGATCGTCAACATCAGCCGCGAGTTCCTCAACTCCAACGGCGCTGAGAAGCACATCGATATCACCCCCGCCGCCCCCAAGGCCCAGGCCAAGGAGATCGGCGCATCCTTCACCGAGAATTATCATGCCCTGGCCCAGGATCTGAACATCTGCTCCAAGCGGGGCCTCAGCGAGCGGTTCGACTCCACCATCGGCGCAGGCACCGTGCTGATGCCCTTCGGCGGCAAGAACCAGCAGACCCCCATCCAGGCCATGGTGCAGAAGATTTCCGTGGAAAAGCAGCATACCGACGACTGCTCCCTGATGTCCTTCGGCTACAACCCCTTCATCACCGAACAGAGCCCCTTCCACGGCGCATATCTGGCGGTTGTGGAATCCGTCTGCAAGCTGATTGCCACCGGCGCAAAGTTCGAGGACGTGTACCTCACCTTCCAGGAATACTTTGAGCATCCCGGCAAGGACGGCAAGCGCTGGGGCAAGCCCCTGGCCGCACTGCTGGGCGCTTTCCGGGCCCAGATGGAGCTGGGCATCGGCTCCATCGGCGGCAAGGACTCCATGAGCGGTTCCTTCGAGGATCTGGACGTGCCCCCCACGCTGGTCTCCTTTGCTGTGACCACCGAAAAGGTCAAGGACATCGTCAGCCCCGAATTCAAGGCCGCCGGCAACAAGCTCTACTGGCTCAAGCCCGAAATGGACGAAAACGGCCTCCCCAAGACCGATTCCCTCCTCAAGCTGTTTGACCAGGTGACCGACCTCCTCCGCAGCGGCAAGGCCGTTTCCTGCTACACCCCCGGCATGGGCGGCGCAGCGGAAGCCATCATGAAGATGGCCTTCGGCAACGGCCTGGGCTTCCATTTCCAGTCCGATATCACCCTGGATGAGCTCTTTGGCAACAGCTACGCCACCTTCCTGCTGGAAGTGACCGAGGACATCGGCACCGGCAAGCTGGTGGGCGAAGTGACCGCCGAGCCCGCCCTCACCTGGAAGGGCGAAACCATCCAGCTGAACAGTCTCCTCAAGACCTACGAGGACAAGCTGGAAAGCGTTTACAGCTGCAACATCCAGAACAAGAACAAGATGCTGGAGAACTTCTCCTACGCGGCAACCAGCTACCCCAGCCCCGCCATCAAGGTGGCCAAGCCCCGGGTGCTGATCCCCGCCTTCCCCGGCACCAACTGCGAATACGACAGCGCCAAGGCTGTGGCCGACGCCGGTGCAGAGCCTGAGATCCTGGTCATCAACAACCTGACCGCCGAAGGCATCACCCGCAGCGTGGACGCCTTTGCCAAGAGCCTGAAGAATTCCCAGATGATCTTCGTTCCCGGCGGCTTCTCCGGCGGCGACGAGCCCGACGGCAGCGGCAAGTTCATCACCGCTTTCTTCCGCAACGCTGCGGTCAAGGAAGGCGTCATGGATCTGCTGGACAACCGGGACGGCCTCATCTGCGGCATCTGCAACGGCTTCCAGGCTCTGATCAAGCTGGGTCTGGTGCCTTACGGCAAGATCATCGACACCGATGAAAACTGCCCCACCCTCACCTTCAACACCATCGCCCGCCACCAGAGCCGCATCGTACGCACCCGGGTGGCCTCCAACAAGTCCCCCTGGCTGAGCCTGACCAATGTGGGCGATATCTTCAACGTGCCGATTTCCCACGGCGAAGGCCGCTTCCTGGCCAGCGAGGAGCTGGTGAAGCAGCTGGCTGCCAACGGCCAGATCGCCACCCAGTACGTGGATATGGACGGCAACGCCACCAGCGACATCCACTTCAACCCCAACGATTCCATCTGCGCCATCGAAGGCATCACCTCTCCTGACGGCCGCGTCTTTGGTAAGATGGGCCACAGCGAGCGCATCGGCGCGGGTCTGTACAAGAATGTGCCCGGCAACTACGACATCCGTATGTTTGAGGCCGCGGTACGCTACTTCAAAGGCTGACATTTGATGAAGGAGGAATACCCCATGGCTACTTACAAGAGCGATATTGAAATTGCCCAGAGCTGCGAAATGGAGCATATCCTGACCATTGCCAAGCGCGCCCACGTGGACGAGAAGTATATTGAACAGTACGGCAACTACAAGGCCAAGATCGACCTGTCTCTGCTCAGCGAGACCACCCGCCCCGACGGCAAGCTGATCCTGGTCACCGCCATCACCCCCACCCCTGCCGGCGAAGGCAAGACCACCACCACCATCGGTCTGGCGGATGGCCTGCGCCGCATCGGCAAGGACGTGACCGTTGCCCTGCGTGAGCCCTCCCTTGGTCCGGTGTTCGGCATCAAGGGCGGCGCTGCCGGCGGCGGCTACGCCCAGGTGGTTCCCATGGAGGACATCAACCTCCACTTCACCGGCGACTTCCACGCCATCGGCGCCGCCAACAACCTGCTGGCCGCTATGCTGGACAACCACATCCAGCAGGGCAACGCCCTGGGCATCGACGTGCGCAAGATCACCTGGAAGCGCTGCGTGGACATGAACGACCGCCAGCTGCGCAATATCGTGGGCGGTCTGGGCGGCCGCATCAACGGCGTGCCCCGTGAAGACGGCTTTGACATCACCGTGGCCAGCGAGATCATGGCCGTGCTGTGCCTGGCCAACTCCATTACTGACCTGAAAGAGCGCCTGAGCCGGATCATCGTCGGCTACACCAGCGACGACAAGCCCGTCACCTGCGGCCAGATCAACGCCCACGGCGCCATGACCGCCCTTTTGAAGGATGCCCTCAAACCCAACCTGGTGCAGACCCTGGAAGGCACCCCTGCCTTCGTGCACGGCGGCCCCTTCGCCAACATCGCCCATGGCTGCAACTCTGTCATGGCTACCCGCATGGCCCTCAAGATGGGCGACTACACCGTCACCGAAGCTGGCTTCGGCGCTGACCTGGGCGCTGAGAAGTTCCTGGACATCAAGTGCCGCATGGCCGGCCTGACCCCCGACGCTGTGGTGGTGGTCGCTACCGTCCGCGCCCTGAAGATGCACGGCGGCCTGGCCAAGACCCAGCTCAGCGAAGAAAACCTCACCGCCCTGGAAACCGGCATCCCCAACCTGCTGCGCCATGTGTCCAACATCCGCAACGTGTACGGCCTGCCCTGCGTGGTTGCCGTCAACCGCTTCCCCACTGACACCGACAACGAGATCGACTTCATCATCAAGAAGTGCCGCGAGCTGGGCGTGAACACCGTGCTGAGCACCGTGTGGGCCGACGGCGGCAAGGGCGGCGAAGAGCTGGCCCGCGAAGTGGTCCGTCTGTGCGAAGAGGAAACCGGCAACTTCACCTTCTCCTATGGCGATGACCTCTCCATCGAAGAGAAGATCGAAGCCGTGGTCAAGAAGGTTTACGGCGGCGACGGCATCAACGTCATGCCCGACGCCAAGAAGCAGATTGAGCGCCTGGAAGCCCTGGGCTTCGGCAAGTGCCCCGTCTGCATCGCCAAGACCCAGTACAGTTTCTCCGATGACCCGAAAAAGTTGGGCGCACCGGAAGGATTTACGGTAACTGTGAAGAATGTTAAAGTATCGGCTGGTGCCGGCTTCGTGGTCGTGCTCACCGGCGATATCATGACCATGCCCGGTCTGCCCAAGGTTCCCGCCGCCGAGCGCATCGACGTGGACGAGAACGGCAAGATCACCGGTCTGTTCTGATAACGGTCTCCGCCCGGAAGAAAGCTTCCGCAAACTCCGGGCGGAGATGTTCTATACAATAACAAGATTGGGGGAAAAACAGTCATGGCTTACTATTTCAGCGAAGTATCCCATACCTTCAATGAGTACCTGCTGGTACCCGGCTATTCCTCTTCGGAATGCATCCCTGCCAACGTGTCCCTGAAGACGCCTCTGGTCCGCTTCCGCAAGGGCGAAGAACCTGCCATTTCCTTGAATATTCCCATGGTATCCGCCATCATGCAGTCCGTTTCCGGCGAAAAACTGGCTGTGGCCCTGGCCCGCGAAGGCGGCGTGTCCTTCATTTACGGCTCCCAGAGCATCGAGGACGAGGCTGCCATGGTGGCCCGCGCCAAGAGCTTCAAGGCCGGCTTTGTGGTCAGCGATTCCAACATCAAGCCCAAGGCTACCCTCAGCGAAGTGCTGGCCCTGACCAAGAAGAACGGCCACTCCACCATCGCTGTCACCGATGACGGCACCGCCACCGGCAAGCTGCTGGGCATCGTCACCAGCCGCGACTACCGCGTCAGCCGCATGACCGGCGACGAGCAGGTGCACACCTTCATGACCCCCCTGGACAAGCTGATTGTGGGCCATGCCGATACCACCCTCAAGCAGGCTAACGATATCATCTGGGACAACAAGCTCAACTCTCTGCCCATCGTGGACGAAAAGGGCAACCTGAAGTACTTCGTGTTCCGCAAGGACTACGACGCCCACAAGACCAACCCCAACGAGCTGCTGGACGCCCAGAAGCGCTATGTGGTCGGCGCCGGCATCAACACCCGTGACTACGCCGAGCGCGTTCCCGCTCTGGTGGAAGCCGGTGTGGACGTGCTGTGCATTGACTCCTCCGAGGGCTTCTCCGAGTGGCAGAGCCGCACCATCGCCTGGATCCGCGAGAACTACGGCGAAAGCGTCAAGGTGGGCGCAGGCAACGTGGTGGACCGGGAGGGCTTCCTGTTCCTGGCCAAGGCTGGCGCTGACTTCATCAAGGTCGGCATCGGCGGCGGCTCCATCTGCATCACCCGCGAAACCAAGGGCATCGGCCGCGGACAGGCCACCGCTCTCATCGACGTGTGCAAGGCCCGTGACGAATACTTCGAAGAAACCGGTATCTACGTGCCCGTTTGCTCCGACGGTGGTATCGTCCACGATCACCACATGACCCTGGCCCTGGCCATGGGCGCGGACTTCCTCATGCTGGGCCGCTATTTTGCCCGCTTTGACGAAAGCCCCACCAACCGCATCTCCATCAAGGGCACCTATTACAAGGAGTACTGGGGCGAGGGCTCCAACCGCGCCCGCAACTGGCAGCGCTACGACCTGGGCGGCGACCGCAAGCTGTCCTTCGAAGAAGGCGTTGACTCCTACGTGCCCTACGCCGGCAGCCTGAAGGACAACGTGGGCCTGTCCCTGAGCAAGGTCAAGTCCACCATGTGCAACTGCGGCGCACTCTCCATCCCCGAGCTGCAGCAGAAGGCCCGCCTGACTTTGGTTTCCGCCACCAGCATCGTGGAAGGCGGCGCCCACGACGTCATTCTGAAGGAGAATTCTCTGCTGAACGGCAAGTGATTTAGGGGCTCCGCCCCTAAAAACCCCGGCAGGGGTTAGTAACCCCTGCACCCCCACAAGGTATATACCGGCTTCCGCACCCAACCTGGGTAGAAGCCGGTTTTTCTTTGCTTCTTTTGTTTTTTTCTTTTGACTCAAAAAAAGAAAACCAGCTTCCTGCCCATCAACCTGGGTAGAAGCTGGTTTTTCTTTGCTTCTTTCTTTTTCACTGAAAAAGAAAGAAGAACGGTTTTCTTTTGCTTCTTTTCTTTTCACTGAAAAGAAAAGAAGAGAACTTATCGGACTGTCAGCTGGCAGAGTTCCAGGGAGGTGTTGGCCTCCGGGACGCCCAGGGCGTAGCCGCTGCCGCTTTCGATGGTGATGGTGCCGCGGCAGTCGTAGAGGTTGACGTTGCCCTGCTGGGCGGCGTTGCCCAAGGCGTAGGCCTCCACGCCGTTGCAGTTGATTTCCACGCCGCACTTGCGGGCGGAGCAATGCATGAAGGAATCGTGGGTGCCGATGCCGTGGATCATCTTACCGCGCATAACGATGTTGATGGTGGAATTTTCTGCCTCAAAGGTGCTTTCCTGGCTGCCGTAGCCAAAGACGCCGGCCACCACGTCGCCGTGGCATTCCATCCGGAGATTGGCGCTGTTCATGGCCACATGGTAGCTTTCGCCGCCCACAGCAATGCACTTGCGGCAATTGTGGAGGATGGACATGCCGCCGCTGTTGAGGCGGATATCCGCATGGCCCTCCCGGCAGCCAAGGCCCATGATTTCACGGCCGGCCATGTTGATGTCCACCTGACAGCCGTCAACGCTGATGCAGGAATGGTTATCGTTATGGCCGCCGCCGATGACCACGCAGTAGAGGGCGTCCAGCTGGAAGAACAGCCGGCTGGTCATGTGCAGATTGATGTTGCCGTAGGAATGCTCGGGGTCATTGCCGATGCCGAAGGTCTGGTTGGCAGCGGCGAACATGGAGAACTGGCCGTCGCCCACCATGGTCAGCTCGGCGGTGGCAGGCACGCGGATGCCGCCGGTCAGGGTCACATCGCCCATGATGTTCAATTCCAACTTGCTGTCCTCACCCAGTTCCATGCACACGGGCTCGTACTGGCTCTTGAGGGAAACGTTGTCCAGGGTCAGCTTGCAGCGCAGGCCGTCCTTGATGCGGATGGTGACAGTAGAGGAGAAATTGCTCTTGCCGCGGATGGTGTATTCGCTGCTGTTGATGCAGATTTCCGTGTAATCGTTGAAGTCCAGGGTATGCAGGAGGATTTCCTTTTCGCTGCCGGTGTAGTAGACCCGGCGCACCTGCTTGTTCTGGCTGCTCTGGTACACTTCGCTGATCTCGCCCATCAGCTCTTCGCCGATGGTGGCCACAGGCTTGGGCTCGGGCCGGCCGGTGTAGAAGCCCTGGATCAGGTCCACGCCCATGCGGATGACGGTCTTCAGCTCCTCGGTCTGCTCCACGCCCTCGGCAAGGACTTTGAATTCGTTGTCGTGGGCGTAATCGATGATGTTCTGGGCAAAGTGCTTCTTGCGCCTGTCCTCATGGATGTTGCTGATCAGGCTGCGATCGATCTTGATGTAGTTGGGCATCAACGTCAGCAGATTGCTGATGTTGGAATAGCCGGTGCCGTAGTCGTCAATGGCCAGATAGAAGCCCATATCCTCGCGCAGGTTGAGCAAGGTGCGCAGCTGCTCCGTGCTTGCCTCGGACTGTTCCGTGAACTCAATGGTGATCTGGTCCATCAGATCGCCGTACTGTTCCTTGAGGGCGGCAAATTCCTCGGTGGAGAGGATACAGGAGGGAATGCTGTTGATGAACAGCTTCTTTTTGCGGAAATAACGGGTGTGGGTGCGCAGGTAGGCCAGCAGGTTGGTGATGGTCAGCCGTTCCACTTCCCGGAGGCGGCCCAAAGCCTTGGCGTGCTGCAGAATGGCATACGGGGTGATGGCCCGATCCGTGCCGGAGCGCATCAGGGCCTCGTAGGCGATGATCACGCCGGTGGAAGCCTCCACAATGGGCTGGAAGTGGTAGGTGAACAGGTTTTCGTCCAGCATGTGGGCCACGTAGTTGCGCTCGTCCTCGTCGAAGGCCTCGTCCTCGGGGCGGACACGCCGGGCAAAGGTCATGCGGTTGTTTTCCCGGTTCAGCTTACGCTGGAAATCGGCCTCAGCGGGCAGGCCCTGCACCACGTCCTCCGAGTCAAAGGGCGCGGACAGGGTGGCGGAGCATACCGTCAGGCCGTAGCCGGCGGCGCTGTTGGCGTTGAACGCATCCAGGTTCTGCTGCAGGCGGAGCGGCACCTCGTCCACAGGGTCGTCCCCGTTGAGAAGGCCGGCAATGAAGAACACTTCGCTGCTCTGCCGGGCGCAGATATCATGGGTGCCCATGCTGCTGGTGAGCAGCTTGGCAAACTTCTGCACCATGGTATCGGCAGCCTGGTAGCCGTACGCATCCCGGATGCCGTTCAGGTTTTCGATGCTCAGGGCAATCACCCGCAGCATGTAACCCTGATCCTGGTAGATGTTCCACATATGGGTCATCTGGGCGATGTAGCCCCGCATGTTGAGCAGGCCGGTCAGGTTGTCCCGGGTGCGCATGTCCTCCACTTCGTCCTGGAAGAGGATCTGCTGGCGCTTGCTTTCGATGCCGCTGGCGGCATGGCGAAGCCAGCGGACGTAGTTCTCGTCATAGATATCGCCGCTGTCGCCGTAGGAGAGAACGATATAACCATAATTTTTTCCGGAGAAGTGGAATGCGTTGAACAGGAAGGCGGACGGCCTTTCCCGGGAAGCGTAAATCTCCGGCAGCAGTTTTTTGCGGGGGAACTTGCGCTGGAAGTCCACGGACATGGCGCCGGCCTTGTAGGTATAGCACAGGTTCATTTTGGCGCTGTACCGGGAGGAGGTCTTCCGGGCATGCAGCACGTTTTCATTCAGGCACATCCACACGCCCTGCACATTGCCCAGGTAAGAGGTGTATTTGGACAGCATGCGGAAATAATCCTCAATGTCCTGGCTGCCCACCAGATCCTCGGGCATATAGTTGTGGCGGGAGTTGAAGCCAATGCTGCGGTAAAGCAGGATATCGTCAAAGGCGGACTGGGACAGGGCCTCCAGATCCACCCCCTGGCAGCCGCAGGTCAGGCCCGGCTTGAGCTCAAAGGTGGTCATATCCACCGGGTCCATCTCCGCGCCCTCAATCCGGCTGATCAGCTTGCGGGCAGCGTTGATGGCCATCCGGTCCGGCAGGCGCAGCACAGAGGTGATGTTGTAATGATTGGCCACCCGGGGCTCGTTGTAGCGGTAGCCGGTCACGATCAGCTGCTCCGGAATCCGCACGCCCAGATGACTCAGTTCCTTGATCATGGAGGCGGCGGTCATCTCGCTGCAGCAGACCACAGCGTCCGGCAGGCCGGCGGAAATGATCTCACGGGCGATGGATTCATAATCATAAACCCAGTCGTTAGTGTAATAAACCTTTTTGTTCCTGGCAACGCCCTGGCGCTCCATGGCCGCGGCGAAGCACTGCTCAATGGCCTGATGGAAGCTGCTGTCCTCCGGGCCGCTGATATACACAGCCGTCCTGACGCCGTGGGTCACGGCCAGGTGTTCCATCAGGGCGTTGGCGCCGTCGGTGTTGTCAAAGGCCACCGCGTCTTCTCCCACCACGCCGTCACGGATATAGACCACAGGCTTGTCAAAATCCTTGAGGACGGTTTCCTGTATGCGCTTTTTTTCCTTCTGATCCTGGAAACGGTCCAGGTATACCACCAGGCCGTCCAGGGCCTCGGGCTGCACCAGCTGGAAAATGGCGTACTCGTTCTCCGCATCCTCCAGCTGATCCTTGGATTTGAACGCAGAAAAAACGGCCACGTCCATATCGGCCGCAAAAAACTCTTTTTGCAGCCTGGAAAGAGACCTGCTCCAGAAATCGTGATCGGCATCTTTAATGACTACGCCGATCAATGGCCTGCGCTTCTTCATAAGGAACTCCTTGGTGAGGGTGTTGTTGTTTTTCTTTTATGTAACGATATTTCCTCGTATACTGTTGTAACACAGTTTACCGTAAATGTCAATTTTTTCCAGCAAATACTTAACGTTAATTTGGTATTTCTCTGTTATTTATCACAGGGCATCACAAAGCGGATGGCGCCGGGCAGGTTGACAATTTCCAAAACCCTGCTGCCGGTTGCTTTTTCTCCGTCCAGGGCCCAGTCCACGTCGGCCTCGGTGCGGAAGATGAGGCGCCTGGCGGACAGGAAGCGGATGCAGTCGCAGCCGTCGTAATTGCCGGTATTCAGGGCCAGCAGCACCTGGCCCAGCTCCAGGGCCGACTTGGGCGTGCGGATCAGCAGCAGTTCCAGCAGGCCGTCGCTCATGTCCACGTTTTCCGGGTTCAGGTGCAGCATGCCGCCGATCTGGGTGGAATTGCTGACCGCGCCGAAAAGATAGTCGTCCTGGAAGGCCTGGCCGTCCGCCTCGATGAACATGCGGATGGGCTGCAGATTGGCCAGATCCTTGATGCCCTCCAGCAAATAGGCCAGGTGGCCCAGCATGTTTTTGAGGGTCTGGGGGGTGGAATAGGAAGTTTTGGAAAACGCGCCAAAGGCGGCCACGTAAGCAAAGGGCCGTCCGCCGAAACTGCCCATGTCCAGAGGGACGACCTGTCCGTCCACCACGTCCTGGGCGGCGGTTTTCATCTGGGCGGACAGGTGGAGGCTGTTGGCAAAATCGTTGGTACTGCCTGCGGGGATATAGCCCAGGGGCGTGGTCAGACCGGCTTTCAGCACCCCTGCGGCCACCTCGTTGTAGGTGCCGTCGCCGCCGATGCAAACGATCAAATCCTTATCCCTGCCGTGATCCAGCACAAACTGGGTGGCGTCGCCGGAGCAGGTGGTGGTCAGAACTGTGCAGACGTATCCGCCCTGCTGCAGCGTGATCAAAATGTCAGAAAGGTTTTGCGCGGCTTTGCGCATGCCGGCCTGGGGATTGAGAATCACAAGTGCGGTTTTCATAACCATCCTCCTTTTCCGTTGGTGAAAGGAAAAATGTCAGCCGTTCAGCCTGTCGATGAGGGGGCACAAATCCCGGAGACTGCTAAGGCAGGTGTCCACATAGGGGGCAAGCTCTTCGGAGAAGGGCAGCAGATCCGGGATCATGACGCTGTGGCAGCCCGCGGCCCGGAGGCTGATGACGCCGTTGCGGCTGTCCTCCACGCCCACGCATTCCTCGGGGGCGAGACCCAGCTTTTCCGCGGCCAGGCGGTAGATGTCCGGAGCAGGCTTGCCGTTGGGCACTTCCATGCCGCAGACCATGGCGTCAAAAATGCCGTCCATCACCGGCAAATGCCGCTGGTAGGTCTCCACCACGCTACGCTCGGAGCTGGTGGCCAAAGCGATCTTGATGCCCCGCGCCTTCAGCCCGTCGATGCACTCCTTCAGGGCCGGCTTTACCGGGGTCTCGCCCCGATGGGCAATTTCCAGCATCCGGTCAAAGAACATTTTGTCCGCCAGGTCGCCGGGAAAATCGTTGCCGAAAAGGCCGTAGTAAATCTGGTTGCTGACCTGACGGTTGGCGCCCAGCACCCGGAAATATAAATCGTCCGGACAGTCATAGCCCAGCTCCGTAAACACCTGAGGCAGGATCTGGCTGCCCAGCTTTTCCGTGTCCAGAAGCACGCCGTCCATATCAAACAATACGCCGCGAATCATTTTTCTCAACGTCCTTTCCAAATGGTTTGCAGGCAGGTTGTATCATATTGTATTACTTTTGTCAACCCATCAGGCTTCCAGGCCGGCACACAGGCCGTCCACCGCAGCGGACACAATGCCGCCCGCATATCCTGCACCCTCGCCCAAAGGATAAATGCCGCCGATGGGGCTCTGCCGGTCCTTACCGCGAAGCATGCGCAGGGGCGCTGAGCTGCGGGTCTCCGGGCCGGTCAGCAGCGCGTCCGGATGGTCAAAGCCCCGCAGGCGCTGGCCCAGCTTGGGCAAAGCATAGCGAAAATTTTCCAGCACAAATTCCGGCAGGCAGCAGCGAAGGTCGCCGGGGGTGACCCCGGGCAGATAGCTGGGGGATACCTCGCCCAGGCGGGTGGTTTCCCGACGGTTCAGCAAATCCTCCACCCGCTGGCAGGGGGCCTTGTAGCTGGCCACGGCCCGGAAAGCCGCTTCCTCGATGCGCCGCTGGAACTCCACGCCCGCCAGGGGATGGTCGCTGCCGAAGTCCTCCGGCCTGACGCCCACCAGTAGCGCGGCATTGGCGTTGACGCCGTCCCGGGCATGCATGCTCATGCCGTTGACGTTCACCGTGTTTTTCTCATGAATGGCGGAAATCACCTGGCCGCCGGGGCACATGCAGAAGGTGTACACGCCCCGCTGATCCCGGGTGGGCACGTTCAGCTTGTACTCCGCAGGCGGCAGCGCCGGATGACCCGCGATCCTGCCGTACTGGCCCCGGTCGATCCACTCCTGCCGGTGCTCAATTCTGGCGCCGATGGCAAAGGGCTTCTGCTCCATGGGCATGCCCAGGCTGTGCAGCAGGCGATAGGTGTCCCGGGCGCTGTGGCCGATGGCCAGAAACAGGCGTTCCACCGGCAGCTCCTCCTGGCCCTGGGGGGACGACACGCGGATGGCCCGCACCTTGCCGTCTTTCAGCAGAACGTCCGTCATGCGGTAGGAGAAGCGCACCTGGCCCCCCAGGCCGATCAGCCTCCGCCGGGCCTCCGCCAGCACCTGGCGCAGCACGTCGGTGCCGATGTGGGGCTTCTGGGCCGTCAGGATGTTTTCCGGCGCGCCGCAGATGTGCAGGGTTTTCAGCACTGTCTGGATGTGGGGGCTGTTGAGGCCGCAGGTCAGCTTGCCGTCGCTGAACGCGCCTGCGCCGCCCTCGCCGAAAAGCACATTGCTTTCCTCGTCCAGGGTGGAATCCTTCTCAAAGGCAGCCACGTCCAGCGCCCGATCCTCCACCGCCTTGCCCCGCTCAATCAGCAGGGGCTTTGCGCCGCGCAGGGCCAGGCTCAGCGCGCAGAACAGACCCGCCGGGCCAGCCCCCACCACGATGGGCCGCAGTTTCTCGCCCCAGGGTGCAGCGGGCAGATGGAACAGATCCGGACTTTCGTCCTGGGTTTTGGCGATGGCCACCTGGTTGGGCTTGAACTTGGCGGCCAGCTTTTCCTCGCTGCCGCCCAGAATTTCCGCGTCCACGGTCAGGGCAAAATGCACGTCGCCCTTGTCACGGGCGTCCACGCTGCGCTTTTGCAGTTTCACCTCACCAATGCGGTTTTCAGGCAGCTTCAAATAAGCCGCGCACAGGCGGCGCAGAGTAACCTCGTCCGGGGTTTTGGACAGAGGCAGTTTCAACTGATGGATCCGGAGCATACGTCCTCCTCATGGGGCATAAAAATTGGATATCTGCCCAGTATTATGGTATCACAGGCCCGGTGGCGGCGCAAGTGGTTTCCCCCCGTATTGACGGACGGCCCGGAACATGGTAGACTCAACATCATCCATGGAAAATAGTGGATTTCATCCATGGTTTTTCTGAAGAAAACGGAGGATTTCCCGATGGAGAATCAACAGGTAGAAAAGCTCAGCGTAAAACAGCTGCTTCTCAGTATTATTCAGGGTGCGCTCATCGGCGCGGGCGCGGTGCTCCCCGGCGTGTCCGGCGGCGTGCTGGCCGTCCTTTTTGGCATCTACAAGCCCATCATGCGCCTTCTGGCCCACCCCTTTAAGGAACTGAAAAACAGCATCCGCCTTCTGTGGCCCATCCTGCTGGGCTTTGTGATCGGCTATATCGGCATTGCCAAGGTGCTCTCCGAGGTGCTGACCCGCTACGAGACCCAGGCCCTGGCGCTGTTTGTGGGTATGACCATCGGCATTATGCCCTCCCTGTTCAGGGAAGCCGGCGAAAAGGGCCGCAACGCCAAAAGCTGGATCTCCCTGTGCGTGGTGTTCCTCTGCGCCCTGACTTTGCTCACCCTGGCCCGGATCCTCAAGGTGACCATTATGCCCAACTTCCTGTGGAACATGTTCGGCGGTTTCTGCCTGGTGCTTTCCGTGATCGTGCCCGGCATGAGCTCCTCCGTGCTGATGCTCCCCCTGACCGCCACCAACGCCGCCGGGGAAACCTTCACCTTCTATGAGCACATCACCGGCGCCATCGGCAACCTGGATTTTGCGGTGCTGCTGCCCGTGGGCGTGGGCGCGGTGCTGACTTTGGTTCTGCTCACCAAGGCCGTGGACTGGCTGCTGAACAACCATTATTCCGTTACGTTCCATGGCATCATCGGCGTGGTGATCGCCGCCACCATCTTCACCATCCCCGTGGCCGCTTTCACCGCCAGCGTTTCCAGCTGCCTGATCCACCTGCTGTTTGTGGTGCTGGGCTGCATTGCCACCCTGCTGCTGGACAAAATGAACCAGTCCGTGGAAAAGCCCCCGGTGGAATAAGCCGATACATCTGTAACAATTTTGGTAGTTTATCCCATATTTGCGCAGGCCGTGCATTGTCCGGCCTGCGCTTTTCTTTGCCCGATTTGCCCATAGGCCCTTTTTGTGCTACAATATGCATACAAATGCAACTTCAAAGGAGCGTACATACATGAAAAGCCTGTTGAAGCTGGTTGGCTGCCTTGTGCTGATTGTCCTGTTTGCGGCTTTCGGCCTGGTGGCATACCTGTCCGTTACCGAATTCAATCCCAACCCGGTGGAGCCCCTGGAAGTGACCCTGTCCGCCCGGAACGACGAAGTATCCGTGGGCGAGATGCTCACCGCCGTCAGCTTCAACACCGGCTATGCGGGCCTGGATCGCACCGAGGACTTCTTCATGGACGGCGGCACCTCCGTGGCGCCGGACAGCAAGGAGCAGGTGGAGACCAATATGCGGGCCATCATCAGCGCGCTGGTGTCCCGGAAGGCGGATATCTACCTGCTGCAGGAGGTGGACGTGGATTCCGCCCGCAGCCACCGCATCAACCAGATGGACTACTACCGCCACGGCCTGGGCATGAACGCCGCCTATGCGCCCAACTACCGCTGCGATTTTGTTCCCTTCCCCTGGCCGCCCATCGGCAAGGTGGACAGCGGCCTGGTTACCATGACCGGCCTCAAGGTGACCGAGGCCACCCGGGAAAGCCTGCCCGTGCCCTTCCAATGGCCCATCCGCGTGGCCAATCTGAAGCGGTGCATGCTGGTGGAGCGGGTTCCCGTCCAGGGCGGCGACAAGGAGCTGGTCATTGTGAACTTCCACCTGGAAGCCTATGACGACGGCGCGGGCAAGGCCGCCCAGACCAAGCAGCTGCTGGATCTGATCCGGGCCGAGTACCGCAACGGCAACTACGTCATCGCCGGCGGCGACTTCAACCAGACCTTCCCCGGGGTGAGCCACATCGGCGGCAGCTGGGAGGGCAAGTGGACTCCCGGCATTTTCAGCGACAATCAGCTGCCCAAGGGCCTACGCCTGGCCTACGACGCCGATACCCCCTCCTGCCGCTCCCTGGATCAGCCCTACACCGGTGACCGGGACAACCATGTGTTCTATATCATCGACGGCTTTATCGTCACCGATAACATCAAGATCAATCACATTGAAACCATCGACCTGAACTTTGCCAACTCCGACCACAACCCGGTACTGTTGCAGTTCACCCTCAAATGACAGGAGGTCCGACCATGAACGCACCCTGGCAAACCGTCACCCGCCCCGAGGACGCAGGTCTGTCCTCCAAGGGGCTGCTGGAATACCTGAACGCCGTGGAAAAGTCCGGGGTGGAGCATCATTCCATCATGATTCTCCGTCACGGCAAGCTGGCCCTGACCCTGAACTGGAAGCCCTATGACATCCACACGCCCCACATGCTGTTTTCCCTGAGCAAGTCCTTCTGCAGCGCCGCCGCTGGCTTTGCCGTGGCCGAGGGCCTGCTCAGCTGGGACAGCAAGGTGATCGACATCCTGAAGGACGACGCCCCGGAAACCCCCTCTGAGTGGCTGCAATCTGTCACCCTGAGTCACCTGCTCATGATGGGCTCCGGCCTGAAGGAAGAGTCCGACTCCACGGAAACCGTGGCAGAAACCCTTGCCTGGGACTGCAATCACCAGCCCGGAACCTGGTTCCACTACAACAGCCACGGCACCATGCTGGTCAGCGCCATGGTGCAGAAGGTCAGCGGCATGACCATCCGGGACTACCTCATCCCCCGGCTGTTTGCGCCCCTGGGCATCGCCACCCCGGAATGGGACAAGAACCCGGAGGGCATCTGCTGGGGCGGCTGGGGCCTGCACCTTAACACGGAGGACATCCTCCGCTTTGGCCTGTGCCTGCTGAACCATGGCAAATGGCAGGGCAAGCAGATCCTGCCCGAAGGCTGGGTGGAGCTGGCCAGCCGGAAGCACATCGACAATTCCAACGGCCATCCCGATCCCAACAACGAATGGAACCAGGGCTACGGCTACCAGTTCTGGCGCACCCGGGGCAACCGCTACCGGGGCGACGGCGCCTTCGGCCAGATCTGCATGATCTCCGAGGAGCAGGACATGGTGGTGGCTGTGACCGCCGGCACCAACGACATGGGCACGGAAATGGATCTGATGCACCGCTACCTCTTCCCTGCTGCCGATATGGAGCCGGGTACGTCCGAGGAACAAGCGGAGCTTCTCCGCCGGGCCGAGGCCCTTGCCTATCCGGACCACACTGACGACGCCTCCGGCAAGCTGACTGCGGGCAAGTACACCTTTGAGGGCGGCAGTCTGGAAATCGCCTTCCCGGAGGAAAACCTGTACGGCTTCGCCTTTACTGACAACAACGCCGGCGGCCCGGAGCCTTTCTCCCTGCAATTTGCCGTAAAGCCCGGCCAGGTGACCGAGGCCGACTTTGACGGCCGGACCGTCCGCATCAGCGGCGGCTGGCAGGAAGGCAAGTTCTTCCTGACGCTGCGGGTACTGGGCGCGCCCTTCCACCTGCACCTGGAGTTGATCCCGGACTGCGAACGGCTCATGGCCCGGCTCAGCGGCGTGGGCTTCCCCTGCGGGGATTATCAGCTGACCAGGGCCTGAAACCGGGCCGCGGCTTGCACTTTATGCAGGCCTTGTGGTAAAATAGATTGATTTTTGATTTGAGGGGCGTGAAACAGATGCGAAAGATATTCCCTGCGATACTGCTTTTGCTGCTTCTTTGTTTCGGTCTTTGTGTTTCTGCTTCGGCGGAAGTGTACGTTCTGGACGAGCTTTTTGCCAATGTGGACGTGCCTGAGAACTTCCCCATCGTGCTTCGGCCCGGGTATCTGGAGTCCTACGCGGACTGGCTGGAAACCAAGGGCTCCAGCCTGGAGGAAGCCACCAACGACTTCATCCGCCGGGGCGTGCTTTTGCAGTGCTGGAACGAGGAGGGCGATCTCTGCTTTGAGATCACCGCCACCAAGGACGAAAACACCCTGCTGGTGTTTGACGTGAACAAGCAGAGCGAATCCGTCCGCCGCACCTTCCGCCTGAGCCACTATCCCCGCAACGAGTACGAAAAGGACGGCTACACCTTCAGCGACGCCGAGTGGAAAAACCACTCCAAGAGCGCCCGGTTCCTCATCCTGCCCTACCGCCGCACCGATATGGGCGAGACCCTTTACCGGGGCTTCATGCGCCGCACCATCCGCAACGGCTATCTCATCACCCTGGATCTGCAGGTGCACGGCCGCAGCTCTACCAACAAGGACAACAATCTCCTCAACGACATCTGGGATACCTTCAACTTTGTGGAAGTGTGGGACATGCCCCCCGCCGCCAGCGCCAAGGTGAACATCACCTCCGCGCCCCCCACGGAGACCAACCAGAACAGCTTCACCATGGAAGGCACCGCCGCCCCCGGCGTGAAGCTGACCAGCGTGGTCATCGGCCTGAATTACAAAACGCCCCTTTTGTATGAAGTGGTGGTGGGCGACAGCGGCAAGTTCAAAATCCCCGTCTCCCTGCCCAAGGAAGGCGTGTACATGATGACCATCACCGGCGAAAACAACGGCGAGGACGTCATCGAGCTGGCCTATCCCATCACCTATTCCCGCACGCTGCTCACCGTTAACCTGACCACGGAGATCCCCTCCGTCATCGAGACCGGCGATCTCCACATCACCGGCAATTCCGAGCCCGGCGCGGAGATCCAGCTGTTCCTCAACAGCGAGCCCGCGGGCACCAAGAAGGTCACCAACAAGGGCAAGTTCGCGGTGGACTTCTCCTTCCCCGAGGAGGGCGTCTACGAGCTGACCATGGTCTTTTCCAAGCGGGGCCTGGGCGACCGCCGCCTGAGCTACACCGTCAGCCGCAAGTGGACCGACGCCGATACCCTCAAGCAGCTGCAAAGCGAGGCCGTCAAGCCCGCCTACAAGAACCTCATCAGCAAGATGAGCGGCTACGAGGGCCGTACCATGGGCTACACCGGGTACATCACCAGCGTCAGCCAGAGCGGCGAGGACTGGATTGTCCATATGGCGCTGTCCCGGAAAAATTCCAAGTATTCTAACTACATCATCGTGGTTTGCCCGGAAGAGCCCTCCTATTCCGTGGGTTCCAAGGTGCTGATGTACGGCACCTGCGAGGGCATGTCGCTGAGCCTGGACGGCGAGGGCGAGGAGGATGGCACCAGCTATCCCTGCTTTGATCTGCTGCTGTTTACGGATCCGCAATAATGTTTGTGAAAACCAGCTTCTGCCGATGATGGCAGGGGCTGGTTTTTTGTGCGTGGGGGAGGGGGATTGATGCAGTGGCTTGGGCGTACAAGTTTCTGTTTCTGTCACGTAAAAGCTGCGTACGCAACGCGGAACTGGTTGAGTTTGTTTATGTTCGCCGGGGCACTTTATGTTTTTTGCCGCTGGCGTGCGGAGCGGCCCGCTCCGCTATGGCCCAGGGATACGGGGGACCCCGCACCGGTCCCCCTCTACCCCCAACACCCCTCTGTCGTTCAATCTTCGCATCAGGCACTGCCGTGCCCGCTGCTCGTTTCACTCCCCACCTGCGGGTCGCTTTGCGCTTCGCGCAAGTGCCCACTGGGCACCCGCTTCCCTCCGGTGCCCATTCCCGCGCTGGGGGCCTGCGGGCCCCCCGTCCCCCGACCTCGGCGGAAGTGGACTCCGCCCATCCCCGAAACTTGGATAGTCCTTCCATCGATGCGCGTTTCCGCAGCAGAAAGCAACAATAATAATTGTTCCAGTAGACGGCGACCACGGGGTTGGCCGGTACTACCGCCCGGACAACTTTCAGCCTGTCCCGGTGATATGCAGCTGATTTCCGCAGTCGCGTGACAATCATCCCTTCCCCGCAGCCAAGCCACGGCCAGCGCAGACCGGCGACGTAGCGGAGTGCAGGCAAATCCCGAAGCCCGGGTTCGGGGCGGGGAAAGCGCACGCCGGCCGAGACCCGTCCCAATGACAGCCAACATCACGTGATCGTGCGCGGCCGCTCCGAAAATGGGCGAATGAGGGGATTTGCCGAAACGAGCGTGTCGCTCTGGTTTTTGCTTCTTTTTCCCTAAAGAAAAAGAAGAAGTCTTTCCCCGTTTCGTACTGCACGAAACGCCATCTCAAATCCCAGCGCACCAAAAAACGCCCCATCCACCCGCCCCTTCCGGACAAATCATCCCCCGCAGGCGCACGCCGAAACCCAAGCAACTCTATCGCCAATTCTTCTTCTGCCACAAAAAAGAAGCCTCCTCACCCCCAATTATGTCCTAACCGCAAACATTTCCGAAAAATAAGGAAAACCTTTGTGTTTTTACCTCCGCCTATGCTATAATAATAAGACCGCTGCAATGCGGCTGTTTTGGCGTACAAAAAGCACGGATGCGCTTTAGGCATCAAGGAGGATATGGATTTGAAAAAACAGTCTCGTGGACTTTGGGGATATGTGGTCCTGCTGGGAGTTTTCCTGCTGATCGCAGTGCTGCTCAACGGCGGCCTTGCAGGGGCAGTCAGCCGCCGCATTGAGTACCCCGCCCTGCTCACCTCCATCCGGGAGGATAACGTGAAGGCCGTGGCGATCCGCGGCACCAATCTGGTGGGCCAGTACCGCAACGGCAAGACCGCCGACGCGGATTTCCCGGAAAAGAACTACGATTTTGAAACCACTATCGGTTCCGATTTCATCGAGACCGTGCGGCAGATGACCGCCACGGAAACCGGCAAGAGCCTGGACGAAATCAGCGTCAGCGATCTGCCCTTCACCGTGGAATACCGCGCGCCCCTGGTGACGCCTTGGTACGTGGAGCTGCTGCCCTTCTTCCTGATGCTGGCCATGACCGGCGTGCTGTTCTATTTCCTGATTTTCCGCCAGGGCGGCGGCAACAGCAAGGTCATGAACTTTGGCAAGAGCCGTGCTCAGGTCAGCGATCCTTCCAAGAACCCCATCACCTTCAAGGATGTGGCGGGCGCCAAGGAAGAAAAGGAAGAGCTGCAGGAAATGGTGGAGTTCCTCAAGAACCCCAAGGCCTACACCGATATGGGCGCCAAAATCCCCAAGGGCGTGCTGCTGGTGGGCCCTCCCGGTACCGGTAAGACGTTGCTGGCCAAGGCTGTGGCCGGCGAAGCCAGCGCACCTTTCTTCTCCATTTCCGGTTCCGACTTTGTGGAAATGTTCGTGGGCGTGGGCGCCAGCCGTGTCCGCGACCTGTTTGACCAGGCCAAAAAGGCCGCTCCTTCCATCGTGTTTATTGACGAGATCGACGCTGTGGGCCGCCATCGCGGCGCTGGCCTGGGCGGCGGTCACGACGAGCGCGAGCAGACCCTGAACCAGCTGCTGGTGGAAATGGACGGCTTTGATATCAACGAAAACGTCATCGTCATGGCTGCCACCAACCGACGTGACATCTTGGACCCCGCGCTGCTGCGCCCCGGCCGTTTTGACCGTCAGGTCACCGTCAACTATCCTGACCTGGAAGGCCGTGTGGAAATCCTGAAGGTGCACAGCAAGAACAAGCGGGTGGCCAAGGACGTGGACTACGAGAACGTGGCCAAGCGCATGCCCTTCTCCTCCGGCGCCGACCTGGCCAACGTGATGAACGAGGCCGCCATCCTGTCCGTCCGCCGTCACAAGAAGGAAATCGGCCAGCAGGAGCTGGTGGACGCCATCGCCCGGGTGCAGATGGGCCCGGAAAAGAAGAGCCACAAGGTCACCCCCAAGGACCGCAAGGTGACCGCTTACCACGAGGCCGGTCACGCGGTGATCGCCAACCTGCTGCCCGAGTGCGACGACGTGCATCTGGTCACCATCGTGCCCCGGGGCCAGGCCGGCGGCTACACCCTGAGCCTGCCCAACGAGGAAAACGATAACCTCAGCCGCACCGCGCTGCTGGGCATCATCACCATGGCCCTGGGCGGACACGCCGCCGAGGAGGTCTCCCTGGACGATATCTACACCGGTTCCTCCAGCGACCTGAAGCGCGCCACCGACCTGTGCCGCCGGATGATCACCCAGTTTGGCATGAGCGAGGAAATCGGCACCATGTACCTGGGCAGCGACCAGGAAGTGTTTGTGGGCATGGAGTTTGGCCAGAGCCGTGAATACAGCGAGGAAAGCGCCGCCGCCATCGACCGGGCGGTGAAGAACCTGATGGAGCGCTGCTACCAGCGGGCCTGCCAGCTGCTCCGGGATCACCAGGACAAGCTGACCGCCGTGGCGGAAGCCCTTCTGGAGCGCGATACCCTCAACCGGGCCGAGTTTGAGGCCGTCATGAACGGCGAGGAACTGCCTCCCATGACCGAGGCGGAGCAGCTCCAGCCCGATCCCTCCGTGGAGCCTTCCAGCGAGCAGGAAAGCGCCCGGGTGGTCATCGACCGAACCCTTGCCCAGATGGAAGCCGAGTATGAACGGCTCCAGCGCGAGGAGGACGACGGCGAGGCCTTTGTGGAACCTGACGAAAAGAAGTAATCATCATGGAGGCAGAGCATGAGCCGTCTGGTCAGTTATCCGGTGGATCTGCATATGCACAGCCGTTTTTCCGACGGCCTGCACACCCCGGAAGCGCTGGCCCGGATGGCGCGGAAGCTCTGCCTTCGTGCCGTCGCCCTGTGCGATCATGATACCGTCAGCGGCATTGATGCCATGGCGGACGCGGCATCCGCCGGGGAGGACGGCCAGCAGCTGGACTTTATTCCTGCGGTGGAACTGAGCTGCGGGGCCGATTCCAACACCCACATCCTGGGTTACGGCGTGGACAGCCGCAATGCCCGGCTCCTGGCGGAGATGGACGCCGCCCGGAACCGCCGCCAAAAGCGGATGGAAACCATGATCCAGCGGATGACCGACCTGGGCGCCGTCTTCCCGGAGGAGGCCCTCCGGCGGCTGCTGACCCCCGGCACAGGCCGGGCCCACATGGCCCGGGAACTGATCGCCCTGGGAATGGTGAACACCATGCAGCAGGCCTTTGACCGTTACCTGGGCCCGGGAAAACCGGGATACGTTTCCATGGAACGGCTCTCCGCCGCGGACGGCATCCGCCTTTTGCGGGAGGCCGGAGCCCTGCCGGTGCTGGCCCATCCCATGCGGCTGCGCCTGCCCGACGAGACACGCATCGCTCTGATGGAAGAGCTGGCACAGGCCGGTCTTGCCGGGGTGGAAGCATGGCATCCCTCCGCTGACGGACGGCAGGCCATGCAGCTGGATCGCTGGGCCCGGCACAAGGGCCTGCTGGTCACCGGCGGCAGCGATTTCCACGGCGACCCCAACACCAGCGTGTCCATGGGCCGGATGCCCTCCGGCTGGAAAACCTGGCAGGAGGATCTGCAAGCATTGCAGGAAGCCTGCGCCAAACCTTGATACCATCTATCCTTTACGCATTACTTGAGAATGGTGGGAGCTACGTCATGTATAACCAGGGGTACACACCTCCGCAAAACCAGGGTCGCCGCAGAAGAAGCAACCCGCAGTCCTACGGGCAGCCCCAGCAGGCCCAGCCGGCGCAGCAGCCCTACCAGCCTTATCAGGCCTATCAGCAGCCCCAGCCAAACTGGTACGCTCCCGGCCCTCAGCAGCCCCCGGCCCAGCCTCAGCCCCAGCCCCAGCGCGCAAGCGGCGGCAACGGCGGCGGGAAATCCTCCGGCGGAAAGAAAAAGCCCGCCTGGCAGTGGCAGCTGGTCAAGGTGCTGCTGGTCATCGGCATTGTGGCGTTTTTGGGCATCAAGGGCTACAACAGCAAGATTGAAAACGAAGTCAAGCCTTATCTGAACGTGTTTTTGCCCAATGTTTATGTGGACGGCATCTGCCTGGAGGGCATGACCTGGGAGGAAGGCAGTCAGGCCGTCTGGAACCAAGCCAACACCAAGAAAAACGGCTGGTACATCCGCCTGAAAAACCAGGCCGGCGAATACAAGGACATTACCGCCGATATGCTGGGCATCAACTTTGATCCCTCCGCGGCCCTGACCGCGGCCTGGGCCATCGGCCACAGCGTGGACAAAAACAACCCCAAGGACAAGTTCCAGCTCCAGGAGGAACTGGAAGCGGCCAAGACCAACACCTACACCTTTTCCAGCGCCCAGCAGAGCGCGGACGTCGCCCCCATTGACACCATCCTGACCACGCTTCAGACCGCGGCCTACCGCGCGCCCAAGAACGCCGTCATGCTGTCCTTCAATCCGGACGATATGTACGAGCCCTTCACCTACCAGCAAGAAGTTTACGGCCAGTATCTGGATACCACCGCCGTGAAGGAAGAGATCTACAGCATGGTCAACACCTTCACCAGCGGCGAGATCATGCTGGAGCTGACCCCCATCCCCCCGGAGATCACCGTGGCGGATCTGCAGAAAAAGGTGGAGCTGCGGTATCGTGCCGTCACCCCCATCTCCAGCGACTCCACCCCGGAGCGCACCGCCAACGTGGAGGTGGCTTTCAGCAAGATCAACGGCCTGATCCTGGCCGACGGCAAGAAGTTCTCCTTTAACAAGATCGTGGGCCGCCGCAACGAGAAAAACGGCTTCTTTCAGGCCATTGAGTACGCTTACGGCCAGGAAGTCCTGGGCTGGGGCGGCGGCGTTTGCCAGGCCAGCACCACCGTGTACCTGGCCGCCATTCAGGCAGGCCTGAAGATCAACCACCGGGAAGCCCACTCCAACCCCGTCAGCTACACCCAGATGGGCATGGACGCCACCGTCAGCGATACCCGGGGCCGGGAGATTGACTTCACCTTTACCAACAACACCGGCGGGGATATCTACATCGCCGCCCACGTGGTGCCCTCCTCCACCAACAGCCGCAGCCTGCTCTGCGAGGTGCGCATTTACGGCCCCTCCCTGGGCGATACCAGCTACATGCTGGAAAGCCAGATTGTGGAGACTTTGCCCAAGCCGGTGGATCCCGTCCTCACCCCGGACGAGACCAGCACCCACGTTTTCTATGTGGACGAGACCAAGCGCTACTCCAAGGGCCGTGACGGCTACGTGGTGGACACCTACCTGCTCACCATGGTAAACGGCGAGGAAGTGGAACGCACCCATCTGCATCAGGACACCTACCCCGAGCGGCCCGACCGCTACTGGGTGGGCATCAACCCCCGCTAAGAGAGGAAGAACCGTTTCGTGAAAACCACCCTTGGAAGCATCCGCCGCTGCGATGAAGAATACCATCTCTTTGAACCCGGCGACCGGGTGGCGGTGGGCGTCAGCGGCGGCAAGGACAGCATGCTGCTGATGCATGCCCTGAGCCTGTACCGCTACGTCCGCCATGACGATTTCACCTTGCAGGCCATCATGCTCACCACCGGCAAGGAAGAGCCGGATACCTCAGAGATCCGTGCGTACGCGGAGAAGCTGAACGTGCCCATCCACATTGAGCACACCGACCTGTACGAGATCCTCTTTGAGATCCGCAAGGAGAAGCACCCCTGCGCCCTGTGCGCCAAGATGCGCCGCGCCATGCTCTGCGAGCGGGCCAAGCAGCTGGGCTGCAACAAGCTGGCCTTGGGTCACAACCGGGAGGATGTGCTGGAAACCCTGCTGATGAGCCTGC
The DNA here is from genome assembly GCA_017937655.1 of Clostridia bacterium. GTDB lineage: Bacteria > Bacillota > Clostridia > Christensenellales > Aristaeellaceae > Limiplasma. Next base: position 3,360 of record JAGBDE010000055.1, on the reverse strand, counting down.
TTTTCGAAGGGCGGCTGCACACCTTCCACCCCCGCACCTACATGAGCCGCATGGATATTTCCGTGATCCGGCCCATGGTGTATGTGCCGGAGAGGCATGTGATCCACATGCAGCGCAAGCTGGAGATGCCCATCCTCCACAACCCCTGCCCCGCCAACGGCTACACCAAGCGGCAGGAAATGAAGGAGCTCATTGAGGAGCTGTCCAAGCGCTATCCCACCATTGAGGAAAGCATGCTGGGCGCGCTGCGGAATCATGAGCAGTATCACCTGTGGTACCCGGAGGAAGCCGGCCGGGACGACGAACCTAACAAATCCAAGCCCTGACGGGATATCCGCCGGGGTTTTCCCTTTCATAAAAAAAAGTTGTACAAACAATTGACAAAGGCAATATTTATGGTAAAATGTAATTTATGGTAAAATATGCGCCAAAAAGGAGGGGTGACGTGAACGGATTGCGTTTTGTGCCTGCACAGGCCGATGTGAAGGAACCCGACGTTTTTGTTCAAGGTGTCCATTATCCTGCCATGCTGGTAGAAAAAAGCGGCGTGTGGATCAAACACGCCGGCAGCGCCATGCTTTCCCATTCGGAATACAGCATCGATCCCGTCAGCTGTCCCTCCTTCATTGTGGTGGATGAGGGCGAGCTCCGCTTTGTGACCGGCGAACACAGCTGGACCCTTTCCAAGGGCGAAAGCGTCGTCATCCCCGCCGATACGGATAATTGCAAGCTGGAAGATGCCAAGGACTGCCGTTTGCTTTGGTTCAGCCTCGACGGCCCTCTCACCTCCACCTTGCTCAGACAGATTAACGCCCTGAACCTGGTTCCCGCCAAGCAGGGCATGCTTCCCAGCCAGGTGCTGCTCATTCGCCAGATTGTGCAGGTACTGGTGCGCCACAACGAAACCTCCGACGCCAGCTTCCAGCTGGCCCAGCTGCTCTGGGGCATCATCGCCGCCCATAAGGGCCACAGCGTAGCCACCAATGCGGTTCTCAGCCACGAGATCGCCCGGGTGGTGGACGCCATGCGCCAGTGCCAGTTCAAGGAGTCCTTCTCCCTGGCCGAGATGGCCGCCATCAGCCGCATGCCGGTGGAGGCCTTCCGCAAGCGCTTCACCGTGGAACTGGGCATCCCCCCGCTGGGCTACCTGCAGTTCCAGAAAATGGAGCGGGCCAAGACCCTGCTGCGCAGCGGCATGAGCGTGCGGGAGGCGGGTGTGGAGATCGGCATGACGGATCCCTACCACTTCTCCAAACAGTTCAAGCATGTGGTGGGCATGAGCCCCACCGCCTACCTGCGCCACGTGGGCAGCGGCATTCCCGAGGAATAATCGATTACTGAAAAACCGAAAAATGCAATGAAAGAACCTTTTATTTCGCATGCCCTCCGGAAAAGGGCTTGCGAATTTTTTTTCTTATGATATACTAACAAGTGGGCATTTTTCCGGCAGCCCCCTTGTAGCCGGACAGTAGGATGAAGATAGGAGTCGGAAGAAAAATGATCAAGACCATCGGTATTCTCACCAGCGGCGGCGATGCACCCGGTATGAACGCTGCGGTTGTCAGCGTTGCCCGTTGCGCCAGCGTCCACGGAATCAAACTGGTGGGCATCAAGCGAGGATATAATGGCGTCCTGCTTAAGGAAAGCAAATTTGATATGAGTAAGATCAACGGTCCGGAAGACCTGACCGCTGAGGATTGGAAGGCCCTGGAGCCCGATATTACCGAGCTGGATCTGGAAACCGTTCTGGACATCGCAGACCAGCGCGGCACCTTCCTGCGCACCGCACGCTGCACTGAATTTGTGAACCCCGAATACCAGCGCAAAGGCGCTGAAAACCTGCGCAAGCTGGGCATCGACGCCCTTGTTATCATCGGCGGCGACGGCAGCTTCCGCGGCGCCCGCGCCCTGTGCAACCAGGGCATCAACTGCGTTGGCATTCCCGGCACCATCGACAATGACCTGGGTTACACCGAAGCCACCCTGGGCTACGATACCGCCGTCAACGTCTGCGTGGAAGCCGTGCGTTCCATCCGCGCCACCAGCCGCAGCCACGACCGTCCTGCCGTTGTGCAGGTCATGGGCCGCCATTGCGGCGACATCGGCATGCGTACCGCCATCGCCACCGGCGCTGAGATGGTCATCGTGCCCGAAATGCCCTGGAACATCGAGGACTACGCCGCCCGCCTGAGCGAGCTGGTTGCCAAGGGCAACACCCGCGCCACCCTCATCATCTGCGAAAACTGCTTCGAAAAGATGGCCGACTTTGACTGGCGAAATTTCCTCCGCGAAAATGGCAAAACCGTCTTTGATGGCGAAGACCTGGACGCCCACCGCCTTGCCCAGTTGCTGAAGTACAAGTGCGACGGCGTGGAAGCCCGCGCCACCGTCATCGGTTACACCCAGCGCGGCGCTCAGCCTACTGCTTACGACAGCGCTCTGGCCTTCCAGTGCGGCCACCTGGCTGTGCAGCTGCTCAACAAGGGCATCACCAACCAGTGCATCGGCGTCCGCCACGGCGAGGTCTTCAACATGCCCATCGACGAGGCTCTGGTCATGAAGCGCCCCTTCAAGCGCGAGCTGTACGATCTGATCAACACCCTGTAAATTCTCTTCTTTTCTTTTCAGTGAAAAGAAAAGAAGCAAAAGAAAACCTTCGTTCTTTCTTTTTCAGTGAAAAAGAAAGAACCAAAGAAAAACCAGCTTCTACCCAGGTTGGGTACGGAAGCTGGTTTTCCTTTTTTGTTACAAAAATGGCCGGCTTCTGTTGTTCATACAGAAGCCGGCTTTTCGGACTTTTTCAGGAGTTTCCCTCCATCCATCGTCCAGCAAAAATGTGGTTTTCTTTGGTACTTTCTTTTGACCCAAAAGAAAGTACAGAGGTTTTCTTTTGGTTACTTTTCTTTTGACTCAAAAGAAAAGTAACTTAACCTTCGGTGCTGTCGCTGCCGTCGGTGGAGTGGTAGCGCTCCCGGCGGGTGGAACGGCGGCGGGGCTGGTCGCCGTCAGCGGAGTAGCTCTGGGGCTCGATGGGCCGGGCGTAGGGGTTGCTCCGCTGGGCCGCGTAATCCGCAGGGGGTGCGTAGGGATTGGCTGCGGGGGCGTCGGCGGGGGGAGCGAAGGGGTTGTCGGCCGCAGGAGGCGCGAAGCTATCCGTGGGGAAGGCGTTATCGGCAGAGGGCGCGTAGGCGTTCTGGCTGCCGGGCACGTTCCAGGCGGAGCTGTCGGCCGAGGGAACGGCCCAGCTGCCGGTATCGCCAGAGGGTGCGTAGGGGTTCTGGTTACCGGTGCCGTAAGTGCTTTGCTGGGTTCCGTAGGGGTTGGGCTGCTGCTGGGTACCGTAAGGATTCTGGCTGACGG
>JAGBDE010000054.1 GCA_017937655.1 Clostridia bacterium | reverse complement strand
GCGCCCCCTCATCGAGCAGGGCTATGTGTACGCCGCCATGCCGCCCCTGTACAAGGTGACCAAGGGCAAGAAGGAATGGTATGTCTACGATGACAACGAACTGGAGAAGCTGCTGAACGAAATCGGTCGAGATCCCAAGCCGGACATCCAGCGCTACAAAGGTCTGGGCGAAATGAGCGCCGAGCAGCTCTGGCAGACCACCATGAACCCCGAAACCCGCACCATGATGCAGATCACCGTGGAGGACGCCATGGCCGCCGACGAGATCGTTTCCCTGCTCATGGGCGAGAAGGTGGATCCCCGCAAGGAGTTCATCGAACAGAACGCCAAGCTGGTGACGGATTTGGATATTTAATCCCTGCAAGGAAGTGTTTATGATGAAGTTTCTTTCCGTCGCACTTGTCTTGCTTCTGCTGTTCAGCGGCGCCGCCTTTGCGGAGCCCCTTCCCCAGGAGGATTACTACGGCCGCTACATGGCTGCCACCACAGAGGAAGAGCGTCAGGCCGTCCTTGACGAAATGCCCGACACCCGCTACGCCGCCTATGATGCGGAAAGCATGAAATGGGGGCTCATCGACCGGGTAGGAAGATGGGTAGTGGAGCCCAGATGGGATGAAGCCAGCTCCTTTGCAAGGGGTCAGTATACGTTGGTTGCGGTCTTCAGCGAGTCTGAAGAGCTTAACTACTTCATTGTTGACCGCAACGGCGAACAGGTTGCACGTTTGCCTGATTCTTTTGACGATTATACCTGCAATCCCTTCTCCGACCAGTTAACGGTGGAAATGTGGGATGACGGAGTCGAGCTTCTCTTCGATGCCAACCTCGGCCGCTTCCTTAACGAAAGCGGAATCGTAAAGGGAAAAGCGGGGATTGGCTACATCTTCCAATGTATCGATAGGTATGCGGAAGAGTATGCTTTGGGCTATCCGCTGAACGGTGAAGGTCTACCCTATTGTGATGGGCTTTGGTTTGAGCCCACCATGCCCTATTTGCTTTCTCCTGACAACCCGGATGCCAAGCCTATGGCTGAGGTATACTGGAACACCGAGCAATGGGAGATCGTTACGGAATATTACCCCGAAATCGTTGAGCAATACGGCGGAGACCTTTCCTGGCTATCCTCCCGTCCAGAAGGCTATAGTCTGCTGGACGCAGAAGGCAACATTGTTGCCACTTCCGCTGAGAGTGAATTTTGCTTGGCTGAATATCCAGAAGAATTGCAACGGCCTGCCGACGCCATCGCACAGCCCTCTTCTGCCGGTGTGTACTGGACTTTTGCTGACGAACCCGATCATATCCAGCTCACCGACGAACAAAGCAACATTTACCACACGATGTACTTTGACGATTTTTTGCTTCAACACAGCCGCTATTTCCTAGCTCCCTACGATGACTTTTTCCTTGTCTGGGATGATTCTCTCGATAGAAACGGCGAAGGTTTCCTTCGCGCTGACGGAAGCGTTCTATATCCCACGCAGTTCGACTACGCTATCCCGTTTCTTGACGGACTGGCCTATGTAGAATGGTTTGACTCACTTCCTCAATGGGAATGGGACGAAACCATACAGGCTCACTACGACGAGAACTGTTTTGCTTCTACACCTTACTGGGAAGCAAGCGATCAGGAACCTTCTTTCGGCTGCTACATCGACGCTTATGGGCACATCGTCTACAGCTGTGACGGCTTGCCCCGCACCATCCTCACGGAAACCACCTCCCATTCCACCACAAAGGAGTGACCTGCCTCTATGGCTTCCGAAATCAATGACAAGCTCATTCCTGTTGATCTTGAACAGGAAATGAAAAAATCCTTCATCAGCTACGCCATGGCGGTTATCATCAGCCGTGCGCTGCCGGATGTGCGCGATGGCCTCAAGCCTGTGCATCGCCGCATCCTGTACGCCATGAACGAGCTGGGCATGACCCCGGACAAGCCCTACCGCAAGTCCGCCCGTCTGGTGGGCGACGTGCTGGGCAAATATCACCCCCACGGCGACAGCAGCGTGTACGACGCCATGGTCCGCCTGGCCCAGGACTTCAACATCCGCTACCTGCTGGTGGACGGCCAGGGCAACTTCGGCTCTGTGGACGGCGACGGCGCGGCCGCCATGCGTTACACCGAAGCCCGCATGCAGAAGCTGACCATGCACCTCCTTGGCGAAATCGACAAGGACACCGTGGACTTCTACCCCAACTTTGACGAGACCTTACTCCAGCCCAGCGTGCTGCCCAGCCGCTACCCCAACCTGCTGGTCAACGGCTCCAACGGCATCGCCGTGGGTATGGCCACCAACATCCCGCCCCACAACCTGCGGGAGTCCATCGACGCCTGCATCCACATGATCGACCATCCGGACTGCACCGTGGACGACCTGATGCAGTTCATCAAAGGCCCTGACTTCCCCACCGGCGGCACCATCCTGGGCATGAGCGGCGTTCGCGCTGCCTACCACACCGGCCGAGGCAAGATCATCGTCCGGGCCAAGACGGAGATCGAGGCCATGAGCGGCAACCGCAGCCGCATTGTGGTTCGGGAGATCCCCTACATGGTCAACAAGGCCAAGCTGGTGGAACGCATCGCCGAGCTGGTGCACGAGAAGAGGCTGGAAGGCATCTCCGCCATCCGCGACGAGAGCGACCGCAAAGGTATGCGCGTGGTCATCGAGCTGAAGAAGGACGTCCACCCGCAGATCATTCTCAACTACCTCTACAAGCACACCTCCATGCAGGAGACCTTCGGCGCCAACATGCTGGCTTTGGTGGACAACGAGCCCAAGGTGCTCAACCTGCGGGAGATGATCTACCACTACCTGCGCCACCAGAAGGAAGTGGTCACCCGCCGCACCCAGTACGATCTGGACAAGGCTCTGGCCCGCGCCCACATTTTGGAGGGCCTGCTCAAAGCCCTGGACCACATCGACGAGATTGTGGAGATCATCAAGAAGAGCCCCGATACTCCCACCGCCCGCGCCAACCTGATCGACCGCTTCCAGTTCAGCGAGAAGCAGGCCCAGGCTATTCTGGACATGCGTCTGGCCCGCCTGACCGGTCTGGAACGGGAGCGCCTGGAGGCCGAGTACGACGAACTGCAGAAGAGCATTGCTTATTACAACAGCCTGCTGGCTGACGAAGTTCTGCTCATGGGCGTGGTCAAGGACGAATTGACCGAGATCCGCGACCGTTTCGGCGACGAACGCCGCACCGAGCTGACCCATCTGGAAGGCGAGATCGACATCGAAGACCTGATCCAGTCTGACGACATGGTGGTCACCATGACCCACTTTGGCTACGTGAAGCGCCTGCCCAAGAGCACCTACCGGGCACAGCACCGTGGCGGCAAGGGCATCAGCGCCATGGCTACCCGGGAAGAGGACTTTGTGGAACGGCTGATTATCGTCAACACCCACGAGGACATCCTCTTCTTCACCAGCAAGGGCCGGGTGTACACCCTCAAGTGCTACCAGATCCCCGAGGCCGGCCGCACCGCCCGGGGCATGGCCATCGTCAACCTGCTGCAGGTTTCCACGGACGAGAAGATCACCGCCATGATCCCCGTGCCCAGGGACGCCCAGGATCATTACCTGGTCATGATGACCAAGCGGGGCATGATCAAGCGTACTCCCTTCAGCGAGTTCCAGAACCTGCGCAAGACCGGCCTCATTGCCATCACCCTTAAGGAGGATGACGAGCTGGTGGCCGTGAACCTGACCGACGGCGACATGAGCATGATCGTGGGCAGCAAGCAGGGCCGGGCCCTCCGCTTCCACGAGAGCACCATCCGCATCATCGGCCGCAACGGCATGGGCGTCCACGCCATGCGCCTCCGTGACGATGACGAGATCATCGACATGAGCATGCTGCTGGAGGGCCAGCAGGTGCTTGCCATCACCGAGAACGGCTACGGCAAGCGCACCGACCCCGAGCAGTACCGCGAGCAGGGCCGCAACGGCATGGGCATCAAAGCCATGAACCTGACCGACAAAACCGGCCTCCTGGCCAAGCACCTGGCGGTCAACCTGGACGAAGACATCCTTCTCATCACCGACGACGGCACCATCATCCGCATGGCGGTGGCGGACATCCGTGAAACCGGCCGTGCCACCCAGGGCGTGCGCCTGATGCGCATTGCCGAGGGCGCGAAGATCGTGGCCGTGGCCCGGGCCGAGCAGGAGCAGGAGGACGAACCGGACGACGTCCTGGACGCCGACCTCTTTGACGACGGCGCATCCGCAGCTGATGATTTCACCGCAGGGGACGATTTCTCCGGCGAGGAACCTTTGCCCGTGGATGACAGCGACATCTAATCAATTTTTACCCGGGGCTTTAGAGTGATCCAGAGTCCCGGTTTTTGTTTGCCGAAAAAGAAAAGGGCGTGGAACTCCGCATAGCCTGCGCTTTCGCTGGCTATGCTTACATTTTTGCGCTGCGGCGCAGGTTGGTGGGCTCTGCCCACACCCGGCAGGGCGACGGAGGGAAGCGCGTGTCCAGTGGACACAACGCCGAAGGCGTTAGCGACCCGCAGTCGTCAACCGAAGCATGTACAGACCGCGGTTAGCGGGCTGTAAGCCGACTGAGGTTGCGGGGCAGCGTCCCTGCACCCTGCGCATATTTTCCTCCTCCCGGGGGCAAACTGATCCCACAAAGGAGGGATCAACTATGATCGAACAAGACACCATCCGTCTTCTCCGGGAATGCGACGCCGGCGTCAAAATGGGCGTTAGTTCCATTGAGGAAGTGGTAGACAAAATCCAATCCGAGGAATTTCGCCAAATCCTGGTGGAAAGCCGCCATCGCCATGATATCCTGGACCAGGAAATCCAACAGGCGCTGGACAAATACCACGACGACGGCAAAGCCCCCAATCCTATGGCCAAAGGCATGTCCTGGATGAAAACCAACGCCATGCTCATGATGAAACCCTCGGACGAAACCATTGCCGACCTGATGACCGACGGCTGTAACATGGGCGTCAAGTCCCTGCACAAATACCTCAACCAGTACAAAGCCGCCGACGATAGCTCCAAAGATCTTGCCAAAAAGCTGGTCAACCTGGAGCAGGAATTGGCGGTGGATATCCGCTCCTATCTGTGATCTTACCCAAGCCGCTTGCCTTTTGGGCGGGCGGCTTTTGCGTTCCGTTTGTTCATCAAATTTTCATTTGACACTCCGCCGCGAAAGAAATATAATGTTTGATGTCAAACAATCAGCTTTCCAATTTTCTCAGAAGGAGAGGTGTTTATGCGCTTCAAATCCTACCCCCAGGAGGAACAGCGGGTGGGCCGTGAAATCCACCGGCTCAGCAACCGCATCCGCCGCCGGATGGAAATCAAGCATTCCAATTGGCATGATATGGAAATTACCGCCAACAACGTGCGCATCATCTGCTATTTATATGACCACCAAAACCAGGACATTTACCAGAAGGACCTGGAGGCCACCTTCGGCATCACCCGTTCCACCGCCTCCAAGGTGCTGCGGCTGATGGAACAGAAAGGGCTGATCCTCCGGCTGCCGGTCAGCCAGGACGCCCGGCTGAAAAAGCTGGTGCTGACGGACTGGGCCAAGGAGCTGCACCATCAGATGCGCCAGAATGCAGACGAAATGGACCAAAACCTTCTGGCCGGCTTTACCCCGGAGGAAGAAAAGCAGCTGCTTTCCTATCTGGACCGCATGCTGCATAATCTGGACTGATTTTACACGCAGGAGGAAGAAAACCAATGATTCGTAAACTGCTGAAAAGCGTAAGGGAGTACAAGGCCGCCTCCATCAAGGCGCCGGTGTACGTCTCCCTGGAGGTGGTCATGGAAGTGATCATCCCCCTTCTGATGGCAGAGCTCATTGACAAGGGCATCAACGTGGGCGGCAGCGAGGGCATGGCCGTCACCCTGAAAATGGGCCTGGCGCTGCTGTTCTCATCTCTGCTGTCCCTGGCATTCGGCGCGCTGGCTGGCAAGTACGCCGCCACTGCATCCGCCGGCTTTGCCAAAAACCTGCGCCGGGATATGTACGTCCACGTGCAGGACTTCTCCTTTGCCAACATTGACCGGTTCTCCACCGCCGGCCTGGTCACCCGCATGACCACGGACGTGACCAACGTGCAGAACACCTACCAGATGGTGATCCGCACCGCGTTCCGCTCCCCCTTCATGCTGCTGTTTTCCCTGATTGCAGCCTTCTTTGTTGACCGGAAGCTGAGCCTGGTGTTCCTGATCTTCATCCCCATCCTGGGCCTGGGCCTGTACCTGATCTCCTCCAACGCCCACCCCATTTTTGAGCGGGTGTTCAAGACCTACGACAAGCTCAACGGCGTGGTGCAGGAAAACCTGCACGGCATCCGCGTGGTGAAGGCCTTTGTGCGGGAAGACCACGAAACCAAGAAATTCACCTCCATTTCCCAGCGGATCTTTGATTTCTTCGTGAAGGCGGAAAAGATCCTGTCCTTCAACCATCCGCTGATGAACCTGTGCATGTACGGCTGCATGCTGCTGATCAGCTGGTTTGGCGCAAAGGCCGTAGTAGCCTGCGGCGGCGACGCTGCGCTGGGCCTGTCCACCGGCGAACTCACCAGCCTGTTCACCTACACCATGCAGATTTTGTCCAGCCTGATGATGGTCAGCATGATTTTTGTGATGCTGGTCATTTCCCGGGCCAGCATGGTGCGTATTGCGGAAGTGCTGGACGAGGTGCCGGAGATTGCCAATCCCGAGAACCCTGTCACGGAAGTGAAGGACGGCTCCATCCGCTTTGACGGCGTCACCTTCCGCTACAACAGCCACTCCGAAAAGCCTGCCCTTGACAACGTTAGCCTGGAGATCCATTCCGGCGAGACCATCGGCATCCTGGGCGGCACCGGCTCTTCCAAGTCCACTTTGGTGCAGCTCATCCCCCGCCTGTACGACGCCACCCAGGGCAGCGTGCAGGTAGGCGGCCTGGACGTGCGCCAGTACGACCTGACTGCCCTGCGCGACGCAGTTTCCTTCGTGCTGCAGAAAAACGAGCTGTTCTCCGGCACCATCAGCGAAAACCTGCGCTGGGGCAACGGCGACGCCACCGACGAGGAAGTCCAGAACGCCGCCAAACTGGCCCAAGCCCACGACTTCATTACCTCTTTCCCTGATGGCTACGACACCCACATCGAGCAGGGCGGCACCAACGTGTCCGGCGGCCAGAAGCAGCGCCTCTGCATCGCCCGGGCGTTGCTGAAAAAGCCCAAGATCCTCATCCTGGACGACTCCACCAGCGCCGTGGACACCGCCACCGACGCCGCTATCCGCAAGGCCTTCCGGGAAGAAATCCCGGACACCACCAAGCTGATCATCGCCCAGAGAATTGGCTCCGTGATGGACGCAGACCGGATCATCGTCATGGACGAGGGCAAAGTCTCCGCCATGGGTACCCATGAGGAGCTGCTTCAGTCCAGCCACATCTACCGTGAAGTATACGAATCCCAGACGAAAGGCGGTGAGGACGAATGATGCGCGGCATGAAAGGTCCCCGTGGCGGACGCCGCCCGGACGATTTGAAGGGCACCATTTCCCGCCTGTTTGGCTACATTGGCCGCTACAAGGTGCGGCTGTGCTTTGTGGTTCTGTTCATCCTCATCAACGCCATCATCGGCGTGCTGGGTTCCTTGCTGATCCGTACCCTCATTGACGACTTCATCAGTCCCCTGCTGCTTTCTGCCAATCCCGACTTCGGCCCGCTGGCCCGGATGGTGCTGATTGTGGCCTGCGTGTTCCTGTTTGGCACCCTGTGCGGCTTTTTGCAGAACCGGCTGATGATTCCCATTTCCCAGGGCGTGCTCAAGCAGATCCGTGACGAAATGTTCACCAAGATGCAGAAGCTGCCCATCGGCTACTTTGACACCCACCCCCACGGCGAGGTCATGAGCCACTACACCAACGACACGGACACCCTGCGCCAGCTGATCGGCCAGGCGCTGCCCAACGTGTTTTCCTCGCTGATCTCCATCATTTCCGTGTTCTTTGCCATGCTGTCCTCCAGCATATGGCTGACGCTGCTGGTGCTGCTGTTCGCCTTTGGCATGATGATGATCGCCAAGAAGCTGACCGGCAACAGCGGAAAGTTCTTCGTCAAGCAGCAGAAGGCCCTGGCCGAAGTGAACGGCTACATCGAAGAGATGATGAACGGCCAGAAGGTGGTCAAGGTCTTCAACCACGAGGACGAGGCCATCGAGGGCTTTGATACCCGCAACGAGGAGCTGTGCCAGAACGCCACCGCCGCCAACAGCTTTGCCAACATCCTCATGCCCATCATGAACAACATGGGCCACATCCTGTATGTGGTGCTGGCAGTGGCCGGCGCGGTCATGGCCCTGACCGGCATCCCCAACCTGAGCTTTGCAGGCTTTGGCAGCATGACCGTGGGCATCATCGCCTCCTTTGCCACCCTGAGCCGCAGCTTCGTCATGCCCCTGAGCCAGGTTTCCCAGCAGCTGGCGTCCATCGTCATGGCCATGGCCGGCGCCGAGCGCATTTTCCGCCTGATGGACGAGACCCCCGAGGTGGATGAAGGCTACGTCACGCTGGTCAACGCCCGCCGGGGCGCCGACGGTCAGCTGGAGGAAACCACGGAACACACCGGCCTGTGGGCCTGGAAGCATCCCCACAAGGACGGCACCCTCACCTATACTGAGGTTCGGGGCGACATCGTCATGGACGACGTGGACTTCGGCTACACCGAGGAAAAGATGGTGCTCCACGAGATCAGCCTCTACGCCAAGCCCGGCCAGAAGATCGCCTTTGTGGGCTCCACCGGCGCAGGCAAGACCACCATCATCAACCTGCTGACCCGGTTCTATGACATCGCCGACGGCAAGATCCGCTACGACGGCATCAACATCAACAAGATCAAGAAGGACGACCTGCGCCACTCCCTGGGCATGGTTCTGCAGGACGTGAACCTGTTCACCGGCACCGTGATGGAAAACATCCGCTACGGCAACCTGAACGCTACCGACGAGGAATGCATCGCCGCGGCCAAGCTGGTCAACGCGGACAGCTTCATCCGCATGCTGCCGGACGGCTACAACACCCTCCTGGAGGGCGACGGCAGCGGCCTGAGTCAGGGCCAGCGGCAGCTGATCTCCATCGCCCGCGCCGCTGTGGAAAACCCGCCCGTCATGATTCTGGACGAGGCTACCTCTTCTATCGACACCCGCACCGAGAGCATCGTCCAGAAGGGTATGGACGCCCTCATGAAGGGCCGCACGGTGTTCGTCATCGCCCACCGGCTGTCCACCGTCCGCAACTCCGACGCCATCATGGTGCTGGAGAAAGGCCGCATCATCGAGCGGGGCAGCCACGAGGAGCTCATCGCCCAGAAGGGCACCTACTACCGCCTTTACACCGGCGCGTTTGAGCTGGACTAAAAAAACATCAAGCGCTGAGGAAGTTTCCGCTTCCCCTGCGCTTTCTTTTTGTCAAAATGGCGGTTTGATTGTCGTTTTCATCCCCCGCCGCATGAAAAAAACCTCCCTGTCCCATACTTTTTATGCAATCAGTGGACGGGAGGGGAAAACCATGGCTCTGAACAAAGTGGAAATCTGCGGTGTGGACACCTCCACGCTGCCCGTCATTACCAACGAACGCATGCGGGAGCTGTTCCCGCTGGTGCACGCAGGCGATATGAACGCCCGGGAGGAGTTCATCCGGGGCAATCTCCGGCTGGTGCTGAGCATTATTCAGCGTTTCGGCAACCGGGGCGAAAACGTAGACGACCTGTTCCAGGTGGGGTGCATCGGCCTGATCAAGGCCCTGGACAATTTTGACGTGACGCTGAACGTGCGTTTTTCCACCTATGCGGTGCCCATGATCATTGGCGAGATCCGCCGCTATCTCAGGGACAACAACTCCATCCGGGTCAGCCGGAGCCTCAGGGACATTGCCTACAAGGCGCTGAAGGCCCGGGATCAGCTGTCCGAGCAGCTGGGCCGGGAGCCCAACGTGACGGAGCTGGCCCAGGCCCTGGCCCTGCCCCGGGAGGACGTGGTCTTTGCCCTGGAGGCCATCCAGGATCCGGTCAGCCTGTTTGAACCTGTGTTCAACGACGGCGGCGACGCCCTGTGCATCATGGACCAGATCACAGACAACAAGCGCCCGGACAGCGGCTGGCTGGACGAGATCGGCGTGCAGGACGCCATGGACCGCCTCACCGACCGGGAGCGGCACATTCTCCGTTTGCGTTTCTACCAGGGCCGCACCCAGATGGAAGTGGCCGGGGAGATCGGCATTTCCCAGGCCCAGGTCAGCCGTTTGGAGAAAAACGCGCTGGTGCATATGAAGAGGAACATGGGTTTTTGAGGGGCAGCGTTGGGAGGCGGCTTTTCAGGGAAAAGCCCCTCCCAAACCCTCCCGAAAAGCGCATGATGGGCAGACAAGAACATTGCCCCAAGCCACAGAAAAGACCAGCTTTGTCCCATGGTTGTACCCGGGTAAAAGCCGGTTTTCTTTTGCCTACTTTTCTTTTCACTGAAAAGAAAAGTAGGGGCGGCTTTTCAGGGAAAAGCCCCTCCCAAACCCTCCCGAAAAGCGCAGGATGGGCAGACAAGACCATTGTCCCAAGCCACAGAAAAAACCAGCTTTGTTCCATGGTTGTACCCGGGTAAAAGCCGGTTTTCTTTTGGTTCTTTTCTTTTGACACAAAAGAAAAGAACGCCCCCGGCAGGGCCGCCGGAGGCAAAAACGTACGTCAGGGCTTGCGGGCCAGTTGCAGGTCGATGGTGTCAAAGATGGTAATAACGCCGCCCAGGCCGTTGATGGCGTCCCGGATCTCGCCGAAAAACTTCCGGCGGGTGTTTTCCTCGATGGCGATATGATCGGAATAGGTGCCCAGCAGCTGGATGTATTCGTCGGCGGAAAAGTCACGGGTGCGGTGGTAGAGGTGGTGCTGAATGTCCACGAAGCCGTACTTTTCTGCAATCATGGCGCGGCTCCTGGCCTGCTCGTCGGTGTATTCATTGGGCACCAGGCTGCCGGGCATGTACACCGCGTAGACCTGTTGCAGGGCCTCGTGCATACCAGGTCGGCTCTTATCCTTATAGGGATGATTGGCAAAGCGGGCGAATGCCCCACCGCTTTTCAGGGTGTCGAACACCTTTCGGTAACCAATCTCCTCCGGCACCCAATGAAACGCAGAGGCCGAGAAAATCAGGTCGGCGGACTCCCGGGGAAGCTCCGCATCCTCAAAGCGGCCATTGAGCACAGAAAAGCCAGGATAGGCCCGGAACTTTTCCGTGCACAGGCGACAGAAGTTCTCACCCGGCTCCACCGCCAAGACCTGGCAGCCCGTGCGCAGAACCGGTTCCGTGGCCTGTCCCCCGCCGATGCCTACCTCAATGGCGCGGCTGTTTTCATTCACCGGACAATAGGAAAAAATCTGCTGGTACAGCGCGTCCACATAGCCGGGGCGCAGCTTTTCGTATGTGGCGGACACGGTGTCAAAGGTCCAGCCAAGGCCCTGAATCGCTGGCATTTTCATCACTCCCTTTTTCTGAATGGATACGCATTATATCACGGCTGGATTTTGCTGTAAAGATGCATTGACTGCGCCCCGGGTCTCTGCTAAGATAAACGCGAAACTTTTGCGGAGGATGAAGCGCGTGAACAGGAAAAACGGCAGGCTGGGGTATTTTTTCGCGGTCATGTTTGTGTTCAATATGGCGGCCAATTTTGTGCACCCGGTCACTCCGGCCATCATTGTGGATCTTCAGCTGAACGACTACATGTTCGGCCTGGCGCTGGCGGCCATGAGCGCCTTCAACTTTCTGTTTTCCCCCTTCTGGGGCAAGATGGTGGGCGTTCTGTCCAGCAAGAAGGTGCTGCTCATCTGCGGCATGGGCTACGCCCTGGGGCAGGTGTTTTTCGGCATCGCCCAGACGGAGATCCAGTTTCTGCTGGCCCGGATGTTTGCGGGCATCTTCGTGGGCGGATGCTACGTGTCCTTCCTGACTTACACCGTGAACGCCTCCCCGGACGAGAGCCGGGGCAAGAACCTTGCCGTCAACGCGGTGGTCAACTCCGTGTCCGCGTCCTTTGGCTATTTTGTGGGCGGCATGGTGGGCGAGATCAACGTTTACTATTCCGTGTGGCTGCAGGCCATCACCCTGGCGGCCACCTCCCTGCTATTGTTCCTGGGCCTGCGGGACGATCGCCAGGCAGATGCCGCCCCGCTTAACAAAAAACAGCTCCTGCGGGACTGCAACCCCTTTGCGGCCATCGCCCAATGCGGCAAATACATGAGCCGGATCCTGGTCATCCTGTTCCTGGCCTACGGCCTGGGCAATCTTGGCTACATTGCCTTTGAGCAATGCTTCAACTTCTACCTGCGGGATCAGTTCCAGCTGACCTCCGGCTACAACGGCATCATCAAGGCCGCTTTGGGTGTCATCTCCCTCATTTCCAACGGCACCCTCTGCATGTGGATCCTCCGGCGCAGGCGCATCAGCCCCTATATCGCCATCGTGATGGGCATCTGTTCCGGGGCGATGATCGGCGTGATTTTCTTCGAGAGCCTGCTGCCCTTCATTGTGGTGAATGTGCTGTTCTTTGCGTTTTACTTCATTTCCGTGCCGCTGATGCAGAACCGGGCCGCCGTCCTGGGCGAGGGCCCCGGCAGCAACCTGGTCATGGGTGCGTTCAACGCCGTCAAATCCTTCGGGAACATCTTTGGGTCGGCCCTGGCGGGTTTTCTGTATGAATGGAGCCCCAAAACGCCGTTCGTATTCGGCTTTGCGGCCTTTGCCCTGGCCACCGTCATGGCCCTTATCATGGCCCGGACGGAAAGCCGGCAGCCCAGCGACAACTAAACAAAAACCCCGCGACAGCGTTCTGCCGCGGGGTTCTTTTTACATAGATTGTTTTACTGCGCAGCCAGCGCGTACTTCCTGGAGTACTCCTGGAACTTCTTGTCGTACTCGGGGTCGTTGTTGCGGGTGGCGCTGAGGGTCTCGTGAAGGTTCAGGTTGTGCTGGGCGGTGTCGATGACGCAGCCGGCGATGTTGGAGCAGTGGTCGGAGGCGCGCTCCAGGTTGCTCAGCAGGTCAGACCAGACAAAACCAGCCTCGATGCTGCAATCGCCCTGCTGCATGCGCAGGATGTGGCGGGTACGCATCTTTTCCTTCAGCTCGTCGATGACCTGCTCCAGAGGCTCCACGTCGTAAGCGGCCACGGTATCGTTGTTGATGAAGGCCTTGACGGTGAGGGCCAGGATCTCCCGTACGGCGCCGGTCAGCACTTCCAGCTCCCGGACGGCGGCCTCAGTCAGGGTCAGCTTCTTGTCACGCAGCTCCTGGGCGGATTCCAGCAGGTTGGCGCCGTGGTCAGAAATGCGCTCAAAGTCGCCGATGACCTTGAGAAGCTCGGTGGCTTCTTCGCTGTCGGACTCGTTGAGCTGCTCGGAGCAAAGGCGTACCAGATAGGTGCCCAGCACATCCTCAAACTTGTCGCAACGGCCTTCATCCTTCATAATGCTTTCCGCCAGTTCAGGCGTATACTGGGTCAGGGACAGAAGGCCGTTTTCCAGAGCGCGGACGGAAACCTCGGCCATCTTGGCGGCCACCAGGCGGCATTCCACCAGCGCGATGGGGGGAGTAGCCAGCAGGCGCTCGTCCAGGTAGACCTTCTCCTCTTCCTCGCCGTCGTCGGGGACGATCTTGCAGACGATCTTCTCCAGCAGATCGGCCATGGGCAGGAGAACCACGGTGCTCAGGATCTTCACAGCGGTGTTGATAATGGCAATGCTGAGGAAAGTGGCGGCTTCGCCCAGAATGGCAGGGTTGAAAACGTCCCTGATCACCCAGTAGACGGGCAGCCAGATCACAGCGCCCAGCACATTGAACAGAAGATGTGCCCAGGCAGCCCGGCGGGCTTCCTTCTTGGCGCCCACGCCGGAAAGCATGGCGGTAACGCAGGTGCCGATGGCCGTACCCATGACGATGGGCACTGCGGCGGCGTTGGTGACCTGGCCGGTAACGCTCAGGGCCTGCAGAATACCAACGGCGGCGGAACTGGACTGGATGATGCCGGTCAGCACAGCACCGGCCACCATACCCAGCAGGGGATTCTGGAACATGATAAACAGCTGCTGGAAAGCGGGCACTTCTTTCAGGCCGCTGACAGCGTCAGACATGATCTCCATGCCGAACATCAGCGTGGCAAAGCCCAGCAGGATCATGCCGGTGTCCTTCTTCTTGTTGGACTTGGTGAACATGTAGTACACAATGCCGATCAGCGCCAGCACAGGAGTAAAGGAGCTGGGCTTGAGCAGCTGCACAAACACGTTGTTGCCGTCAATGCCGCCCAGGGACAGAATCCAGCCGGTGATGGTGGTGCCCACGTTGGCGCCCATGATCACGTTGATAGCCTGCTTGAGGTTCATCAGGCCGGAGTTCACAAAGCCAACCACCATGACCGTGGTGGCGGAAGAACTCTGGATGACGGCCGTCACGCCAAGGCCGGTCAGGAAACCGGCAATGCGCTTGGTGGTGATTTTGCTGAGCAGGCCGCGCAGGCTGCTGCCGGCACGGCGTTCCAGGGCCTGTCCCATAATGTTCATGCCGAACAGGAACAGACACAGACCGCCGATCATCGTCAGTACGTCAAAAATGTCGAAGCCGTTCATGATTTTTCCTCCCAAAGCGCCCAAAAAGGGCGTTTCTTTTGAAAACTCATACCGTCAGGAATTTTAGCAAGAAAAAATTAAATTCGACATCATCCGAATGTAAAATGTATGTAAAGTTGCTTGCCGTTACAGCAAAGGCTGCTCGTTGATGATGAGGCGGAAATGCAGGCCCAGCTTCTCTGCGGCCTTCCGGCAGAGGATCATCCGCTCGATGAAAATTTCAAAATAGTCCATCACGGAGCCCAGCTGGGTATCGATGCGCAGGCGCAGGCGAATGTTCTCGTTGCTGTCGTCAATCTTCAGTTCCGACTTGGTCACGGAATAGTTGACCCGGTCGTGGATATCGTACTGGGAGGGGTCGATGGCCCGGACGCGGCTGCGGCGCACGTCGGATTTATCCGCCAGGATCAGCGCGGCGGCCAGGGGGCTGACCGGCACGCCGGTGCCCTCGTCGTGGTTGCCGATGGCAGAGGTCACCATGGCAATCTCCTCCGGCGGGAAGCCCATCTGGTCCAACATGCGGAAAGCCATCACCGCGCCGCTCTGGCTGTGCTCCACCCGATTGACCAGGTTGCCGATGTCATGCAGGAAACCGGCAATCTTGGCCAGCTCCACGGTGCGAGCAGGGTAGCCCAGCTTTTCCAGAATATATCCGGCCATTTCTGCCACGGCAGTCACGTGAGCAAAGCTATGCTCGGTATAGCCCAGCACGGCCAGGGTTTCGTCGGCCTTGGTGATGTATGTGCGAATGGCGGGATTGTCCCGGATGCTTTCATAAGTCATGGTTGTTTTTCTCCTTTCGGGAATGTGACGGTAATGGTTGTGCCTTGTTTTATATGGCTTTGTACCTCAATGGTGGCATCATGGAGCCGGGCGGAATGCTTCACAATGGACAGGCCCAGGCCGGTGCCGCCCACAGCCTTGGAGCGGCTTTTGTCCACCCGGTAGAAGCGCTCAAAAATGCGCTCCTGCTCCGATTCCGGGATGCCGATGCCCGTGTCCTGCACGGTGAGGCGCGCCGCCTCTGGAAGGGATTCCACAAAAACCTGCACCTTTCCTCCCGGATGATTGTACTTGATGCCGTTGTCGCACAGGTTGAACACGATGCCGCTGAGCAGCTGGGGAATACCGATGATCTCTGCAGCCTCGCCCTGAATGTCCAGCTCTACCCCGGCCGCCTGAGCCGCCGGTCGCAGACTTTCCACGGTATTTTGCGCCAGGGCAAAAAGATCCACCGTTTCCCGCTGCATGTCCCGGGCGCCCTCGTCCAGATGGCTCAGACCGATGATATCCTCCACCAAAGCGATGAGCCGCTTGCTTTCCGCGTGGATCTGGCCAGAGAAGCGGGGTACGTCGGCGGGCTGCACCATGCCGCTGGAAAGCAGCTCCGCGCAGCCGGAAATGGTCTGCAACGGGGTTTTCAGCTCGTGGGATACATTGGCGCTGAACTCCCGGCGCAGGGCCTCCGCCTTCTGTTTTTCCGTGATGTCAAACATCATCAGGGCGATGCCGAATACCTTGCCGCCGGTCAAAATGGGGCTGGCCAGGAACTGGTACTCTCCTCCGCCGATCTGCACCGTCTTTTCGCAGGGCTCGCCGCTCCGGGCTCCCTGGATCAGCTGATCCACCTCCGGGGAATAATTGAGCAGCAAAAGATCCTTGCCCACGCCGTAGCCGCTGATGCCCAGCAGCTGGGACGCAGACCGGTTGATGCTGAGGATGTTGCCGTGCTGGTTCAGGATGACCAGGCCCTCGGTCATGTTCCAGGTGGCCGCCTCAAACTCCCGTTTTTTCTGCTTCAGCTGGGCCTCTTGCTGCTTCAACTGGGTCTGCTGGCTGTGAATGCGTTCCAGGAAGGGGGACAGTTCCTCGTAGGCCTTGCATTCCATGGGGTGATCCAGGTCCAGGGTATTGAGGGGCTGCACCAGCCTGCGGGACAGCTGGAACGCCAGGATCGCGGAAATGATCAGCGCGGTGAGGATGATGGCCCCCAACGGCTTGAGCATGGAAAGCAGCAAAGTTCTCCGGCTCTGCTGGTTGGCGGACAGGCGGATGAAGGTGCCGTCCTCCAGGCGCAGGGCGTAATACAGGCTTTCCACGTTCATGGTCTCAGACAGGCGGATGCTCTGCCCGGCGCCGCTGTCCAGCGCCTCCCGGATCTCCTCCCGCTCCAGATGGTTGCCCAGGCTGCCGGACTGGTTTTCCGTATCGAACAGCACGCTGCCGTCCGCCGCAATCCAGGTGATGCGGTTATCTGCATCCGGCAGGGCGGACAGGTATTCCAGGCCGTCGGCCTGCACGCCCTGGGCCGCCAGATGGGTCTGCATTTCCAGCTGGTTCATCTGGGACTTGGTAAAATAGTCATACACCACGCTCAGGTTCAGGGCCAGGGACGCCAGCAGCACCACGATGGCCACCAGGCAGATGGACCAAAAAATTCTTCTTGTCATTGCTTTCCTTCCATTTTATAGCCCACGCCGCGCACGGTGTGGATGTACTCGCCGCATGTATCCAGCTTGGTGCGCAGGGTGCCGATGTGCACGTCCACGGTCCGGGTCTCGCCGATGAACTCGCTGCCCCAGACCTTCATGAGCAGCTGCTCCCGGGAAAACACCTGGCCCGGGTGCCGCATGAAAAGCTCCAGCAGCTGGAACTCCTTCAGGGTCAGCTGCAAGGGCTGACCGCCGCTGGTGACCGTGTGGGCCGACGGGTTCAGCTCCAGGCCATCCACCTCCAGCACCTGCCGCTTTTTCTGATGGCCCGCCCGGCGCAGCACCGCCTTCACCCGGGACACCATCTCCATCATGCCGAAGGGCTTGGCCAGGTAGTCGTCCGCGCCCAGATCCAGGCCGATGACCTTGTCGTACTCGCTGCCCTTGGCCGAGGCCATCATCACCGGGATATCCGCGGTGGATTGCTTGGCCCGCAGCTTTTTCAGCACGGTGATGCCGTCCTCCCCGGGCAGCATGATATCCAGCAAAATCAGCTCCGGCGTGGCGGTTTTCAGCGCGTCCCACAGGGCGGATGCGTCGCCGAAGCCGCAGGCCTCAAAGCCGGAGGCGTTCAGGGTATAAATCATCAAATCCCGGATACCGCTGTCGTCTTCCACACAGAATATCAAGTGAATCGCTCCCTTCGCGAAAAAAATCTGCCGCCGATTGCATTTT
The DNA here is from genome assembly GCA_017937655.1 of Clostridia bacterium. GTDB lineage: Bacteria > Bacillota > Clostridia > Christensenellales > Aristaeellaceae > Limiplasma. Next base: position 31,358 of record JAGBDE010000054.1, on the reverse strand, counting down.
GCCGCGCCCGGCCTTATACTGCTACTATCCCACCATAAAGCGAGGAAACCTTATGCTTCTGATGGACACCGGCTTTTCCCCGGCATATCTGCCTGCTGAGCCCCGGCAGGACAGCCTGCTGTTCTGCTTCCGGCAAAACGAATGCCTGCTGATGGGCGACGGGGAGGAAAAGACCATCCCCCGGTTTGCCGATATTGCGCTGCCCGCAGGCGTGAAGCCCTTCTGCCTGGGGCAGGTGGACGGCCGGCCGGTTTTCTGCCCCGATCCCTTTTCCGATGCGGAGATCCCCCTGGCGCCGGGCCAGAGCTGGTGCAAGCTGCGCATTTCCAAGGCGCTGCCTTTGCCGGAGGCAGCCTGGCTGTACACCGCCTGGCATCTGTGGAGCTGGTACCGGCGCACCCGCCACTGCGGGGTTTGCGGCGGGCTGACCCGCCCCTCGGCCCACGAGCGTTCCCTCCGCTGCGAAACATGCGGGCAGATGTTCTATCCCGCCATTTCTCCGGCGGTGATCGTGGCCATTACCTCTGGGGACTATCTGCTCCAGGTGTCCACCACCTACGGCGAGCCGGGCCGGTTTTCCCTGGTGGCGGGCTATGTGGAGCCCGGCGAGACCCTGGAGCACGCCGTCCGCCGGGAGGCCATGGAGGAGGTGGGCCTCACCCTCCGCAATGTGGAATACCTGGGCGACCAGCCCTGGGGCTTCAGCGGCACGCTGATGTTTGCCTTCCACGCCACCGCGGACAAGGATGCGCCCCTCAAACTGCAGGAAAGCGAGATCGCTGCCGCCAGGTGGATCCACCGCCGGGAGCTTCCCCCGGGGGATAATCCCGTCAGCGTGTCCTGCTCGCTGATTGAACGGTTCCTTAGCGGCGAATGGTGATTACTTTTCCAGGATCTCCATCAGCTGGAACAGGGCGGTTTCCGCGCAGCCTTCCTGGGGCTGCAGGCCGCCTTTGATATCAAACTCAAACTGGAGCAGCCAGTCATAGGCCTGCTTCAGTTTTTCTTTTGCGTAGCGTTTGGCCTGCTGCTGGGTGTTGCGCAGGAAAAAGGGCGAGATGCCCACCAGCGCCGCCTGCTGATTGGCGGGAACGCCGTCGTCCATCAAGGTGCGCAGATGGTACAGAATGCGGTATTGCCGAAGCAGCATGGCCAGCACCGCCATCCGCTCCTCGCCTGCCCGGAGCATGTCCTTCAGCAACGAGAAGGCCTCGCTGCTGCGGCCTGCCACCTGGGCGTCCACCATCTGGAACACCGTGCACTCCGTGGAGCGGGTGCAGATGGCGTCCACGTCCTCCGGCGCAACGTCCGCCCGGTCGCCCAGGAAAGCCGCCAGCTTGTCCATCTCCTGCCGGAGCAGCGCCGCGTCCCGGCCCACGGTAAAGGTCAGCCGGGCAGCCACCTCGGGGGAGAGGTTCTTGCCCATCCGGGCCATGGTTTTCCGGGTCCAGGCATTGCATTCTGCTTCGCTCATGGGCGAAAAATCCACGATGGCGTTCTGCTTTTTGAGAAGCGTGTACAGCTTGCGCCGTCCGTCGGCCTTGCCCTTGACGTAAAACACCAGGCACACGCTGGGGGGCACACGCTGGATGTAGTCGGTGATGTCGGAAGCCTTGTCGTCAGCGGGTTCTGCGGAGGTCTCCTTCTTGCGGGAAGGCTCCAGAAACTTGCATTCCCGGGCGATGACCACCCGCTTGTCCGCCATGAAGGGCAGGGTTTCCGCCGCAGCGATGAGGGCGTCCGGGTCGGGGTTGCGAAGCTCGGTCAGGTTCAGCTCCTCAAGCCCGGCGGGCAGCAGCTTTTTGCACAGCTGACTCAGGGCCTGCTGCTTGATGTATTCCTCTGTGCCCTCCATCAGGTACACCGGGGCGATGTTCCCCGCCTTCACCTGTTCAAAAAACGCGGTATGGTTCATGGTTTGCTCCTTATTTCCGGTAGGGGGACAGAACCGCTCCGTCCCTGCCCATCCAGATGGTAATATCTCCGTTTTCGTCGGTGCGGAAGATGTCAACGCCGGCGTCGGTGAGGCGCTGCAAGGTCTCCGGGTACGGCAGCACCCGGCCCGATGCGCAGCTCACAATGGCCATGGACGGATTTGCCGCCGCGATGAATTCCGGGCTGGTGCTGTCCCAGCTGCCGTGGTGGGCCACTTTCAGCACATCGCAGGGCTGGACGGCGTACATCTCGTAGCGGCCGGTGAGGTCCGCCGTGTTAAGGATGGTGCATCCGCCCAGGTCGATGCTGAGCACCAGGGGCAGGTCGTTGGCGTCCTGGCCGGTGCGCAGCTTCTCACCATCCGGCCAGCAAACGTCGATGACCACGTCGCCAAACTCCAGCCGGTCGCCCCGGGCCAGCCAGTACACCGGAATGTCCTCCCGGATGAAAAGATCCATCACCGCCAGGCATTCCTCGTCCAGGGCTTGTTGATCGCCATTCACGGGCAGATAGACCCTGTCCACCTTGAAGCCGCTTTCCAGAAGGGCGCTAACGCCGCCCATGTGATCCAGATGCAGATGGGTCAAAATCAGCGTGTCCAGGTCACGGCCTGCGTCGCTGAGGTAGTCCATGGTGGCGGTGCCGTCGGCGCCCACGTCAATGGCTACGGTCTCGTCGCCGGCAAAGAGCATGGCTGCGTCGCCCTGGCCCACCGCCAGCTGTACGTAGCGGGTGTCCGGCAGCTTGGTCAGGAAGGTTCCCGCCGTGGCAACGGCCGCCAGCAGCGCAATGGCCGCAGCCCGCTGCTTCCAGTTGGCCCGGAAGATGAACCCCAGGCAGAGCAGGATGCCCACGCCGCAGACCATCCACCAATAGGAAGGCGTGGCCACCCGGATGGTGGCGTAGGGCAGTTGGCTCAGGCCTTCCAGGGCCCACATCAGGCCCCGGCTCAGGAAAGAGGCCACGAAGCCCACGCCGCTTCCCACCCAGGGAATCCAGCAGGTGAGCAAAGCCAGGCCAAACAGCGGCAGCAGCACGCCCACAAAGGGCACCACCAGCATATTCACCAAAAGGCCGTACAGGGGCAGGGAATGGTAGTAGTACATCACCGGCAATAAGGTTCCCAGCTGGGCCGACAGGGAGACTGCCAGCACATCCAGCAATCCATGGACGCAGCGCAGTCCCAGGCGATGCAGCTTGTCCTTCAGCCGCTTCTTGCCAATGAAGCGGATTTCCTCGGAAGGGAGCCATTTTTCCTTCAGGTACCTGAAGCCGGGCAGATAAATCACGATGCCGCCCACCGCCGCAAAGGACAGGATGAAGCCTGCCGCCGTGGCCTGGACGGGGTCGAACAAAAGAACCAGCATCAAGGAAAACCCGAATACCGTCAGGGGATCCCGCTTGCGGTGCATGAGGGCGCAGCCCTCGTTAATCAGCAGCATAAACGCCGCTCGGAGGCTGGAGGGGCTGAATCCGGTCACTCCGCTGTAGAAAAGCAAAAACACCGCCAGCACCCAGATCCGCGCCGAAGGTCTGCGAATCAGCCGTTTGAGCACCGCCATGACCAGCGCGCCCAGCATGGCCACATGAAGGCCGGAAACCGCCAGCACGTGGGCCACACCCAGGTTCTGGAAGGCGGCGTATTCCACCTCGCTGACGTTCTCCTTCTCGCCCAGAAGCATGGCGGACGCGATGCCCGCCTCCTCGCCCATGGTACGCTCAAGCCCCTGGCCGAACAGGTCCCTCAGCCGCCAGGACCAGTCCTTCCAAGGCGCGGTCTCCGGTGTGTTCAGCACCTCAACCCCCGCCGCGTCCGAGATGGAAATGCCGCAGTTCATGCCGCTGCGCATCAGCCAGCGGCGGAAGTCAAACCGGGGTGCGCCACTCTTTTCGCCGGGAATATACAGCCGACCGGAAAAGCGGAGTTTCGCGCCGTCAAACAACTGGGGCATTTCCTCGTCCCCGAAATACACGGTGCAGTAGGCCCGCCCTTTGGCTCGCTGGCCGTCCAGGGTGTAATTGGCCAAAGTAAACGTGACCCGGTGATCCTCCCTGACCCGTGGCGCGCCGTAAACATAGCCTTCAATCTGCTCGTAGCGCAGGGCAGGAGGCGCGTCAAAGCCCAGCCGGGGCGTGGTGTACATCATGGCCAGCACCATCATGGCCGGGATCAGCGCCAGCTCCACCGGCGCGCCCTTCAGGGCCAGCAAAACAAACACCGCCAGCGTCACCGCCAAAAGGGGCGCAAGCCACCAGCCGCCCTTTACATAGGCAGCCAGGACGCAGCCGCCCCAGAAGGCCAGCCCCGCCCAGAACAAAAAGTGGTTCTTTTCGCCGATATGAATCCGCTCAAGCGGCCTCAGCAGTTTTGCAAGCAGTGTTTTCATCATCTTTACAGGCTTTCAATGAGGCACACCGCGTAGGCGGTCATGCCCTTTTCCTCCCCCTCAAAGCCCAGCTTTTCCGTGGTGGTGGCCTTCACGCTGACCATGCTCACATCCAGTTCCATGGCGTCTGCCAGGCGCTGGCGCATCTGGTCGATGTAAGGCCGGAGCTTGGGCTTCTGGGCGGCGATGGTCAGATCCGTGTTCACGGGGCGATATCCCGCCTCCCGCAGCACCTGGATGACCCGCTTTAAAAGCAGGATGGAGTCGGCGCCCCGATAGGCCTCGTCCGTGTCAGGGAACAGCTTGCCGATGTCCCCCAGCGCGGCCGCGCCCAGCAGCGCGTCCATCAAAGCGTGGGTAGCCACGTCGGCGTCGCTGTGGCCCAGCAGGCCGAGGGTGTGCTCCACCTTCACGCCGCACAGGATCAAATCCCGGTTTTCCACCAGCCGGTGCACGTCCATTCCCTGTCCGATGCGGATCATTTCAGCGCCTCTCTTTCCCTGCGCATGCGCAGAATGGCCTCGCCGAAAGCCAGATCCTCCGGCGTGGTCAGTTTCAGGTTTTCCTTGTGGCCCCGGGTCAGATACACCGGCATGCCGGCGTATTCCAACAGGGCTGCGTCGTCGGTGGCGTCGTAGCCGGCGGCATCCGCCTGGGCGTGGGCCCTGCGCAGAAGCTCCACCCGGAAGGCCTGGGGGGTCTGCATGGCGTAAAGCTCCACCCGGTTCAGGGTTTCCGTCACCAGGCCGCTTTCGTCCGCCTTCTTGATGGTGTCCGTCACCGGCACCGCCGCCACGCCGCTGCCCTTTTCCTCTGCAGAGCGAAGGGCCGCCTCGATGACCTCATCGGTGACCAGGGCCCGGGCGCCGTCGTGCACCAGGACGATATCCGCATCCTCCGGCAGCGCGGCCAGGCCGTTTTTCACCGATCCCTGACGGGTCGCCCCGCCGGGCACCACGCGAAGCACAAAGCGGCTGAGGCCGTACTGGGAAATAACGGCGGACATTTCGTCCATGTCCTCCTCCCGGGCCACCACCACCGCCCCGGCGCAAAAGCCGGTAAAGGGCGCAATGGCCCGCACGATGGCCGGAATGCCGCTGAGCGTCAGGAAGATCTTGTTGCTTTCCAGGCCCATCCGCCGTCCGCTGCCCCCGCCCAGAATGATGGCATAGGCTTTCATTATTCCTCGCTCCGTTCCGCTTTGGTCTGGGCGTCCTCTTCCAGCACCCGGTACATATCCTGGGCCTGTTCCTTGCGGACGGTTTCCTTCACCATCACAATCTCATACCGGCCCACCCGGTTGCCGAAGCGGATCTCCATGATGTCGCCCTCCTTGACGTCGGCAGCAGGCTTGCAGACCTTGCCGTTCAGGCTGACGCGGCCGCCGGAGCAGGCTTCGTTGGCCACGGTGCGGCGCTTGATAATGCGGGACACCTTCAAAAATTTATCCAGTCTCATAAATTGAGTTTCCTCCTTTACAGGCACAAATTTCTCCAGTATCATTTTACCCTAAACGTGGCCGCAAAGGCAATAGTTCCGGCCTTTTTCGGGCGCAAAAAGCCCGCCGCCTCCACACAAGAAGCGACGGGCCCGGAGTTATTGATTTTCGCCATGTTCCCGGCGGTATTCCTCCGCCCAGTCCTGGCACTGCTCAATGCGGGTGCCTTCGTTGCCGATGAGGGGGTCATAGGCAAACTCGTGCAGTTCCTTGCAGGGGAACTTGGGACACAGGCCGCAGTTTTCCTTGTGCTGCCGCTCGCAGCAGTTCTTGATGGGGCAGGATTTTCCCCAGTAGGGCTTCTTGATGTTCAGGCATCCGGGGCATTTCATAATTTCTTTATACTTGCATTCGCTGCATTTGACGCCGCAACGGGTCTCGATCATGGTTTTGTCCTCCAAAAAAAGTTTACCTGTGGATTATACCATATTTCCCCTGCAAACGTATAGTTCTTTTTGCCATCCCTATGGCTTTTCCTTGCCCTGGGCGATCAAACTGTGTTACAATGCCAGCGAACGCTTTTCCCACCATTTTTGACAGAGAAGAGGAACAGCATGAAACTGATCTCATGGAACGTCAACGGCCTCCGTGCCTGTTTGACCAAAGGCTTTGCCGACTATTTTGCCGCCGCCGGGGCGGACATGTTCTGCCTGCAGGAAACCAAGATGCAGCCCGACCAGGCCGACTTTGCCCCCGAGGGTTACCTGCAGTACTGGAACAGCGCCGATAAGAAGGGCTATTCCGGCACCGCCATCTTCACCCGCCACGAGCCCCTCAGCGTTGCTTACGGCATCGGTGTGGAGGAGCACGACCACGAAGGCCGGGTTATCACCCTGGAATACCCCGGCTTCTACCTGGTCACCGTCTATACCCCCAACAGCCAGCGGGAACTGGCCCGGCTCGACTATCGCATGCAATGGGAGGACGCCTTTGCGGACTACCTCTGCGGTCTGGATGAGAAGAAGCCCGTGGTGGTTTGCGGCGACCTGAACGTGGCCCACAAGGAAATCGACCTGAAGAACCCCAAGACCAATACCCGCAACGCCGGTTTCACCCAGGAGGAACGTGACAAGATGACCTCCCTGCTTGGCCGCGGCTTTGTGGACAGCTTCCGCCTGCTGCACCCGGACGAAAAAGACCGCTACTCCTGGTGGAGCTACATGATGAAGGCCCGTGAACGGAACGTGGGATGGCGCATCGACTACTTCCTGGTCAGCCAGCGAATCGCCCAGAACGTGGCCGTGGCGGACATCGACGACCAGATTTTCGGCAGCGACCACTGCCCCGTCATTCTGGAACTGAAAGGAATGGAATAATATGAAAATCCTGTTTGCATCGGACATCCACGGCTCTGCCTACGCCTGCCGCAAGGTGCTGGAGCGCCTCCAGGCAGAAAAGGCCGACCGCTTCTTCCTCCTGGGCGACCTGCTCTACCACGGCCCCCGGAATCCCCTGCCTGAGGAGCACAACCCCCAGGAAGTGGCCCGGATGCTGAACGAATGCACCCCCGCGCCCCTGTGCGTCCGGGGCAACTGCGACGCAGAGATCGACCAGATGCTGCTTTCCTTCCCCATGATGGCGGACTACGCGCTGCTGCCCCTGGAAGACGGCCGCTGCGCCTTCGTGACCCACGGCCATCTGTTCTCCTGCGACAATCCCCCGCCCCACCAGCCCGGCGACGTGCTGATCAACGGCCATTTCCACGTGTATGCCGGCAAACAGGTGGCGGACTTCCACTACGTCAACCCCGGCTCTGCCGCCCTGCCCAAGGAAAACCAGCCAAAGTCCTACATGATCTATGAGGACGGCACCTTCATCATGAAGGCTCTGGAAGACGGCGCAGAGCTGATGCGTTACAAGCCCGAATAACCAACTTTTGATGGGAGAGATATCTATGCGTAAACGCCTGCTTCTTGTTTTGGTTCTGATGCTTGCGCTGGCCCTTTGCAGCGGCTGCAAGCTGATTGTCCGGGATATGGACGTGGTCAACGGCCGCACCGTTTTGCAGCTGGGCGACCAGGTCTACACCCGCGGCCAGATCGACCAGATGGTGGAGGAAGAGCTGGATCTGCTGGAGGCCAACTATGCCAGCTACGGCTCCGCCCTGGACCGTACCGATCCCGCCGTCATCAGCGACGCCCAGGACGCCGTCCTCGGCAGCCTGACCCGGGACATGGTGCTGGCCGACAAGGCCAATGAGCTGAACATCGCCCTGAGCGAGGAAGACATCGCCCAGCTGGAAAGCGCCGCCGAGGAGGAATACGCCGCCAATCTGGACTTCTTCCGCAACTATTTCATGATCGACCCCGAAGCCAGCGAGGAAAGCGTGGCCGCCCTGATGGGCTCCTACGGCTACCCCGCCTCCGTCCAGGCCACCTTTGACGTGCTGAAGACGGACAAGCAGGAAAACCTGCTGATGGAAGCCGTCACCGCTGATATCACCGTCAGCGAGGAGGAAGTCTCCGCGGCCTACGCCACCAACCTGGAGGCCCAGAAGGCCGACTACGAAACCTATCCCTCCCTGTATGAGTCCGATCTGCTCAGCGGTGAGACCATCTACTACACCCCCGCCGGTTTCCGCTACGTGAAGCACATCTTCCTGCCCTTCACCCAGGCCGACGCCGCCGCCATCGCCGATATGAACGGCCAGATCGCGGAGGCAGGAGAGGACGCCGACCTGGATGCCCTGGCCGATCAGCTGGACACCCTCAAGATCACCGCCCTTTCCTCCATCCAGACCACCGTGGACGAGGTCCAGGCCAAGATCGACGCCGGCGAGGACTTTGACGCGCTGATCGAAACCTACAGCCAGGATGCGGACTCCCAGCAGGAACCCTACAAGACCAACGGCTACCTGGTGTATGCCGAGTCCTACTCCATTTTCAGCGAGACCTTCCGGGACGAAGCCATGGCCCTGGAAAACGTGGGCGACGTGTCCATGCCCGTGGTGTCTGACGACGGCGTGCATTTCATCCAGTTTGTGTCCGAAGTGACCGAAGGCGAAACGCCCTTTGAGGCCATCCGGGATACCGTGGAGGCGGACACCCTGCTTACCAAGAAGCAGGAAGCCTACTCCGCCCTGGTGGACAGCTGGATCGAGGAAGCGGACGTGAAAATCAACCGCAACGCCCTGAAATAATCGGCCCCATCTTTACCGTCTCCGGCAGCCCACCGGGGACGGTTTTTTGTTTGACAGGCAAAGGAAAAAGCGGTATGATGGTAGATGGATTTTTGTGCCCATTTCGCCCCTTGCCGTATCAGCGGCGGGCAAATGGCAAATCCTGATACCAAAGAACTTTCGCGCACAGGAGGATCCCATGAACTGCCCGAATTGCGGAAACATGGTGCAGAACGGCGCGCCCTTCTGCCCCTTTTGCAACACGCCCCTCACCCAGAGCTATTCCCAGCAGTCCTATGGCTACCAGCAGCCCGGTTACCCCCAGCAAAACGGCTACCCTGCCCCGGGATATCCCCAGCAGTATGGCCAGAACAGCTACCCCACTGCCTACCAGCAGCCCTACGTCTACGGCGAGCAGCAGAAAGACCCCATGCTGGCCTCCCTCAGCGAGCTGCCCCGCCAGTTCCTCCAGAGCTTCCGCGCCCCCTCCGAGGTGCTGCTCGGCCTGGTGGAAAAGAACGATATGCTCTCCGCGGCCGTGGTGGGCGGCATCGTGCTTCTTTTGACCTTCTTTGCGGGTATGGCCATGAGCCACGGCACCGTGAAGGCCATCGTTGAACTGTTTGCCAGCCTGGCGGGCGTTTCCATGGGCGGCATGACCGGTTCCGCCTCCCAGGGCATCAGCCTGATTGCAGAGCGCATCTCCGCCTCCGTGGGCGGCATCGCCGTGCTGTGCCAGCTGCTGTTTATGCTCATCCCCATCATCGTTTTCTGCGTGTATCTGAACCTGATCCGCAAAAACCCCTTCTCCTGGACCGTTCTGCTCAGCCTGATCACCGTGGCCTCCTTCCCCAGCGCCGTGGCCGCCGTGCTGTGCATGATCTGTAGCTTCATCTCCCCCGTTCTTTCCCTGCTGGTCATCGTTTGCAGCATCACCTTCAGCTACCTGCAGCTGGGCAATATGCTGGACTATATCACCGGCCTTGGCGAGGATCAGATGTTCGTGCCCAAGGCAGTCATCCTTTGCGTTTCCCTGCTTTTGACCCTTGTCATCGTGTTCCTGGTGGGCGGCAGCCTGCTGGGCAATGTTTTCCAGAGCATCATCCGCATGCTGTCCAGCGGTTCCCTGCTATGAAAAAGCGGCTCTGGTGGCTTCTTTCCATCCCGGCGGCGGCCTTGCTGCTGCTCCTTTTCTGGCCCAGGCCCCAGCCGGCGGTTCTGTCCCCCACGGAGCTTGCCAGGGCGGCGGAAGGAATGGACTCTATCCGCATAGAAGCCACCTTCCTGCCCGATTCCCGCAGCATGCGGGTCCGGCAGGAGCTGACCCTTCTTTCCCGGGCCGATGAGCCCCGGGACAATCTGCTTCTGCGCACCTACGCCAACGCCTTCCAGAGCGCGGATACATCCCCCCTGAACACGGAGGCGGATTTCGCCCGCTTTTACCCTGAAGGTTTCTCCATGGGCGCGCTGATGCTGCAAAGCGCCGCGGTAGGCGGCCAGCCGGTTCTCCACCGTTATCTGGACGATGCCAAAACCCTGCTTTCCCTTCCCATTGCGGAGGGCTGGCAGCCCGGGGAGACCCTCAGCGTCACGCTGGAATACTCCCTCATTCTGCCCAAAGCCGCATCCCGCTACGGCGTCTGGGACGATATGTATGTTTTCGGCAACGCCTTCCCGCTACCCGCCGTCTGGGAGGATGGCGCCTGGCGCACCGACGAATACTTCCCCGTGGGCGACCCCTTTTACAGCGAAACTTTCAACTTCGACGTGACCGTCACCGCGCCGGAGGGCTACCTCTGCGCTGCGTCGGCTGCCCCGGCGGAAAAATCCACCGAGGACGGCAAGACGGTGTGGCACATCGTCGCCCCGGCGTGCCGGGACTTTGCCCTGGCCTTTTCCCGGGAATACCAGGTTTCCACCAAAAAGCGGGGCGACCTGACGGTGCAGGCCTTTACCCGGGACAAATCCCAGGGCAAGGAAGCCCTGCGCTATGCCCTGCGCGCCCTGGAAACCTACAGCCAGCTTTACGGCCCCTATCCCTACGCCAGCTTCACCGTGGCGGAATTCGCTTTCCCCCACGCCGGCATGGAATACCCCGGCCTGATTTTGCTTTCCTCGGACGTGCTTGCCGCCGGCGGGGAAACCCTGGAGCGGGCCGTGGCCCATGAAGCCGCCCACCAATGGTGGTACGCCCTGGTGGGCAGCGATCCCATCAACCACCCCTGGCAGGACGAGGCCCTCAGCGAGTTCAGCGTCCTCAGCTACTTTAGCATCCGCCACGGCCGTGCCAACGCAGAAGCCCTTTTCCAGCGGGAATATCTACCCTCCCAGCAGATCACCATGACCGCCACCACCGGCGCGCCGCTGAGCTGGTTTGCCAGCATGTCCGAATACTCCATCCTGGTCTACCAGCGGGGCGCGGCCATGCTCTGGGCCCTGGACCAAATGATGGACGGCGGCCTGAACGGCTTCCTGCATCATTACCGGGATGCGTTCGCTTTCCGGATCGCCACCCGGGACGACTTCATGAACACCCTGGCGGAGCACTCCGGCCAGGATTATCAGCCCCTGCTGATTGACTACCTGGACACCATCATGACTCCCTGACCTTCGCATACAGCCTTACGAAAGGATGATCCATCCGTGGAGAAGAACCTTATGCAGCAAAGCGCATTGCTGATTCCGGCCTACAAGCCGGACGACCGTCTGCCCCCCTACGTGGCCGCCCTGAAAGAAGCCGGCGTTGGCAAGATTGTCATCGTGGACGATGGCAGCGGCGAGAGCTTCCAGCCCCTGTTTCAGCAGATCCCCCAGGACGATGTGACCGTCATCCTGTCCTACACCCCCAACGGCGGCAAGGGCCACGCACTGAAGACCGGCATGCAGTACCTGCTGGACCATTGTCCTGAACAGAAGTACATCATCACCGCGGACAGCGACGGCCAGCACACCGTGACCGACGTTCTGCGCATGGTGGAGGCCCTCCACGAAAACGACGAGGGTCTGCTGCTTGGCAGCCGGGATTTTTCCCGCAACAACAAGAACGTGCCCGCCCGCAGCCGCTTTGGCAACCGCACCACCACCGTGGTGTTCAAGCTGTTCTACGGCCAGTGGGTGGAGGATACCCAGACCGGCCTGCGCGGCTTTGAGCGCGGCCTGCTGCCCACCATGGTCAAGGTGCGGGGCGAGCGCTACGAGTACGAGATGAACATGCTCATCGACTGCGCCCAGATGAAGATCCCGCTGCGTTCCCTGCCCATCGAGACCGTGTACGAGAACAACAACGAGGGTTCCCATTTCCGGCCCTTCCAGGACAGCGTCCGCATCTACAGCGTGATTCTGGGCAGCTTCCTCAAGTTCATCGGCACCGCCCTCATCAGCTGGCTGGTGGACTACGGCCTGTTCGTGCTGCTGAACTTCCTGCTGAAAACCTTCTGCCCCGGCCTGGAGGTGTCCTACCAGCTGTGGCTTGTGACCATCACGCTGCGCATCGCCATTGCGAAGGTGGTGGCACGGCTGGTTTCCGGCGTGGTCAACTACAGCCTGAACAAAAAGCTGGTCTTTGAGGACAAGGGTTCCGTCAGCAAGTCCGGCCCCCGGTACCTGGTGGTGTTCGTGCTGAACCTGCTGGCTTCCGTCATTCTGATCAGCACCCTGTGCCGCCTGACCGGCATCAGCGAGAACCTGCTTTCCATCCCGGTGGATATTTTCCTGTTCATTGTGAACTACTTTGTGCAGCGGGCCTGGGTGTTTCCCAAAAAGCAGGCCCAGCCCACCGAAACCGAGGCATAAAAAATCGCCCGGTCAAGTCATTGCCTGACCGGGCGTCATTTTTGGATTTCTGTCAGCGGAGGGCCTTGGGAGTGCATTCCGGGCTGCGGTGATCACAGCCTTCGCAGTTGCCGCCGCAATGGCTCAGTTGCACGTTTTCGCCCCGGATCTGCATCCGGACAAGGCCGTCTTCCTCCCCCTCGGAAGTGAAGCCGTACTTGGCAAAAAACGCCTCCGTGGCCTTGGGGGTCGCAAGGCGGATCAGCGCCGCGTTGTGGGTCAGCGCCTTGAACAGGCACAGCCGCACCAGCAGGTCGCCAAAGCCTTTGTTGCGCTCAGGCTCCACCACGCCCACATCGCCCAGGTGAAAGGCGCCGCCTTCCCACCAGAGACGGCCGCAGCCTACCGGCTCCTCTTCCCGGAACACAAGCACCTGCTGGGCCTGATCGTCCAGCGCGTCCTGCCCCCGGCCAAATACCTGCTGCCGGATTTCAATGGGGCGGCGGATATCGCTGCCCATGGGAAACCATCTGCCCTGTACCATTTGCATACCCTCCATGAAAGGATTGATTTTGATGGATCGCGAAAAGATTGAACGGATTAACGAACTGGCCAAGATCAAGCGGGAGCGCCCCCTCACCGCCGAGGAAGACGCCGAGCGCAAGGCCCTGTACAAGGAGTACCTGGACGCCTTCCGGGCCAACACCGAGGCCATCCTGCAAAGCGTGCGCATCCAGGAAAAGGACGGCACCTTGACTCCCCTGCAAAAGAAAACAGACAAGCTGAACTGACGCTTGCCCCAACAGTTCCATTATACCCCAAAAAGCCCGGAAATACAAGGAATTTATTTACGCAAAACCCCTTGTATATCGGGCTTTTATCGGTTATAATAAAGACGAACCAGAGAACGGCAGATCAAAACGCCTCCCATCGCCGCCCGTTTTTCGTTTTTGAGGGCCGCGATGCCGACCGCAAAATGCCGTCGGAGACAATTCCGTCTGGAAATCATGCAAAGAAAGCAGGTCGATTCCATTGGATAACAAAGAACAGCTTCTGAATGGCATGCCCGCTGAGGACGTGGAACCCCGCGATCTCATCGAAGGCGTCGACGAGGACGGCAACGAGGTACTGCTGGAGGTTGTCCGCTATTTCTTCTACAACGGCGAAGAGTACGTTGTGCTGGGCGAAGCCCACGAGGATGACTGCGGCTGTGACTGCGAGCATTGCCATGAACACTGCGGTGAAGAGGACGAGGACGAAGAAGGTCTCAACCTGTTTATTATGAAAGTGGTTGAAACCGTGGAAGATGGCGAAGAAATTGAAACCTTCGTACCCGTCGAGGATGACGATCTGATGGACAAGCTGATTGACGTCGTGCAGGCTGATTTTGAAGCCGACGAAGAGATCGACGACTGATCATCCTCCAAAAACTGAATAACCATGGTAAAAAAATCCGGGCGGGCCGTGTACCTGCCCGGTTCTGTTATTTCACAAGGAGATGAAAAATTTTGCATGCCTGCGTATTCCACCCGCTGGATTCCCTGAAAAACTACCGCTTTGTGGTGGTGTTCACCTTTCATCAGGGCAAGCTGATTTTGAGCCGCCACAAGGATCGGGCCACCTGGGAGACCCAGGGCGGCCACGTGGAGCCGGGCGAAACCCCGCTGGACGCCGCAAAACGTGAGCTGTGGGAGGAAAGCGGCGCGGCGGAGTACACCATCCGTCCCCTGTACGACTACTGGGCCAGCGACGTGCTGGGCAGCGCCAACGGCCAGACCTTCCTGGCGGACGTGACCTGCTTTGATCCCCTGCCCGATTCCGAAATGGCGGAAATCCGCGCCTTTGATGCCCTGCCGTCAAACCTGACCTACCCCGACCTGACCCCCAAGCTGTATGCGGAAGTCCTGCGCCTGGAGGCCCAGCGGCACGCGCCGGAGATCTGGGATGGCTACCGGGCGGACGGCAGCCTGGCGGGGGTGGATCTGGTCCGGGGCGAGCCCATCCCGGAGGGGCTGTACCACCTGGTCTGCGACATTCTGGTGCGCCACGCAGATGGCGACTATCTGCTGATGCAGCGTTCCCGCCTGAAGCCCAACTACGCCGGCTGGTACGAGGTCACCGCAGGCGGATCTGCCCTGAAGGGGGAGGACGCCTTCACCTGCGCCCTGCGGGAGCTCCGGGAAGAAACCGGCATCCAGGCCGACTCCCTGACGGAGCTGGGCAGCTTCGTTGCGAAGGACACCATCTACCGGCAGTATCTTTGCCTGACCGATTGCGACAAAACCGCCATCACCCTGCAGCCCGGCGAGACCGAAGGCTGGAAATGGCTGACCGAAACGGAGTTCATCGCGTTCATCCATTCCGGGGAAATGATCCCGGGCCAGAAACGGCGGTATGAGGGGTATTTCCGGCAGATGAACTACGTGCAGTAATCCGGGCGGCTTGTTTTGACAGCCGAACTGTGATAGGATGGAAGCATCACACGCTGCAAGGGAGCAAAGACTCATGAGTTTGAGGTTAAGACCATACAAGCCCTGCGATGCAGACAGTATCATTAGCTGGATCAAAGACGAAAAGGCGCTCCGCAAATGGAGTTCCGACAGGTTTGGCAATTTCCCGATCACCAGCGAGGACATCAACAACAAATACCTGGCCAAGAACGGCGACTGCACCGAAGCCGACAATTTCTATCCCTTCACCGCCTTTGACGAAAGCGGCCCGGTCGGCCATCTGATCCTGCGATATACCGACGAGGAAAAGAAAACCATTCGTTTTGGTTTTGTGATCATAGACGACGCCAAAAGAGGAAAAGGCTACGGAAAGCAAATGCTGGTACTGGCCATCAAGTATGCGTTTGACATTTTCGGCGCTGAAAAAGTAACCCTGGGCGTATTCGATCACAACGCCCCCGCATATCATTGCTACAAGGCGACCGGGTTTCAGGAAAACGGCGAAGAACGGTTTTGTGCATTGTTCGGCGAAACTTGGCGTATCATAGAAATGGAAATCAACAGGTAAACAAGCAATATCAAACCCCCACCGCATCCCATTTTCATGCGGTGGGGGTTCTTTTTTTACTGGAATACTCTTTCCACAATATAACCCTTTTCTCTCAGGTTGAGGATCACGCTGTCATCCGGCAGAACCAGGTGGTACAGCCCCACCGTCACAAAAAAGCTGCGGTCTTCCTCCTGAAGCATCTTGTCCAGGCTGTCCGCCATGCGCTGGTTGCGGCGGGTCAAAAGGGCGGACTGGTATTCCTCCAGCAGCTCCGGGGATGCAAAGTCGTTCTCCTTGGCGTAAGCCTCGATAAACAGCGGATTCTCGCCCTGCTGCCACCACAGAGGCCACTTGTCTATATCGTTATCCGATGGTTCCAGAATCAGTTCACAGCCGCTGAGCACCATGGCGTCCTGCAGCTCCGGGCTGAAAGAACGCAGAGCTTCCAGCTGCATCTCCGGCGTTTCCAGGTAGCGCACCTCCCGGCCTTTCACCTTGGACCACACCGCCTCCTCAATGCCCATATCCTGGGCCCGGGCTGCATCCAGCTCATCGGATGCCTGCAGAGTGGTCAGCATGCTGGCCACCGCCCAGGGATGATACCTATCCAACAATCCCATGGACAGGCCTGTTTTTTTCGCTGCTTCCTCCAACCGGGCATAGGTCTCCGGCGTGAGCGCCTCCCGCAGGGGCTTATCGCCCAGCTGATAGGTGAACACGGCCTGCTGGGCCTCGGGGCTGGTGGTATCGCACTCGAACACAAATACGTCGGCCCCCTTCATGGCCCGGCGGATGTGCGGCCCGAAATGCTGCAGATCCCGGTTGCCCACGTGAATGGAGCCCAGCAGGTACATCTCGCTGTTGCCGCCCTTGACCCGGTAGAAGATGCCCGGCCCGGTGTTGGCAGCGCAGCCCGTAGCCCCCATCAGCATGGCCGATATTTCCAACGCCGCCAGCAGGCAGCTGATCCATCGCCTTTTATTCATCCCCACAGCTCCTTTGCCGCCCGTTCCACGTCCGGGCTGAATTGCCGCCAATGCTCCGGCAGAAGCGAAACATAGGCCGGTTCAAAATATCGTTCGTCAATGAGCACCAGAATTCCTTTGTCCTCCCCGGAGCGGATGATCCGCCCGCCGGCCTGCTGCACCTTCTGCATGGCCGGGATGCGGCAGGCGTAGGCAAAGCCGTCGCCGAAGCGCTCCGCATAGCATTGCTGCATGGCCCGGAGCTTGGGGCTGGGAGTGGGCAGGCCTACGCCCACGATCATCGCGCCGATGAGGCTGTCCCCGGGCAGGTCGATGCCCTCGGAGAACAGGCCGCCCATGACGCACAGGCCCAGCCGGGGGCCGTCCCCCCGGAGGAAGGCAGCAAAGAAGCTGTCCCGCTCCTCCTCGCCGATGTCCCGCCGCTGCACCCACATCGGCGGCAGACGATCCGCCGGAAGCAGCTCCTGCACCATTTGCAGGTAGGCGTAGCTGGGGAAGAAGGCGATGTACTTGCCCTCCCGCTGCATCGCGGTCTGGGCGATGATCTCCGCCACCCGGGGCGCGCTGTCCCGGCGGGCGGCGTAGCGGGTATTGACCCGCTGGCGCACCACTTGCAGGTTTTCCCTGGGGAAGGGGGACGGCAGCGAGAAGCAGGCGTCTTCCTCCCCGCCGCCAAGCAGCTCCTTCATGGCGTCAAGGGGCGACAGGGTGGCCGAGAAAAACACCACGCCCCGCATGCCCTTTGTGGTGGCGGCGATCTGCGCGGCTGGCAGCAGGCAGTACAGATCCAACGTCCGCTCCTTGCCCTGGGCGGACAACAGCACGGCGTAGTCATCGGAAAAATGCTCTGCCGCGTAAAGGAAGGGCAGCAACGTCCTGAGCAAAGGCAGCAACTCCGCCGCCGGTACGCCTTGGGGATGATTCAGCAGCCCGCCGACCTCCTCAAGCAGTCGCTGGGCCGCAGCGGTCACCTCCGCCGAGGGATGTTCCAGACGGCCGTCCTCGTTTTCCTGTGGCAATTCGAAGGCCCGCAACAGGTGGATCAGCTCCGTCAGCGCCTTGTAGCAGGGGTGCTTGCGGCTCAGGGCCTTGCCCAGGGCTGTGCGGGATATGCGCAGCTGACCGCTGTTCAGCGTCCCGGACAGGGATTCCTGCACCCTGTCCTGCACATGATGGGCCTCGTCCACCAGCAAAGTCACGCCCCGCTTGCGCTGATACAGCCGCTTCACCTGGGCGAAGGGGTCGAACACGTAGTTCAGGTCCATCAGCACCACGTCCGCCAGCTCCGTCAAGGCCAGGGCCAGCTCAAAGGGGCAGATGCGGTATTTGTCGGAAATATCGGCAATGACCTCGTCCGTCCAGAGAAGCGCCGGGTTTTCCAGCAACTCCCGGATAGCTTCCTCCGCCCGGAGGTAATGCCCCTTGGCCCGGTCGCACCAGTCGGGATGGCAGCGGCACTCCCCGGGGCACAGCTTTTCCTTGGCGGTCAAAACGGAAATGCGGGCATGCAGCCCCTGCTGCTTCATCCTCTCCAGGGCCTGCAAAGGGCTCTGCCGGGCCGTGTTGCGGCAGGTCAGATACAGGATCTTCTCCGTCTCTCCCTCGCCCAGGGCCTTCAGCGCCGGAAACAGCACCGCCGCGCTCTTGCCGGTGCCTGTGGGCAGGCTGGCAAACAGCCGCCGCTTCTGCCTGACTGCGGTGTATACCTGCACCGCCAGCTCCCGCTGGCCCTGCCGGTATTCCGGGAAGGGAAAACCCAGCTCCCGGAGGGACTGATCCCGCCTCTCCCGGTGCTGCCGTTCCCGGACCAGAAACGCCAAATAGGCGGACAGCCATGCTTCCGCCTGGGCGATTAACTTTTCCCCTGCCACGCATTCCTCATGGCGGCGCAGAACTTCGCCCTCGGGGCTCAGATAGGTCACCGCCAGCCGCACCTCATGCGCGCCATGCTCCAGGGCCACCATGGCCCCGTACAGCCAGGCCTGAGCCTGGTGCTCCGGCGCAGCGTCGTCGCCCCGCCAGGAGCTCAGCTTCATTTCTTCAATCAGCGGGGGACAATCCTCCGTGAAAGCGTCCATCCGCCCGAAAAGCTCCACGTCCTCCCCCGCCAGATGAAACACATGGCGGATGCTCATCTCCGTCCGGCCCTCATGGCCGTCCTGCCTCAGCCGATGGGCCTTGCCGCCGGCCAGCATATCCTCCACCTGGGAGGCGGGCACAATATCCACCGGCGGGAAGGTGAAGGCCACCAGTTCCCTGACCGATACCCGGAAGCCCGTCTTTTGTGCAGCCACGCTCAATCCCTCCGGGAGCGGGAGATCAGCACCAGGCGCAGCAGCTGCAATGCGCTGCTGACCACGGCCGCCACATAGGTCAGGGCTGCGGCGTTCAGCACCTTGCGCACGCCGGCCAGTTCATCGGCGGACATCATGTTTCCGCTTTGCAGCAGGGCGACGGCCCGGTTGCTGGCGTTCAGCTCCACCGGCAGGGTCACCAAAGAGAAGACCAGCGTCAGGGCAAAGCACAGGATGCCGATGTTCATCAGCGGTTCCCAGCTGAACAGGATGCCTGCAAAAAACAGCGGGAAATACAAATGGCTACCGATGTTCACCACCGGCACGATAGCGCTGCGGAGCTTGAGGGGAGTGTAGCCGTCGGCCTGCTGCATGGCGTGGCCGCATTCGTGGGCCGCAACGCCCACCGCCGCCACGCTGCTGGAGCCGTACACCTGGTCGCTGAGGCGCAGCACATTGGCCTGAGGATCGTAATGGTCGGTCAGGTTGCCGGCCACGTGCTCAATCCGCACGGGATGGCTGCCGCCGCCCACCAGCTTCTGGGAGACCTGGTCGGCCGTGAGGCCGCTGCGGGTGTACACCCGGCTGTATTCTTCAAAGGTACGCTTCACCTTGAACTGCGCCCACAGGCCCAGCAGCAGGCCGGGGAGCATGAGCAGCATGGTCCAGTCAAAATAAAACATCATTCAGCCTCCTTGTTGCCTGATGGAAAGGGAGAGGCTCCTCCCTGCAACTATCATAGCGCATCCGCGCCCAAATACAACGGAAATGTTTTGAAAACCGCTTTTTGCTTCTTAAAAACCATCGCTGATCTTGATGCCCAGCATGCCCGCCAGCATCAGCGCCTGCTGGGAGGTGACCGTCACGCCCCGCAGGGACATCATCTCCACCCGGATGTTGTCTATGATACAGCTGGTCAGGTTCAGGCCGTTCATGGGCACGAAGCTCCATTGAGAGGCGGTCAGATCGCAGTCCTGCAGGGAGAGCTTACTCCATTTCAGGCTGTTCCACATGCTCTCCTTCAGGCGGCAGCCATCGAAAAGCACCCGTTCCAGCTTGCTGTCCCCTATGCCAAAATAGTCCATCATACATTCCTCAAAATGCACGTCCGCCAGGGCGCACTTGGCAAAGGTATCGCCGGTCATGCGGCACTTGAGAAAGTTGACCCGCCGCATGGCCGAATCCGTCAGCGTCAGGTTGCCCACCTCGCAGCGGTCAAACACGCAATCCACAAAATCCAGCCGCTTCATTTCCAACTCCTCAAAGCGGCAATGGTCAAACCGGCAGCCGGTAAATTCCAGGGTGCCGCCGTACATCTCCGCCAGAGTCTGCTGGGTGAATACTTTGCCAAATACGTCGTCACCGGTGCGGACGGCTTCCTCGGCGGCCATTTGCAGGCTGCCGCCCTCCTCCAGGGCTTCCAGCCGGGGCTTTTCCAGGTTCCAGGACTGCTTCTTTTCCACGTGATCCACCTCTGTATATCTTTTCCTTCCCCGGGCACACTAACCGCCGGAGGGATGAAGATGCAGCGAAAACGACCCCATTCCGCGTTTTTCAGCGTACTGCCGGAAATACTTCTGTTTGTGTTTGCGGCGCTAGCCTTTCTGCTGGCGCTGCTGTTGCCCCTCACCTCTCTGGGGGACGGTTTTTCCGCCGACGAGCAGCGCCTGCTGGACGCTCAATCCCGGGGCGAAGTGGTGCGGATCCACATCCTGGCCGCCAGCGATCACCCGGAGCATCAGCGGATCAAGCTGCTGGTGCGGGACGGGCTGCTTGCGGAGTTCGGGGCGGTGCTGGCTGAGGCCGGGTGCAATAGCCCGGAAGCGGCGCTCCGTGCGCTGGAAGACCATCTGCCCAGGATGCACGCCGCCGCGGTCAGTATCGCCCGGAAAAACGGCTTTAACGGGCCGGTCGCCGCGGAAGTGGGGCTCATGCATATGCCGGAAAAACAGTACGGGCAGGTCATCCTCCCGGAGGGAGAATACCATGGGCTGCGCATCACCCTGGGCGATGGCGCGGGCCAAAACTGGTGGTGCATTCTGTTTCCTGAGCTGTGCCTCGACCTTCTGGCCGATGACGCGCCGGATGATCCCCCGCTTCTTTACTGGGACAGTCTTCGGATTCTGCGGCTATGGACGCTCCTGCCGCCGTCTGATACCCCAATTATACCAAATCCGTCGCCAGAAGCGCAACATTGACAAGCCGCCGCCCTTTCACTATGATAGACGGGAAAGGGTGGTTTTTTGTATGGAATTTTTGCCCGTCTGTCCTGAGGACGTCCGCCGCCGCGGCTGGGATGCGCCGGATTTTGTTTATGTGGTTGGGGAGGCCTATGTGGATCATCCTTCCTTTGGCCATGCCATCATCAGCCGGGTGCTGGAGAATGCAGGGTACAAAATTGCCATGCTGTGCCTGCCGGAGTATCACTCTGCTGAGGCCTTCAAGCTGTTTGGCAGGCCCAAGCTGGGCTTTCTGGTGTCCTCCGGCGTGATCGACAGCATGGTCAACCACTACACCACCGCCAAAAAGCGCCGCAACACCGACGTCTACGCCCCCGGCGGCAAGGCAGGCCTGCGCCCCGACCGGGCGGTGACCGTGTACTGCAACCGCATCCACGAAGCCTATCCGGGCATGCCGGTGCTCATCGGCGGGGTGGAGGCCTCCCTGCGCCGCTTTTCCCACTACGATTACTGGGACGACAAGGTGCGCCGCAGCGTGCTGGTGGACAGCGCCGCCACGCTGCTGATGTACGGCATGGGCGAAAAGACCATTATCGACTGCTGCGACTGGGTGCGCCGGGGCATGCCTGCCCACGAGCTGCCCAGCCTGACCGGCGTTTGCTACATGGCCAAGCAGCCGCCGAAAGACGCCATTCTCATCCCCTCCCACCAGGAGGTGGCCACCGACAAAAAGGCCTACTGCAAGGCCTTCATGATGGAGTACGGCGAGCAGGATCCTGTCCGGGGCAAGGCCCTGTGCCAGCAGCAGGATTCCCAGCGGTACCTGGTGCAGAATCCCCCGGCCATGCCCCTGAAGCAGCCGGAGCTGGACAAAGTCTACGACCTGCCCTTCACCCGCCTGGCCCACCCCAGCTACGACAAGCTGGGCGGCGTGCCTGCCCTCCAGGAGGTACGCTTCTCCCTGAGCGCGGTGCGGGGATGCTTTGGCAGCTGCAACTTCTGCGCCCTCACCTTCCACCAGGGGCGGGTGGTTACCTCCCGCAGCGAGGAATCCCTGGTAAAGGAAGCCAAGCTGCTGACCACGTTCCCGGACTTCAAGGGCTACATCCACGACGTGGGCGGCCCCACCGCCAATTTCCGCAGCCCTGCCTGCGACAAGCAGCTCCGCTCCGGCGCCTGCAAAAACCGCCAATGCCTCTACCCCAGTCCCTGCAAGAACATGAAGGTCAGTCATGAGGAGCTTTGCCGCATCCTGCGCCGCCTCCGTTCCCTGCCCCGGGTGAAGAAGGTGTTCATCCGCTCCGGCGTGCGCTTTGACTACCTGATGGCGGACAAGAGCGACCAATTCCTCCACGACCTGTGCAAATACCACGTCAGCGGCCAGCTGAAGGTGGCCCCGGAGCACGTCAGCCAGAATGTGCTTCAAAAGATGGGCAAGCCAAACTTTGAGGTCTACAAAAAATTCACGGAAAAATACGCCCAGATGAACCACCGCCTGGGCATGGATCAGTACCTGGTGCCCTACCTCATGTCCAGCCACCCCGGCTCCACCCTGAAGGACGCCGTGGAGCTGGCGGAGTACCTGCGGGACATCGGCCACCAGCCGGAACAGGTGCAGGACTTCTACCCCACCCCCGGCACCATGAGCACCTGCATGTATTACACCGGCATCGACCCCCGGGACATGACCCCGGTCTACGTGCCCAAAACCGAGCACGAAAAGGCCATGCAGCGGGCGCTGATGCAGTTCCGTCACCCCCGGAACCACGCCCTTGTCCGGGAGGCGCTGCGCCTTGCCGGGCGGGAGGATCTGATCGGCTATGATCGCCGCTGCCTGGTGCGCCCAGAGCAAAGCGAGGGCTATCGCCCCAGGGAAAACCGCCCCATGCAAAGGAAAACGGGCCGAGGGCAATTCACCCGCAGCGGCAGCGGAAATCCGTCCCGCCGCCGGCCCTCGGGCGGACGGAAAGGCCGTTCCTGACTTGGTTTTAACGTTATCGCAAAATTATTTAATGTTTTTCGTTAAAAAGTTGTTGACAAACATATAGACCGGTGCTATACTCCTATTGTCGACAGGAGCTCCATCCGATGTCCTCCGGCCAGAGGGCATCTTTCCTACCAAAACATCGACAGAATAAAGGAGTTAAGTTTATGAGCACCGTCAATTCCCAGAAGATCCAGAACCAGAGCAAAACCGTTCTTACCGTTTGCAAAGTTGCCCGCATTTTTCTCTACATTGCCTTCGCTGCTGTAATCGCCCTGTTTGTTGCCAGTTTCTTCCTGACCCCTGAGCAGGCTTTCCTTGGCTGGCATCTGAGCGACGGCACCGCCATCACCCTGGCCGAGTTCTCCCCGGAAGGCGCCAAGGAATTCAACACCGCTGACTTCCGCATTGAAATGGTCGATATGCTGATCTACCTGGTTCTCTCCTACCTGATGCTCCACCAGGTGACCAAACTGTTCACCCTGATCCAAAACAGCGAGAACCCCTTCACCGCCCAGATCGTCAGCGTGATGAAGATCGCCGCCATTCTGCTGGGCATCGTGGTGGGCCTGGACAACCTGCTTGCCGGCCTGGTGGTGGGCTTCTCCGTCTACGCCTTCGCCATGATCTTTGAATACGGTCAGGCCCTGCAGCAGCAGGCCGACGAGACCCTGTGAGGTGACCCTATGGCTATCATTCTCAGACTTGACCGGGTCATGGCTGACCGGAAAATCAGCCTGAACGACCTGAGCGAAAAGGTCGGCATTGCCAACGTGAACCTATCCCGCATCAAGACCGGCAAAATCAGCGCCGTCCGCTTCTCCACCTTGAGCTCCCTCTGCGAGGCCCTGCACTGCCAGCCCGGCGATCTTCTGGAGTATCAGCCGGATGAACCCGGGGACTCCGCGTCCCCGGACCCCGCGCCAAAGGGTTAAGGAACCCTTTGGAATCCCCGGCTTACGGGAAAGCGGCTTCTTTTGGGGCTGCTCGCCCCAAACCCTCGCCAAAGGGTTGGGAACTCTTTGGAATCCCCACAATATTTGCATCAAAAGGCAGCCCTTCGGGTTGTCTTTTTTTTACATTATTTGGCCGGATGTGTCATGGGCGTAAAACCTTGAAATTCCTATGTTTTTTCGAAAGTTGTATGCTTGACAGGCCCTGCATCACATAGTAAAATAGTACATTGTATTACGACTTATTCAGCAGGAAGAGAGGGAACAGATCTTCATGACCCCTGAAACGCTTTCCCAGGAAGCCCTCAACGAGATTCTGAAGCGGCGTACCTTCGCCATCATCAGCCACCCTGACGCCGGTAAAACCACCCTGACCGAAAAGCTGCTCCTTTACGGCGGAGCCATCCGCCAGGCCGGCAGCGTCAAGGCCCGCAAAACCGAGCGCCACGCCACCAGCGACTGGATGGACATCGAAAAGCAGCGCGGCATCAGCGTGACGTCCAGCGCCATGCAGTTTGAGTTCGACGGCTTCCGCATCAACATTCTGGACACCCCCGGTCACCAGGACTTCTCCGAGGACACCTACCGCGTCCTTGTGGCCGCCGACGCCGCCGTCATGCTCATCGACGCCGCCAAGGGCGTTGAGGAACAGACCATCAAGCTGTTCAAGGTTTGCCGCATGCGCAATATTCCCATCTTCACCTTCGTTAACAAGATGGACCGCGCCTCCAAGGACCCCTTCGCCCTGATGGAGGAGCTGGAAAATGTGCTGGGCATCCGCTCCTGCCCCATGAACTGGCCCATCGGCGTGGACGGCGATTTCCAGGGCGTGTACCAGCGTTCCACCGGCAACGTGCTGCTGTATTCCGGCGGCAACCACGGTCAGAGCATGGCCGAGGAGCTTTGCGTGCCCCTGGACAGCCCCGAAGCCGAGAAGGCGCTGGAGAAGCACTACCGCGACCGTCTCCAGGACGAAATCGAGCTTCTGGACGAGGCGGGCGACCCCTTCGACAAGGAAGCGGTGCTTTCCGGCCAGCTGACCCCCATGTTCTTTGGCTCCGCCGTGACCAATTTTGGCGTGGAGCCCTTCCTGGAGGCCTTCCTGGACATCACTCCCCCGCCCCTGTCCCGCGAGGCAGACATCGGCATGATCCAGCCCACCGAGCCCTATTTCAGCGGCTTCATTTTCAAGATCCAGGCCAACATGAACCCGGCCCACCGCGACCGTCTGGCTTTCCTGCGAATCGTCAGCGGCGTGTTTGAGAAGGGCATGAGCGTGTATCATTCCGGCACGGACAAGCAGATGCAATTAAAGCAGCCCCAGCAGTTCATGGCCGACGAGCGGGAAGCCGTGGAAAACGCCTATGCAGGCGATATTATCGGCCTGTTTGACCCCGGCTGCTTCCGCCTGGGCGACAGTCTCTCCACCGGCCCCAAGCTGAAATTCGGCTCCATCCCCGTGTTCGCCCCCGAACATTTTGCCCGCGTCCGCCCCGAGGACAGCATGAAGCGCAAGCAGTTCTTGAAGGGCATCTACCAGTTGGCAGAAGAAGGCGCCATCCAGACCTTCCGTCGCACGGAAACCGGCCGTGAAGAATTCCTGGTGGGCGTCGTGGGCGTTTTGCAGTTTGAAGTGCTGGAGCATCGCCTGAAGAGCGAGTACGGCGTGACTATGCTGATGGATCGTCTGCCCTTCCGCTATGTGCGCTGGGTGACCAAGACCCCCAAGCCTGTGGAAGACCTCAAGCTGACCTCCTCCTCCGGCCGCGCCTTTGACAACGAGGAGCGGGAAGTGCTGCTGTTTGAAAACGAGTGGTCCATCCGCCTGGCCATGGAAAATAACGAAGGCCTGGAGCTGGCCGATACCGCCACCCGCGCCGCCGCCCAACTCCAATCCAAATAACTCTACCCCAGATGGGATTCCAAAGGGCCCATGGTCCTTTGGCGCAGGGTTTGGGGGCGCGGAGCCCCCAATACATCCCACCCCAACATACTTCCCCGCCACAGCCGGGATTCCAAAGGGCCCATGGCCCTTTGGCGCGGGGCTTGGGGGCGCGGAGCCCCCAACGCGGAGTCCCCAAAACGTGACTCCAATACACTCAGAAACGGAAAGAAGGAATTTCTCCCTATGGTTCGTAACGATATCCGTAACATCGCCATCATTGCCCACGTCGACCACGGCAAGACCACCCTTGTGGACGAAATGCTCAAGCAGGGCGGCGTGTTCCGCGAAAATCAGCAGGTTGCAGACCGCGTCATGGACAGCGGCGACATCGAGCGTGAGCGCGGCATTACCATTCTGGCAAAGAACACCGCCGTGCACTACGGCAATACCAAGATCAACATCGTGGATACTCCCGGCCACGCCGACTTTGGCGGCGAGGTGGAGCGCGTGCTGAAAATGGTGGACGGCGTGCTGCTGCTGGTGGACAGCTTCGAAGGCCCCATGCCCCAGACCCGCTTCGTGCTGAAAAAGGCGCTGAGCCTGAAGTTGCCCGTCATCGTTGTGGTGAACAAGATTGACCGGCCTGACGCCCGCTGCGAGGAAGTGGTGGACGAGGTTCTGGATCTGTTCATCGACCTGGGCGCCGACGAAACCGCGCTGGACCGGCCCATTGTGTATGCCTCCGCCCGCGCCGGCACCGCCACCCTGGACCTGGACAAGCCCGAGGAAGACCTGCGGGTGCTGTTTGAGACCATCCTGGAGCACATCCCCGCCCCCGAAGGCGACATGGAAGGCCCTGCCCAGGTGCTGATCTCCACCATTGACTATAACGACTATGTGGGCCGTATCGGCGTGGGCCGCATCAACCGCGGCACCATCAAGAGCGGCACCAACGTGGTCATGACCAATATCGACACCGGCATCACCAGTCAGCCCATCCGCCTCAGCGCCCTGTACACCTTCGACGGCCTGAAACGTGTGCCCGCCGAGAGCGCCTCCATGGGCGACATCGTGGCCATGAGCGGCCTGGAGGATATCTCCATCGGCGATACCGTCTGCGATCCCACCGCCGTGGAAGCTCTGCCCTTCGTGTCCATCACCGAGCCCACCGTGACCATGACCTTCAGCGTCAACAACAGCCCCTTCGCTGGCCGGGAGGGCGAGTACGTCACCAGCCGCCACCTGCGCGCCCGCCTGTTCAAGGAGCTGCAGACCGACGTCAGCCTTCGTGTCAACGAAACCGAAAGCCCCGACGCCTTCGAGGTGCGCGGCCGCGGCGAGCTGCACCTGAGCATCCTGATTGAAAACATGCGCCGTCAGGGTTACGAGTTCCAGGTGTCCAAGCCCCAGGTGCTGTACCGGGAAATCGACGGCAAGAAGTGCGAGCCCATCGAGCGCATGGTGGCCGACGTGCCCCAGGCCTATGCCGGCGCCGTCATTGAGAAGATCGGCCGTCGCCGCGGCACCCTGGAAAGCATGCACGGCTCCGACCGCGTCCGCCTGGAGTTCCTGGTTCCCTCCCGGGGCCTGTTCGGCTACCGCAGCGAGTTCATGACCGATACCCGCGGCGAAGGCATCATGAGCTCCGTGTTTGAGCGCTATGAGCCCATGAAGGGCGAGATCCCCCACCGCAATCTGGGCGCTCTGGTCTGCTTCGAGGACGGCGAGAGCACCAGCTACGGCCTGTTCAACACCCAGGAGCGCGGCACTCTGTTCATCGGGCCTCAGACCCCCGTTTACAAGGGCATGATCTGCGGCCAGAACGCCCGCCCGGACGACCTGGTGGTCAACGTGTGCAAGGCCAAGCACGTGACCAACATGCGCAACGCATCCGCCAGCGAGGACAGCCTGCGCCTCATCAGCGTGCATCCCCTGACGCTGGAAGAATGCCTGGAATTTATTGACGACGACGAACTGCTGGAAATCACTCCCAAGAGCCTGCGCATGCGCAAGCGGGAGCTGAACCACGAGCAGCGCGCCCGCGCCGCTTACCGTGCCAAGCAGTAAACCCTTTCCCAGAACGGAGGTTGATCCCATGAAATCACGCTGCATGCTGCGCCTTCTCAGCGTTCTTCTGGCGCTGTGCCTGATGACCCCTGCCTTTGCGTTGGCCGAGGAATCTACGGAGTCCCTGTTGCTGTTGCCCTTGCAGGTGGAAACCGAGGCAGAAGTTACGGACGATGCGGAAAACGACTATCCGGAGATCACCCCGGATCCCGCCCAGGTCGAGATTTGGCCCGTGCCTGCCAAGGATGCGCTGGAGGCAGACTACCAGTTGCGCCTTCATCTGGATACGGATGCCCTGCCCCACAATCCGGATTTCCATGCCGCGGACTGGGCCAAGCTGCTGGATATGCTGAGCCTCAGCGGCAATCTGAAGTGCTACAACTTCCCCTTTGCGGACAACTTTTTCTACCATGAGGGCAGCCTGAACCTGAACGGCAACCCCGCTCTGGCCCTGCATGTGGACTCCATCGAAACCTTCCGCTACATCCGCAGCAATGCATGGAAGGGCGATTCCATCCTGTTCCAGATGCACAACTTCCTTGAGTTCATGACCAAATTCAGCTACTACGGCTTCAACGCCAAGTATCTTTCCTTGCTCATGTACCCGGAAGCCACCCTGTACCTGGCCGATGAATACCAGAATGTGCTGGCCCCCTACCTGTGGGGCGAAGGCAACCGCAGCGTTTCCTATGAGCAGCTGAAGGCCATGTGCCAGGATCTGAACCAGATCGCCCTCAATGAGGAAGACTCCAACCAACTTCGGCGTTATCTGAACAACCTCTTGTCCGAGATGCGCGTCAACAACACCGCTTATGAGCAGTTGAGCCAAATGGATGTGTACCTGGACTTCCTGGATCCGGACAAACAGGGCATGACCATCACCGTTGAGGACGGCGTGGAAACCTACGTCATCGGCGGACGGACTGTTTTTGAGCGCCGCTGGGATGATGTGTGTTCTTCCTTTGAACTCACTCTGCCCGACCAAAATGGCTGCCAGTTGAATGTGAATTATGCTTCCACTAAGGACGGAGCCTTGGAGATGACCATCACCACTCTTAGTGAAGACGAAGTCACCATGGAGGTGTGCTTAAAAGCCGCTGGACTGCCTGTGGACGGCCAGCTGAGCGCCCAGGGCACTGTCCAGCTTTCTATCGACGGTGCGTACATCACCGAAGCGCCCGTTGTGTATGACTTCCAGTTCTCCCTGGAGCACAGCAGTTCAGAATATCCCCGCCATACGGACTTCACTTTGGGCTGGGTCAATCCCGAAACCGGCAAGTCCGCCCTGAACCTGACTTTAAGTGCAGACTGCCAGCTGCTTGACGTCTCCCAGCTGACTCCGCCCGAATATATTTACAGTTCTGATTTCTTCTGCCTCAACGAAGGTGTGATCAGTCAGTACGTCGATATGTACGGAAAATCCGCCGCGGCCACGCTGCTGCCTCTGGCCCTGGAGATCCCCTCTGGTGTCATCAACGACGTGGTCAACATCATCCAGAAGTACGAAGTCCTTGAAACCCTGGGAATTTTCTAGGAGGCAAAACCACTTGCAGGAAAGCTATCTTGAAAAGAAAAGCCAGTCTCCGCTGTACATGCAGCTGATGACCCGGCTGAAAAACGATATCGAGGCAGGGGTCTACCCTGCGGGGGCCCGAATCCCCAGCGAGCAGGTGCTTTGCGACACCTACGGCGTCAGCCGGGTCACCGTGCGCAAGGCCATGCTGGACCTGGTGCAGGAGGGGCTGCTCATCCGCCGCCAGGGCAAGGGCACTTTCGTGGCCGACGAAAAGATCCGCAGGGATCTGAGCGCCATCACCAGCTTTACCCTGGCCTGCGCCCAGCGGGGCCACCAGGCGGGCAGCCGGTTCATCTCTGTGCAGACGGACGATGCCTCCTCCGAGGACTGCGCCCGGCTGGAGCTGCCGGAAGGCTCCCGACTCATTGAGATCACCCGCCTGCGCCTTTGCGACGGCGAGCCGGTGATGCTGGAAATCAACCGCTATCCTGCGCGTTACGATTTCCTTCTCCCCAACCCGGAGGCCGCATCCCAGTACGCCTGCCTGAAGGAAAACGGCGTCATCCCCACCTCTGCCGTGCACGACATCTCCCTGACCCACGCCACGCCCTTTGTGAGCAAGCACCTCCACACCGAGGTGGGCGAGGCCCTGCTTTTGCTTGACGAGCTGGTCTTCAACCAGCACGGCGAGCCCCTGCACCTGAGCCGCCAGTGGATCCGGGGCGATAAATTCACCTTCCGCATCTGATCAAGCCAAATCTGTTTTGAGGTGATTCCCATCAGCACTTCCAAATTTGCCCTCTTTGTGGACCTGGAAAACTGCGGCGCCAAGGTGTCCACTTTGCTCAACGTTCTGGACAAGGTCAAGATCCGCGGCGACATCCTGCTGGGCCGGGTCTACGGCTACACCGACCGCTACAGCGACCTGAAGGAAGTCCTGCTTTCCAACACCTTCACCGTGGTGCCCTCCCTGCGCTACGGCATCAGCCAGAAGAACAACGCTGATATCCTGCTGGTCATCGACGCGCTGGAAGTGGCCTACACCAACCCCCTCATCGACAGCTTCTGCATCGTGTCCGGCGACAGCGACTACACCCCGCTGGTGGGCCGGCTCAAGAGCATGGGCAAGTTTGTGCTGGGCATTAGCCGCAGCGAGGCCGCCAGCAACATTTTCATCAACGCCTGCAACGAGTTCCAGTTCCTGGAGAACGTGGGCCCCCGCATCCGCAAGGACAGCGGCAAGAAGAAGGCCGCCGCCCAGAAGGAACCCCTGGACGAAGCCGAGCTCAACAAGCTGCTTTGCAGCATCCTGGAAGAGCAGACCGACAAGGACGAGCTCTACGCCAGCGAGCTCAAGGGCGTGCTGCTGCGCCTTCGGCCGGATTTCAACGAGAAGACCTTCGGCTGCTCCACCTTCCTCAAAGTGCTGGACAAGCTCAGCAAGCAGTTTGGCTCCCTGCGCATCCGCAGCGACAACTTCAACGTCATGGTTTCCCTGGCCGCTCAGGTCTCCCGGGAAACCGCGCCCCAGCTCAGCCGGGACAACTGGAAGTCCGCCATCCAGGAGCAGCTTACCCGCTACAAGGACGACGGCTTCGACCGCATCAACCCCAGCATCCTCAAGGCCGATATCCAGGCCAACTACCCGGATTTCTCCGAGCGCGCCCTGGGCTACAAGCGCTTCAGCGACATGCTCAAGGCCCTGGAAAAGGACGGCCTGGTGGCCGTGGAGCTGGACGAGCAGGGAACTATGCTGATTCAGGTGAAGTGAGGGTCTACTTTTT
>JAGBDE010000053.1 GCA_017937655.1 Clostridia bacterium | reverse complement strand
TGTGGGATTACCATTCCCTGATGCTGGCGGTGAAGTTCCTGTTCTCTGTCAAGCTGACGGCTGAAAAGAATCCCATGAGCTTGTGCGAACATTGCCGCATGGTGTTCTATGCGCCCCGGGCAGACTCACGCTTCTGTTCTGCTGAGTGTAGGAACAAAGCGAGCAAGAAGTCCTGATGCATCAGGCCCGCAAGAGATCCAGCAGACCGAGCGTGAGGTCTGTTACCTTCTCCAGAAACCATCCAGCGATGTGCGGAGCAAAGGCGAAGGAGATACCAAGGGCCGCCGTCTGGAAGATCAGACCGCTGGGAGCGTTGGCGATCCACCCAGCAACAGAGCCGATGAGGAATACCGTTGCAAGCAGATTGGTCACGATGGAGGTCAATCCAACAATGAGGGATGAAATCAGCTGGAATACCAGCAGTATCGCAATGAGAGGCAAGGCAGCTAACCGCAGGGGCAGCTTGAGCAGTTTCTTCATAAGTACCTCCATCTGATTCTTGGGGAGACAGGCACGGGCGTGTGGCTCGTGCCTGTTTGCTATATGGAACAAACCCTCAGTCATAGATCAGCTCGCTGAGCAGCATTTCTTCAATCCGGTTGTGAATACTGTTCATGCGGCGTACCCATTCTATCTGGTCAACAGCTTTCAGCTCCTCGGTAACGCCCTCGGCTGCTTTCATCTGCGGGATCAGCAGATCCATGCGTTCCTGGCAGGCATCATCAATGCTGTACAAGTGCTTCATGAGTTTGCCGGACAGCAGGAGCTGATTGAACAAGAGGGACCGATGCTCCCGGAGGTATCGCATACGCATTCTGCCGTACTTGCCAAGCGGGCGCATGTCCTCGGCAGGGATACCGATGTTGGGCAGGTAGTAGTCTCCACAGCGGCGATAGGTCAGTTTCATGGGGTGTCCTCGCTTTCTGCTGCAATAGAAAAAGCAGCTATGTACTTGAAGGTTTCCCTTCAAGCCATAACTGCTTGAATTTACTGTATTTCCCGCGACTCATGACGAGGAGGGGTAAACCTTCCTCTACATAATAACGCGTTCTGCCGGATGCTCGTTTGCGTATGTGATGACAGGCCGGATGATCAAGGGAAGCGCTCCCGGGGAATTCACGCCGGTATTTAACCTCCCAAATCTTTTAGCCTTTCCATTTGCCCTGAGGACAGACTTTTTCGTTAGGCTTCTTCCTTCAAGGGACGGATCAGGATCAGGGGGGTCAGCTCGTCGCCCTGGCCGGAGGGGTTGTCCGCCATGGCGTCCTGGAGCTGGGCGTCGGTGAGGGGCATGTTGCTGCTCTTGCCCAGCTGGTCGCGCTGAAGGTCGTTGGCGTCCATGAGAACCACGGGCATGCCGGTCTGCTGGGCCAGTTCTTCGCACAGCTGATCGGGGTTGTCCGGATTGACCAGAGCCAGCTCGTGGTAAAGCTCGAAGCTGGAACGGGTGTAGAAGCCGTCGATGCCGGCAACGCCATGGCCGCAGACCTTCCAGAACACGCCGTGGACGCCGAAGGGCTTGGTGACGGCGCTGAGGAATGCTGCCAGAAGCACCCGGGGCAGGCCGCAGATGTCAATGATCATCTGCATTTTGTAGGGCTCATGAGCGCCCACGCCGGTGTGGTTGATGCCGGCAAAACGCCACAGCAGGTTGGCCCAGAAGCCGGGCTTGACCTCGTCCCGGGTCTTGACGGACTTGACGCACATGCACATGACCTTGGCGCCGAAGCTGAGGATATCGCCCTCCTGGTAGAGGGGACGGACGTACTTTTCCACCAGCTCCTGCTGGCTCTCGCCCACCTGAACAAAGTGGGTCTGAATGGCGTAGCGGTCGTACTTGCGGCCGTCCTTGCCTTCGATGGTTCCACGGTCAAAGTACACGATGCCGTTTTCTTCGCGGCGCTGCTCTTCCAGGTTGCGGGATGGAATGATGCCCATGGTTTTCGCCTCCGTAATGCGTTACATATTCTCGAAGAAGGGGGTCTGGTTTTCGTCCACCAGGATGCCCATGTCGTCAAACTTGAGGGGGATGGGCTTGGCCATGATGTACTTGAGGATCTCGTCAAAGCGGACGGACTCGGTGTAGGTCAGCAAAGTGAAGGCCACGCCGTGCCGCTTGGCCCGGCCCGTACGGCCGATGCGGTGCAGATAGTATTCGTTCTCGTTGGGCAGGTCGTAGTTGATGACGGCCTCCACATCGTCCACGTCGATGCCGCGGGCGGCAACGTCGGTGGCCAGGAGGATCTGGAACTTGCCCTTGCGGAACTTGCTCATGACCTCGTTGCGGGCGGACTGGCGCATGTCGCCGTGGAGGCAGTCCGCCGGATAGCCCGCGTCCTTCAGCCGCTTGCAGATGCGCTGGGTCATGTCCTTGGTGTTGATGAACACCATCACCCGCTGGTAAGCGTCGCTGTCCAGAAGGTAGAGCAGGTTTTCGTACTTCTGCTCCCGGGTGGTCTCGATGACGTACTGGGTGATCTGGGGCCGATTTTCCTTGGTGGCCTCAATGCGCACTTCCACCGGCTCATTCTGGTACTTCCAGGCGATGGTCATCACGTCCTGGTTGGTGGTGGCGGAGAACAGCACCAGCTCCCGGTCGTTGGGGGTGGCCTCGATGATGCGGGTCACATCCTTGACAAAGCCCATGTTGAGCATTTCGTCGGCCTCGTCCAGCACCATGGTGTGCACGGCATTGAGGCGGATGTTGCCACGGTTCATGTGGTCCAGCAGGCGGCCGGGGGTGGCCACCACGATCTGGGGATTCTTCTTCAGCTGGTTGATCTGCTTGGCGATGGGCTGATCACCGTACAGGCAGGCGATGCGCACCCCGGGAATGAACCGGGCCAGGGCCTGGAGCTCGTCGGTGATCTGGAGGCTCAGCTCCCGGGTGGGGGCCAGAACCAGCTCCTGCACCCGGCTGTCCTGCAGATTCACGTACTCCAGCATGGGAATGCCGAAGGCGCAGGTCTTGCCGGTGCCCGTGGGCGCAATGGCAATCACGTCCCGGCCTTCCATCATCAGGGGCAAAGTCTGCTGCTGCACCGGGGTCATCTCGGAAAAGCCCATCTTTTCAACGGCTTTCAGGATCTCCGGGCTCAGGTCTGCCGCCTCGGAAAATTTCATTGGTTGAATGTCCAAAACGGTACTCCTTACTGAGCGTTCTGCTCGTAATACTTGCGGATGGCCCGGCTCAGCTGATCGGGGCAGGAGGTGTTGCCCCGGCATTCAATGCCCTGGAGCCGCTCCATCACATCCTTGGCGTTCTGGCCCAGCACCATCTTGGCAAGGCCCTGGGTGTTGCCCCGGCAGCCGCCGTCAAAGGCGCAGGCGGTGATGATATCGTTTTCAATTTCCAGGCTGATGGCCCTGGAACAGGTTCCGCTGGTCTTATAATGCAAAGTGATCCTTCCCTTCGTTGGTAGACCATAGATATGGCACTTCTTACCATTCGACGGCATCCTCCGTTTTTCCTGCCGATTTTCTCACAGGAAAACGGAAAAAGCATAATCTGAAAGCAAACAGTTCTCCCAGCCAAAGGAGAGATGCCATGAATGTGCTGATTGCGGATCCTGCCAAGGGGGTTTTTCTCATCCGGGGACAGGAAATTCCCGTTCCCATTCCCTGCGGGGCCCAGTCGCCCTGCATGCCTGCCGCAGGGGTGGGCAGACTGATTGTGCTCAGTCAAAAAAGTCGGGACTGCCACGTCCTTCGCCGGGGAGATTATCGCCCGGAGATCCGCTTTCCCGCGCCGCCGGGAACGTCCGCCCTGTGCCCAAGCCCCTGCGGCCGATGGCTCTACCTGCTGGGTTCCGACGCGGACACCGTCCACACGGTGCATCTTGGCACGGGCCAGCTGCATTATGCCCATCCCGCCGGGGTGTTTCCCCGGAGCATGCGGCTCAGTCAGGACGGCAGTCTTTTGCTGGTGGCCGGCGGCGCTGAAAACGAAGCCACGCTGTTTTCCGCGCCGGAGCTGCTGCCTGTGGCCGTCGTCCACACCCGGCACCCCTGCTTTGCTGCCGATTTCTGGCAAAGGGGGCTTGTGTTAGTGTGCGCAGCGGAAGGGGAGGATATCCAGACCGTGGTGTATACCCTGCCGACGGGCCGCCGTCGTCCCCGGGAGATCCTGCGACTGCCGGGGATGCCCGGCGCGCTCAAGGTCTGCCCGGATGGCCTCACCGCATTGATCAGCACCCCGGACGGGCTGATGAAGATCGACCTCCTGACCGGCGATCTGCAATGGAACCTGCCTAAGGCGGCGCTTTGCATGTGCCTGGACGTTGCCGGCGGCAG
Source organism: Clostridia bacterium (assembly GCA_017937655.1). GTDB lineage: Bacteria > Bacillota > Clostridia > Christensenellales > Aristaeellaceae > Limiplasma. Next base: position 19,130 of record JAGBDE010000053.1, on the reverse strand, counting down.
CCTCCTTCTCTCCGATCTGCCCGACGGCCCCGTCACCCTTGCGCCCCTCAGCCAGCCCTGGCCCCGACGCACCCTCTGGCCAAACGGCGATGCTCAGGCCTGCTTCATTTAGGCCGCATAGAATCCTCCCGCCGGGGGCAAACTGCTGGAAAAGCCGTACACGGCTTGAAGTAAGGAGGGAAACTCATGGTAGATAAGATTTCTCTGGCGCTGGTCATTCTGGGCGCCATCAACTGGGCGCTGGTGGGCGTTTTCCAGTTCGACCTGGTGGCCTGGCTGTTTGGCGGTCAGGGTGCGGTCATCAGCCGCATTCTGTACACCATCATCGGCGCGGCAGGCCTGTGGTGCCTGTCACTGCTTTTCACGGAACGCTCCGCCGTCAAGGAGTGACCGCAATTTCCGGATGCTGTGCAGCAGAAAGGCCCGGTTGGTGGGCTTGCCTCTTTCCGGGTCGATGCTGCTGCCAAAAAACTTCTCGATCCCACGGATATTTCCCATGGTGAACACGTTTTCCACCGCTACCCGGATGCAGCGTTCCACCGCTGCGGGGGTGGTGGAGAAAGCGGCGGCGCAGCGGGCGTAGAGCTGTTTCATGGGCACGTCCTCCCAGCAGGTGGAGGGCACGCCCCGGCAGAGGCACCAGTGCAGGTAGGCCCGGCCTTTCCAGCGGTGATCCATGCCCAGCTCGTCAAGAAAAGCCTCCGCCGCCCCGGCGACCCGTTCCTCATGCAGCGCTGCCAGCTTGGGCAGCGTTTTTTGCATCATATGGCCGCACAGCCCGGCCAGACGTTCTCCGTCCACGCCCGTGAACACCGCGCAGTCCGCCAGCCGGGGCTTGGGGTCGTCCTCCCCCAGCACGGCCAGCACCCTGGGCGGACACAGGGGCGGGCTTTTCTCCAGCCGGGCGATTCCCTCCGCCCCTGCCGCGCCTATGGTCACCAGGCCGTCCCAGCGGCATTCTGCCAGCAGGGCCGACACTTGCGCTACGTCTGCGGCAATTTCCACCTGCCAGCCCTCCGCCGCGCTGTACAGATGCTGCCGCAGGCTTTCCGCCGCCGGCGCATCTTTCGCTAAAATCAACAGGCGCATATCCTGCCTCCATCCTTTGTTTTCCCTGGGAGGATTCGCCGCCCGGCCCGCTTTCCCTTTGCCGAATCGCCGCTTCCTTTGTCGAAAACGCTGGATTTGCGGCCTTTTTGAGACATTCTTTTCACCTGCCTTCGACACTGAAACCGCCTCGCCGGGTCTATACTGCCCTTTGACAGCTTTTCCCGTCAAGGAGGTGGTTTCCCATGATGCCCACGCAGCCCCAGGCTCTGACCCAACCCCGGCGCAAAACCGCAAAGGAGCGGCTTACCGGCTTTTTCCAATGGGCATACGCCACCCTTGCCACCTCCGCTCGGCCGCTGATGAGCTGCCTGTGTTTTTTTCTCACGCCTTACGTGCGCTGGTTTTATGTGCCATCCCCCTTTGCGGCGGCGCTGCTGTTGGCCGGCACGGAGAAAAGCAGCTTCTTTTCTTTGCTGGGCATGGCGCTGTCCCTGGCGCTGCGGGTTCTCTGGGGCCTGGATCCGGACATCTGGCAGTACATCGCCCTGGGGCTTCTGTGGCTGCTGCTACGCACCGCCAGACCCCGGCCCGGCGTGGAGACTGTGGCCCTGGCCGGAGCCGCCATGCTGCCCCGGGCCATCTGGAGCCTTTTCCGCGCCGACCCCATCACCGCCCTTCTGTGCTGCACCGCGGTGCCGATATGCATGCTGTCCGCGCTGTTTCTCCGCCGTGGCCTTGCCGGGCTGGATGAGGGCCTGCACCGCACCGACGAAAAATGCGCCCTGTTTTTCCTGTGCCTGCTGCTGGTCAGCGGGCTGGGGTATTTCCAGATTTTTTCCGTCAACCTGGGACAGGTGGCCGCAGTACTCTGCACTTTGGCGGTGGCCTGCATCTCCGGCAGCCTGAAGGGCATCGCCGCGGGGCTTTTCTGCGGCGTGGCCCTGGCCCTGTGCGGCCACGACAGCCGCCTGGCCTTCAGCCTGACGGTGCTGGGCCTCCTCTGCGGCCTGAAACCCGTGCGGAGATATCGCCCCCTGCTGCCCCCCGCCGCGATGCTCAGTAACCTTCTGGCGTTTTTCGTCATGCCATTGGCCCGGCCCGCCCTGGGCTGGATGGCCGTTTTCCTGGGCGCGCTGCTATGCTGCTTCATCGGCCGGGACAGCCGGGAAAAGCTGGAGGAGCTCCTCTCCTCGGAGCCCCTGCGCAGCGCATCCATGGAAAACGCCTTCATCACCGACTACATCGGCCATCTGCGCCAGTCCATCTACAGCGTGGCCAAAGCCTTGCCCCAGCCCGAATGCGACCCCTTCAGCCAGGGCGCGGAGCTGGGCCGGCGGCTGTGCGAGGAATGCTCCAACCGGGAGATGTGCTGGGGCCGGGCCCGCCAGCGGACGGAAAAGCTGATGGAAACCATGCTGGACATGAGCCGCCGGGGCGAGAGCATCCAGGAGGACCATCTGCCGGCCCTGAGCCAGCAGGGCTGCCTGCGCACCCAGGCCATCCCCCAGGCGGCCCGGGAAACCCTGACCGCCCTGAAAAAGCGGGAGTTGACCTCCCGGCGGATGCAGTTCCAGCGGGATCTGACCCTGACCCATCTGGCGGCCACCCTCGGCACCCTCAGCGACCTGGAGCAGCTGGCCGCCGGGGAAAGCCTGAACGACCTGCAGGCCGCACACATCCTCCGCATGGGGCTGGAGGAAAGCCGCATTCCCGCCAAGCTGCTTTACGCCCGGCGGGTGGAGGGCCATCTGCAGGCCGCGCTCCAGACCGAGGCCATCCTGCCCATCCAGCGGCAGCTGAAGCAGCTTTTGCGCAAATTGGAAGCGGAGCAGGAGCTGAGCCTGAGCATCTCCCGGGTGGACAAGGGCCACATTGAATTGGAAGAAGTCCCCCTGTACACCGCCGGCGTGGGCACCGCCTCCCTCTGCGCAGGCAAGCGTCTGGACGACGATGACGAGGACATCTGCGGGGACAGCTGCGTAAGCAAGCGCTGCGACGGCGGCCGCCTGCTGATGGTGCTCTGCGACGGCATGGGCCACGGCCCCGCGGCCAACGCCCAGAGCCGCAAAACCCTGGAGCTGCTGCTTTTGCTGCTCCAGTCCGGCTACACCCGCAAGCAGGCCATCGTGGCGGTGAACGGCATCATGCTGGGCATGCAGGAAAGCCCGGAGAAGTTCTCCACCGTGGACCTGGCGGACGTGGATCTCTGGACCGGCGACGTCAGCTTTGAGAAGCTGGGGGCCTGCGCCTCCTGGATCATCCGGGGCAATCACGTCAAGAAGGTGGATTCCTCCTCCCTGCCGCTGGGCATTGTGGAGGACGCCCGCTCCACGGAGCTGCATTGCCGCCTGCACAGCGGGGACATCCTCATCCTGATGAGCGACGGCGTGTCCGAGGCCTTCCAGGACGATCAGCAGCTGCGCCGCGCCCTGGAGGACAGCCTTTTCACCGACCCCCAGCGCATGGCGGACGCCCTGATCCGCAACGCCCTGCTTGCCTCCGGCGGCGTTCCCCGGGATGACATGACGGTGATGGTGCTTTTGCTGATTGACCGCAGAAGGCAGGTGAAGTAGGCATGAAAAGCCCCGGAAGACGCTTCTTTCTGTTGACAAACAACGCTTCCGGGAATATACTGGTTTTATCAACGAAAGGCAGGTGAGCAGCGTTATGAAGTCCATGGTTTTGGTAAAAATCGGGAGCAATGCTGTTTGCCGGGGCCGTACAAAATAACGTATCCCTGCGATCCTTTTGATTGGCAGCAAATCTGCACTTCCGGTTTTTACGGGGTGCAGTTTTTTGTTTGAAAGGAATCGAGAGAATGAAAATTGTTGGTTTTGAAGAAAAATGGCTTCCCCAGGCCCAGGAACTGCTTTGGGAGAACTATCAGGAGGAAAAGGAGCATATTCCTTTCCTGCCGGACATCACCCAGTGGTGGCCGCTGGGCGAGATGGCCACCAACGGCCTTGGCGTGGCCGCCGTGGAGGGCGATCGGCTGCTGGGGTATCTGTGCGTGTGCAATCCCTGGATGCCCGCCTTCCGCACGCCTGACGTGACCGGCGTGTTCTCGCCCCTGCATGCCCACGCCGCAAGGAAGCAGGATCGGGTAAAGATTTACCGCAGGATGTACCAGGCTGCGGCGGAAAAGTGGGTGGAAGCGGGAGCGTCCAGCCATGCCATCGCGCTGTTTGCCCATGACCTGCTGGGGCAGGAAGCGTTCTACGTCTACGACTTCGGCATGCGCTGCATGGATCTGATGCGCCAGACGGAGGCCGACCCGGCGCCGGTGGAGGGCGTCACCTTCATGGAGCTGCCCAAAGACCGCAGCCCGGAACTTCACTCCCTGCGGATAGAGCTGTCACGGCACCTGAGCAAATCGCCCTGCTTTATGCTGGACTCGGAGGGCATGAAGCAGCGCTGGCTGCAGGGCCGGGAGGAGGATCCGCCCCGGATGTTCGTGGCCGTGAAGGACGGCGGCATCCTGGCCTACATCGAGGTGGGGCAGGAGGGCGAGAACTTTGTCAGCAATCAGCCGGGCATCCTGAACATCAGCGGCGCGTACTGCCGGCCCGAAGGCCGGGGAACCGGCGTGGCCGGCGGGCTGCTGCAGTATCTGTCGGACGTGCTGCACCGGGAGGGCGTGCCGCTTCTGGGAGTGGACTGCGAGAGCATCAACCCCACCGCCCTTGGTTTCTGGCCCAAACATTTTGAAGTGTACACCCACAGCGTGGTTCGGCGCATTGATGAAAATGTGCTGAAACGGTAAAAAAAGAGCCGGAGAGGAAAACTCTCCGGTCAGACAGTCAATATGTGAGTTTCGAGCAGTTGTCGCGCATCTTGCGCCTACGGCGCTCGCTACGCTTGGTTTTTTGCGTTGCGGCGCAGGTTTGTGGGCTCTGCCCACACCCGGCAGGGGAGACGGAGGGAAGCGTGTGTCCAGTGGACACAACGCCGAAGGCGTTAGCGCCCCGCAGTCGTCAACCGAAGCAAGTGTAGCTCGCGGGTGGCGAGCTGCACGCCGACTGAGGTTGCGGATCAGTGCCTCCTGCACCTCCACCTTTGACAGCCTGACCGGAGAGAATGTTTTCTCTCCGGCTTATTTTACCTATGCCCGTCAAAGTCCCGCTGCCGGGCAATTTCATACAGGCAGGCGGTGGCCGCGCAGCCCACGTTCAGGGAGCTGGCCGCGCCGTAGATCGGGATGCGCAAAAGCAGGTCGCATGCCTCTTTCCAGGCTTTGCTCATGCCGAAGGTCTCGTTGCCTACAATCAGCAGCGTGGGGCCGGTCAGGTCGGCCTCGTGGATGGAGCAGCTGCCCTTGGCGCTGGTGCCCACGATTTGCATTTTGCAGGGCAGGGTGGCAAGAAAATCCAGCACTTCCTGCACGGAACCAAAGCCCGCAAAGGGAATGTGGAACAGGCTGCCGATGCTGGAACGGATGCATTGGGTATCGTAGAAATCCGCGCTGTGGCCGGTGGAGATCACCCCGCAGGCACCGAAGGCGTCTGCGGAGCGGATGACCGTGCCCAGGTTGCCCGGGGAATTGGCCCGGTCGCAAAGCACCAGCAGCGGGCGTTCGGTGGCCGCGATGCGCTGCCTGAGCCGTGCCAGCTGATCCTGCCGCTGATGGATTAGGCAGATGAGCTCGCAGGGGTTCTCACGGTCGGAAAGCTCGGAAAGGAGGGCGGCGGGCATGGGGTGGATTTCCTCCGGGGCGGCCTTTTTCAGCATGTCCTCCGCCCAGCCGGACAGCCGCCGGTCCGACGCATACGCTATGGAGAAAAATTGTTCTCCCGCCAGCACTGCCTGCTCCACCGGATGCACCCCCTCCAGGAAAAACAGCTTCTGGTGGGTGCGCTTCTCCCGGTTGCGGTGCAGGGTCTCGTAGCGCTGGAAAACATCGTTGCGGCTCTGAATGGGGCGGACTTTCGGCATGGGAACATCTCCTGCGGTTCAAATCAGCTTCATGATAGCATGTTTCGGGCAAATGTCAATGCTGGCCCAAATGTAAAACTTCGCGCCGGGGGAGGGTTTCTCTGCCGCCGTGCGTTTTGTCGAAAGGAGGGAGATGCTGCGCTCTGCTTGTCAACGCGGGAAACCTGTGATATTCTATAGGGTAAGAAGTAACCCGGAGGAAGGTGCGCCGCGTGAAGAAACGATTCAGAAGAAAGTGGAAAAGTGCGCTGGGACTGATTTTGTTTTTCTGCCTGGCCGTGACCACCGCAACGGCGATCTACGTTTATCGGTTCGTGCCGGATATTTACCGCGCGGAGTATACCTTTTTTGCTCTGCCTGCGGGGGTGAACACGGAGGACAACGGCGGCGACCTGACCCGCATGCTGGCCCATGACTGCGACGAGCTGCTCTCCACGGAGGCGTTCCGCAGCGCGGTGATGCAGGAGGCGGACAGCGACGGCAAGACCCGGCTGTACGTCCGGGGCAGCGGCCGGAGCCATACCATCCGGCTGATTGGCTGGGGCTTTGACGCCGACGTGGTGGGCAACCTGGTAAACGCTGCGGGCGACAAGCTGACCGCCGATGCCCAGGCCATTTTTAAGGCCACCGAGGTCAGAACCATGACGGAAGCGCCCGTTCCTGCCGAAACGGTGAAATACTGGCGGCCGGTGTGCGTGGCGGCGGCGTTTTTGGGATCGTTCCTGGTTTTGTCCCTGCTGGGAACCCTGTTTGGTACCACCGCCCGGCGGCTGCGCTACGGCAAGACCACGGAGGACATCCCCCTGCCCTGTCTGGCAGGCATGGCCAAGCTGGACAAGGCGGCGGGTCAGCAGCGCAAGAGCCTGAAAAAAGAAGGCAAGCATGTGCCGCTGTATGATCTGATTGACGAAAACAACCTGAGCCGCCTGCAGGCGCTGTCGGCCAGGATCAAGGCGGTGCAGCGGCGCAGAGGCAGCTCCATCACCGTGACCGGCCTGGAGAAGGACACGGACAGCGCCGCCGTTACCGCCCTGCTGGCCTCCGAGCTGGCGGTGGAGGGATACGGCGTGCTGGCCATTGAACTGGACAGCTATCAGCCGGGACTGCGGCAGTTCTTCGGCAAGAAGGGCACCGCGGACGTGCTGGACTGCATTGCCAGCGAAGAAGCCCTGAACGAGGCCCTGATGGCCACGGAAATCCCCGGCTTGTATTTCATGGACGCCTGCCACGAGCCCGGCTTTGTGAGCCGCATGGCGGGCACGGAGGCCTTCGCCGCATTCCTGGCGGATGCCCAGCAAACCTTCCAGTACGTGCTGATTTCCGCGCCCAGCTGCGCCCGCCGCAACGACGCCGCCCTGCTGGGCCGGCTGACGGATCTGGTGCTGCTGGTGGCGGACGATGGCAAGCATGACGGCGGCGAGATCGAAGCCGAGGCCCGGAGCCTGGGCCGCTCGGTGCGGCAGGTGGCCGGCTATGTGCTTTGCGATGTTCCCAGGCGGCGCATCCGCGGCAGGGAATTTGTACCCCAGAATCTTCAGGCATAATCAGGCAGACAAAGGAGGAAACACTCTGTGGATTTGCTGAAAACTTTGCTTTTGTATATGACGCTGCTCTACACCTCTTCCGTGCAGAGCATGCCCGACGTGGACGGTTACCTGGCCAACATGGTCACCCCCACGCCCTATGTGTCGGTGGAAGTGACCCCGGTGCCCACCGCAACGCCCACCCCCGTGCCCACGGTGGAAGTATCCGTCAATCCGGAATACAAGACCTTGGTCATGGGCAGCAAGGGCGATGACGTCACCCGCCTGCAGGAGACCCTGAAAACCTACGGCTATTACGTGGGCGAGGTGGATGGCCGCTACGGCAACCAGACCCGCCAGGCGGTGGAACTGTTCCAGTACCATCACGGCCTGTCCGCCGACGGCATTGCCGGCAGGGCCACCCAGAGCGTGCTGTATGACAGCGGCGCAGTCCGTCCCGCGCCCCAGGCCAGCGAGACCCCTGCCCCGGAAGTGACGGAAGTCCCCGCCGAGACCCCCGCGCCTACGCTGGTGCCCCCCCGCGTGCCCACGGACACACCCGCCCCCACGGATACCCCAGCGCCCACGCCAGAACCGGAATTCCTGGCCATGGAAGGCTGGGTCATTCAGGTGCAGGGTCAGGAACTGCCGCTGGCGGTGGAAGTGGGCAACAAGGGCGCTACGGAGCCGGTGCTGCCTTATTCCTACGGCGATACCCTCTACGTGCCCCTGCAGCAGGTGCTGGAAGGTGCAGGCGTGTTCGTCATCCCCTCCGATATGGACAACCCCGGCTATGCCTTTGCCGTGGGCGACAATGTATACCGCCTGTCCTACGGCATGGATCAGCAGGGCAACCCCATCAACCTGGAAATGACCCTGGGCGGCACCCGGCAGCTGATGCCCATCCGGGATATCCGCCTGGTGGGCGATATGCTCTACCTGCCCTGTGAGTCCATCACCGCGGTGACCGGCATTACCTTTGCGAAGGGCGATCAGCAGATCATCCTGGTGACGCTGCCCTGACAGGTGGGCAAATCTGCCGTTCTGGCTATGTTTTCCCTTGGCCCAAAGCCTTGACACCATCCAAGGCAGGACTATAATAGACAATAAGCGCAAACGCGCCGAATTCATTTTGAAGTATGATGGCAGAAAGGAAGGAACATAAAATGAATGTACAAATGAACCTGACCACCACCCCCAAGCAGAAGCCCGTTGATGAAAGCAATCTGGGCTTTGGACATGTGTTTTCCGATCACATGCTGCTGATCAACTATACTGAGGGCAAGGGCTGGCATGACGCCCGCATCGAGCCCTATCACAACATCAGCCTGGATCCCGCCTGCCAGGTGCTCCACTATGGCCAGGAAATTTTTGAGGGCCTCAAGTGCTATCGCACCCCCAAGGGCGAGTTCCAGCTGTTCCGTCCCCAGGCCAATTTTGAGCGTTTCGCCCGCTCTGCCGAGCGTATGGGCATGGCTCCCCTGCCTGTGGAAGAGGGCCTGGACACGCTGCTCAAGCTGCTGAGCGTGGACAAGGAATGGACCCCCCACGAGGAAGGCACCTCCCTGTACATCCGCCCCACCATGATCGCCACTGACGCGTTCCTGGGCGTGAGCGCCTCCAAGACCTACTTGTACTACGTGCTGCTGTCTCCCTCCGGCGCCTACTATGCCGAAGGCCTGGCCCCCGTGGGTATCTACGTGGAGGACAGCTACGTCCGCGCCGTACGCGGCGGCATCGGCTTTGCCAAGACCGGCGGCAACTACGCTGCCAGCATCCTGGCCGGCGTCAAGGCCAAGAAGAACGGCTACGCCCAGGTGCTCTGGCTGGACGGCGTGCATCAGCGCTACATTGAAGAAGTGGGCGCCATGAACATGATGTTCGTCTATGAGGACAAGAAAATCGTCACCCCCGCCCTCAACGGCAGCATCCTGCCCGGCATCACCCGTGACAGCGTGCTCCAGCTGGCCAAGAAGATGGGCTACGAAACCGAAGAAGCCCGCATGGACATCAACGACGTTGCGGCCGATATCAAGGCCGGACGCATCACCGAAGCCTTTGGCACCGGCACCGCCGCCGTGGTCTCTCCTGTCAGCAAGCTGTGCTACCAGGGCGAGGAACTCCAGATCGGCGATGGCGGCATCGGCCACATCACCATGGATCTCTACAACACCCTGACCGGTATCCAGTTCGGCAAGATCGAGGATCCCATGGGCTGGGTTGTGAAGGTGTGATCCATCCGCAAGAAAGGAAGGGCAAGCTTTGCTGAGAGAAGCGGCAGTTCATTCAGACCCCTGCGACATGACCATGAGCATGATGCGGGAAAAACAATATGAAGCCTGCGAACGCAGACTGCTTGCCCATCCCGGGCTTGCGCTTTTTGCCGACGACGCTGACGACTGGGACGCCCAGTCCCTGTTTGAACGTTCCTACTTTTATTCCGGCAAGAACCTGAAGCTGGTCACCCTGCAGGAACTTCGCACCCGGGTGATGAACACGCTGCCCGCAGAGGCCATGTTCATCAGCCAGGCGGAGCGGGAGATTCTGGAACGGCTCATCCTCAACGACGGGGAAATGCTGCTGACGGACTGGGACGACATCGGCGCGGCGGAATCGCTGGTGCGCAGGCTGTGGTGCGGCTTCCGTACCCAGGGCAACGACTGGTATCTCAGCTTGCCCGCCTGCCTGACGGAGACGGTGCTGAACTCCCTGAACCAGTCCGAGATGGCCGGCATCCGGGAGCGGTGCTTCCGCTACGACGCCACCATCCACGGCCTACTGTACCTGACGGGCCTTCTGCATGCGTCCCAGGCCATGGACTTTTTCCTGGGCCATGTGATGCACCAGGACACCCCCGCCGCTATTGAGATCGCCCGGCGGTACATCCAGGCGTCCTTTGAGTACATCACCGACGAAAAGGGCGAGATGATTTTGCTGCATCCCGGCCTGGCCAATCCCTACCAGCTGGTGCGCAGCCAGTCCCTGAGCGCCATGGGTTCCTTTGAGATGAGCCAGACCATGATGGCCGGCGGCATGAACGGCATCCTGCCGGAAGAAATCCCCCTGCACGAGAAGATGTGCCTGAGCATGCGCGGGGCCATGCGGCCGGATATCGACCTGAACGACGCAGCGGAAGACCTGCGCATGCTGGCAAAGCAGGGCGTCAGCCTGATGGAGCTGGAAAGCGTGCTATCTTCCCTGCTGGCGGTTTTGCCCACCCCGGAAATGCTGGGCGCGCTGCGCCAGCTGTACGAGGGAACGCCCCGCTGGCTGGGCCTGAAAGCTGCAATGGAGCATTGACAGATGAAACTTTACACATTTCGCATTCCCGAGGACACGGCAGAGGGGCGGCTGCTTCCGCTGGTAAGGCGCATGCTGCCTCAGCTCAGCGCGCGCACGGTGCAGCAGGCCTTTGACCGCCGGGATGTGAAGCAGAACGGCAAGCGGATGGATCGGCAGGCCATGCTGCAGCCCGGCGCAGAAGTAAAACTTTACGCCCCGGACGACGCAGAGGCTGGCCCGTCCATCCCTGTTCTTTTTGAGGACGAAAACATTCTGGTCATCCACAAGCCGGCGGGCATCAGCTGCCAGAAGGACGCTAAGGGCGGGCGGTCCATCGCGGAGGCGCTGCATATGCAGCGGCCCGATCAGCCCGAGCCTTTGCTCTGCCACCGGCTGGACAACCAGACCGAGGGCATCCTCCTGCTGGCCAAGACCCGGGAGGCCCAGGCCGCCATGGAGGAAGGCTTCTTCCACCGGCGCATCCACAAGCGGTACGTTTGCCTGGTCAAGGGCTGTCCCTCGCCGGACAGCGCGGTGCTGCATGCGTTCCTCTTAAAGGACGACCAGAAGGCCCTGGTGCGGGTCAGCCGCCGGGAAACCCCCGGCAGCCTGTCCATCATCACCGAATACCATGTGGCAGAGCGCCTGGGCGACCTTTCCCGCCTGGAAATTGACCTGCACACCGGCCGCACCCACCAGATCCGCGCCCATATGGCGTTTATCGGCCATCCTCTTTTGGGGGACGACAAGTACGGCGACCGGGACTTCAACCGGCAGCACAAATGCCGCAGCCTGATGCTCTGCGCGGCGGGCCTCCGGTTTGAGATGCAGGGAAAATGGAAGTATCTGAACACATTGCAGCTGGAAACCCATCCCAAATGGTGATGGAAAACTGCAATATTGCTAAAATCGGATTTTTCATGTATACTTGAAATGGTGAATTGGAATCAATTCAAGGAGGAACGAAGATGAAACTGATCATCGCAATCGTACAGGATGAAGACGCTTCCCGTTTGATCAGCCAGCTGATGAACGACGGCTTTGGCGTGACCAAATTGGCCACCACCGGCGGCTTCCTTCGGGCGGGCAACACCACGCTGCTGGTTGGCGTGGAGGATGACCGTTTCCAGAATGCCATGGATCTGATTGAAAAGGTTTGCAAGAGCCGCAAGCAGATCACCCCTTCCCCCTCCTCCATGGTGGGCATGCCGGGCAGCTACACGCCCTATCCCATCGAGGTTGTGGTAGGCGGCGCAACGGTGTTTGTGCTGACCGTGGATCAATTTGTGAAACTCTGAGGAGACGAAACGGATTTTGAAACAGAAACCGCAGACAGCGGAATGGCCCGTATTTGCGGACTATGACCGGTTGAGCGCCGGGTGCAGGATTGCCATGCAGCAGTTCCGCGCCGGGGAAATGGTTCATGCATATTTGCTCACGGGTGCCCGGGGCCTTGGCAAGCGAACCTTTGCCAGGGTCCTTGCCAGCACCCTGTTTTGCATGTCCGAACATAAGCCCTGCGGCGTGTGCGACGCTTGCCGCCGGGTCTGGGACTGGAACGACCCGGACGTGATCACCCTCTTTGCGGACGACGGCAAGCAGATCAAGGTGGACGAGGTCCGCGAGGTGATCCGCCAGGTGGGGCAGCACTCCTTTGGCACGGGCCATCGGGTGGTGCTGATTGAGCCGGTGGAAAAGCTGACCCCCGGCGCCCAGAACTGCCTGCTGAAAACCCTGGAGGAGCCCCTGAGCAATGTGGTGTTCATCCTGATGACCCACGAGCTGACCGCCACTTTGGGCACCATCGCCTCCCGGTGCGTCCGGGTGAAGATGCAGCCCTGGCCGGATGCATTGCTGGGCGATACTCTGGAAAAGCTGGGCTATGACCGGGCAAAAATCCCCATGGCGCTGGGCCTCAGCGGCGGGAACATCGGCATGGCGATAGAGTGCCTGGAGGATGCCGCCGGGGACGAGGAAAGCCGCAGCTTTGCGGCCAAGGTATTGGCCAGCAAGTCGGACGCGGACATCCTTGCCCTGTCCACCGCCCTCAAGGACGGCAAGGGCGATGCGGAGCAGTACCTGACCGCGCTGGAAACCGCGTTTCATCAGGCGCTGATGATGAAGGCAGGCCTGCTGCCGGAGGAGGCTTTGAGCCGCTACCCCAAGGGATGGGTGGACAGCCTTTCCCATGTGGACGAGGCCGCGCTGAACCGGCTTTTGGAAGCAGTATTTCTGGCCCGCAGACGGCGGGCAGGACAGGTCAACTGGCAGTCTACCCTGGACCAGTTGATGATGACGATATTGGAGGAACAGAAATCATGGCAGAGATCGTAGGCGTTCGCTTTAAGAACGCCGGAAAGCTTTACTATTTTGACCCGGGCAAGCTGTGGCCTGCCGCCGGAGATTTTGTGATTGTGGAAACGGCCCGGGGCCTGGAATACGGCCAGGTCATCACCGGCGTACGCCAGGTGGAGGACGATTCCCTGGTCACCCCCCTCAAGCCTGTGGTGCGCATCGCCACGGAGCAGGACATGCGCCACGCCGAGGAAAACGCCGCCTTTGAGAAGGAAGCCTATGGCATCTGCCAGAAGAAAATTGAGGAACACAAGCTGGACATGAAGCTGGTGGGCGTGGAGCAGACCTTTGACAACAGCAAGATCCTGTTCTACTTCACCGCCAACGGCCGGGTGGACTTCCGCTCTCTGGTGAAGGACCTGGCCACCGTGTTCCATACCCGCATTGAACTCAGGCAGATCGGCGTGCGCGACGAAGCCAAGATGCTGGGCGGCCTGGGCCCCTGCGGCAGAGCCATCTGCTGCGGCACCTTCCTGGGCGATTTCCAGCCCGTGAGCATCAAGATGGCCAAGGAGCAGAACCTTTCCCTGAACCCCACCAAGATCAGCGGCGTGTGCGGCAGGCTCATGTGCTGCCTCAAGTTTGAGGAAGACCACTATGAGCAGACCAGCAAGCGCATGCCCAAGCTGGGCAAGGAAGCGGAGACCCCCGAGGGCAAGGGCACGGTCATCGACCTGAACATCCTCAAGGAAACGGTCACCGTGCGCATCGTGAAGGGCGACAGCTCTGAGATCAAGACCTTCCCCCTGGAGGAGATCAAGTGGAACCGGCCCCAGGTGGAGCAGAACCGGGAAAAGCAGGAGTCCAAGGAAGCCAAAGAGGCAAAGGAACCCAAGGAAAACCGCAGCCGGATGAATCGGCCCGCCCCGGTGGAAGAACCCGTGGAGGAGATCCCCCCGGAGATGGAGCCCGTTCAGCAGGACAACGACTGGCGGCGCGCCATCGAGCAGGCGCTGAAAAGCTCCCGGTAAACGAAAACATCCAGCCACGGCATGAAATACGGCCGTGGCTTGTGTCATTTTGGCAACGCAAAACGCATAGAACAGGAGGGAAGGATTCTGATGGAATACCCCATTTTGCCCTATGAAACCTACAAGGCGGAGGAAATTGAACCCCTGTACCAAAGCGTGGGCTGGACCAGCTACCTGCGCCGCCCGGGCCTCTTGCAGGAGGCATACGCCGCATCCCTCAAAATTTTGGCGGCATGGGACGAAGACAGGCTCATCGGCGTTGCGCGGGCGGTGGGGGATGGCGCGTCCATCCTGTATGTGCAGGATTTGCTGGTGCACCCGGAGTATCAGGGGAAGGGCGTTGGCAGCAGACTTTTGAAGCAGATGCTGGCCTGCTACCCGGACGTGAACCAGGCTTTGCTGCTTACGGACGACACCGAAGACACCGTCCGCTTCTACGAAAACGCAGGCTTCCAAAAGGTTGCAAAGGCGGGCTGCTGCGCCTTCATCCGGCTGAATGATTATTACGGCGGATGATCTGCCTTTTGGCGCCATCAGCGGGAATGTTTGTTTTTTACGTGTCTATACTTGCAATACGACATTTTTCGTGATATGATTTCATTGTCAGCCTGAAGGCTGGCGCCAATATGACAGGAGGTAAACGACGATGGCATATGTTATTTCTGACGAGTGCCTCAGCTGCGGCGCTTGCGTTTCCGAGTGCCCCGTGGATGCTATTGCTGAGGGCGACGGCAAGTTCGTGATCGACGCTGACAAGTGCATCGAGTGCGGCGCTTGCGCTGGTGCTTGCCCCGTTGGCGCTCCCGCTCAGGCCTAATTGAACGGAATAAAACAGGACGCTTCGTGCGTCCTGTTTTTATATGCAAATTTTGTTTTCATCCCTTGTGGGGGACGGAGATGGGCGTGTGGGCCATTTCGTAGCGCTTCATCAGTTGCTTGTAGCGGTCGGACTCAGAGAAGGTGATCAGCTCGCTGACCCGCATGCTGAGGAAGGGATGGCTCTGGCCCACCACGGAAATGTACTGCAGGCCTTTGCTGAGCAGGGATTCGTCCGCCTCCTTGGCGTAGCTTTCCGCCTGGCGGATGTAGCTGTTCAGGCTCAGCGGCCCGAACCGGCTTTCCTTGCCGCCTGCAAGGATCATCAGGGCTTCCAACATGGGCTGGGGATCGCCCAGACAGAGGGCGGCGGCACGGTCGCAGCTGAGCTCGCTCATGCGCAGCCATTGGTACAGCGGCAGCCGCAGCGGCGCGGTCAGCAACCCGCCCAGGCCAAGAAGGTCGCTGCCGGCGGTGAGCAGAAGATCGCCCAGGGTATGATAAAGCACATGGTGGCAGGCCACGTGAGCTACCTCATGGGCCAGCACGGCGCGGATCTGCAGGTCCGTCATGGCCTCCACCAGGCCGCTGGTCAGGGTAATGGAAACGATGCTGTCGCCCTGGGTGTAGGCGTTCACCGCGGGGGTTTGCTCCAGGTACAGTTCGGGAATCTCCTCTACGCCCAGGGTTTCGCAAAGGGGCGCCAGAAAGGCATACAAACCGGGCAGCTGATCCCGTCCCAGGCGGATCTTGTTGGCCATGTTCATGCCATGGAGGGTCTTTTCCGTAAAGTTCTTCATGAAGGCCCGCAGAATGGCCGTAAAGCCAGGCACGGCCTTGAGTTCGTTCAGGGTGCTCTGGTCCTTGGGGTGGGTGTATTCGTCAGGCTTCAGTACGAACATGCTCAGTCCTCCTTTGGGGTGCTGCTTTCAGTATAGCGAAAAACCCGGCCCGCCGCAAGGCTGCAAAAACTTTCACTATGCCACAAGACGGAAAAATGGTATATTGTAAGAAAAACAGGAAAGCGGGAGAAAAATATGAACATCACCATGGAGGCTGCCCGGCGGTTTTTGCTCCTGAAGCAGGGGCTGATTGGGGCGCATCGTTTCCGGGGCAAGGCAGGCGCCCTCAGCTACGTGCGGCAGGCGGGATGCATCCAGTTTGACCCGGTGGACGTGATCGGCAAGAACGCGGAGCTGGTGCTGCAGTCCCGGGTGAAGGGCTTCACCAAGGACATGCTGTGGCAGCTTTTGTATCAGGATCGGGCGTTGGTGGACTACCCGGACAAGAACATGGCCATTTTTCCCGTGGAGGACTGGCCCTATTTCCAGCGCTTCCGGGACGCGGCCCGCACCGGCGGTCAGCGGTTCCAGGGCCTTGCCGATTTGGAGGACGTCGCCCGGAAATACATTGCGGAAAACGGCCCGGTGAACGGGGATGAACTGCCCATCGACGGCCAGTTCTACTGGAAGTCCTCCGTGCATTGGAGCAACGGCAAAAACGCCGCCCGGGCCGCCCTGGAGCAGATGTACTCCACCGGCGAGCTCATCATCCACCACAAGGACGGCAGCCGCAAAAGCTACGACCTGGCAGACAGGCACATCCCCCGGGCGATCCTTTCCGCCCCTGACCCCTTGCCGGACGATTTTGCCCACATGAAATGGCGCATCCGGCGGCGCATCGGGGCCGTCGGCCTCATCTGGAACCGGCCCTCCGACGCCTGGCTGAACATCTGGGGCCTGGACAGCGAAAAGCGCGGCCGCGCCTTCCGGGAACTGGAGGCGGAGGGCTCCATCCGCCCGGTGCAGGTGGAGGGCATCCGGGATCCGCTGTTCTATCTGCCGGAGGACGAAGCCCTGATGCAGCAAGCCGTCGGCGGGGAAAAACTGCGGCCCCGGTGCGAGGCCATCGCCCCGCTGGACTGCCTGATGTGGGACCGGAAGCTGATCGCCCGGCTGTTTCATTTTCAGTATTCCTGGGAGATCTACACGCCGGAAAGCAAGCGGAAATACGGTTTTTATGTGCTGCCGCTGCTCTGGGGCGACAGGTTCATCGGCCGGGTGGAAGCCGTGCGGGAAAAGGGCGGTCTGATGGCGGTGAAAAACATCTGGCTGGAAGACGGCGTAAAGAAAACAAAACAGATACAAAAGGCGGTGGACGGGTGCATGAAACGGCTGGCGGCCTTGAATGGCTGCACTTTGGTGCGCCGGGACGACCCCTTGAGTCTGTGAAAATGTATGCTATAATAACTCTGTTTGCACTATTTTGATACGGAGTTGATCAACGTGACCAAGCTTTGGGCAGGACGTTTTGCCAAACCCACCGACGCGCTTCTGGACGACTTCCAGTCCTCCATTCCCTTTGACCAGCGGCTTTTGCGCTGCGATGTGACCGGTTCCATCGCCCACGCCACCATGCTGGGCGAGCAGGGCATCATTTCCGATGAGGACGCGGAGAAAATCGTGGCCGGGCTGAAGGAGATCCTTGCCCAGTACGACGCGGGCCAGCTGGAGATCGACATGGGCGCGGAGGATGTGCACATGTTCGTGGAGGCTTTGCTCACCGAGCGCATCGGCGATGCGGGCAAGCGTCTGCACACCGGCCGCAGCCGCAACGACCAGGTGGCCCTGGACGTGCGCATGTATGCCAGGGAAGCCTGCACCACGGTAAAAGGCCTGCTGCTGAAGCTGCTCAACCTGTTGGCTGACCTGGCTGAGGATCATTCCCAGACCATCATGGCGGGCTACACCCACCTGCAGAAGGCCCAGCCTGTGACCCTGGGCTTCCACCTGATGGCCTATTTCCAGATGTTCAAGCGGGACGTGGTTCGTTTTGAGCACGCTTTTGAGGCCGCCGACGTGATGCCCCTGGGCAGCGGCGCCCTGGCCGGCACCACCTACCCCCTGAACCGGGCGCGGGTGGCGGAGATCCTTGATTTTTCCGAGGTGACGGACAACGCCATGGACGGCGTCAGCGACCGTGACTTCCTGCTGGACTTCCTCAGCGCCGCCAGCATCCTGATGATGCATCTGAGCCGGTTCTGCGAGGAGCTGATCCTGTGGAGCAGCACGGAATTCGGCACCGCCATCATGGACGACGGCTTTGCCACCGGCTCCAGCATCATGCCCCAGAAGAAAAATCCCGACGCCTGCGAGCTGACCCGCGGCAAGACCGGCCGTGTCTACGGCGACCTGATGGGCCTGCTCACCGTCATGAAGGGCCTGCCCCTTGCCTACAACAAGGACATGCAGGAGGACAAGGAAGCCTTCTTTGACGCCTACGACACCATCGTCAAGTGCCTGCCCACCTTTACCGAAATGCTCCGCACCACCAACTTCCGCAAGGACAAGCTCTACGAGAGCGCAGGCCTGGGCTTCACCAACGCCACCGACCTGGCCGACTATCTGGTGGGCAAGGGCGTGCCTTTTCGCGATGCGCATCACGTCAGCGGCTCTTTGGTGGGCAAGTGCGTCCGGGAAAACCGCGCTTTGGTCGACCTTACCCTGGACGAGCTCAAGGCCGCCCATCCCGCCTTCGAAGAGGACATCTACACCGCCATCTCCCTGGAAAGCTGCGTCAATCGCCGCAAGCTCATCGGCGGCCCCGCCCCGGAGACCGTCCTGAACAGCATCCGCCGCAGCCGCGTCTGGCTGGCAGCTCACGAATAAACAGATTGAGAACAGAGCCTTGCGCTCTGTTCTTTTCTTTTTTTGTAAAAAAGAAAAGAACCAAAAGAAAAACCGGCTTCTACCCGGGTCGGAAACCGGGGAAGAGCCGGACAACCTGCAAGCGGCAGGGCAAAACGCACGCGTGCCCATCAAGCGCTTTTCGGGAAGGCTTGGGAGGGGCTTTTCCCCGAAAAGCCGCCTCCCTACTTTTCTTTTGAGTCAAAAGAAAAGTAGGCAAAAGAAAACCGGCTTCTACCCGGGTCGGAAACCAGGGAAGAGCCGGACAACCTGCAAGCAACAGGAAAAAACGCACGCATGCCCATCAAGCGCTTTTCGGGTGGGTTTGGGCGGGGCTTTTCCCCGAAAAGCCGCCTCCCTACTTTTCTTTTGAGTCAAAAGAAAAGCAGGCAAAAGAAAACCGGCTTCTACCCGGGTCAGAAGCCGGGGAAGAGCCGGACAACCTGCAAGCGGCAGGGCAAAACGCACGCATGCCCATCATGCGCTTTTCGGGAGGGTTTGGGAGGGGCTTTTCC
>JAGBDE010000052.1 GCA_017937655.1 Clostridia bacterium | reverse complement strand
GTTCCAGGTGACCACTCTGCCCCTGGAGAAGGTTCCCACCACCGACAAGGGCGATGTGGATTACTCCAAGGACTTCTTCGGCAAGCCCGCCAGCCTGACCGTCAGCGGCCAGCTCAACGGCGAGACCTTCTGCATGGCGTTCCGCAACATCTACACCTTCGGCCCCACCTTCCGCGCCGAGAAGAGCTACACCCCCCGTCACGCCGCCGAGTTCTGGATGATCGAGCCGGAAATTGCTTTTGCTGACCTGTTCGACGACATGGAGCTGGCCGAGGACATGGTGAAGTACGTCATCAACGGCGTGCTGGAAAAGGCTCCCGAAGAGATGGCCTTCCTCAACAGCTTCGTGGAGAAGGGCCTCATCGACAAGCTGACCCATGTGGCCAACAGCGAGTTCGCCCGCTGCACCTACACCGAAGCCATCGAGATCCTGCAAAAGAGCGGCCAGGACTTCGAGTACCCCGTCAGCTGGGGCGTGGATCTGCAGACCGAGCATGAGCGCTACCTGACCGAGAAGCACTTCGGCAAGCCCGTGTGCGTCTACAACTATCCCAAGGAGATCAAGGCCTTCTATATGCGCCTTAACGACGACCAGAAGACCGTGGCAGCCGTGGACGTGCTGGTTCCCGGCATCGGCGAGCTGATCGGCGGCAGCCAGCGTGAAGAGCGCATGGACATCCTGACCAGCCGCATCGAGGAGCTGGGCATGACCACCGACCAGTACGGCTTCTACCTGGACACCCGCAAGTACGGCGGCACGCCCCACGCTGGTTTCGGCCTGGGCTTCGAGCGCCTCATCATGTACCTCACCGGCATGAGCAACATTCGCGACGTCCTGCCCTACCCCCGCACCACCGGCAGCGCTGAGTTTTGATACGGGGGGAGTTGTGGGCTCCGCCCACACCCGGTTGGGGGGAATGATTCCCCCCAACACCCCCTCGCAATTAGATCAAAACATATAAAAAAAAAGCAGCAGGTTTTTGCCTGCTGCTTCTTTATATATTTATTTATACACTATAGCGAGGGGGTATCGGGGGAAATCATTTCCCCCGATCGGGGTTTGGGGCAGCGCCCCAAGCCGTCATTCCACCGTCACACTCGCGTTCATTCCCAGGCGGATGGCGTCGTCAGGGGTGAAGGAGATGTAGGCCGCGTAGGAGACCTCGCCGGACTCGGCGGAGGAGAGGTAGGAGATGCTGTCCACCACGCCGGTGTAGACGGGCATGTCGGGCAGGTCGGCCTGGTAGGAGAGGGTGAAGGTGACGGCGTCGCCCTCCTGGATGGAGGCCAGGTCGTACTCAGAGATGGAGATCTGGATTTGCAGGCTGTCCCGGGGGTAGAGGGTCAGCAGGCAGTCGCCCTTGTTGACGGGCGCGCCGGTCTGGGCGTTGACGTTGGCCACGATGCCGCCCACAGGGGCCAGCACCCGGTTGTCCGTGGCGTAAAGGCCGTCCAGGGTGCCGCCCACGGTTTCAAACAGCAGCTGGCCCCGGGTGACGGTATCGCCGGGCTGCACGTGCATGTACAGCAGGCTGCCGGTGCCGGTGACAGATACGTCGGCAACCCGGGCCACGGTGCCCCCGCCGATCTTCTGCTTGGCGGAGTGGACGCTGTCCCGATAGATGCGCACGTCCTCGTTCAGCTTCAGTTCCCCGGAGGTGCTGAGCACGGTGAAGGTGGTGCCGGTGACCGCGGTGATGGTGCCCTCGGCGGTGTGCTTGCCCTTGTCGTCCTCGCAGGAGATGTAGACGGTCTCGCCGCTCATGACGTACTTGGTTTCCGTGGAGCTGTAGGCGTACTGGATGTCGGCCTCAATGGTGTACAGGTTTTCCGGGGTCAGGTACAGGGCCGCGCCGTAGCGGGCGGTGATGTCCTCCAGGCTGTCGCCGGGGGCGGCAAAAACGCTGATGACCTGGCCGTCGGAGGGGGCGTAGACCTTGGTGGTTTGCAAGGTGGTGATCTCATCGCCCTGGGAAAGCACGCTGCCAGGGCGGATGCGCAGGTTTTCCACCGTGCCGCCGAAGGGCGCGGTGACGGACACGGTCTCGCCGGAGACCACCACGCCCTCAAAGGTGACCTCGGCCAGGGCAGAGGTGCAAAGGCACAGGGCCAAAAGCAAAGAGAGAAAGGTAGCAAGCTTTTTCATTGGAATCCTCCCTGATTACATGCGCCTGAGCGCGTCGATGGGGCTGAGCCTGGAAGCTTTCCGGGCGGGCGACCAGCCGAAGATGATGCCCACGGCGGCGGAGAAGCCCACACCCAGCGCGATGGCCCCATAGGAAAGGGTGAAGGTAATGCCCATCACGTTGCACAGGGCGGCGGAGAGCAGAATGCCCAGCACGATGCCCGCCAGGCCGCCTGCGATGGACAGAAGGAACGACTCGATGAGAAACTGCAGCTGAATCTGCCCAGGCTCTGCGCCGATGGCTTTCTTTAGGCCGATTTCCACGGTGCGCTCGGTGACGGAGGTGAGCATCATGTTCATGATGCCGATGCCGCCCACCAGCAGTGCGATGGACGCGATGCCCGCCAGCAGCATGCTCATCATGCCCAGCATTTCCTCCATGGTATCGCCGATGGACTCCATGCTGTTGATGGAATAGACGTCGTCCTCGTAGTTGAACAGGGGATCCAGCAACGTTTCCAGCTCGCCTTCCACCGCCTCGGAGTTTTCGATGTCGTCGATGTAGATGGTGAGGCTGTTGACGCTGGCGGCACCGGTCATTTTCAGGGCCGTGGAGTGGGGGATGTACAGGTCGGGGGTGCCGGTGAGGATGGTGGCGATGGAAACGTCCTCATCCTCCTGGATAATACCCACCACGGTAAAGTCCCGGTTGTCCAGGTAGAGGGTCTTGCCCAGGGGATCCACGCCGTAGAAGTGGCTTTCCACCAGGTCTTGGGAAATGAGGCAGACCCGGTTCTGGCTGTCCGTGTCCAGGCGGCTGATGGCCCGGCCCCGGGCCACCGCGTTGGGCGTGTGGACGAAGAAGTAGTCGTTTTTGCCGCTGACGGTAAAGCTGTCGCTGACGTCCTCCACGGTAACGGTGGAATTGAGGCTGATGCTGGGGCACACGCCGTTTACGTGCTCCAGCTGGGCGATTTTTTCCATGTCCTCGTCAGTGAGGCCGGTTTTCAGCTCCGTACCGGTGACGGTCAGGGTCATGGAGCCTGCGCCCATGGACAGGAAGGAATCGGAAATGGAGGTGCTGACGCCGGAGATGGTGGTGACCAGCGCGATGACCGCCATGACGCCGATGAGAATGCCCAGCACCGTCAGGAAGGAGCGCATTTTGTTCTGCAGGATATTGCTGACGGACATTTTGACGCTTTCCACAAACATGTAGAAACCGCCGCTCAGCTTCTGGAAGAAGTGTTTCATGGGTTCACCGCCTCTCCTTCGCTCAGCTCTCCGTCGATGATGTGTACCACCCGGCGGGCGTGCTTGGCGATGTTCAGGTCGTGGGTGATCATGATGATGGTATGGCCGTTGTCGCTCAGTTCCTGGAACAGCTCCATGATCTGGCGGCCCATTTTCTGGTCCAGGGCGCCGGTAGGTTCGTCGGCCAGGAGAAGGGTGGGCCGGGTGACCAGCGCCCGGGCGATGGCCACGCGCTGCTGCTGGCCGCCGGAAAGCTGGTTGGGGTAGTGGTGCATGCGGTCTGCCAGGCCTACGTGGCGCAGCATTTCCTGGGCCCGCTCCCGGCGTTCCTTGGGCCGCACGCCCGCGTAAATGAGGGGCAGCTCCACGTTTTTCTGGGCGTCCAGCAAAGGCAGCATCTGGGAGTTCTGGAAAATGAAGCCGATCTCCCGGCTGCGGATGCGGCTCAGTTCCTTCTCGCCCAGGTCGTTGACCCGCTGGCCGTGGAGGATGTATTCGCCGGAGGTGGGCAGGTCCAGGCAGCCGATGATGTTCATCAGCGTGGATTTACCGCTGCCGGAGGGGCCTAGCACGGACAGGTACTCGCCCTCCTGGATGGACAGGTTCACGTTGTTGAGGACGGTGGAAACTTCCTCGCCCATCTGGTATTGCTTGACGATGTCCTTCATGGAGAAGAACACGTTTGAAATGTCCTGATTCATCACGGCCGGCCACCGCCCATGTTGCTGAAGTTGCCGCCATCACGGCTGAACTGGCGATCGCCGCCGTTTTGCCGGTTTTGCCAGTTTTGGCTGTTCATGCCGGGCATGGTCTGGTTGCCCATGGGCATGGAGGAGAACATGGCGGCCCAGCCGGTCAGGGTCTCGGTCTTCTTGACGGCGTAGACGGTCTCGCCTTCGGTGACGCCGGAGAGGACTTCCACGTAGTTGTCGTTGTCCACACCGATTTCCACCGGTTCGGTAACCATGTTGCCGTTTTCGTCCTTCTTGAAGACGTAGGCGCTGTTGGTATCGTCAAAGCTAAGGGCGCTTTTGCTGAGCAGGACGGCGTTCACCGCCTCCTCCTGGGGGATGACCACGGTCACCTGCATGCCGGGCAGCACGTTTTCCGTGACCACAAAGTCAGCGGTGACGGTATAGTAGGCCGTGCCCTGACTGTTGGATGGAATGCGGTTGATGTGGCTGATGGCGGAGCCAAAAGTGGTGCCCAGGGCGGTGACGTTGACCCGGCACTCCTGGCCCACCCGGATGTTGGCGATGTCGTACTCATCCACCCGGAAAGTGACCTGCATGTTGGCAAAGTCCACGATCTGGATCAGGCCCTGGCCCATGGAAACGCTGTCGCCGTTTTCCACGTTCAGCTGGTTCACATGGCCGTCAAAATTGGCCTTGAGGGTCTCGCCGCTGGACAGGCGGATCAGTTTGTCGCCCTCCTTCACGGACTGTTCCTCGCTGACGTAAATCTGCCGCACGGTGCCGTTGCCCTCAGCGGACAGGGTCTCGTAGTTGATCACGCTGATGGAGCCGGAAAAGTCCATGGAGTTGGAAATGGTGCCCCGGGAGGCGGTGTAGCCGTCATAGGTAACGGTGGCGTCCGCTTTCAGCTCGGGCAGGACAAAAAACCAAACATATCCCACAACCAGGGCGACAAGCAGCAAAATGATCAGCAGCTTTTTCCACCAGGTGCTTTTTTTCTTTGTTTTCTGAGCCATTATGGTTCACCTCTGACAATGGTCGTTGTGATGCCGGTATAAGCCAGCGCGTCGCCGGCTTCATCCGGGGCGACGGTCTCCTCGCCGGCGGTGACCTCCATTTGCATCCCGCCGCCGGACAGGGCCAGGCGGTAGAGGAAGGTGCCGTCGGTCAGGCCGTTCCTTCGCCAGGCGTCGTAGCGGCTGCCGCTGAGGAAAGGCGCGGTGGGCAAAAGGGCCTGGGTGTCGCCGGACTGGAGCAGCAGCCAGTCAATGCCGCTGTTTTTCAACACCCGCAGCACGGAACCGGGCACAAGCCAGGCTGCATCCGTTTCTGCGGTCAGGCACAGCACGGCGCAGTTTTCGCTCTGGGGGAGGAAATCGCTGCCGTCCCATACGCCCAGCCGGGCGGTGAATGCGCCTCCATCCTCCAGGGCGATGGGCAGCTTCGCGCCGCCGAACACCAGCACGGGGGAGGGTTCCTCCGCCACGGTCATCTCCAGGGCGTTGTAGGGCAGCAGGGAGTCCGTGGTGGAGCGGGCGTGGGTCTTGGGGCGGCTTTCCTGGCCGAAACCGCCAAAACCAAAGGAGGTGGTATTCACATAGGAAATGTTGTCCTCCTGCTCATTGGGGTCGTTGATGTCATAGCTCTGGTTGCCGCCGCCATAGGAGGGCCGGGCCGCCAGGGCTGCGGGCGCAAGGCCCAGCAGCAACGCAAGGCAAAGAAGAAGCGCAAGCAGCTGTTTCATCAGGGCACCTCCACTTCTACCAGGGCGCTCATGCCCAGCCGAACGGTGGGATCGGCGTCAAAGTCCACATAAGCGGTGAAGGTGGTGGCGCTGCCGGGCGTCTGATCGGCCTGGTACGCCATGGACGACACCACGCCCTCATACCAGCGGGGTTCTTCGTTCCAGTCCAGATAGAAGCGAAGGGTGTCGCCGGGGCTAATGTAGGGCAGCATGTCCTCCGGCACGGTCACCGCCAGCTGGAAGCCGTCCAGGGGGTAGAGGGTGGCCACGGAGGCATTCTGCTGCACGGGCATGCCCGCGCTGAGGTTGCAGCTGGCCAGCACGCCAGCGCTGTCCACCCGGATCAGGCCGTCCTTGGGCAGGTAGCTGTCCGCCGTGGACTGGGCGCAGGTAAACAGCAGCTGGCCCCGCTCCACGGTATCGCCGGGCTGGACAAAAGCCTCCAGCAGCGTGCCGCTGCCGGTGATGGGCAGCGCCTCGGTGCGGGCCACGGTGCCGATGCCCACCCACTGGGAGAAGGCGTAGGGCTCCCGGTACAGGTTCACTTCCTCCTCCAGGTACAGTTCGCCGCCGGTGGTTTCCACCGTGTAGGAGGAACCGTCCACCCCGGTCACCACGCCCACCGCCACATGGGAACGATCCTTGGTGCAGCGGATGTGCAGCGTTTCACCCAGGCGCACGTAAAAGCGGCTGGGGGCGCTGGTGCCGTAGAGGTCGTCCGTGGAGCAGGTGAGGGTGTACTTGCTGACCGGCAGGATGGTCATGACCGTGGCAGAGGCATCGTCCCCGGGCTCGGCGTCCAGGGTGGCCACGGTGCCGTCCACCGGGGAAAAGACCCGGCTCAGTTCCAGGGAAGCCAGGGCGTCGCCGGGTTCCAGCCATTGGCCCACCCGGTAAAAGGTGCTGCTGACCGTGCCGCTTTGGGGCGCAGGGACGCTGATCTCCACCCCGGCGGTCACGGTGCCGGAAAGCTCCTCCGTGGCGGCCAGGGCCCCTGCGGGCAGCATCAGCGCCAGCGCCAGAGCAAGTAAGGATTTGTATTTCATGCTTATTCTCCTTTGTCCATTCCCTGGGGCGGGGTCATGCCTTCGGGGCGCTCCATGCCGTCAGGAGGGGTCATGCCTTCCGGCATTTCCATCCCCTCGGGGAACTCCATGCCCTCCAGGGGAGTCATCCCTTCCGGCATTTCCATCCCTTCCGGGAAGTTTCCTGCCGGGCGGTCGCCCCGTTGGCCCCTGCCGGACTGTCGGGGCTCGTTAATGACCACCGTCTTGCCAAACAGCTTCTGGTACAGGGTGGACAGGGTCACTTCCTGCGGTTCCTCGGTGGTGGATTTAATGGCGTAGACGGTATCGCCCAAAGATGCGCCGGAAAGCAGCTGCACATGGGTTTCGTCGTTCAGGCCCAGGGTTACGGGCTGGGCGGCCATGGCGTCGCCATTTTCCACATACACAACGGGTTGGCCCTCCTCAAAGGTAATGGCCTCAATGGGCAGCGCATCCACCGCCTGGAGCCGCTCCCGGGGGATGGTCACGCAGACCTGCATGCCGGGCAGCACGTTTTCCGGGGCGGTCAGCTCCACGCTGACGGTGTAGTAGGCGGTGCTGCCCGCGGCGGTGGACACCCGGTCGATGTGGCTGATCTCCGCATCGAAGGTTTCCTCCAGGGCCAGGAAATACAGCCGGCAGGGCTGGCCCACGGACAGGGTGGAGATATCGTACTCGTCCACGCTCATGGTGATTTGCAGGTTGGTGAGGTCGCACACCTGCACCAAAGCCATCCCCGGCATGGCATAGCCGCCTTCCCGGGCGCGGATCTGGTTGACCACGCCGTCCATGTTGGCGGTGAAAACGGTGCCGTCCTCCAGCTGGAGCAGCTTATCGTCCTTTTGGACGGGCTGGTTATCCTCCACAAAAACCTCCCGCACCACCGCACCTTCCCCGGCGGTGATCTGCTGGGAATGGAGGATCTCCACCGTGCCGCTGAAGCTGAGGGAGGTGGAAATGTCCCGGGTTTCAACGGTGTAGGGCAAGTATTGGGTGGTGGTCTTTGCGGTCATCAGCGTAGGGGATAAAAAGAACCAGGCGATGGCCAGCGCGCCTGCCAGCAAAATCAGCCCCAGGATCCGGCCAATCCACCGGCTTTTCTTTTTTTGCTTTGCCATGGGTATGCTCCTCTTGCTTTGATAAAGTGGAACGCTTCCCCTCTTGGAGGAAGCGATTTCAGTATACAGCACATTCATGAACATTATATGAAGAAACAGCGAATTTGCAAGGGACAGAGTGTAAATGTCGGGGTGTTTCACGAAAAAAGCAGAATATAAACAAAACAATTGCACAATTTGGCAAAATACGCTATACTATCCCTACCAGATAACCGTCACATACTCAGAAAACCAGCCAAAGCCGGTTTTCTTTTGGTCCTTTCCTATAGGAAAAGGGCGGAAATGCATATGGAGGAAAAACATGAGCGAGCATTTTGTCATTACCATCGGGCGTGAATACGGCAGCGGCGGCCGGGAAATTGGCCGACTGATTGCGGAAAAGCTGGGCGTGAAATGCTACGATAAGGAACTGTTGACCCTGGCGGCGCAGGAAAGCGGCATCTGCGAGGATGTGCTGGAAAACCACGACGAGAAAGCCTCCGTGGCCAGCCTGTTTTCCATGAACCCGGGCATGGCTTTTGGCAGCGTGAGCACCGGCCTGCAGATGCCCCTGAACCAGCGGGTGTTCCTGGCCCAGTTTGAGGTCATCACCCGGCTGGCCCGGCAGGAGAGCTGTGTGATCGTGGGCCGGTGCGCGGACTACATCCTCCGGGATATGGATCACGTGACCCACGTGTTCCTCTACGCATCCCCGGACAAGCGGGCGGAGCGCATCATGGCGGTGGAGAACGTGACCCAGGACGAGGCCCGGGAGCTGATCCGCAAGACGGACAAGCAGCGCCGCAGTTACTACAACTTCTTTGCTGACGGCAACTGGGGCCTTAGGTCCAACTACGACCTGATGCTCCGCACCGACGGCCATACCCATGAGGAAATCGCCGATATGATCATCGCCTTTGCGGGGGCCGGAAAATAAGAAAACCGGGTTGTGTTTCCCTGCAAACAGGAGTACAATCAAAGCTGCGTGTCCGCCATGTGCGGGGCGCAGCTTTTTTTGGAGGGAACAGAAATGAGCAGAGGATCGACCCTGATGACGGAAGGCCCGGTGTGGAAGCACATTGTCCGGTTTGCCATCCCGGTGTTCTGGGGCAACCTGTTCCAGCAATTGTACAATGTGGTGGACACGCTGGTGGTGGGCAACTGCCTCGGCAGCGACGCGCTGGCGGCGGTGGGCTCCTCCGGCAATATCATCTTCCTGATGGTGGGCCTCTTCAGCGGATTGTTTGCCGGCGCGGGCACGGTCATTTCCGGGTATTTCGGCGCAAGGGATCACAAGAACATGTCCCGTGCCATCCATACTGCGGTGGCCTTTGCGTTGGTGGCAGGCGCGGCGCTGTCCATCGTGGGCGTGTTCCTTTCGCCGGTGCTGCTTCGGTGGATCGGCACGCCGGAAAGCGTGTTTCCCAAGAGCGTGGAATACTTCCGCATCTATTTCTCCGGCGTGATTTTCGTGGTGCTGTACAACGCCGCCGCGGGCATTTTTCAAACCGTGGGCGACAGCCGCAGCCCGCTGATTTTCCTGATCGTTTCTTCTGTGGTGAATGTGGTGCTGGACATTCTGTTTGTGGCGGTCATGGGCATGGACGTGGGCGGCGCGGCGCTGGCCACGGTCATCTCCCAGGCGGTCAGCGCAGGGCTGGGCTTCTACAAGCTGTTCACCGCCCAGGACGTGTACCGCCTCTGGCCCAAAAAGATCCGCTTCCACGGCGATATGCTCAAAAAGCTGCTGCTGATGGGCATCCCGGCAGGTTTGCAGAACTCCATCATTTCCATCGGCAATATTTTCGTTCAGTCCGGCATTAACCGCTACGACGCCATGGCCATGGCGGGCAGCGGCGCTTACAGCAAGATCGAGGGCTTTGGTTTCTTGCCGGTGAACGCTTTCGTTATGGCACTGACGGTGTTCACCGCCCAGAACCTGGGCGCCAGGGATATGGAGCGGGTCAAGAAGGGCACCCGCTTCGGCATCATCACCTGCATGGTGATGGCGGAAATCGTCGCCCTGCTGGTGTACGCCTTTGCGCCGCTGCTCATCGGCCTGTTCAATGGCGAAGCAGAGGTGGTTCGCATGGGCACCATCCACGCCCGCACGGTCACGCCGTTTTTCTTCCTGCTGGCCTTCTCCCACTCCGTGGCCGCCATTCTTCGGGGCGCAGGAAAGGCCATCGTCCCCATGGTGGTGATGGCCCTCTGCTGGTGCGCTGTGCGCGTTGTATATATTTCGTTTGTGGCGCCGCTGTTTGATAACATCCGGGTGGTGTTCATGGTCTACCCCATCACCTGGACGCTGAGCAGCATCGTGTTTTTGATCTACTATCTGAAAGGCAACTGGCGCCGAAGCGTCATCGATAACTGAAACCCTTACTCCGCCTTCACTTCCGTGAGGGCGGATTTCTTTTCCGGCCACTGGGCCAGCAGGATGCCGCACATCATCAGCCCGCAGCCCAGGTACTCCCGGCCGGTCATGCTGTCGCCCAGGATAATGAGGCCGCCCAGCACCGCAAACACGCTTTCCAGGCACATGATGAGGGACGCCACGGTGGGATCCAGGTTCTTCTGGGCCACCATCTGCAGGGTGTAGCCCACGCCGCCGCTGAGCAGGCCGGCGTACAGCAAGGGGATGAGGCAGTCCGCCAGCTGGAGCCAGTTAGGTTTCTCAAAGATGCAGGCCGCCAGAATGCACAGACCGGAGCAGACAAAGAACTGCACGCAGCTGAGCTTGACGCAGTCGGTTCTGGGGCTGAAGTAGTCCACCACCAGGATGTGGCCGGAGAAGGTCAGCGCGCAAAGGATAAGGTAGATATCGCTGCTGTCCAGCCGGAACTGGCCGGTGATGCAAAGCAGGTACAGGCCCACAGCGCTGAACAGCACGGCGGGTACCAGGATCAGCCGCAGCTTCTTGCCCAGGAACAGGCCGCAGATAGGCACCAGCACGATGTACAGCGCGGTAATGAACCCAGCCTTGCCGGCGGACGCGCCCTGCTCCAGGCCGATTTGCTGCAAGCTGCTGGCCACCGCCAGGAACAGGCCGCACAGCACCCCGCCGATCCAAAGCGCTTTTTTCTGGCCCTTGTTCATCGCTTTCAGGGGGATGGCGGAGGAGGCGCCTGGGTTTTTCTTGGCCCGGGCATCCATCACGGCGCAGACCACCAGCAGCATCAGCGCGGCAAGGAGCATCCGCCCGCCGTTGAAGGTAAAGGCGCGGACGCTGTTCATGGCCACGTCCTGGGCCACAAAGGCCAGGCCCCAGATCATGGCGGTCAGAAGCAAAAGCAAAGAGGAGCGAACGGAAGATTTCATATCGGTTCATCCTTTGAATGAAAAGTGGGACTGTGGATGCAGTACGAGGTCTATGCTACCATGCAACAGGGGCGAAGGGCTGTTTTTTTGGTGTGTTTTCGGAGCAAAACAAAAAAACCAGTCAAAACTGACTGGTTTTTTATGGAGCTGATAGCCAGATTCGAACTGGCGACCTCATCCTTACCAAGGATGCGCTCTACCTGCTGAGCTATATCAGCATTTGCTCGTCATTTGAGCAACGGTGATATAATACACTATCTTCGCGGAAAATGCAAGCCCTTTTTTCAAAAAAATGAAAAAAACTGCGCAGCGCCGCGAAACCTTTGTAAATCATAGAAAAAACGGGAAGGCGGTTTCCTGTTGTCAGGCAGGATTTCCCCCTATGCAGACAGAAATACTTAAGCCGACACTTTTTTGGCGGTGCCCCCGGAGGAATGTTTGAATGAAGAATGCCCAGGTCAGCCCGAACCGTTTTGCATGGCTCAGACGCCTTTTTTGTATTTTGCTTGTGTTGTGCCTTACTCCCGCCATGGCGGAGGAAAAGGACACCTCCCACGCGGAGGAATATGTGGCGGAGTTTTCCTCCCTGGGGCAGGCGGACCACCTGGCCCCTGCGTTGGACTATTTTGTGGATTTCCGCTTCCTGAAAAGCGTGAACGCGGACGCTGTGGCCTGGCTGCGCACCGAGGACGGCGCAATGAATCACCCGGTGTTCCAGGCCAAGGACAATAAGTACTACATGAAGCGGAACATGATCCACCGGGCCAGCAGCGACGGCGAGATCTTCCTGGACTGCGCGTCCGATCAGAATTTCACGGAGGACGTGTGGTATCTCTACGGCTCCACCTCCAACGAGGGCCCGCTTTCGAATTTGCAGAACATGCTGGGCGAGGGCGTGCTGGAAAGCCATCCCGGGCTGATTCTGATGACCCCCGACGGCAACTATACGGCGGAGTTCTTCGCGGCCTATCCCACCAATGTGGGCGATGAAACCAGCTGGCGCATCGACACCACCAGCCCGGAAACCTATGCGGCCAGCATGGATACCATCCGCGGCTTTGAGGGCGCGGTGATGCTGGAGGAGCGGCTGCCCGCTCACGGGGAGAAGCTGCTGGTGCTCAACACCCACGTCAATACCAAGCTGCGCCGCCGGGAAGTGCTGTTTGCCCGGCTGACCCCCTGCGCCCCCACCCCGGAAAATGCCAAGGATCTGAACAAAATCGAGATGGACAGCCGGGAGACCCTCAACGGCTACGTGGACATCGAGGGCGTGGGCCGCTACATGCTTTACGCCCAGGACGATCCCATGTGGGGCGAGCTCCGCTACGAGCGCAACGGCAGCAAAAAGGTGCGCCGCTTTGAGCAGGGCGGCTGCGGACCCACCGCGGTGGCCATCGCCCTGGCCAATCTGCTGACCCCGGAGGAATTGACCATTCTCAGCTATTACGCCGACGATCCCGCCGGATTCTCCTTCTGCTCCTGCTCTGTCAACAACTATCGCTGCAACCTGAGCCACGCCCAGTATCACCCGGAGACCCCGGAGGAATTCCTGCGGTATCTGCCCATCATCCTGGCCAATTACGCGGCCGGCAACAATGAATATCATAAGGCCTACCGCACGGAAAGCCAGGGCACCAATATGGAATTTTTGCAGAATATGGTGGAGATCTTCAAGCTCAAGTGCACCTATACCCGCTACGCCCCCGATGCCCTGGAAATGATCAAGGAGGGCAAGGGTACCCGCATTGCGGTGTGCACCGCCGTTCGCGGCAGCCCCTTCACCAATTCCGGCCACTTCATTATCCTGGCCTATGTGGACGATGAATACGCCTACTATCTGGATCCCCTTCGTGAGAACAATTACGAGAAGTATTACAAATCCCGGGTGCTGGAAATGGTGGCCCCCGGCGTGGTGCGGGTGAAGGTGGACGCGGCCACCAATCTCGACGTATCGCCCTACTACATTCTGGAAAAATAAGCCAACCGGCGGAGAAACAACATGGATTCACAAGCGCAGCAGGGCCTTGACGTCCTGGAAGTACAAGAGAAAATCCGGCAGGGGAAAGTGAACCGCCTGCCCAAAAGCAAAGAAGGCGGCGTGGGAGAGATCCTGCGCCGCAATACGCTGACGCTGTTCAATTTGCTGAACCTGGCGCTGGCGCTTCTTTTGATTGCCATCGGCAGCTACAAGA
Source organism: Clostridia bacterium (assembly GCA_017937655.1). Taxonomy (GTDB): domain Bacteria; phylum Bacillota; class Clostridia; order Christensenellales; family Aristaeellaceae; genus Limiplasma. The sequence continues at coordinate 23,734 of JAGBDE010000052.1, read as the reverse complement.
ACGTGCTGTTCATGGGCGTGGTCATTTCCAACGCGCTGATCGGCACGGTGCAGGAGATCCGGGCCAAGCGGGTGCATGACCGGCTGACCCTGATATCCGAAAACAAGGTGCATACCTGGCGGGACGGCGCGGCGGCGCAGCTCAGCCCGGCCGATCTGGTGGAGGGCGATGTGGTCCTTCTCCGCCGGGGCGATCAGGTGCCCGCCGACGGGGCGGTGCTGGAGGGCCAGGCCCATGTGGACGAGTCCATCCTCACCGGCGAGAGCCTGCCCATTGCCAAGAATCCGGGCGACGCAGTGCTGTCCGGCAGCTTTCTGACAGACGGCAAGCTGACCGTCCGGCTGACCGCCGTGGGCGTGGACAGCTACATGGGCAAGCTGCAAATGTCCGCCCGGAAAGTGAAAAAAGCCAAGAGCGAGCTGCTCCGGGACATGAACCGGATCATCCGCTGGGTCAGCTACGCGGTGGTGCCCATCGGCCTGCTGCTTTACTGGAAACAGACCGCCGTGCTGGGCATGGTGCAAAATGAAGCCATCGTCCGGGCTGTGGCCTCCATCATCGGCATGATCCCGGAAGGGCTGATTCTGCTGACCTCCGTGTCCCTGGCGGCGGGCGTGGTGGCCCTGGGCCAGAAAAAGACGCTGGTCAACCAGCTCTACGGCATTGAGTCCCTGGCCCGCACGGACGTGATCTGCATGGACAAGACCGGCACCCTCACCTCCGGCAGCATGGCTCTGGAGGATACCCTGCCGGCGGAGGGCGTTTCCATGGAAGAGATCCGCTGCAGCCTGGGCGCCTTCTTCCGGGCGCTGGGCACCGAGGACGCCACGTCGCAGGCCATCGCCCGGGAATATCCCCCGGCGGAGGATGGAGCGGCGATTTCCACCGTGGCCTTTTCCAGCCAGCGGAAGTGGTCTGCTGCCCAGGTGGAGGACGCGGGCTGGCTGTTCCTTGGCGCGCCGGAGAAACTGCTCACCGGCAGCGACCTCATCCGGGCCCAGGAGTTGGCCCGGGGAGGCAAGCGGGTGCTTGCGCTGATGCAGAGCCCTGATGGCCCCGGAGAAGAATACGCTTTGCCGGAAAACCGCCGGCTCATGTGCCTCATCTGCCTCCGGGATGAGCTGCGGCCCCAGGTGCAGGAAACCATCCGCTACTTTATCCAGCAGGACGTGACCCTGAAGGTCATCTCCGGGGACAGCCCACTAACGGTTTCCAACATTGCCAAAAGCGCCGGCGTGCCCGACGCAGAGAAATACGTGGATCTCTCCGCGGTGGCAGACAAGGACTATGACCGCCTCAGCCGGGAATACGCGGTGTTTGGCCGGGTATCGCCGGAGGACAAGCGGGAGCTGGTTTTGGCCATGCAGCGGGACGGCCATGGCGTAGCCATGATGGGCGACGGCGTGAACGACATCCCTGCCCTGAAGACGGCGGACTGCTCCGTGGCCATGCCCGGCGGCAGCGACGCAGCCTCCCGGGTGGCCCAGATGACGCTGCTCAGCGGCGGCTTCGACGCCATGCCGCAAATTCTGCTGGAAGGCCGCCGGGTCATCAACAACATCACCCGGGCTTCCGCGCTGTTTCTGGTCAAGAACATTTTCAGCATGCTTCTGTCCCTGGCGCTGATGGTTTTGCCCTACGCCTATCCCTTCCAGCCCATTCAGCTGACTTTGGTCAGCACGCTGACCATCGGTTTTCCGTCATTTGTGCTGGCCCTGCAGCCCAGCCGGGAAAAGGCCAGCGGCAATTTCCTCATGAACATCTTCCTGCGGGCATTGCCCGGCGGCCTGTGCGTAGCCCTTCTGCTGCTGGCAGGGCTGACGACGGGCCATCACCTGGGCCTGACGGACGGCCAGATCAGCACCGTATGCACCTTGGTGGCGGCCTTCAGCTGCTTCATCGTGCTGCTGCTCACCTGCCGCCCGCTGAACGCCCTCCGGGCCGCGCTGCTTGTGGTGGTTGCCGCAGGCGTCTGCATCGCCGTGCTGGTGTTCCCCGGGCTGTTCTCCCTCAGCCCCATCACCGGCTGGGTGCTGTGGCTGTCCATCATCCTCTGCGCATTGGCGCTCCCCTTGCAGCTGCTCATCGCCTGGGTGATGTCCGCCATCGGCAAGAGCCGCAAAGCCGCCGCCTGGGCTGCACAGGCGTAAATCAAGCGAAAAACACGTCAAAAAAACAGGCCGTCTGCGGTAGTGCAGTCGGCCTATTTGTTATGTTTTGTTATTCCACATCCCGGAAAATGCAGCAGGTCAGCACGCCGTCGCTGTTGAAGAACTGGTAGCGGATGGGATAGGGAAGGCTGTTGTACATGGTCAGGTTGATGTTTCCGCCGCCCACGGCAGAGTCGAAGCCCTGCTTGACGTAGTAGATGCCCACTTCCGCGTGCACCTTCCGGTGGGTAATCATCATGGGAACCTGGATATTGGCCAGGTAGAAGGTGGTGTTGACCTGGCAGGTGCCGCCGCCGTAGCCCATGGTGGCGTCCTTCTTCATGATGGGCGCGGCGTGGTAGCCGGTGGACTTGCGGTAGGGGCCGATGATCTTGTACTGGTCGTAGTCCTGATTGGGTTGCAGGGTCACGCCGGTGATCAGGGAAGAAGCCAGGTGGATGTTCCAGTTGCGGCCCTGGTAAGCGGGGGAGTGGATGCCTACTGCAAAATAGGTGGAGAAGCAGGCGATCAGGTCGCCGGGCTGGGCGTCCTCCCACTTGACCACGGGCATGGTGTAGGCGATGTCCTCTTCGGTAATGAAGCCCACCTGACGCTCGTAGGGCAGGGTGTAGCGGCCCATGGAGTCCTTCTCATACACCGCCAGGGCGGCGCCGGGGTTGATGGTTTGCAGGGACTTGTTGTTGTCGGGGTCACGGATCTCCGTGGAGTGCTTCACAAAGGCCAGCAGGGGCATCACGTCCAGGCCGGGGATGTCGCCGGCGTCCACGGTGAGGCGGTCCCATTTGAACAGGGAGGACACCGGGATGAAGCCGTAATAGTCCTTGTAGTTGGCATAAGCCCAGTCGCCGTCCACCACGCTGACGATGACCTGCGTGTAGATGGGAATGTTGGCGATGCGCTTGGCATCGGTGCTGGGCTCAGCGTACATGCGGGCAGCCTTCACAGTATGGGCCTTGAACTTCTCCTCAAAGCCGTCGATGTGTGCGTTGAAGGGCTTTTCGCTTTCTTCGGTCACGATGGGCTGGCCGTCATAGCTGGTAATGTTCTCCAGATAACGGGTCTGCACATAACCCAGGCCACGTTCAAAGGTGACGTGAGCCCAGTCCTCATTGACCAGGCTGATGATGTACACCGTGGATCCCTTGGGAATGCTGCCCACGCCGTTGGCGTCCTTGGAGGGACCCTTGCGCACCTTCAGGGCGATGGTGGAAAAGGCGTAATACTTGGGCGCGTTGGGATCTTCCTCGGCGGATTCTTCCCCGGCGGCCTCTTCTGTATCAATGGTCACGTCGGCTTCGTCCTCAGCCAGGACGGCCAGGGGCTGGCACAGCAACATCAAGGCCAGGGCCAGCGTGAGCAGCTTTTTCATCAAATGATGTTTCCTCATGGCTTTACATCCTTCATTTAAGCGTAATTCAGGGGCAGACACTTTTTTCCACCGTTTATCATAACACAAAACCAAGCGCAAGTCTACCCGGCAGCGGCAATGTTACAAAACGGCCGTTTTCTGCTGGTTCATAGGGTTCCAGCGGCCGGAAGCAAAATGGATGCTGAACAGCAGGCACAGAAGCAGATTGTGGGCGATCATGCAGCCCCAGGCGGAGACCAGGGTGCCGCCAAAGAAACTGGTCAGAATCCAGGTGCCCACGATGCGCACGCCCCACATGCCGATGATGTTGAACACAAAGGGCGTCACGGTTTTGCCCACGCCCTGCATCATGCCCTCGATGATGATGGGCACGCCGTAGAAGGGCTCGGACACGGCCACCATTCTCAGCACCGTGGTTCCCAGGCGGATGACCTCCGCATCCTTGGAGAACAGGCCCATCAGCTGGGGCGCGAACAGGAACAGCAGGCCGCCGGAGAGGATCATCAGCCCCACTTCCAGGGGCAGCATGGTGCGGCCCAGGCTGCGGAGGCGCTCCTTGTCCTTGGCGCCGTAGGCGTTGCCCGCCAAAGTGGCAGCGGCAGTCTGCATGCCGTAGCCGGGAATGTAGAAGGCGGATTCCACCGTATTGGCGATGGTATGGGCCGCGGTGGAGATGCCGCCCAGCGCATTGATCATGGAAGCGAAGGCCACATAGCCCAGGGACGTGCCGAAACGCTGGAGCATGTTGGGAAAGGCCACCTTCAGGCAGGGGCGGAGCACGGTAAAGTCCGGCTTCAGGCTCTGGCCCTTGGGGGAGATCTCCGGGTGCCGCCAAAGGTTCAGGAAGATAGCAACGCCGCCGAAGGTGAAGGACAGCGCGCTGGCCGCCGCCGCGCCGGTCACGCCCATGCCTGCGCCGGGCATGGTAAAGCTGAGACCAAACAGCTGCACCGTCCGGGTGGGGTAGATCAAAAGGAAGTTCATCACCACGTTGATCAGGTTCACCCAGAGGCCCACCCGCATGGGGGTCTTGGTATCGCCCACGGCACGGAGCACCGTGCCCAGGATAATGCTGGCGGTGCGGAACAGCATGGGCGCGTAGATAATGAAGAAATATTGGGAGGCCAGCTCCCGGATGGCGGGATCCACCTGCATCCACACGGGGATCCGGCCGCTGAGGCCAAGCGTCAGCCCGGTGAACACAAGGCCCATGACCAGCGTGGCCAGCAGCGCCTGGCCCACGGCCTTCAGGCCTTCCTGCTTTTTGCCCGCGCCGATGGCCTGGGAAATATACGCCAGAAAGCCCACGCCAATGGCGGAGATGGTGCTGCCCACCAGCCAGTTGACGGTGCTGGTGGCGCCCACGGCGGCGGTGGCCTCGGTGCCAAGGGAACCCACCATGGCGGTGTCGATGTACTGCACGGCAGTCTGCATCAGCTGTTCCAGCATGGTGGGCCAGGCCAGCGCAAAGATGACCGCCAGCATATGAAGGCGGCCTTGTTTATTTGCGGTTTCAGGGGTGGATGACTGCAAGGGAAAGATCCTCCTCAGGGTTGAGGGGCTTCCGGCTCCTCAAAGAGAGTGCAGCCGGAAGCCCGGAAATACGCAATGCGTTCTATGATGTCGTTTTCGGTGACCTCGAAGTGGCGGGCCAGGCAGCCTATGCAGGAAAACGAGGTAGCCCCCCGGTTGACCAGCTTTTTGGTGACGGCTACCTCGTCCCTTGTCAGGGCCTTGCCGCAGACATTGCACAGCTCCATTACTTGACCATCTTTGCCAGCAGGATGCGGCAGTCGTGGGCGGGCACTTCAAAGTTCAGGTAATCCCGGTGCAGGCCCAGGTTTTCGCCGGTGATGGCGTCGGTCAGCTCCAGCTTGATGTCGCTGCCGTAGGGCAGACCCACGTCGGCAAAGGTGAAGGGAACCTCGCCCTTCTTGGGGGCAAAGTTGAAGTAGGCGATGGCAAACTCGTTATCGCTCAGGTGCTTGAACAGGGTGAAGCCGCAGTCCTGGTACTCCCGCCACCAGCTCTGATCCTCGTCGTCCCATTCGCTGTTGATGACCCGGCCACGGTATGCCACAAAGGGCGGACGGCATTCCGGATCCTGGTTGATGCGGATCAGGTTGTGGTTGAGAACCAGCTCCTTGCAGAAGGGGTTCAGGTTGCGCACGTCGCCGCCCAGCATCAGGGGGGCGGACATCATGCACCACAGGGCAAACTGGGTGCGGTAGTCGGCATCGGTGCAGGCCTTGCCCACAGCCACGTTGCCTTTGCCGTACATGCCCACGGTCAGCATGTCGATGTCGTTGAAGCAGTCGGCGCCGCTCATGCAGAACTTGTCCAGCTGGGACTTGAAGATGTCCGTGAAGGACTTGAAGTTGTCAAAGATATCGCCGGTGGAGCGGTACATATGCACGCCGATGGACTTCATCCAGTGCCAGGGCTCCTGCTGGCCCCAGTTGCAGGCGCTGAACAGGATGTCCCGTCCGGAGGCCTTCAGGGCCATGGACATGGTGGCGTAGCGGTTTTTGCAGTCGGCGCTGTTCGGGAAATTGCAGAAGTCGTACTTCAGGTAGTCAACGCCCCACTCCGCGAAGGTCTTTGCGTCCACAAACTCGTGGTCAAAGGAGGAGGGATAGCCCGCGCAGGTGCGAACGCCGGCGCAGGAATACATGCCGAACTTGAAGCCCAGGGAATGCAGATAGTCAGAAAGAGCCTTCATGCCGTGGGGGAACTTGGCGGGATCGGGCACCAGGCGGCCGTTCTCGTCCCGTTCCTTCAGGCTCCAGCAGTCGTCAATGACGATGTACTCATAGCCCTTCTCCAGGTAGCCCTGCTCCTTCATGGAACGGGCGGTTTCCCGGATCAGTTCATCGGAAATGTTGCTGCCAAAGGTATTCCAGCTGTTCCAGCCCATGGGTGCGGTGTTGATTTTCATGGTGGATGTACCTCCCTTGAAACGGCGGTTTCTGCCGCCGGATGTGGTTGTATTTTCTATGGCAAAGCATAACACAAAACGTTCCGCTTCTCAAGGGGAAAACAAGAAGTTCATGGCTCTCATCCCCCGGGAAGAGGAAGCTGGCCGCTTCTGCAAAAACGGCCTCCTGTCATTGCTTTGACGCAGTCACAGGAGGCCATTTGTTTGTTTTCAAGAATTGATGATTACTTCAGGTAATCAGATAAGTCGATGGTCATCAGGCAGAGGGGATGTCCGTCCAGCGTGCCGGGGGTGGGAATGCAATTGTAGCTTAACCGGAGCGTGAGCTTTTCGTCCATATCCCCCAGCTCCGAGAGCAAGAAGGTGAATTGCTCATCAAGGTAGTTGGAATGGAGCATAAAGCTGGATTCTTTCCAGTAAATCCAATCGTTTGGGTTTTCACTGCCCATGCCGTTGATAAGATATGCGTCGCAATAGGTGCCAACAATGGGATCGTCTTCGGAAAAACCAAGGTCTCGCCGGAGGGTTTGCCCATCTACGTTGGTAACGTCTTCTTCGTACACAATCAGGCCGGGATCTGTGGAAATCTGCCGCACGCTGACGGACAGCGTTTCCTCGTCCTTGATGACGCCATAAACAGCGTAGATGATCCGGGGCTGGTCATTGTTCGCGGGAGAAATAGCAATCGCGATGGTATCTTCGGGGAGAAGAGCGGGAGCCAGGGAAGGCAGATCGGCCGTTGCCACGGGCCAGGGAAGAAGCAGCGCGATGGTCAGGCACAGGCATGCCAGTAAGCAAGCGACGTTTTTCTTCATAAGAAATAAACTCCCTTCTTATCATCATTGGAACAAATCCATGGTTTGGATCTGCTCCAAATGACTATACCATAACGGTCATCGGTGCAGCTATAGCACAAATGTAAATCTTGCCTGTGCCATGGCCGGTGAAGAAGGGAGGATTCATTTATTCTTCTGTTTCGGCAAAGTCCGGGTCGATGGGCGGCATGTTCTGGCACACCAGCAGCAGCGCGTCCTCGCCGTTGTCCTCATAGTAGCGCTTGCGCACGCCCAGGTCGATGAAACCAAGGCTGTGGTACAGCTTCTGGGCGGTCAGGTTGCTTTTGCGCACTTCCAGGGTCATGTACTGAACGCCCATGTTGGCGGCGTACTGCATCAGGGCCTGCATCAGCCCCCGGCCGATGCCCTCGCCCCGGCGTTCTTTGGTGACCGCCACGTTGGTGATGTGGCCCTCGTCCAGGATGAGCCATGCACCGGCGTAGCCCAGCAACTGGCCCGCTTCCTCGGCCACGATGTACCGGGCGCAGGCGTTGCGCTCCATTTCGTCGATGAAGCTTTGCAGGCTCCAGGGTTCCGGGAAAGTGGCAAGTTCAATCTGGTGGATGGCCTCGCAATCCTGGCGGGTCATGCGGCGGTAGGTGATCATTTGGACGCCTCCCGTTCTGCCTGCAGCTTGGCGGCCCGGGCGCGCTCGGCCTGGGGCGCACGGAGGTAATGGGGCTGCAACGTCAGGTAGTCCACGGCATTGTCCCGGTTTTCCCAGGCGATGGCCGCCACGGCGGCGGGCCGGAGATAGGCTGCCTCTGCCGGAGCGAAGAGGGCCCGGTCGCCCAGAATGGCGGTGATGGCTTCCCGGTAGGTGGGCACGCCGTCGCCGGTGAAAAGCAGGGGCTGGGCGGGATCGGCCAGGTTGAGGGCCGCGTCGATGAACTCCGGCAGCTTGGCGGCCATGTCCTCAGAAAGGCGGCGGGGCGGCATGCCGGGGGCGAAGATCGCGCCGTAGACCTGGCCCGCCCGGGCGTCCTGAATGGGGCACAAAAGGGCGGAGGACAGGCCGATGCCTCGGGCCAGGGCTTCCAGGGCATCCACCGCGATGCAGGGTTTTCCCGCGCCGTGGGCCATGCCCTTGACCGCGCTGACGCCGATGCGCACGCCGGTAAAGGAGCCGGGGCCGGTGACGGCGGCGTAGTAGTCGATCTGGTCAATGTCTGTGGAGGACTTGTTCAGGGCCTCCTCCACCATGGGCATCATGCTCACGGAATGGGTCATGCGGTTCAGGGCCACGCCCTCGTAGGCCAGAACGCCGTCCTTCATCACGGCAACGCCGCAGACCGGGCCGGAAGTGTCAACTGCAAGAAGGTTCATGTTTCGTCCTCCAGAAGAAGGGTTTCGTCAATGGGGTGAAAGCCGCCCACAGGCCGGATCTCGATGATGCGCTCGTCGTCGCCCCCGGGGGTCAAAGTCAACTCCAGATGGGTCTCCGGCACGGCGTCCTCCGCCATGCTGGGCCACTCCACCACAGCCACGCCGCTGCCGTAGAGGTACTCGTCCATGGAAAGCTCGTACAGCTCCTCCTCGCTTTCCAGCCGGTACCAGTCAAAGTGGTACAGGGGCAGGCGGCCGGTTTCATACATCTGCATGATGGTGAAGGACGGGCTGGGCAGATATCCCTCAATGCCAAGCCCCCGGGCCACGCCGCGGGTCAACTCGCTTTTGCCTGCGCCCATATCGCCCCGGAGGATGAGCACGTCGCCGGGGCGCAGCTGCTGCGCCAGGCGGAAGCCCAGCCGGCGGGTCTGGTCAGGGCTTGAGGAATGAAATGTCACAGGGAGGACCTCCTTGGTGGATCAGGCTTTGTGCATGCCGTGCAGGATGGGGGAGAGGGGCTTGTAGATCAGCCCGGTGAGGATGCTGATCAGCACCCACTTGATCAGGTTGAAGCTGGCGGTGACGGTGAACACGAAGGACCAGGTATCGCTCACAAAGGGGAAGACCTTCTGGCCGAAGCCCACCAGCGCTTCCTCGGTGATGCCGAAGGCGGGGAACATAATGTAGTAATTGGCCAGGATGGCGGCGATGATGGCGCACACCGTGCCCACTAGCATGCCGATGACCGCGCCCTTGCGGGACTTATTCTTGCGGTAGATCAGCCCGGCGGGGATCACCATGGCGCAGCCCACGATGAAATCGGCCAGTTCACCCACGCCGCCGGAGGTGGTGTGGAGCAGGCCCAGCAGGCTTTTCAGCAGCAAAATCAGCACGCCCTGCACCGGGCCCAGGGCGAAGGCGCCCAGCAGCACAGGCAGGTTGCTGAAGTCCAGCTTGTAGAAGGGCACCGCCGGGAACACCGGAATCTCAATCATAAACAGGATGGCGGCGATGGCGGACAGGATGGCCATGGTGGTCAGTTCGCGGGTGGTCATTTTGCGCTTGGTTTTGGTCATGGGGTTGCCTCCTTCTGCATGAAAATGCATGAAAATATCCCTGATGGCGTTCGTTCATCAGGGACAACACGCTAACATGCAGCGGCTGTTCTTCTATCATCCGGACTTGGCGCGTGCGCCTTACCGTCGGCATCGGAATTTCACCGAATCGGGGAGAACGCAGGCGCGTCCTCCTTCGCGGGCTGTACCGCCGGTGGGGAGTTTCACCCCGCCCCGAAGAAGCCATCGTATGGGTTTCCGAGTGCATCGTAGCACGGCGGCGGCAGAATGTCAACAAAAAGCTGAAGCGCCGGCAGGAAATGGCATGCCTGCGGCAGAAATGTATAGCTACAGTTTTGCCGCTTCACAACCATATGCCAAGGAGGATTCAGCCATGATGCAGATTGGCGCGCAGATGTTTACCACCCGGGAATTCACCCAGACCCTGGACGGCTTTGCCGAGACCCTTCGGCGAATTGCGGATATCGGCTACCGGACGGTGCAGGTATCGGCCACCTGCCCCTTTGAGGCGGACTGGCTGAAAGAGCAGCTGCAAAAAAATGGCCTCAGCTGCGTGCTGACCCACACCCCCACGCCCCGCCTCACCGGCGATATCGCCCAGGTGATCCGGGATCACGAGGTGTTTGGCTGCGAGAACATCGGCCTGGGATACTGGAGCTTCAAGGATGAGGAGGACATGTCCCTGGACAAGTGGCTCAGCACCTTCCCGGCCGTGGCCAGGGCCATCCATGAGGGCGGCAAGTACTTCATGTATCACAACCACCACAACGAGTTCCGCAAAATTGGCGGGAAGCTGGTGATGGAAACCCTGATGGAGGCCGTCCCCGCCGATCAGATGGGCTTCACCCTGGACACCTACTGGGTGCAGGCCGCCGGCGGCGATCCGGCCCAATGGCTGGAAAAGCTGGCGGGGCGTATTCCCTGCATCCACCTGAAGGACTGCGGTTTTGACCGCACCATGCAGGCGGTGGGCGAGGGCAACATCAACTTTGACCGGGTGTTTGCCAAGGCGGAGGCCGGCGGCACGGAGTACATGCTGGTGGAGCAGGACGACTGCAATGGGGAGGATCCCTTCGACTGCCTGCGCCGGTCCTATGAATATTTGAAGGCCTGCGGGTTCAGATAAACGAAAACCGCCGGACGGCAGCTGCTGTCCGGCGGTTTTTTCGGGCGATCAACCCTCGTGCAGGGATTCGTACATGGAATAGTCCACCAGGCCGCTGATGGTTTCCAGCGCGCCGGGCACCAGCTCCTTGACCATCAGGCAGTCCGGGTGGGGCAGATGGATGGTGGGGCCTGCCTGGATGCCGTATTTGTAGCTGGAATCAAAGCCGCGACTTTTATAGTTCTGGGGATTGCCCTCCACGATGATGGCCTTGTAGCCCAAAGCCTTGGCCACTTCAAAACCGTGCTCCAGGATATCCTTGGAGATGTGCTGCCGCTGCAGCTCCGTCTTCACGGCCACGGGGGTCAGGATCAGCAGTTCCTTGTCGTACCTGCCCTCCAGGTGAAAGCGGGAGAACATGGCATAGCCGATGGGCTGGTCGGTTTCGTCCACCATGACCAGATCCAGCTGGGGGACGTAGTACTCTTTGCTGCGGATTTCCTCCACCAGATGGCGGACGGTCTTGCCTTCCTCGGGGCTGTCCCAGGCGGCAAACACGTTTTCCACCAGCTCCAGGGAAGGCAGCAGGTATTTTTCTTCCATTGCCTTGATGATGCGTTCCATTGTGATTCCTCCGTTTGTCAGGACTTTTTGGTCACGCAGATGCAGATGAGGGTCATGACGCTGTCCAGGCCTGCGTCAAAAAATGTCTGGTCGTTGAGGCCGTATTCGTGGCCGGTGGCAAACCATTCCTGCCAGGCCATCCGGTTGCATTCCGCCTCCCAGATGCGCTTTTGGGCGATGTCCTGCCCGGTGATCGTTTTGTCCCACCATTCTGTGCTGTGGAAGGTGGCGCTGTCGCTTTCCCCGGCCCAGTCCAGCATCAGGGAGGAGGGGCCGTCGGCCCACTCTTTTTTCAGGCCGGGCACGGCGATGAGAACGGTTCCGCCGGGTCTTAACAGCGGCAGCAGATGATTGGCAAAATAGCTGTCATTGCAGGCAAAGTAGTGGTACGCGTCCACGGACACGATGGCGTCGAAGGCGTGATCGCCGAAAGGAAGCCCGCCAGACGCATCCAGGCGGATGGCCAGCATTTGATCGCCAAGGCCGGCCTCGGCAAAGCGGCGCTGGTTGTCCGTGGGGTCGCACCAGAGATCCACCGCGATAACCTCCGCGCCTGTCTCCGCGGCCACGAAGCGGCTGGTCAGGCCGGTGCCGCAGCCCAGATCCAGCACCCGGCCGGAGATGGGGGCGGACTGGAGAAGCTCGTCGGCCAGACGGAAACAGTTGGGGCCCATCAGGTACTCCTTGGTAAAAAAAGATGCGTATTTGTCGCTGGCGGAATAATCCATACTGCCGCCTCCTTTCCTGGTTACGGATAGAGTATATCACCCCTCGGAGGGCGTTGCCCAGCAAAACATGCATTCAGAAAACCGGAATAGAACAGCGTCCGGACGAGATGCCCGGACGCTTTCAGTTCATTTCTTTTCCTTGGCAAGAACGCGGTACACCGCCTGGGTGGACAGGAAGTACTCCTGGGCCAGGCTGCGCACGCTTTCGCCGTCGTGATACCTGCGGCAGATTTCCGCGTTGCGCACGTGATCCGTACGGCTGGCCCGGACAGGACTTTGCCGCTGGACGCGGGGAATGTAGAGGTACTTGCCTTCGGCGTATTGCTGCACCAAGGCGAGAAGCTCCTGGGGCAGCAGATCTTTTCCATTTTGGTAGCGCATGTGCTTTTCTCCTGTTTTTTATTCGAAAGCAAAGCACAGGCTGACCGGACAAAGAGCAGCCTGTGCGATCAGGCCACCGATGCCGTATTCTTCTTCAAACGATCAGACCTCCCTTATTTGCCAGTTTTTGCAAAACCAGCATATCACAGCCGCCCCGGTTTTGCAACGCGCTGCGTCTTCCATGTTTAGACAAATTTCGGGAAGGATTGAAATTTTCCTTGTTACAGGATATAATATAGCTGGTGCATTATCACCAGACGGAGGGAAGTCAGTGTACAGATTACTGATTGTAACCGAAAATCAAACGGTACAGGATATGTTTGATGGAATGACCGGTTGGGAGATCATGGGCTTCAAGCCCCCCCGCCTGCGCGTTTCCACCGCCGATGCCCTGGAGTGCATGCAGAAGCATTCCATCGATGCCATCGCCATTGACGAAACGCCCGCTTTTGATGATCTTCGTCGGCACATTACCGAAAAATGCCCCACCATGCTCCGTTTTCCCATTATGGAAACGGCGGAGGAGCAGTGGAAGATCATCCGGGAACTGGACCGCATGTTGGGTTCCCTGTATGCGGACCGCTCCAACGACTACTACGACCTGCCTGCCGCCTTGCAGATGACCCAGGAAAAGCTGCTCAAGTCCATCGTGTGCGGGCTGATTCCCACGGAGAAGGAGCAGGCCATCCGCCTGAGCATGCTGCGCTGCTATGAGCGCACCGACGTTCCCTGCATGCTGGCCCGCCTGGGCATGGATGCGGACGACCCCTTCCTGACCAGCCGCTGGCACTACGGCAGCGATCGCCTGGAAGTGGCCCTGCGCAACTTCTTCGGCAATGTGCAGGACGATATGCGGCTGCACGTGGCGGTCATCTCCCCGGAGGAAGTGCGGGTGCTGTGTTACCCCAAAGACGACAGCCAGACCCTGGAAAAAAGCAGCGTCGTGAGCACCGTGGAGGACACGGTGGAGCAGATCGGCAACTATCTGGGCCTGGAAATGAATATTCTGGAAGTGCGGCCTCTGCCCGGCCTTGGCGCATTCGCAGGCGCCTGAAACAAGCAACTTGAGCCTGATGGCTTTGTAAATTGAAAGGAGAGACTTTTATGGGACTGTTTGATGGAATCAAAGATATGGTAAAGAGCCAACTGATTGACGTTATCGAGTGGACTGACGACAGCACCAATACCCTCGTACACAAGTACGATATGAACGGCAAGGAAATCATGATGGGCGCTCAGCTGACCGTCCGCGAGAGTCAGCTGGCCATCTTCGTCAACGAGGGACAGCTTGCCGACGTGTTCCAGCCCGGCCGTCATGAGCTGACCACTCAGAACATGCCCATCCTGACTGCTCTGAAGAGCTGGAAGTACGGCTTCAACTCTCCCTTCAAGAGCGATGTGTACTTCATCAACACCAAGCAGTTCATGGATCGCAAGTGGGGCACCTCCAACCCCGTCATGATGCGCGACGCCGACTTCGGCATGATCCGCATCCGGGCCTTCGGTTCCTTCTCCTTCCGGGTGAAGGACGCCACCGCCTTCATGAAGGAGTGCTTCGGCACCAGCAAGCTCTACACCGTGGAAGCCGTGGAAGGCCAGATCAAGAGCCTGGTGGTCAGCGGCCTGAGCGACGCCATCGCCCAGAGCAAGATTCCCGCCCTGGACATCGCCGCCAACTACGACGAACTGAGCAACTTCTGCCGCGACGCCCTGAACGTCAAGGTGGAAGCCCTGGGTCTGACCCTGTGCAACTTCGTGATTGAGAACGTGAGCCTGCCCGAGGACGTGGAGAAGGCCATGGACCAGCGCACCTCCATGGGCGTGCTGGGCGATATGGGCACCTTCGCCCAGTATCAGGCCGCACAGGCCATGCGCGAAGCCGCCAACAATCCCAACGGCATGGCCGGCATGGGCGTTGGCATGGGCGCCGGCATGGGCATGGGCCAGATGTTCACCCAGGCCTTCGCACAGCCTGCCGCTCCTGTGGCTCCCGCCGCAGCCCCCGCAGCTCCCGCTGCCGCTCCTGCCACCACCAACTGCTCCGCTTGCGGCGCAGCTATCGCCGTGGGCAGCAAGTTCTGCCCTGAGTGCGGCGCACAGCAGGTGGCTCCCGCTGCGGTCTTCTGCCCCGAGTGCGGCACCAAGGCCGAAGGCGGCAAGTTCTGCGCCAACTGCGGAACCAAGCTGGGCTAATTGCTGAAAACACACCCCCGTTCGCTGATGTGGCGGACGGGGGTTCTTTTGTGTTCAGACATTGGGCCGGTCAGGATACAGGCGGCGGAAACTGTCCAGATACCAGCGCTTCTGTTCCGGCTCCAGCTTTGGGAAAGCCGCCTGGAAATCCGCCACGGATTCGGGCCGCTCCGGGTCCCGGGCCTTGTGAAGCAGGGCGAGCTCCGGGGCCAGGTAGGGGATGCCGTCCCGGCGGAGAATGGCTTGATCCAATTCCCGGTGAATGGCGGGGGACTGGCTGAAGACCAGCGCGTTTCCGTCGGTGGGGGTGAAGAGGAATTCCAGGTAATTCAGCTCCGTCATCCCGTTTGGGAAAAACTGGTGGTAGAGCAGGCCCTCCTCCTCGCAGGGATAAAACTGCACCAGGTCGCAGCCGGGCAGGAAGCACATCAGGTTGCGGCCGGTTTCGCTGACGGAGGACTTTTCCAGCGACCGCACCTTGCCCATGCCCCGGAATTCGTATACATTCCAGCTTTTTTCCAGCATGAACCGCTGAATGGCAGGGCGATCCTTCTCAAAGGCGCACAGGTCCATGTCCCCATGGGGGCGGGTTTCCCGGCCCAGGAACAGGTCGATGGCAAAGCCGCCGCACACCGCCCAGTCAAAGGGCGCGGCGGACAGCAGTTCTTTGGTTTCAAGAAGCAGCGGGTGCATGGCAAATCCCCCCGATTTATTTGGTCAGGCAGCGTTCCCTGGCGGCGTCCATCAGCAGGAAGAAGGCCTGCCCCTCCACGGAAAGGCCGGGTTTGTTGAAGAAAGGCGCGCCGCACACCGGATGGATGCGGCCGTGCTGATCCACAGCGGCCACCACGGCCTGGTAGGTGGCTTCTGCCCGGGGCAGATATTTCGCGGAAAGCCAGCCGTCTTGGATGCCCCGATAGATGGTGTAGGCGACCATTTGGCTCAGGTTCCACTCCCGGAAGCTGGCGGGGTCGTTCAGGATGTCGTGGAACATGCCGTTGTCCAGCTGGTAACGGAGCACCGCGTCCAGCAAGCTCGTGGCCATGGAGATCAGCCGCTGCCGGTCGTCGGCCAAGGCGTCCGGCAGCAGGGCGATGACCCGGGCCAGGCCAGCCAGCGTCCAGCCGTTGCCGCTGCCCCAGAAATTGCCGTCCGCGAATTCCTGCCTGCCCTCGTCCCAAATGTGGCGGATGAGACCGGTTTCCGGGTCGTAAAGGGCATGCCACAGGCCGTCGATCTGCCGCAGGGCTTCCTTATATTTGCCGGCGGCGGCCAGAAAGGGCGGGAGCATGTAGAAGGAGTCGTTCCAGAACTGCTGGCCATCGGCCAGGTGGTACAGAATGCCATCGCTGCTGCGGGGCGCCAGGTTCAACGCCCAATGCAGCAGCTTTTCCGCAGCGGCAGCCAGGTGCTCGTGGCCCGGCAGCTTCGCCGCTTGAAACAGCCCCTCTCCGCAGGCGCAGGGATCGTTGACCGCGGTCTCACTGTTCATCATGGCCACCCGCCCGTCGGGAAGGCAGCGATAGGCCGCTTCTTCGGCCAGCATGGCCATGGTTTCCAGGTCGCCGCATTCCAATAAAGCCTGCATGGCGGTGCCCTGCTCCCAGGAATATCGCTGCATGCCGAGCATGGCCAGACGGGCTTTTTCTCGAAGCACGGAGTGAGTCATCGGGGGGAATCCTCCTTATATATGGTAGAAAAAACGCACGCAGACAGCTGCTGCGTGCGGAAAGTGCGGGATTATTCCTCTTCCACGGGGATGGCGTTGTCGCTGATGCCCACGCCGATGAGGGAGGTAACGGTGCGCACGAAGGTTTTGTTCTTCCACTTGGCCAGGTTGTTCAGCATCCGGCCCCGGAAAATGAGAGCCATGGTGTTGCCGCCGTCCAGGTTGAAGCCTTCCACCACGCCGCGCTGGAGCATCAGGTCGGTGGGGAAGCGCAGGCCGGAACCCTCGGAGTTTTTGGTGCGGCCCTGAACAGACACCAGCAGGTAGTGGTTGGGCTCGATCATGCCCAGCAGCTGCCGGGGAGACTTGGTGTCGTAGTAGCCGGCGGGGATGTATTCGTCAATCTGCCCTTCGGAGATGACCACCGGGCCGAAGCAGTACACATTCACCGCGCCCAGGGCCAGCAGCTCTTCGCTGGTGATGGTGCTGGAGCGGTAGCACTTGAGGCTGCCGTCCGGGAACTGGGCCATCATGTCCAGATTGGGCAGGTTGTGCAGACGCTTGGAATAATCGTCGTCGCAGATGACCTCGCCGTTGCGGATCACGATGCCCTCCCGCTCCTTGCGGTTGATACGGTGGCCGTAGAAGTCGTCCGTGAAGCCAAGGACGTACTTATTGTTGGTGGCGATGTCAAAGGGATAGGAGAAGCGGGTGCCGGGGCGCTTGGGGTTGGTTTCCGTGGTCAGGAACTGCTGACCGTTGCGCATGAAGATTTCCGTCTCATACCAGATCAGCGGCACACTGGGCCGCTCGTAGCGGTTGATGAGGATCTGCAAATCGCCGGAAAGATAGCACCACTGGCCGTCTTCATCGTTCTCGTAGAAGTACTCGGTGCCATCGGCCAGATAGCCGTCGGCGTCACGCTCCGGGGCGGCGGGATCCATCAAAGGCCGCTGCTCCGGAAGGGGTTCCGGCGTGGGGGCCGGGGTGGGAGTGGGCTCCACATAGGGCTGGGCCGCGTCGGAAAAGAGGAATTCCTTGTCCGCCACGGTGATCTTGCCGGTAACCTCCAGGCCGTTCTGCTCCTGGAAGGTCTTGACGGTGCGGGTCATGGTGGAGTTGAATTCCCGGTTCAGGTTGCTGGAGTTGTAGTAGCCCAGCTCGTACAGGCGAAGCTTGATCTGTTTGATCTCGGCCTTGTTATCGCCCTGCTTGTAAAGCACCTTGTCCGGGGGAAGGGTGGGGTCGGCCTCCTCTGCGCAGGCAAGGCCCAGGCAGAGGGTGGTCAGGGAAAGGAGCAGAAGCAGCAGGGCCAGAATGCGATATTTCTTCATTGGTTAAATCTCCATAATGATAGGCAGAATCATGGGGTTGCGCTTGATCTTGTCGAAAATGTAGCGGTGCAGTTCGTCCTTGATGCGGTTCTTCATGTTCTGCCACTCGCTGCCGTCGATGCGGCCGTATTCCGCCAGAATGGCGCGGGTCAGCTCCCGGCTGGACTCGATGATGTCTTCGTTTTCACGCACATACACAAAGCCGCGGCTGATGAGATCGGGGCCGGAGACCAGCGTGCCGCTGTCCCGCTCGATGGCCATGACCACGATGATGAGGCCGTCCTGGCTCAGGTGCTTTCTGTCGCGAAGGACAACGTTTCCAACGTCGCCAATGCCCAGGCCGTCCACCAGCACGCCGCCGGTGGGCACAACGCCGCCGATGCTCAGGCTGTCCTGAGTCATCTCGATCACGTTGCCGATCTCGGGAATGATGATGTTGTTGCTCTGCACGCCCAGCTGTTCCGCCAGTTCCGCATGCTGCCAGAGCTTGGCGTACTCGCCGTGGATGGGGATGAAGTATTTTTCTTTGCACAGGGCGTGGAGCAGCTTGATCTCCTCCTGGCAGGCGTGGCCGGAAACGTGCACGTCGCCCAGCTGGCCGTAGATCACGTTCACGCCGCAGCGGTACAGCTGGTTGATGACCCGGGACACAGGCTTCTCGTTGCCGGGAATGGGGGAGGCGGAGATGATGACCGTGTCCGTGGGGCGGATTTGCAGCTTGCGGTGCTCGCCGTAGGCCATGCGGGTCAGGCCGGCCATGGCTTCGCCCTGGCTGCCGGTGGTGACCACCAGGACCTCGTCGTCCGGGTAGTTGTCCAGCTCATCCACGTCGATGATGTTCTCTTCGGGGATGCAAAGCTCGCCGATGGTCATGGCCACGCGGGTCACGTTGACCATGCTCCGGCCGATGAAGCAAACCTTGCGTCCGTACATGGCGGCGGAATCCACCACCATCTGCACACGGTGGATGTTGGAAGCAAACATGGCCACGATCACGCGGCCCTTGGCCTGCTGGAACATGTCGATAAAGGTCTGGCCGATCTTGGTCTCGCTCATGGTGTGGCCCTTGCGCTCGATGTTGGTGGATTCGCACAGGAAGGCCAGCACGCCCTCGTTGCCCAGCATGGCAAAGCTGGCAAGGTCAGTGACCTCGCCGTCGATGGGGGTATAGTCCACCTTGAAGTCGCCGCTGAAAACGATGGTGCCCACGGGGCTGGTGATGGCGATGGCCACCGCGCCCGCGATGGAGTGGTTCACATGGATGAACTTCACATGGAAGCAGCCCAGGTCCAATTCGTCCCGGGGACGGATCACATGCAGGGGGATGCCGGCCACCCGGTGCTCCTTCAATTTCAGGTCCACCAGGGCCAGGGTCAGCTTGGTTCCGTAAAGGGGCATGGGAACCTGGCGCAGCACGTAGGGCGTTGCGCCGATGTGGTCTTCATGGCCGTGAGTCAGCAGCATGCCTCTGATGCGCTCGCGGTTTTTGATCAGATAGGTGACGTCCGGGATGACCAGGTCAACGCCCAGCATGTCTTCCTTGGGGAAGATGGAACCGCAGTCCACCACCAGAATATCTTCACCGTATTCAACCACGGTAATGTTTTTGCCGAATTCGTCCACGCCGCCCAGGGGGATAATGCGGAGTTTCGGTTCATTGTTCTGCACTCTGTAAGCCTCCTTCTTTCTATATAGGATGTGCAAAAACAGCCGGACGCCATGCAAAGGGCATCAGACTGAGGAACGTCAGTTGAAGATACGCACAGCACATAAACGAACGCCATGCATGCGGCCCGGAGGCAGTATGCTGGTGGAGTGCGCAAATTTTGTACGTATGTCAAAGGCCAACGACCTAGTAATACATGAAATAGTATAGCACAAAACCCTGCTTTTGAACAGGGTTTTGCAGGAAATATTTTCTATTTTGGCATTACTGCTAAGAAATGATCAAAAACGTCATTTACCGCCATTGCAGCCCATCTGGGCCTGCTCGGGGCAGGAATCGTACACCGCGGAAACGTGGGGCCGCCAGTCCTCCCGGCGGGAGATGGACTTGTTGATGAAGTACACCGCCACGCAGCCCAGCGCCAGGCCGATCAGCCCAAACAGCACCGTCAGCCCCTCGGAGCCGGTGAGGGCGTCGCCAAGGAAAAATCCGCCCAGGAACAAAACAAGGGGCACCACGTAGGCAAACAGGCTGGCGGTGAGGAACTTGCTGTCCGGCAGCTCCACCCGCACCCAGTTGCCCTCCTGGCACTGGGCAGGCAGGTCGATGGTCTCCTCCCGGCCGCCCTGGCCGCAGGCGCCGCAGTGCTCGCAGGCCTCGGGGCGGGCGTAGCGGATGGTGGCGATGCCGGTTTCATTGTTATAGGCGATAACCTGACCGAATTTTGTCATGACGCGGATTGTTCCTTTCCTGTTTTTTTGCTCTTGACCGAAGCGGAAAGAAAATGCAGTAAATTTCCATGTATGTATTGACATGGATAGGAAGGGGGGATATAATATAGAATTGCATCAGTATCGGAACTGAGCGCATTTTCAATGAACGCCTTTAGGTATTGTACATGCCCCGGGCGAAAAAAGCAACAGGAAAATCTTTCATTGCAAAATGCTTCTACCAAACGGTTTCGACCTATGCGAGAACATAAGGGGTGATGGCATTTATGGTGCACGAGGTTCAAATGGGGAAGCTGAGAAAGCGCATGAGTTTTTCCCACATCCAGGAGATCCGGGACATGCCCGATCTTATCGAGGTGCAGAAAAACTCCTACAAGCGTTTCCTTGAGGTTGACCTGAAGGAAGTGCTGGACGACGTTTCGCCAATTGTGGACTTTACGGAAAACCTGGCGTTGGAGTTTGTGGACTATACCCTGGAGGAGCCCAAAAACTCCATGGAGCGCTGCAAGGAAAGAGACATGACCTATGCTGCGCCGCTGAAGGTATTTGTACGGCTGAAGAACCGTGAAACCGGCGAGATCAAAGAATCCGACGTTTTCATGGGTGATTTTCCCATCATGACCGAGCACGGCACCTTCATCATCAATGGTGCTGAGCGTGTCATCGTCAGCCAGCTGGTACGTTCTCCCGGCGTATATTATGAAGATCAGATCGACAAAGCCGGCAAGCACCTGTTCTCCACCACCGTGATTCCCAATCGCGGCGCATGGCTGGAGTATGAAACCGACTCCAACGGTGTTCTGTGGGTGCGTATTGACCGTGCCAGAAAACTGCCCCTTACCCTGATTCTGCGTGCACTGGGCTACGGCACCGATGCAGAGATCGTGAATCTGCTGGGCGAGGACGAGCGGCTGATGGCCACCCTGCAGCGCGGCGACGGCGCAACCAGCCGTGACGAAGGCCTGATTGAAATTTACAAAAAGCAGAAGCCCGGCGAGCCCCCCACACGGGAGAGCGCCCAGAATCTGTTCAATTCTCTGTTCTTCGACCCCAAGCGTTATGACCTGATGCGTGTGGGCCGCTACAAGTTCAACAAGAAGCTCTCTCTGGCTACCCGCATCCAGGATCAGGTGGCCGGCGAGGATATTGTCAACCCCGCCACCGGCGAAGTTGTGGTCAAGAAGGGCGACGTCATCGAAAAGAAAGTGGCCCGCCAGATCCAGGACAGCGGCGTGAACAGCGTGTACGTTGAAGTGGAAGGCCAGACCCACAAGGTGGTGGGCAACAAGTTTGTCAATGCTGCCTGCTACCTCAGCTTTGATCCCGCTGAAGTGGGCATCCAGGAGGACGTTTTCTTCCCCCTGTTCAAGGAAATTCTGGACGGCAACCAGAACGAGGACGACCTGCGTGACGCCCTGCGCACCCACGCTGCCGACCTGTGCCCCAAGCATATCATCACCGAGGACATCGTGGCTTCCGTCAGCTATCTGCTGGGCCTGCCCTACGGCCTTGGCTACACCGATGATATTGACCATCTGGGCAACCGCCGTCTCCGCTCTGTGGGCGAACTGCTGCAGAACCAGATCCGCATCGGTCTGGCCCGTCTGGAGCGCGTTGTCCGCGAGCGCATGGCCACCCAGGACGCCGATGAAGTGCGCCCCGGCGAATTGATCAACATCCGTCCTGTGACCGCTGCCATCAAGGAATTCTTTGGTTCCAGCCAGCTGTCCCAGTTCATGGACCAGCCCAACCCCCTGGCTGAGCTGACCCACAAGCGCCGTCTGTCCGCTCTGGGCCCCGGCGGTCTGAACCGCGACCGCGCCTCTTTCGAGGTCCGCGACGTTCACTACTCTCACTACGCCCGTATCTGCCCCATTGAGACCCCTGAAGGCCCCAACATCGGTCTGATCGGTTCTCTGGCAACCTATGCCCGGGTCAATGAATACGGCTTTATCGAAGCTCCCTATCGCTGGGTGGACAAGGAAACCGGCCGGGTGACCGACGAAGTGACCTACATGACCGCCGACGAAGAGGACTTCTACCTGGTGGCCCAGGCCAACGAGCCCCTGGACGAGAACGGCTGCTTCCTCAACGATCACGTGGCCGTCCGTGACAAGGCTGAGATCGTGTCTGTGCCCCGTGACCGGGTCGACCTGATCGACATCAGCCCCCGCCAGGTGGTTTCCGTTGCCACCGCCATGATTCCCTTCCTGGAGAACGATGACGCTACCCGCGCCCTGATGGGTTCCAACATGCAGCGTCAGGCCGTGCCGCTGCTGGTGGCTGAGGCTCCCTTCGTTGGTACCGGTATGGAATACAAGGCTGCCCACGATAGCGGCGTCTGCCTGCTGAGCAAGGAAAGCGGCGTTGTGGAAAAGGTTTCCGGCAGCGAGGTCGTCGTCAAGGACGAGCTTGGCGAGCGCCACACCTACCACCTGAGCAAGTTTGCCCGCTCCAACCAGGGCACCTGCATCAACCAGCGTCCCCGGGTCAAGGCCGGTCAGGTCATTGAAAAGGGCGATCTGCTGGCTGACGGCCCCTCCACCGAGAACGGTGAAATCGGTCTGGGCCGCAACGTGCTCATCGGCTTCATGACCTGGGAAGGCTACAACTACGAAGACGCCGTCCTCATCAGCGAAAAGCTGGTCAAGGAAGACGTTTATACCTCCATCCACATCGAGGAGTTTGAATCCGAAGCCCGCGAAACCAAGCTGGGACCGGAAGAAATCACCCGCGATATTCCCAACATCGGCGATGACGCTGTGAAGGATCTGGACGAAGACGGTATCATCCGCATCGGCGCAGAGGTCCACTCCGGCGACATCCTGGTGGGTAAGGTGACCCCCAAGGGCGAAACCGACCTGACCGCTGAAGAGCGCCTGCTGCGCGCCATCTTCGGTGAAAAGGCCCGGGAAGTCCGCGATACCTCCCTGCGCGTGCCTCACGGCGAGGGCGGCATCGTTGTGGACGTGAAGATCTTCACCCGTGAAAACAAGGACGAGCTCAGCCCTGGCGTGAACAAGATGGTTCGCGTGTACATCGCCCAGAAGCGTAAGATCAGCGTGGGCGACAAGATGGCCGGCCGTCACGGCAACAAGGGTGTTGTCAGCCGCATCCTCCGCGAAGAGGACATGCCCTTCCTGCCCGATGGTACTCCCCTGCAGATTGTGCTGAACCCCCTGGGCGTTCCCAGCCGTATGAACATCGGCCAGGTGCTGGAAGTGCACCTGGGCATGGCCGCCAAGGCCCTTGGCTGGCATGTGGCCACCCCCGTATTCGACGGCGCTACCATGGACGACATCGAGAAGCTGCTGGAGAAGGCCAGCGAGCAGCCCGGCTATGGCTTCCTGCGTCCCGTGGACGGCTCCAAGCCCAACGGCAAGATTCAGCTGTATGACGGCCGTACCGGCGATCCCTTCGAGAACCCGGTCACCGTTGGCTATATGTACTTCCTCAAGCTCCACCACCTTGTTGATGACAAGATGCACGCCCGCTCCGTCGGTCCGTACTCTCTGGTCACGCAGCAGCCTCTGGGCGGCAAGGCCCAGTTCGGCGGTCAGCGCTTCGGTGAGATGGAAGTCTGG